>DASXNB010000037.1:0-25583 GCA_036495305.1 Solirubrobacteraceae bacterium | reverse complement strand
TGGTGCACGACCGTGTCGTTCGTGAACCCCCACGACATCGCCTGGTGGTACCGCTGGAGCAACCAGTACGGCCCCGAGAAGTCGGCGCCGCGCGTCGTCGGCTCGCTGCCGGCGAACTTCGAGACGCCGAAGCAGCTGATCGCGCGCCACAAGCCGCGACTCCAGCTCTCGCTCCAGCAGACCGCGGCGACCGGCTTCGGCGGCGTCCCGTTCTCGGGGTCCAACGTCGCGGCGTCGTGGCTGCCGTTCATCAACCTGTACCTGAAGCTGCTCGGCGAGGTCGATCGCTGGATCGGCGCGGTCATGGCCGCGCTGATGAGCCGGCCCGCAGTGGCCGCGAACACGATCGTCGTCTTCACCTCCGACCACGGCGAGTACGGCGCCTCGCACGGTATGCGCGGCAAGGGCGGCGGGGCCTACGAGGAGGCGATTCGCGTGCCGCTGATGGTGCGCGACCTGCGCGAAGAACTTGTGAGTGCGCCGAAGGTGGAACGTACGGGGCTCACCTCCAGCGTGGACGTGCCTCCGTTGCTGCTCGACCTTGCCACGGGCTCTTCGGCGTGGCGGGGGGACTCCCACTACTCCCACCTCGCTTCCCGCCACGACCTCTCCTCGATGCTCGCCAACCCCTCAGCAGCGGGGCGAGAGTATGTGCTGCACACCACCGATGAGACGGTGACCGAGTTCGCGATGGTTCCGCACGCCGCGCAGGCGCCGCTGCACGTCGTGGCGCTACGCACCCCGAAGGCGAAGTACGCGGTGTACTCGGATTTCGCGCCTGGCACGGTCAAGTTCGCCGGGCGCAGGGAAACCGAGCTGTATGACTACTCGAGCTCGGCGGGACGGATGGAGTTGCGAAACGACGCCGGGTCGAGCTCCCTGGAGGGCAAACTCGCAGCCGAATTGCAGCGCGCGATACGCGACGAGTTGCGAGCCCCGCTTCCCAAGCGCTTTCATACGGCTCGCAAGCGGGGGTTTGCCGACTATTTCGACACCGCAGGGCGGGCCGTGGTGAAGGCCGCAGAACGCCGTCGCCGTCGCGCTGAAGCCGAAGCTGAAGGGCCGTTCGGCGGCGATGGAGGGATCGGGGTGGGCGCCTCTCCTACGAGCGCTCGGCGGCACGCAAACCGGCGAGGGTCCAGACAGAGAAAATGAGGATCAAACCGACAGCGCATGCGTAGGCAAGCAGCGTGTGGTCGTGGGCACCTGAGATCAACCCGCGCCCGGCCCCCAGGAACGCGGTTGCCGGGTTCACACTCGCAACCGCGTGAATCCAGCCCTTCAGTAGCGCCAAGGGCACATACACAGGCGCGAGAAAGAGGATCAGGAACACAGGGGTCTGCATCAGCGGTCCCGCCTGGATCGAACGGAAGCGGAAGGCAACTCCCGCCGCCCACCCGTACCCTACGAGCACCAAAAGCGCCGCCAACCCGTACAGGCCGAAGAGATCGACGCCGGCGCCTGTCATCCGCATCCCAGCGATCAGCGCCACCCCCGTCACCACCGTGAGTGTGATCGCCGCGCGCGAGAGCGCCACGAGCGCGTACCCCAACACGATCCCGTGACGGTTCTCGGCCGCGAGCATCAACCTGCGCGCGAAACCACTTTCGAAGTCGAACGCAATCGTAAAACCTGTGAACAGCCCCGAGAACATCGCTGCCTGGAGCATCACGAACACAAATTGAAAGGCTGTGTACCCGGCCGGGAAGTGAAAGCCGGGGATCGACCCTAGTGCGGACAGGCCGCCGGCAAAGCTCGCGAAAAAGACGAGTGGGAACACGAGCGAGGGGATGAACAGGTCGGGGCGGCGCGTGTAAGTGTGAAGTCCCCGCCACGCGATCGCCTTCGCGACGCCCCACACGCTTGCGTGTCCCGGTTCGAGGCTCATGTCCGTTGCAGCCTTGCTCGCATCGCGCTCGCCACGAGCGCCAAGCCGACGATCAGAAGCCCCGCCGCCACCGCGAAGCCGCGCGCGAGCGCGGTGGTGTCCCAGCCGACGATGTAGAGGCTGCGAAAGCCCTCGATCAAGTAGGAGATCGGGTTCCATGTCGCGACGGTGTGAAACCACCCCGTGCGCAGCAGGTTGCGCGGGAGGTTGCTAGAGGAGAGAAAGATGAACACAAAGAACAGCGGAAACATCCCCTGAACCGCCTCGCCCGAGCCGGTGCGAAGCGCCGCGAAGCAGCCGATTGCACCGAAGCCGGTGGCCGCCAGCGCGCCGAGGGCTATCAATACGAGCGCGCCCCACGCACCCGCCGCGATGTGAGCGCCTGCAACCAACCCAAGCAGCACATACACGGTTGACTGGAGCGCGCCGAGGGCACACACGCCCAACAGCATCCCTCCGATCAACGACACCCGTCGCATCGGTGTGAGTGCCAAGCGGTTGAAGAATCCACTCTCGATGTCCTCCGCGAGGTTCGTGCCGGTGTTGATCAGCGAGAACATCCCTCCCTGGATGAAGGCCACCGCTATCGCGAAGGAGATGTAGGAGCTGGTGGGGAAGCCAGGTAGGTGGGTAGCGGCGCGCAACCCACTTGCGTTCACCGCAAGCAGCATTGCGGGAAAGAAGATGATCGGGAACATCTGGAATGGCTGGCGTAGCGTCTTCAGCATCGAGCGTCGTGCGAGCGCCCATACCTGTGTGGAGAGCGCCGCGCTCACGCCATGCTCCCGCCGCTACCCATGCCGCAGCGAGCCCGATGTGTCTGACACACGCGGCTCCTCACGCCGCCACGGGCTCGGTGGGGGTTTCGTCCCCATCCCCATCCTCGGTGCCCGGCTCGTCTGCGGCGCCCTCCAGCGAGCGGCCGGTCTTCGCCAGAAACACGTCGTCGAGCGTGGGGGAGTGAAGTCTCAGGTCAGCCACCGCGATCCCCTCAGCGTCGAGTGCCCGGACGATCTCGGCAAGCTCGCTCGCGCCCTCACCGAGCTGTGCCGCCACGCCGCCCGCTGATGCGGGGGACTCTGCGCCGAAGCGATGCAACACACTCGCCAGACGCTCCCGGTCGGCGGCATTTCGGGGGATCGCCTCCACGGTTTGACTTCCGATCTGCGCCTTCAGCTCGGCGGGTGTCCCCTCGGCGACGATCTTGCCGTGGTCGATGATCCCCACGCGGTCGGCCAGCACGTCGGCCTCCTCGAGGTATTGGGTCGTCAGGAACACCGTTACTCCCTCATCGGCCAAGCGCCTCACCTCCTCCCACAGCGCCGCCCGGCTCTGGGGGTCTAGGCCCGTGGTGGGCTCGTCGAGGAACAGCAGGCGCGGACGATGCAGCAGCGCAAGCGCGAGGTCGAGCCGTCGCTTCATCCCTCCGGAGTATCCGTTCACCTTGCGGTCGGCGGCTTCTGTGAGGCCCACGCGGGCGAGCAGTTCGCTGCCGCGGCTCTCGCGGTCAGCCTTGGACAAACCGTGCAGAGCGCCCTGCAAGCGCATGTGCTCGCGGCCGGTGAGAAAGGGGTCTAGCGCCGACTCCTGTAGCGAGGCGCCGATCGCCCGCCTCACCTCGGGGCCTTGGTGCACAACGTCGAGGCCCGCCACACGCGCGCTGCCGGAGGTAGGGGGCAAGAGCGTCGTGAGTACGAGCACGGTGGTCGACTTGCCGGCGCCGTTGGGCCCCAGAAAGCCATAGATCTCCCCAGGGGCCACCTGCAGCTCGATGCCATCGACTGCCCGCACATCGCCCTTGAAGACCTTCACGAGGCCCTGAACTTCGATGCCGTTGTTTGCGTTAGCCATCGACACGACGTTATAGCCCGTCGGTGACGGTATCCGGCGCGTGGGGCCTAACCGAACAGTTCGTCGGGCGAATCAATGATGCGCAAGTGATCATCGACGCCTGCGATCGTAAACAGACGCTGAACCTGCTCGGTGCCGCGTGTGAGGGCAAACGACCAATCGCCGTTCAGTGAGCGCTCATGGGCGCTGAGGATCACACGCAAGCCCGCGGAATCCACGAACTGGAGATCCTGCAAGTCGAGCACGATGATCGAGGGCGTGCCGGCCTCCACGCCCTCGATGGCCTCCTCCAGCGAAGGAGCCCCGAGCAGGTCGAGTTCGCCGTGAAGCTCCAGCACCACGCGGTCGGGCTCGCTATGCGCTTCGATCTGGAGATGCTCCCCCACGTGCTCCACAGCGGTGATGTTATCGCCGTAGCTCATCGATGTGAACACGTATCCCCAACAGCGCGAGGTCGTCGCGCAGGCTCCCCTCGGCATATTCGACTGCCTCGCGCTCAATGTGCGCCAGCATGCCCTTAAGGCTGGCCCGCGGGGCTTTGCGACACATCTCGATCATCGCTCTCTCACCAAGCTGGACACCCGCGCCCCCGGCGTCGGGGAGACCATCCGTATAAAGCAGCAAGGTGTCTCCGGGTTGGAGCTCCACTCTCGTTAGGCCCACCTCGATCGGGTCCAGCACCCCGAGGAGGGTTCCGTGCTCTCCAATCAAACTTGCCTCCCCGTCGGCGGAAAGCAGCAGCGGCGGGGGGTGGCCCGCGAGCGCCACTGTGAGGCGTGTGTGTCGTGCCGAGCGGTCCATCGCCACGAGGCACACGGTGCAGAGGTCGGCGCCCACCGGCTGGCGGCGAAGGGCCCGGTGCAGCGTCGCGAGCATCTCCGCAGGAGACTGCTCGCTCATAGCAGCGGCGCGCAGGGTATGACGCGCAAGGGCAGTCACGCCGGCGGCTCGTGGCCCCTTGCCACACACGTCCCCTATCACCAACATCCAGTAGCGGTTTTCTCCCTGCTCGAAGACATCGTAGAAATCTCCGCCCACGTCGTTGAGCTCCCCCGCCGCGCAATAGCGCGCCGCCACCTCCACGCCTGGTATCTCCGGTAGCGACTCTGGCAGGAGTGCCTTTTGCAGCGTGTGGGCGATCCTGGTCCGCTCGGTGTAGAGACGTGCGTTTTCAACCGCTGTCCCCGCGCGCCGTGCCAAGCGTTCGGCGAGTGGGAGGTCGTCATGGGAGAGCCTTCTGTCCTCGCCCGAGGAGACAAGCGTGATCGCGCCGATGGTGCCCGCCGCGCCGATCATCGGGACAAGGATCACTGCCGTCGCGCCGATCGCACTCAACAGCTCCAGGTGCTTGTTATCGCGTGCATACTGCGCGAGCGCATCGGGGGGGATGTCGGTGTATACGCGAGCTTCGCCTGTGCGAATCACCTCGGGTACACCGGCAGGCTCGTCGGGGGAGAGGCGGTAGTCGCGGTTGAGCCGCTCCGCCAGCTCCATCATCGCGGGGTCGGGATGGTGGACTGCCACGCGTTCGATTTCGCCCTGTTCGTTGAGTAGATCTACAGCGCACCAGCTCGCCATCGTCGGCACGGTCAAACGGGCGACACGTCGTAGCGTCTCGTTGTAATCGAGCGAGGAGGCAAGCACGCGGCTCGCGCCCGCCATAAAGCTTTCGGCCAGCTGCACCCGCTTGACGGCGGTGATGTTCTCGAACACGTTCACCGCGTAAAGCATTTGTCCAGTCTCGGGATCGGTGACGGGGGAGGCCCGCACGATGATCCAACGCTCCTCGCCTGAGGCGCGCACCACGTTGCGCACGAGCAAGGGCTCGGGCTGCTCGCCTGCGAACAGGCGCCTGCCGGGCATGTGCTCGAGGTCGAGCTCGCGGCCCTGCTCGTCAAAAACGAGAAAGCGGGGCATGATCGTTCCCGGCGGGGCCCCCATCAGATCCTCCGGGCTGTTGACATTCAGCAGGTCGGCGGCGGCCTGGTTGGCGAAGATCGTGTGTCCACCCTCGTCCACCACTGTGATCGCCTCCGCGAGATTCACCAGCACCGCTTCAAGGCGCTGCTCGGCGCGGCGCAGGTCTGAGAAGAGGCGGGCATTGTCGATCGCAAGCGCCGCGCGGCGAGCGAGCTCGCAGGCGAGCTCCATATCCTCCTTGCCGTAGCGAACTCCATCGCCGAGTCGCAGCAGCGAAAGCGCGCCGAGGGTGCGGTTGCGAGCGCGCAGCGGTGCCACCGCAGCCGACCGATAGTCGTGCTTGATCATAAACTCGGCGTGCTTCGATCCCTGCGCGAAGGAGCTCAACAGAGCGTCGGTCATCTCGGAGAGAAGCATCGGCTCGCCGCTTGCGATCACGCGTGCCACTGGATGCTGGCCGTCGGGGTTGAGCGGATAGGACTCCCGCAGCTTCTCCAAATCCCGTGCGATCCTCTCCTGCGTCGCCACCACCGCCACATCCCGGATCGAACCGTCCTCGTCGCGCAGGTCGATCACGCACAGATCGGCGATTCGCGGCACGGTTAGTCGCGCCACCTGGACCATTGTGGTGGTGGGATCGAGCGAGCTTGCCAGCACCGCGCCCGCGTCGATGAGCACGCTCGCAGCAACGTCCCCTATGGGTTCGGCCTTTACGCTGGTCGACTCCGTTCCTCTGGTTCCCATGGCTGATCCCCGGTAGGTTTGACAAACGTCAGCGCCAGTCAGGCGTCATGCCAAGGCTTCCAGTATTGCAGCCGCCTGGCAGATCCAACCCAGCAGGGCGAGAAGGCGTCCTGGGCCGATGAGGAGATTCCCCTGGGCGGGACGGCGCTACTCAGGCGAGCAGCATTTGCACGCGTACTACCGTCCCAGTGGGGCTCGAATCGATCTGCATGAGATCGGCGAGACAATTGACCACCCACAGTCCTCGCCCGCTCGGCTGGTCGGCGGTCGGGGGCGTTTGACCCGCCCGTCGGTCGGCGATGTGGCCGGCGTCGTGGATCTCGCACACCACCGAATCCCTTTCTATCCACATTCGCAGCGTGCCTTCCCCACCGCCGTGACGCACACTGTTAGTCGCTAGCTCATTCACCGCCAGCACTAGATCCTCTGTGCGGGCTTTGCCAAGTGAAACCTCGGTGAAGCCCGATACTAACTGGCGCACATCTCTCAAATCCCGAGCTGTGAACCGCATTTCCACGGTATCGCGGCCCTCCCTGGCCTCATCTCGCATGTCGTAAGTATGCCATCCGGCGGATGTGAATCGCCCGGACGCGGAGTATGCGAAATGTGTTGCAGGCACTACAAGCATTCCACCCTTACTAACGTCCATACCAGCGGCGACCGCCGCCGACGGGCGCGCCGCCGATGAAGAAGCCAATCGCCCACAACAGAAGCGCCACGATCAGCACATACCAGAGAATGTGCACAGCGAAGCCTAGGCCTCCAAGGAGGGCCAGGATGAGCACAAGCGCGATTAGAGCAACCATGTTCGATCCTCCATCCTCTAAAGCGACGCATCACGCGTCTACGTTCTCATCACTACCCGCGTTCATCTCCTCTAACCGAAAGGCCGGCTCGTTACCTGTGATCGCGGCGGTGCCGGCCGTGATGGCGTCGCCGCGTTAGCGCCTAGGCCGTGACGGCCGGGAATGATTATTCCCCCCGCAACCCCTCTCAGAACCCCCGAGTACCACGCAACCCTTCTCAGAACCCCCGAGTTATGGCAAGAGTTAAAGTCACACGCAAAGCAATAACTCGCCCCACGCAACCATTTTGCCTAGCGTCGATCTGTCATCTGCAGAGTGAGCCTCTCGTAGCCGTCGGCCGTCCTCACCCGACGGCTACTCGTGAGCTTCTCGATGATCCTTCCCAGACCGTCGAACTCCGACTCGCTCACGATTCCGCGGCCGCGGCCGGGGACGATCGGGGCCACGTGCAATTCGAGCGCACGCGGCTCGACCTCCACGTCGACGTCAAGACGGTCGCCGTGCATGGCTGTACGGGCGTGCGCGACTAGCGTGTCCGCCAGGAGTTGAACGTCTGAGATGCGATCGGTACTGAAGTGCGCGCGCGCCGCCAATGCGCTCACCAAACGCGGCAAAACCGTCCCTGCCAGAGCGATTGGGGCGATGCTCACCGTGGTGAGCGAAAGCGATTCGGCGAGCTTGAGCGTTCGGGCTTCCAAATCCTCCCGGTCGAGCTCCAGCGGGGTGGCCTCGGGGGCCTCGAACTCCATCAACACCCGCGAGCCTCCGCCGTAAGGCCGGTCCACCTCGACGGTGCGCGCGAGTGTTCTGATCACGTGCAAACCGATCCCGTCGTCCTCGGCGTTCTCACGCGACTCGATGCCAACCCCGCGATCGCGCACCTCAACGGCGATGGCGTGCTCAAGCAGGCACAATGCCACGTCCAGCGGCCCTGGACGGTCCTCGTATGCGTGCAGTACCACGTTGTTGCACGCCTCGGTCACCGCGGTTTGGATGTCGTTCAAGTGAGCCGCGGTAAGACCGATCCCGTCGGCTACCCCAGAGAGCATCTCCCGCACCAGCACCACGTTCTCCGCGGTGGCGGCAAGGCTGAGGCGAACATTTGGGGGCGAGCTAGCCATCGGCTGGGTTTGGCGACCTGTGCAAGATCGCACGGATAGAGCTCTTCGTTGCTCGAGCGTCGCAGGGGTAGGACGATAACGCCCGAGCGGAACCCTAAGCCCGGCTCGTGGCATCCCGTGTCAATGCTCGCAGCTGCGCGAGCGAGCGCCGCAGCAGTCGCGATACCTGCATCTGTGAGATCCCCACCCGTTGCGCTATCTCGGTTTGAGTGAGTTCCTCTACGAAACGCATGCGAAGCATCTCCCGCTCGCGTGCGGGTATGTGTTTGAGGGCGGCCACCACGGTGGCATCGAGCTCCACGAGTTCGTAGCGATCGTCGTTCTCGCCGATGGACTCGCCGTAGCTCATCGTCTCGTCCTCGGCGCCCGGCCGTGGCGCATCCAGCGAGAGCGCCTCATAAGCCTGGCCGGCCTGCAGCGCATCTATCACCTGCTCCTGATCTATCTCCAGATATACAGAAAGCTGGTTGACCGTGGGTGCGCGACCGTGTTCGGCTGTAAGTGTCTCCTGGGCTTCGCGTACCTTCAGCGCCCGCTCTTGGTCGCCGCGGGGCATGTGCACCGACCAACCGCAATCGCGGAAGTAGCGGCGCATCTCGCCAAGGATCGTCGGCACAGCGAAGGACGCAAAAGAGCAGCCGCGGTTGGGGTCAAAGCGGTTGAGCGCCTTCAATAGTCCAACGGAGGCGACCTGAAGCAGGTCGTCGAAAGGCTCGGAGGAGCGGTCGTAGCGCCGCGCGAGGTTGCGGGCAAGCGGCATGAATCGCAGTACCAGCACCTCTCGTGCTGCCTCATCGCGATCTTGCTGCCAGCGTTCGAACAACTGGCGCAAATCCTCGCCGGCGACGCTATTGAGGCTCAGAGTGGATGTTGCTGTGTCGATTGCCACCATCTCGATCCTCCGTTCCAGTTGGTTGCTTTTCATGGTAGAGCGCAGCGGTAACACTGTGGCCGCTACAGCTCTCCTAAACCCCTACCCACATCCCGGGCGTTCTAAGCCAGCCATCCTCGTCTTCGGCGTCGGGCCTGCAAGACCGCGCCCAGTTGCCCTTCCGCGGGATGCGCTGAGCGTTTGTGGGGCGTATCGTGGGTAGCCCATGCCGATGCCCCGATCCCTGTGGAACGGCACCGTCGCCTTCGGGTTGGTGCGCGTGCCGGTGAAGCTCCACTCCGCCACCGAGTCCAAGAAGATCTCCTTCCGCGAGCGCCATTCCACCGACGGCGCGGCGATCGAACACCGCAGGGTATGCGTGAAGGAGGGTAGGGAGGTCCCCTACAGCGAGCTGGTGAAGGGCTATGAGGTGTCTTCAGGCTCCTATGTGGTGCTCTCCAAGGAGGAGCTCGCGGTCGCCGACGGTCCCGAAGCCCACGTGGTTGAGATCGAGCACTTTGTCGATGCCGCCGAGATCGACCCCGTTTACTACGAGAGTGCCTACCACCTCAGCCCAGGTAAGTTCGGCGAGGAGCCCTACCGGCTGCTGCACGCGGCGCTACAGCGCTCAAACCGCGTGGGGATAGGACGCTTCGTGTTCCACAACAAATCCCACCTGGCGGCGATCCGCGCGCTCGAGGATGCGATCGCCTTGCACACGATGCGCTTTGCCGATGAGATCGTGCCTGAGGGCGAGGTGGAACTGGGGGAGAGCGCCCCCAAGGCCCCCACGAAGCTCGAGGTGGACACCGCGGAACTGTTGATCGCCCAGCTCGATTCGAGCTTTGAGGCCGACGCGTTCCACGACACCTACCGGGATGCGCTGATGGCCGTGATAGAGCGCAAGGCCCGTGGCGAGGCGATCGAGGCGCCGGGCACAGAGCCGGTGACGCGCGAGAACGACCTCTTGGCGACACTCGAGGCGAGCATCAAGGCGGCGGGGGGCGGCAAGCGCCGGTCTTCTACCCCGAATAAGACCTCATCGACGAAGAGGGCGGCGCCCGCGAAAGAGGCCGCGTCTACGAAGCGCCCGCGCAAGCCCACGCGCACGCGGGGAGGGCATTGATGGCGCGCTCGCTGTGGACAGGCTCGTTGAGCTTCGGTCTCGTGAACGTGCCCGTCACGCTCCAGAGTGCCGTGCGCAACCGCGACCTGCACTTCAACCAGATGCACGCACCCGACGGGTCGCCGATCGAAACCCGCAGGGTGTGCGCCCACGAGGACCGCGAGGTGGAGTGGGGGGAGATCGTCAAGGGTTATGAGCTGGACGACGGCCGCTGGGTGCTGCTCAGCGACGCCGACCTGGCCGCCGCGGCGCCGCGCAAGAGTCGCACGATCGACATCGAACGCTTCGTGGAGGAGCGCGAGATCGACCCCATCTATCTCCATCGGCCGTATCTGCTCGTGCCGAGCGACGAAGCCGCGGCGCGCGCCTACGCGCTGCTCGGCGAGGCGATGCGCCGCTCGGGCAAGGTGGCGCTCGGCCGCTTTGTGATGCACGCGAAGGAGCACCTCGTGAGCATTGGCCCGCGCGGGAAACTGCTCACGCTCACGACCATGCGCTTTCACGACGAAGTGCGCTCCAGTGCGCCCATCGCAGAGGCGCTCGAAGCCGCCCAGGCGCCGGGCGACGAGCAGATCGACAACGCGATGGCGATCATCGCCGAGCTCGAAGTGCCGTTCGAGCCCACGCGATACAAGGATCACCACCGCGAGCACTTGGAAGCGGTGATCAAGCGCAAGAGCAAGGGTCAGAAGATCAAGGTTGCGCGGCCCGAGAAGAAGCAGTCGAAGCCCACTCCAACCGCGCCCGACCTGATGGGAGCGCTGGAGCAGAGTCTCGCCCGCATCAGAGGCGAGAACGGAGCACAGGCCAAGGGCGCGAAGAAGCGCAAGAAGACCCCCGCACGCGCGCCGCGCTCCAGCGGCTCGCGCTCCTCGCGCGGCTGAATCTCGCTCGAGCACAAAGGGGGCCGACGACGGTCTCCCGACGCCGGCCCCTTCAAGCCGAATGGGCATTCGGTGGCGCGCATGATACAGCGTCGACTATCCGTGGTAAGCCGCACATTGTGGACCACATGGACTTGGGTCCCCGTGGCGTGAGAGTGTTTCTCACTCAATGGCAGCCCGTTCCTCCGATGCCGACCCGGCTCTAGCGGCCGTCCTGCGACGGTTGCGGACCAAGCGCGGCGAAACCCAGGAAGACCTCGGCTATCGCGTGCGACTCACCGCGGGGTCGCTCTCGAGGATCGAGCAGGGACAGGCAAATCCGACCTGGAGCACGGTCCGCAAGATCGCCGACGGCCTCGACATCACGCTCATCGAGCTCGTCAAGGCGGTTGAACGCGAGGAAGGCTAACCCCGCCCCCAGGCGGGTGGGCAAAGACGGCAGTTGCGGATCTACCCGTTGGAGAGCTAAAGATGTGATGTCTCCGTGACGGCAAGGTGCGGGCCGGGGGAGCGCGGGCCGGGCCGCTACTCGCGCGGCTTGGCCTCGGCGAAGCGCTCCAGCCCGTCGTCGGGGATCGACTCGAACGGAGCTGCATAGGCGACGAACGCCCGCCATTGCGGGCGGATGCCGGGGTCGCCGTTGAGCGCTCCCAAACGTACGCTCATCTCGCGATGGTCATCTGGGTTGCGGCTGAAGAGGTGTCCTCCGCAGTCCCCGCAAAAGAGCTTTTCGGCGCCCTGGGGCGGGCGCCAAGTCTTGATGAGCTCCTCGCCCTGGAGCACCCGCAGGGTGTCGCCGCCGATGCGCGCCTGCACTGAGGACGCCGTGCCGGTCCGCCGCTGGCAGCGCGTGCAGTGGCAGTAGCCGGCGGTCAGTGGCGTCTCTGACAGCTCAAAGCGCACCCCACCACAGAGGCAGCCTCCAGGGATCGGGGGCATCGTGGTCATGCGTGGAGTTTGACATTTGCCGCAGGCTTGTGGCGTCTTCCTCCTAAGACCGCACGCACGACGGGCTCACTGGTGAGCAGGTGTCGACGTAGTCAAATTGAGATATCGACCGGTGCGCCCGAGATCGGCAGGCCGCCAGCAGCCCTGAGAGCAATGTTTTGGTGCTTGGTGACATACCAGAAGTGAAGGAAGTACGGAATTACGAGCAGCATCCCTGGGAAATAGAGCAGGAAGGCCGTCACCGGATTGATTTGCTGTGCGAGCGGGACGTTGCCAAGTCGTTGTGCACGCTTGATGCGCTGTCCGTAGTTGTAGATAGAAAGAAATGGCGGGATGATGACCCACCCTCCGACGAGGATGGCTGTCACTGACATCGCAGGACTCGATTGCGCGAGGTTTTGGTCGTCCTTGTCAATCCCGATGTCCTTCAACTCATCATTGACGAAGTAGTACCAGCAGAGACCGTAGATTCCCAAGGTGAGGGCGGAGAGCCCAAAGCCAACCCAGAAACTGCGGATCTTTCCCGCTGCGCCCCGACCGAACTCGACTTCCTGAGCCATTGATTACCCCTCACCTTGCGATCTAGAGAACGGCGGACCATAGCATGGTCTTGGAGGTTGGAATTTTCCGACTGTGGTATGTCTGGCAAACCTAATGAGGCATTGCTAATCGGCCCAGGGAGAAGTTAGGTTACGAGTGAAACCGGTATGAGGGCCCGGCCGTCAGGTTGATGCGCTTAGCTCGCCCGATTCATGACCATCAGCTCTTGTTTGCGCCCTTTTCAGCTGGCGTTGGCTTGGGGATGGCGCAGCTTTTTGCCTTTTTCCCCTTGTGCACCGGCGAGCATCCCAGCCCGCCGAGTCCATGCTCGACCTCGTAGAGCAGGAACGTATTCGGAGTGTGGGGGAAGCTGTTGTCAGCCCCGTACCCGATAACGATGCTCTCGCCGTTGTGGAGCAGGTGCGCGGCGGGGTTCGTGAGCGGCTTGCCGTTTACGTAGAAGTGCAAGTGATCGCCACCCAGACCCTTCAACGCCCCCACTTGCGCAGGGCCGAGCTTCACGCCCCACACCGAGAAGAAGTCCCCCAGCGTGAACGGGTAGGGGTGGTTGGTCTCCATGTGGATGATCCCGGTGCCGTCATGTGTGTGAAGGCTCGTCTCACGCCCCTTACTCTCTTCGATCCCGATCAGGGCGGGAACGGGGGAGAGCAATCCGTTCACATATATGTGCAACATCGCATGTATGTGAAATGTTTCTTTGCCGACGGGCGGCAACCCGACCTTTTTGGCCCGTTCTTGCAGGTGCGCGTATTCGGGCTTCCACGGTGGCAGAGTGTTTTGCAGGCCCGCGCCTACGATCGTCAAGCCCTGGGGAGGGTCGGCGCTTGAGCCGCACCCGGTGGCGAGTGCAACGAGGCTCAGCGATGCTACGAGCGCCGTCAGCGCGCGTAGCATCGCCGCCTGGGTTGGTTTAGTGCCCTTGGACATCGACGCTGGAGGGTAGTGGGGGCGGGGTTGATGTTCAACTTGGGAGCTAGCTCAACCTCGGATGTCACGCTGATCTGCCGGCTGGCCTGAGATCAAGCGGGTCAAGGGCGGGCCAAAGAGAATGTTCAGCTGCGTGGCCGGCGTCGTGCCAGCACCAGACAGGCGACTGTGCTGGAGCGGACCGGCCGACCGATCCGCTGCTCGAAGGCTCGATGCTCGGCGGCGAGAGCGTCGCGCTGCCCGAGCGACAATCTCGCCCAGAAGGACATCGTCCCTAGTAGGGCGGTGAGCTCCTCGGCGGTGTGCTCCCACGGCGTCGGGACCGTGGCGATCCGCGCGTCATCGAACAGATCCGCCACATACGCGCGCGCGAGCTCATAACTCCCCAGCCACCCCCACACCTCTGAGACGTTCTCGCGCCGGGTCTCAACGCCGGCGAGAGTGGAGGGGAGGTCCCGGTAAGTAGGCCACTCGGCGGCGAGGTCGGGAGCGATCTTCACCATGGTGTCATGGAGCGCCTGCTGATCTTCGGCGCTTCGGGCGTCTTCAAGCCCGAAATAGGAGATCAGAGCAAGACTGCCGCCGTCCACCAGTGCGTCGGCTGCCTTGCGCCAACTCACCTCGGGATCGACCCAATGGATGGCCGACGCGGAAAACACGGCGGCGTACTCGGCGCCCGGTAGCGAAGCGTCCTCCAGCCGGGCGTTGACGAACCGCACATCGCCAGTGCCCTTCAGCTTGTCGCGAGCCCGCACGATCAGCTGCTCGCCGGGCTCCACCGCTGTCACCCGTAGTCCGCGAGACAACAGGCTGCGCGTGAGCTGCCCCGTGCCGCAGCCGATCTCGAGCACTGTGTCGCCAGGGTCAAGGCCCGCGCTTTCGCACACCTGGTCGATCAGCACGTCGGGGTAGGTGGGACGATGACGGTCGTACTCCTCGGCGACCCGATCGAAGACGTGTCCGTAGCTGCTGGCAGCGGGTTGGGCAGACATTGTCTTCACCGTAAACGCAGGGGAGGACATCGGTTGACACGGTTAGGGTCTCTCACGACGTGAGACGCCCGCCTCAGTCATGTCGCGGGTGCTCCGAACCATTCGCACAGAGCGTCCCGCAGTCCGGTGTCCGCGCCCTCACCGACCCAGGCGACATAACCGTCGGGCCGGATCAACGCGGCGGAGGGGGAGGGGATCACGCCAAGCACCGGTAGCTCCAAATCGCCGTCATGTTCGGCGTCGACCATCTGGACCCGATCGGTCCATGCGGCGATTTCGAAGCTGTCAGGCTCTCCGAGGTTGAGCAACACTGGCTTTGCGTCGTGCAGCAGCTCGAAGAACCGCAGCGGCCCGTCGGCGGTGGTGAGCTCCAGATCTGGCATGCGCCGCCCGAGCAGGGGGTGGCCCTCACCCAGGTCGTAGTGGATGTCAAGCCCGGAGATGAGCCCCACGAGATGCTTGCGAGGCTCGTCCATGCCGGCAAACTCAGATACGACTTCGACTACGGCCTTCGTGCGCTCGTCCTGTCGCTGGAGCGCGGTTTGAGCCATCGTGTATCTGAGCGCACGGGCGGTCACCGGGTGGCGCTCGGCCTGATAGGTGTCCAGAAGGCTCTCAGAGGATCTCCCGTTGACCACTTGACCCAGCTTCCAACCCAGATTCACGGCATCCTGCACACCGAGGCTGAGGCCCTGTCCGCCCGCGGGGTAGTGCACGTGCGCCGAATCCCCGGCGAGCAGCACGCGCCCCGAGCGGTAGGTGGCTGCCTGACGTGTCATGTCGGTGAACCTGGAGATCGAGGTGGGGTTGTGGATCCCGAAGTCAGTGCCATATACGCCGATGAGCGCCTCGCTCAAATCCTCCAAGGTGGGCTCACCGGTAGGCGCGGGCCAGCGCTCGGTCACCATCACTCGCACCGGCCCCTCATCCTTGTAGATCACCTCCCCGTCGCAGATCTCATACTCCAACCTGCCGATCCCGTGGATGCCAAGGGCGTCGTGGCGGACGCCCAACTCCGGCTCCTGCGCCATCTCGGCCTCGGCGATGATGTTGCTCCTCGTCGCCTCCCACCCCGGGAACTCGATGCCTGCCGCTTTACGGATGACGCTCCGTCCTCCGTCGCACCCGACCAGGTATCGCGCCCGCAACGGTTGACCCTCTGACAGCTCGACCTGCACGCCGGACGCCTCCTGCGCGAAGCCCCTCACCTCACGCCTGTAGTAGATTCGCACCGGCAACTCAGCGATCCAGGCGGCCATGATCCGCTCGATCTGACTCTGCCAGATCCCCAGCGTATAAGGGTGGCGTGTCGGGAAATCGCTCATGTCAAGCACGGTCGAGGCGAACGTCGCGACCTGAGCCACCTGACCGTCGGCGAGGAAGCGATCGGCAACCCCGCGCTGATCGAACACCTCGATCGTACGCGAGTGAAACCCCCCGGCTCGCGACCCGGCGAGCTCGTGGTCGGGACGCCTCTCGACTACCGCCACATCCACCTTCGCCAACGCCAGCTCGGCCGCCAACATCATCCCCGTCGGACCGCCTCCGGCGATCACCACCTCATGCTCTGTCATAACCACACTCCAATCTCGCTCATTGGTAACAAACAGCCGTGCCACGGCCACTGATTCCCGCAGGTTCTGGCTTGCGGCGGGCGATTATGGAGCATGTTTGGAGGCCTCATGAGGGCCTTGTTTTTGGTATAAATTGGAAGTGGCGGGGGAGGATGCGTCCGCCACGTGGACCGTGTCTCAGGAGACGTACGGCGTGATCGCAACTCCTCGTGGCCTGTGTCCCGCGCGCAGCTTCACTGTGGCGCGCCTACCGGCGCGATGTCCAGCTCCGCGAGGTGCTTGGGCGGCGATGCTCACGCTGGCTCCTAGATAACTTGGAATCGAGAGCGTCAGTCGCCGGTTTTTGCCCGAGCCGCGGATTCCGAGTGCGTAGTGCCGTTGCACTCCGTTTGAAAGGTGGACGGTCAACGCGTAACCAACGGCTCCCGTAACGGCGCGCCAGCGGACGGCCACTGTCGCGCCTTGGCGCGTGGCCTTCAGTCCTCGCGGAGCAGGGAGCGCGGGGGTGGAGGGGTCGTGTAGTGGATGAGCCTGACATCTTCACGGGGATGACCGTCCTGGGTCACCCAGGCGATGATTTCGTGCCTGCGCCCGAGGTCGCCCGAGGGGCTGAACACAATCGTGCCTTTGGATCCGCGAGCCTGGCCGAGCACACGGAAGCCGTGGCCCTTACGGGCGTCGACGAAGCTCACCTGCTGGCCGGGGATCTTCCGTAGCGAGTAGGTGAGGCGCTCCTTGCCCCTTGCGACCCTGCTGAGTTTGGCGTGCAGGTCTGGGCTCGGCAGCGCCGCCGCCTGGTCCACACCGGTCACCGACGGTGAGCCGGGGTCGCTTGCGATCGCCCACTTGCCGGGCGCGGGATGATTTATGAAGAAGTAGGTCTCCATTGTCTTGCGTCCGTCGGCGATCACCACCTCGTTCGAGTCCTTCAGGTACCCACTGGCGGGCGTTTGGATCGTGCGTCCGTCGGGTCCCTTCAGCGTCACGTTCGGAGCGCCGCCCGCGCCGAGCACCCCGATCGCGGTGACGCTCTGACCGCGCGGGACGGTGAAGCTCGGCAACGTTTGCGCCGTACTCGCGGATGGTTCGGAGGCGGTCGGGAAGTGTTGAGCCGCGCCCGCCGACATGCCGGCGATAGCGGGAACGCGGCGCAGCGAAGCGAGGTTCGCGGGCATCGGCAGCGAGCGGAACTGGGCGATGTCGCACGAGTCAAGCATGAAGTGGGTTTCGTCGGGAAACACGATTCCCGCCCCCGCATGAGTGAATCCGAGATCCGCACACGCGCCGACACCGTGGTCTGACACCACCACCTCCGCGCCAAGACAGTGTTCGCCCAGCAGATGCAAGCAGGCGTTGACGTTGCCGTCGAACTGGAAATGACCCTGGCTCACTTCGAAGGCGATCCCAGCTTCGAAAGAGAGCACGTAGATTTCGATGTGCACATTGCCGCCAAGTCCGATGTCGCCCGCTTCATCGACGTGGAAATACTCTTCGGCGACCTGGTTACACAAAAGTTCGCCCGCGGCGTTTGCATTGAGTTCAAACGGGGCGAACTGAATCGTGAGGGTGCCGCTGATCCCGAACAGCGAGCAACCCATCACATCCCCGCCACCGGCGATCGCGCCTTCGGCGCTCAGCACCGCCGGATCGATGGTGACGCCGCCACCGAGTCTGGTCAAGAAAATAGGGATCGGACCGCCCAGGTCGATGCCGGGACCATCGCCTGCGCTCCAGGCCACGTGGCCTTCCTGAAAACGGCCATGAACGAACGCGAACCTCGCGCTGATTTCCCCACTGGCGAGCAGGTCGAGCGTCGCTTCTCCGCGCAACGAGTCATCAGAGCGACGGTAGCGGAAGTCCACCTTGTCCACACCAATCCCCGCGATCTCCGCGTGGGGAATCCTGACCTCCAGCGAGTCGAGCTGTAGACCTTGTCGATCGTCGGCAGTGAGCACGCCGCCTGCGCTCAGCCCGTGGCCTTCGCCGTCGCTGAAGACACCTGGAAGTTCCGCGTTGACCGAGATGGCGGCACAGTCAAAGGCGCAGGTGTCGCCGTTTGCCAGCGTCACACCCGCCCGCTGTAGGGACACGGCGATGTTGCCATTGAACGGGAGGCTGCCGATGAGCGGCAACTTGTGGGGGAGCGAGATTTCGCCAAGGTTGCCGCCCTTGGCCGGGAGATACAGCGCCACCGTGTGCACGGGGGAGATCTGATGGCCGAGCAGATAGATCGAGGCGTCGGCTGAGACGACGATGCTCGCCGAGGGAATCACGAGGATTGGCTGGCCGCCCTGGGGATCGATGTCAAGACCGTCGACACGGACCGCCGTCCACGAGTAATAACTGGGGAAACCCATCCGCTTCAGTGCGCTGGGAACGGCCAGCGTGGCTTGTTGCTCGAGGATCGATGCCTCTCTGGCGGTGCTCGTTCGGGTCGCGCCGGCGACTCCCAGTTCTTCTCCCACGAAGCTCGCGCCGGCGTTGGCCGCGGCGCTCAGGACTGGAGTGCAGAAGGACTTGTCGTGTGCCCCACACAACAATCCCGCCAAAGCACTCGTGATGCCACCGGGAAGCTGGTTGGGTTCGCCGATTTCCTTCAAACACCCCAGCACGTCGGCGGCGCCGAACTCGATGTCCTGTTTGCATTCTTCGGGCGGGGCTCCGATGCTTCCGAGTGGACGCACGCCAAGCCCCACGCCTTTGGTGACCAGTCGCGCGCCCGTGCTGGTGAGCGGGGCCAGCGCTGGACGTAGGGTCCCCGAGCATTCGCCGAGCACGGTGAAAGAGGGGCTGACCGGCGCTCCCACCGCCCGGCGCACGGACGGAGCGCTCATGTGGACCGCCGCCGCGCGCGCGGCGTGTGAGAGGTGGAGGCTCGGAGCCGCAACCACGAGCGGTAAGCGGGCGACACTCGCGACTCCCTGGGCGTCTGTGGCCGTCAGGCTCACCGTAGTGTTGAGCGCCCCACGGGTCATTACGGTCAGTTGGGGCTCGCTGCCTTGACAGATCGCGTCGGGATGCGCTCCGCCGGTGAAGTTCCAGCTGTAGCTGGTGGCTTCGGCGCCCGGCGGAACCGAGGCCGAGGCGTCGAGCACGGCGCGTCCCGGGGCGACGGACACCACGCTGAAGGTGGCTTTGACGACAGGTGAGGCGGGGGGTGGGGGAGTGGTTTCTGTGGGCGGAGGTTCCTGGGAGGGGGTTTTCACTTCCGCTGTGAACGCGGCACTTGCCGAGAGGTGAGCCCCATTGCATTCGTAGTCGAGTTTCACCGTGCCTTCGTAGGTGCCTGCGGCGAGGTAGGTGTGCGTGCCGCTGACCGACACACCGGTGCCAGCTTGGTCTGTGCTCACCGTGCCTTCGGTGGTGGGATCGTCGCCCCACACGATCGAGGCTTCCGCGCTGCTCAGATTTTTCACGGCGCACGCCAGCGATTTGATGTCCGCCACCTGTCCGCTGAACGGCTTGCCTTCGGTGGCGAGGACCGTCATCGGCGGTTCGGCCGCGTCCGCCGCGGAGGACGAGAACGCCAGCGCGCACCAAAGCACGCAAACGACCCGAACCGCGACCTCGGGTCTGAGCTTTGACGGCACGGAGGTAAGCCTATAGTCAGGCCCAGTCGGTCAGGTCAGCCAATCCGCTCAGCTAGCTCGACGATGATCCCTGCGGGGCCGCGGACGTAGCAGAGCTTGTAGATGTCCTGGTAGCGCTCCAACTCCCCGACGAGCTCCGCGCCGTGCGCTCGCAGGCGGGTGAGGACAGCGTCGATGTCATCGACGGCGAACGTGATGTGGCGGATGCCCGGAGCGTTCGCTGGAGCGCTCCTGTGGTCGCCGCCGGTTGACGGCGCGTGAAACTTCGCCAGCTCGACCCGTCCGTGTCCGTCTGGGGTCTGCAACATGGCGATCTGGGCCTGGACGCCCTCGAGTCCGACGATGCGGTCCACCCAGTCGCCCTCAATCTGAGTTTCGCCATTTGGTTCCAGTCCGAGCTCGACGAAGAACGCCACCGCCTCAGCGAGGTCCTCGACGACTATGCCCACGTGGTCCATCCGCTGGATTGCCATGTGCTCGATGGTAGTCAATCGGGAGACCACATACGCCGAGCGCTTGCCGTGCAGTGCTGGTAGCGTTCGGGACCCGGTACGAGTGCCTGTCACTCGATCGAGGACAGAACCTTATCGACAGTGTTGGTGTGCTCTAGCGGCCGGCCCACCAGTCCCGCTGACCCTCGACATCTTCTCGCGGATTCTCCCCCAGATTGGGCGCACCGAACACGAGGATCTCAAGGCCCCGCGGCCCGCTCTCGTAGCCTCGCCACGTGCCCGGGGGGACGCGCACCACGTCCCACTTCTTGAGCTCGACAATTTCGTCATCGAGCTTCATTCGCCCGCTCCCGCTGACGACCACGTACACCTCCTCCTGCTCCTTGTGCGTGTGACCGTAAGGGAAGCGATAGTCGGGCGGTATGCGCTGATAGGTGAGACCCGACCGCTCGAGCTCGAGCGCCTTGCTCGCCATGCGGAACTCGAGGTCCGGAGAGCCGTCGAAATTCGACCCAACGTCCTCCAGATCGTCCCTGAGGTTTCGGAGTGTGAACGGCACAGCCCTCTTGATTCTATGGCTCAAGAGGCGGTGCCCCGCCGGTGCAGTTCGGGCAGCACTCGACTCGTATCGCCGAGCATTCGACGGCGATCGCCGAGCGCGCGCTGTTGCTTAGTCTGCGACCAGTGCTCGTTCCCGCGCGCGGGCAGCGAGCGTTTGATCGCGGCGTAGAGGCTCAATTCCTCGCGGCTGCCGACTCTACCTGCGCCTAGGGGACCGCACGATTCAAGCCGCTGGAATGGTGAAGCGAGTGGCATTGAAGAGGCGAAGCGAGCCGAGCAGACGACCAAGGCCACCTATCGAGGACTGGCCCAAGGCTACGGTCTAAAGGTTTGCGGAGCGAACCCCTAGCGCTCCTCACTTTCGATAGCGCGTCCCAGCTCCTCGAGGCTCACGTCGAGTGCTTGGGCGATATCGCAGACTGTCGTGAAGAGTGGATCGGCCTCGGCCCGCGCTATCCGTCCGAACGCAGACAACGTGAGTCCGCTCTCGATCGCTGCTGCTTCCTGTGTCAGGCCGCGCTCCTCGCGTAAGCGTTCTATGACTGTGGCGAGGCGTGGATCTGGTGGCTTGCGGACACTCATCGGGAGTAAGAAACATCCCAGACGCCACGGTGCCGAGTCTAGAGGGCTAGCGCTGTAGCGCAAGAGCTATGGAGCCTGGGCTACATCGTGTATGCTGCCGATCAGTCCGCACCGAACGCCCATTCGGTTCTGGATCTTGCGCGGCCCCTTGGTCCCTAACGCCGAGGGGCCGCCAAGATCCGCATCCTCATCTATGCGTTGTAGGGTCTCGTCGTGGACGATCTTGGCTTGGAGTTCCGATCATGCAGGCGCCCGTAGCGAACGGCGCCACGGCCCGGCTCGCCAGCGAGGTGTCGCGGGCAGGAGGCCTCGGTTCGCTGGGTGCGTCGTGGACCGAGGCTGCCGACCCTTGAAGACGACATCGTAGGACTGATACGGGCCGCGAAGCTCTAGCTCCGAATCGAAGAACGTCTCACTATCGCTCATGCGTTCTAGTCCTTTCTGAACCAAACTTGACCCACTACCACTTAATGGGTAGTGCATCAGTTTCGATTTGAGTCTCTGAATGGGCTTGGAGCGGTTTACGCTGGGCGGCATCCATAACCAGCGGCCCCGACGCGGATTAGTGGTCCACGCCGGGGCCTGAGCACAGGAGCCGTAACTCCCATGCCAGACCAGCGTATTGAACCCGCCATGTCCGATCCCGCCGTGGATGATCGGGATCGTGACCGGAACGTCTTGAATCTCATGCTCGCGGACTCGCCTTGGCCTTGGAGCCTGGACGAGATCGCCCGCGAACTACACAGCGACGTTGCCGCGCAAGACGCCGTTACGCGCCTCGCAGACGCCGGACTACTGCACCGCCTCGACGGCGGCTTTGTCTTCCCTACCCGTGCGGCCCGCCGTGCGGACGAGCTTGGGTTGGGTGATGCGTGATGCGTATCGGCTGGCTATTCATCTACCTGGCCACCCTGTTCTACATCGGCGTCGTGGTCGCCATCGTGGCCCTGTACGTCGCGTTCTGCCTGGTGCGGCTCGCATGGGACGAGATCTGGCGGTGGTGAGGCCGCATCGCGCGTTGCTACCCTCCGAGCATATGCCAGACCGCTCACGCAAGCGCCCGCGCGATCCCAACCAGCTCGGCAAGCTCATTGTCGATCTTGCCACGGGCGAAGCCGACGACACGCCGCCAGAGGACACAAGGAACCCCGCTGCCGTCGAGCTTGGGCGCAAGGGTGGTCTCAAGGGTGGCAAGGCCCGTGCGGCCAAGATGACGCCGGAGGAGCGCAGTGCGGCGGCGAAGAAGGCCGCCGATGCTCGGTGGAGGAGCGAGAAACGCTAGCGCGAAACGTTCCGTCATAATCCTCTGTCATAATCCCCGTATGGAACGAGATCTTGCAGCCGAGGCTTTGCGTCCCCTCGGCGACCCCACGATGTATGCCTTCACTGACGCTCGCACCACCTTCACCAAACTCCGCGAAGCCACGAAGGAGATACGAGACAGGCTTGCCCGGCAGGTGGGCGCAGTCGTGGATGGCATCGACTACTGGAGCATCTTCGCAACCAACCTCGTCGAACGGTACGAGAAGGTCCCTGGTGTCGCTCGGGTGAATCGCCACCCGCTCGCGCATTACTGGACCATCGGCAACATCACCGTGCAGTTGAAGTCCGACACCGGGAACCTTCCTCTCGACCAGCTCAAGATCCCAGGCGTGCATGAAGGCGCTTCAAACAGCTTGTCCGAGATCGTGATTCTCACCTGGGACCATGACCACTCTGAGCGCCATACTCCTGCGTTTGTGCAGCTCGACGGCAAACGCGAGGCGTGGCGTCTGCCGATTACGGCTCTTCTTGCCGAGCCTGTGGCCACGGTAACGACCGAGCAGCGCAGGGCCACAGTTACCTCCAACAGGCCAGATATTGCCGCCGGTGGTGATGCGAGGACGGCCGAGAAGTCGTGAATGTCGAAGCACTACGCGTCGCTCGCGAGGCGCTTGGTCTGACACAGACCGACCTCGCGGGCGCAAGCGGACTTGAGCAGTCCGACCTTTCGCGGTGGGAGCGCGGTATCCGCGTCCCGAACAATGAACAGCTCAGGATTCTGGCCGACACGCTCCAGGTTTCTGTAGCGATGCTGACCGACGAGGGGTTGCGCTTTTCACACCCGGTGCATCGGACACAGCGCGCAGAGACCAAGCGCACCGAGCGTAAGGTTAACGGCCGTATCGAGCTGGCGCGAGTTGCTGGGTCGCGACTGCTCGCAGACATCAACATCGACACGCCGTTTGCCTTCCCCACGTCTGAGGAGCCCGCCCCTGCTGGGCCAGAGGAGGCAGCCGAAGCGATTCGACGCGTATGGCGTATACCGGCTGGCCCAATCGACGACCTGACGGCCGTTGTTGAGACGGCGGGAGCCGTGGTCGCGCCGGTCGATTTTGGCTACGACGGCGTACTCGCGGCCTACTCGAACCTTCGCAACGACCACCGATGGTGCTTTATCAACACCCGGGCGACAGATGGCGCACAGGTACGTTTCAGCCTCGCCCACGAGATCGGGCACGCGCTCCTGCACTGGGACCGTTTCAATGCGCCGACTGGTAAAGACGCAGAGCGTGAGGCTAACCGCTTCGCAGCAGCCCTGCTGATGCCGAGAGCAGAAATCTTGGCCGTGCTCGGACGTGCGCGTATCACACTCGACGAGCTTGTCGAGGTTCGACGGCGCTGGCGCGTCTCGGTACAGGCGCTCATGCGCCGCGCCCAAGATCTCGAACTCATCACGAGCGACCAATATGTACGGCTTTACAAGCAGCTAAGCCGGCGCGGATGGCGCAAGTCCGAGCCTGTCGCGATACCCGTCGAGACGCCCATCATCCTGACAGAAGCACTTAACGTACAGCGCAACACTCACCATTACAGCGACAACGAACTCGCCGAAATCACTGGTTTCGGACAAGAGCGTTTGGCCGATTTGTTGCCCGCACATTTCGCGCCGCCAGCACAACGCGGACGCCCAACTCTGTCCGTCGTGCGCTGAATCGGAAACCAATAGTTCTGTCCGACCGCTCACGCATAATGTTCAGTATGAACCGGCTGAGCATAGAGCGTCGCGCACAAATCCTGTCGATGCTCGTGGAGGGGAACAGCCTCCGAGCGACGGCCCGCATGGCGGGTTGCTCGTTCAACACAGTGTCAAAGCTGCTGCTCGATGTGGGCGAGGCGTGCGCGGAGTACCAGAGCCGTGTTCTGGTCGATCTGCCGTGCCAGGTGATCGAGTGCGACGAGATCTGGAGCTTCTGTTACGCGAAGGCCAAAAACGTGCCCCAAGAGCACGAAGGCACGTTCGGCTACGGCGACGTGTGGACCTGGGTCGCGATCTGCGCGGACACCAAGCTCGTGCCGTCGTGGCTCGTCGGCCAGCGCACAACAGAGGACGGCCTAGCGTTCATGTACGACCTGAAGGGTCGAACGCCTGAACGAATCCAGCTAAGCACGGACGGACACCAGGCTTACCGTGGGAGCGTCCCGTACGCGTTTGAGCCGGACGAGGTTGATTGGGCTCAGATCCACAAGGAATACAAGAGCCAACAGGTAGCGCCGGGCCGTTACAGCCCGCCAGCCGTCACTGGAACGAAAATCAAGGTCCGGCTAGGGGACCCCGACCCGAGTCGGATCAGCACGAGCTATGTAGAGCGACAGAACCTCACGATGCGGATGGGGATGCGCCGGTTCACACGCCTAACCAACGGGTTCAGCAAGAAGATCGAGAACCACGTAGCCGCAGTCGCGATCCACTTCATGCACTACAACTTCGCCCGCCCACACAAGACCTTGGCGAACCCTTATCCACGCACACCAGCGATGGCCGCAGGCGTCGAGGATCGTGTTTGGAGCCTCGCCGACATCGTCTCACTCTCAAACTAAGAGTGCGTGCAGACCCGCTCGACGGGCTTGGTGCTCTCACACATCTTGATTGCCAGTCCGCACGCTGACACAGCGTAGCTCAAACTGATGCACTACCACTTAATGCTCGATAATGTATGTTATGTAAACCAAGCAAGGAAATGCCGAGTTTGCCTTTTGCGCGGTAGGCCTCCTCAATAGCGTTGGTTCTTGTCTCTTGGGTTAGCATTCCTGCCCATATCTACGTCTTTCGCCACACGATTGGGGCTGGCGGAGATGGTTCATCCGACGCCGGTTTCGGCGCCAAGGAGGCTTATTGTGGTGATTCGAATGCTTCGCATCAGG
>DASXNB010000036.1:0-51720 GCA_036495305.1 Solirubrobacteraceae bacterium | reverse complement strand
CGAGCTGCACGCGCGAAAGCCGAAGCGGTTCGTGCGCAGGGCCGCGAAGGCCTACGAGCGCGAAGCGGGCGGGCTCAGCCGACGCTGACGACGGTCAGCTTCCGCGTGCCGCGCGGCAGCGACACCGAGGTCTGATCGCCGGCCCCACGGCCGAGCAGCGCGACGGCCATCGGCGATTCCGCCGAGAGCTTGCCTTCGCGCGGCGACGCGTTGTGCGAGGAGACGATCTGCCAGGTCTGCTCGGAACCCTCCTCGTCGCGAACGACGACCTTCGAGCCGAGCCCGATCACGCCGCCACGCGCGGGCTCATCGGCGACGACCACGGCATCGGCGATCTTCTCGCGCAGGCGCGCGATCTTCGTCTCGAGATGCGCCTGGTCGTTCTTGGCGTCGTGATACTCGCTGTTCTCCTTCAGATCTCCCCACTCGCGCGCGACTTTGATGCGCTCGGCTATCTCGCGCCGGCCCTCGCCCTCGAGCGTCGCCAGTTCGGCCTCGAGCGCGGCTAACCCCTCGACGGTGATCATGTTGACTGCCTCGGCGCTCATCTCCTCCTAGCCTACCCGCATGGCGAGGTAGGCGTGATCTCTAGAAGTAGGTGGAAGGCGAGGTGGAGAGCAGCGAGTAGATCTGCACCACCGCCGCTTGCACGAGTAGCTGGGAGGAGAGCGGTGAACCGAACACGAACAGACCGCTCTTCAGCCTCCGATTGACCCACATGTAGTTGACATAGGACTGCGCCAGTTGCCCGCCATAGGATTCGTGGGTGAGCGAGTCGAGGTACATCAGGTTCCTGAGATACACCGACGGGAAGAACGGGTTTTCTCCCAGCAGCCGCTGCACCGTGAAGTACGCCTGCGCGGCACTCGCCGTTTGGCGGGCCTCGCTGAGATAGGTGCTATTGCCGGTGGCCTGGTAGAGGAGCGTCCCCGCGCCGATCATCGCGCCTTGGGTGTAGCTCCACAGCGTGGGGTCGATCACCCCGTGCTGACGGATGTGGTCGGCATACAGGCCATTGGGCTGAAGCAGACAGGTACGCGTCCATTCGTAGGCCGTCTGCGCGAACTGGAGATAGGTCTGGTTGCCGGTGAGCTTGTAGAGCCCCACCCCGAGCTCAGCGGCCGGAGCGTTTGTGATCGTGTTGCGGTCTGTGTTGCTGGGTGAGTTCGAGAAGGGCACTCCTCCTACGCAGGCGAGCTTTGGATTTGTCTGCCAACCCGACATCACGAACGCCATGATCTGCTCGGCCTTTTCCAACAGCGGCGCTTCGTGGTGGCGCTTGTAGAGACGCACCAGCTCGATCCCCACCCACTCGTTGTCGTCGTAATAGCTCACACCCCCCGGCGGGACGACGCCGCCGTTGTAGGAGGGCAACGTCGGCGGCGGCACACCAACCGTTTCAGAGGCTTCCCCGCCTTCGCTGCCACCTTCGGCTTCGGGCTGTTCGCCGGGTAGGGGTTCGCCGGCGGAAGTCGCCGAGTTCCAGTACTTCCCCAGGCCGTACATGCGTACGTGCAGTTCCCGTGCGTAAGTCACCGCCGCCTTCGCCGCCTGTCCGTGAATGCCTGAGACGCCCACGGTCGCCACCAGCGCCTGCGAGAAGGGCCATAGGTAGGAATAGGGTTCGCCGGCATAGAGGCCGGAGCCAGGGACGTAGAAGTTCTGCTGCATCGCTGCGTAGGCCATGAGCGCCCGCGCCGGGTTGCCGTGTAGGCCGGGCTTACGTTTGGGCTTTTTCGGGCGAGCGCGCGTCTTGGTGGTGGCTTTCCCGCCCGCGGAAGCGCCCCCGGTGTTCGCGGAGGCGTGCGCGAATTCGCTTGCCCGCGCCTGCTTACGTGGGTATTCGGCGCCGGACGGATAGCGCGATCCGACGCCCTCCACGCCCGCGTGGCGAGCCGCGTGATGGGCGGCAAGACCCGGTGGGGCCCCCGCGCAGAGCAACGCGAGCGTTCCCACCGCCGCCGCGAAGGCGGGCCGCGCGCGAACCTGCGGGATGTGATCCAGCCGCCTCGTCAATACAGACCTCCAGAACAAACCATGTGCACGAACGATGCGGTCGAGGGTATTGTGCCCACCCTGGGCGACGACCTTAGGAGAGACGTGTGACGACAGTTAGAGAGGCGGCGTTCTCGCTGCTGCGCGAACGTTCGATGACCACGGTGTTCGGCAATCCCGGCTCCACCGAGCTGCCGATGCTCACAGAGTTCCCTGCCGACTTTCGCTACGTCCTCGGCCTACAGGAGGCCACCGTGGTGGGCCTCGCCGACGGCTACGCCCAGGCAAGCGGACAGCCAACGCTAGTCAACCTCCACACTGCTCCCGGAGTCGGTAACGCGATGGGGGCGATCTTCAACGCCCAGGCGAACAAGAGCCCGCTCGTGATCACCGCCGGGCAGCAGTACCGCTCGTTGATGACCCTCCAGGCGAACCTCACCAACCGCGACGCCACGCGGATGGTGCATCCGCTGGTCAAGTGGAGCTACGAGCCCCCGCGAGCCGAGGATGTGCCGCACGCGCTCGCGCGCGCGATTCATGCGGCGACGTTGCCGCCACGTGGCCCCTCTTTCCTGTCGATCCCGATGGACGATTGGGGAGTGGAGGTGGACGACGGGGCCGTCAGCCACCAGTCGCACCGCACGGTGACAGGCGCCGGCCAGCCGGGACCTGAGCTGATCGCCCAGCTCGCCAAGCGTCTTGCGAGCGCCGAGCGGCCCGTGCTCGTCGCCGGGCCCGATATCGACGCAAGCGGAGGCTGGGACGCGGCGATCCGCCTGGCTGAGCTCCAACGGCTGCCGGTCTTCGCGACACCGGCCACGGGCGGCGGTCGGATCGGCTTTCCAGAGGACCATCCCCTCTTCCAGGGCATCCTCCCCCCCGCTGTGCTTCCCGTGGGGGAAGTGCTCGCACCGTATGACCTCGTACTGGCGGTGGGAACCTCTGTGTTCCCCTATTACCCCAATGTTCCGGGCCCGCTGCTGGCCGACGGGACGGCATTGGTGGCGGTCACCGCCGACCCCGACGAGGCCGCGCGTGCGCCGATGGGCGACGCCTTCGTTGCCGACCCTGCGCTCACGCTCGCCGCGCTCGCGGCCACGGCGGGCGAATCCGATCGCACTCCGCCCCCGTCACGTCCCGCGCCCGAGGCCGTCCCGCTCACCGACCCGATGAGCCCCTCCACAGCGATGCGTGCGCTCGCCGAGGTGTTCCCACAGGACGGCATCGTGGTGTTGGAGTCGCCCTCTGCCACACTTGCACTGCGAAACCAACTGCGCCTCTCGACCCCCGGTAGCTACTACTTCTCCTCCGGTGGAGGCTTGGGCTTCGGGATGCCGGCCGCCATCGGTGTGCAGATGGCCCAACCCAGCCGTCCTGTTGTATGCGTGATCGGCGAGGGTTCAGCCCAGTATGCGATCCAGAGTTTGTGGACCGCGGCCACCTACGACGTGCCAGTGACTTTCCTTGTGTTGCGCAACGACGAGTACGCGATCCTCAAGTGGTTCGGCATGCTCGAGGACATCGTCTCCGCGCCCGGACTTGATCTCCCCGCGCTCGACTGCTCGGCCGTGGCACGTGGCTACGGGGTCAATTCGAACGTCGTCTCAAGCGTGGAGCAGCTTGGCGAGGGCCTTGCGAAGGCGCTTGCCTCGGACAAGCCCGAGCTCGTGGAAGTGAGGGTTTCCCCCGGGATGGCGCTCGCATGAATCGCGTCCCACGGACGATTGGCTCGGCGAGGCGAAGCGTATGAGCCGCACACCGCCCGACGCGATAGTCATCGGCGCCGGACTCGCCGGTCTGGTGAGCACCCTGGAGCTACTGCGCAGCGGCCACACGGTGCTACTGCTCGACCGCTGCCAACCGCAAGAGGTCGGGGGCTTGGCACGCGAGGCGTTCGGTGGCATGTTCATGGTCGACTCGCCCGAGCAGCGCCGCTCGCGCATCCCCGACAATGAGAACCTCGCCCTGGAAGACTGGCTGCGTATCGCGGAGTTCGACCCCGAGGACGTGTGGCCGAAGCGGTGGGCTGAGCAGTACGTCACTCGTGCGCGCGACGACGTGGGCGCGTGGCTACGAGAGATCGGCGTGAAGTTCTTCCCGGTTGTGAACTGGGCCGAGCGGGGCAACTTCGGCGACGGGAACTCGGTACCGCGCTTCCATCTCACCTGGGGCACCGGCAAGGCGCTCGTGCAGGCGGTGTGGGCGGCGATCGAATCGCACCCGCGCCGCCAAGAAGCGCTCGAGGTGCGCTTTCAGTCGCGCGTAGTGGAGCTGCTCATCGACGACGGGGTCGCACGCGGGGTGAGGCTCGAGTCGGGTCTGCAAGAGCACGCAGGCAAGGCCGTAGTGATCGCGGCCGGAGGCATCGGCGGCAACCTGGAGATCGTGCGTCGCGAATGGCCTACCGACCGTCTCGGCCCGGCGCCCGAGCGACTGCTCATGGGCTCCCACTACTACGCCGATGGAGCCCTTCACGAAGAGGTGAAGCGGATCGGCGGGAACGTCACTCACCTCTCGCGCATGTGGAACTACGCCGACGCGGTGCGCCACCCCAAACCGCAGCGCGAGCATCATGGCTTGAAGTTGATTCCGCCCCGCTCGGGCTTGATGCTGAGCCCAGACGGCCGCCGTTACGGCCCGGTCCCGGTGATGCCCACGTTTGACGCCTACGCCGCGCTCGAGCGCATGTGCGAGGACGAGCGCAAGTATTCCTGGCTGATCTGCAACTTCAAGATCGCAAAGAAAGAGCTCGACGTGTCGGGCTCACAACACAACCCCCACCTGCGCGAGCGGCGCCTGCTGCCGTTCCTGCTCAGCGTGGTGCTGGGCAAGCCTGGGCTTGTCAACCACTTCCTCGAGGGGTCCCCCGACTTCGTATCCGCATCCTCACTACCGGAGCTGGCGACGAAGATGAACGAGGTCACCGCCGAGCTGACAGGCGAGCGCGCGATCGAGGTAGCGGTCCTGCAGCGCGAAGTGAGCCGCTACGACGACACCATTGCCCGTGGCAAGGGCCTCTTCAACGACGACCAGCTCAGGCGGATCGCGCAGCTTCGCAACTGGCGCGGCGATCGCTTGCGCACGGCCCGCTTCCAGCGCATCGCCGACCCCAAGGCCGGGCCGCTGATCGCGATCCGCCTGCAGGTGATGGCACGCAAGAGCCTCGGTGGCATCCAAACCGACCTTGCCTGTCGCGTGTTGCGCGAGGGGGGCGAGCCAATCGAACAGCTGTATGCGGTGGGCGAGTCAGCGGGCTTCGGTGGTGGCGGAGTCCACGGCATGCGTTCGCTCGAGGGCACATTCCTCGGCGGGTGCGTCTTCACCGGCCGGCTGGCGGCGGCAAGCATCGCCGGGAGCGAGCTACCGCTGCGCATCCCACCCCGTGTCGCGTGAGCGCACGCTACGACTACGTAACGGTCGGCCACGTCACGCTCGACCTGATCGAGGATCGCCCGCGAGACCACGCCGCGCAACCAGGGGGCGGCGCCTTCTATAGCGCGCTGCAAGCGGCGCGGCTGGGGCTGCGCACATTGATAGTCACGCAGGGTGTCCCGGGGGAGATCGAAGAGCTGCTCGCCCCCTACGCGGGGGAGCTAGATTTGCGGGTGATTCCAGCGCGGCACACAACCACGTTCGCGACCACCGGCAGTGGAACGACCCGCGCTCAGCGAGTGCTTTCGTGGGCGGGACCCATTGTCGAGCCGATCGAGCTCGACAGTTCGATCGTGCATCTCGCGGCGGTGGCCCGCGAGACACCGACCGCCTGGCGCGGCACCGCGGATTTTGTCGCTCTCACACCACAAGGCCTCCTGCGCGAATGGCAGCCGGGAGAGGCGACTTCGCTTGTCGCGCTCTCCCCCGCCGCGATTCCGTCGCGATTCGACGCGGCCGTGATCGGCGAGCGCGAGCATCACTACTGCGATGCCCTCTTTGAGGGAGCGCGGGGCAACGAGGCGCCCATCGCCGTGACGGCGGGCCCCGAGCCGACGACGGTTTACCTCGGGGGGGAGGAATCTGTGATGCAGGCCGCCGTGCCCGCCACCGCAACGGTCAGCGACGACCTCGGCGCCGGCGACGTGTTCGCCGCCGCCTTCTTCGTATCGCTACTGGATGGCATGACGGCTGCCGACGCTGCAACGTTCGGCAACGCGGCCGCCACCTTCAGGGTGATGGGCGTGGGCGCCGAGGCGGTTGGCACCCGCGCCCAGATCCTCACTCTCTGAATACCCCCTCGCGCGCGAGCACGGCGTCGAGAAGCTGCTGAAGCGCGGTTGGATCGATCGACAGTTCTGCCCCCGCCACGCGCGCGGCAAGCAACAGGCAACCACCCACGGGCACCATCTCAACAACCCCCACCCGCGCTTGCGGGGCGACACGGTGCACCACATCTGTGAGCGGGTCGACGAACAGCGAACCAGCCTTGAAGGCGCTGCCGATCAACCCCACGGGAAACTCGCCCGTGAGCCCGGTTTGCTCGATCACCGCAACCACCTGCCGTCCGAGCTGAGTCGCCGCACGCTCGAAAAGTTCTCGCGCGACCGCGTCGCCTGCGTGCGCGGCACGCGCCGTCTCCACCGCGAACGCCGCGATCTCGCCCTTGGCGAGGGGCTTTGAATACACGAGCGTTGCGAGCCGCTCGATGCTCTCCACGCCGAAGAACTCAACCGCCGCGCCGCCAAGCACGGTTTCCGGTCCCGAGCGCTCGCGGTCGGCGAGCGCTGCCCTGATCGAGTCCACGGCGAGCCGGTAGCCGCTGCCCTCGTCGCCGAGCACGTGACCCCAGCCGCCGGCGCGCCACGCGCGCCCGTCGCCGCCCACTCCGAACACGTTGCTCCCGGTGCCGGAGATCGCTCCCACGCCTGGCTGCGCGCCCGTGGCTGACGCCCATGCACCCACCACGTCGTTGACGACCACCCAACTCGCCGGACGCGCCTCGTGCACATGCTCGGCAACCGCGTCGGTGTCGGTACCGGCGATTGCGAGCACCGCGCCGTCGAGGCGGTCGCGGTCTATGCCCGCACGTCCCGTGGCTTCATCGGTTGCCTTCAGCAGCGACGCCGTGGCCGCTTGGGCGCCGATCGAATCCGGGTTGCTCGATCCGCCGTGGCCGAGGTGAACCGTGCGCTCCTCGAGGTCGAGCACCGCCGCAAGTGTCTTGGTGGCGCCTCCGTCGACACCCATCACAAAACGCGCGCCACAGTCGGCGCCAGGCGCGGTTAGCGCCGCCGGCAAACTCACAAGCGGGTCCCGTCTCACGGCGTGATCCTTGCAGGAGTTACGATCGCGGGTGTGACCGTCTCGCCAATGTTCGCGAAGGCCCCTCTCGAGAAGGGTATGTACGAGTCCTTCTACCTCCGTGCCGTGGCGGCGGAGGAGCCCGTGGGGGTGTGGTTTCGCTACACGGTTCACAAGCGCCCGGGCCAGTCCCCGCAGGGATCGCTGTGGTGCACCGTGTTCGACGCCTCCGCGGGTAGCCCGTTCATGCACAAGTGCACGACCGAGGAGCTCACCGTCCCCCCGGGTGGCTGGATCGAGATCGGCGGCGACTCGCGCCTTGGCCCAAATGGCGCGGAAGGCGTGTGCGGGGAGGCTCGCTGGTCGCTGCGGTTCACCGGGGAGGAGCCCGAACTGCGCCATCTCAAGCAGGCCTGGCTGTACAGGGCGCCACTCCCGCGCACCAAGCTCACGAGCCCGTGTCCGAGCACGCGCTTCGAGGGGACCGTCGAGCTACCCGGCCGCACGCTCCAGCTCGACGGCTGGCGGGGGATGGTGGGCCACAACTGGGGCTCAGAGCACGCCGAGCGGTGGATTTGGCTACACGGCGTGGGTTTTCAGGAGGACAAAGCGGCGTGGCTCGATGTCGCGCTTGGCAGGGTGCTTGTCGCCGGGCGGCTCACTCCGTGGCTGGCAAGCGGGGCGATTTCCCTCGACGGCCGGTGCACGCGGTTGGGGGGCCTCGGCGCACGTGGGCTGCGCGTCGCCGAGAGCGCGTCTCGCTGCACCCTCTCGCTTCCGGGCGAAGGTGGGTTGACCGTCGAAGCTCACGTGGACACGCCGGTGGGGGCGGCAGCAGGCTGGCGCTATGCCGACCCCGATGGCGGTGAGCACGATGTCGTGAACTGCTCGGTGGCGAAGCTCGCGCTCAATGTACGTCCGCGCACCAAGAAGGGCACAAGTGGCGAGGCCGCCACGACGCTTCACACGGATCACGGCGCGGCCTATGAGCTGGGGATGCGTACCCTGCAGGGCACAGGCGAGCACGACCACGGTGTGGCCATCGCCCCTTTCGCCGACGGCTGACGCAGACGCACCTCGGCCGGACACCCGCTGGGCGGCAAGGGGAGTCAGACGTACCATCGCCTGACTCCACTATGCCTAGCTTCCAGCCTCACGCAGCTTGATTCGAATTCCCTTAAATGCCTTCCAGCGGGACCGATACTTTAGATCCGTTGGGGGAGACAAAGTCATATGAGGTGAGATCGCCTTCGATCACGGCGACGTTGTCAGTCGAAGCCGCAGCTTTCCCGCCGTTATTGTGTATCGTGGCCGATACCTTTTTAACGCCATTTGGCACCAGCACTATGAGCCTCTGCGTACCATCGGGCTTGGGATGGATAAGGCTGAGGCCTTCGTGTTCCGCTGCTTCGGTAGAACCGCAAGCGCTTCCCCCTGCTATTTCAGCGCCTCCTTCGTCGGCGACGCATGTCTGCGCTTCTAGCTTGTGTACACGCTGGAACACGTAGATGTTGTCGCCCCCTACGCTCTTGGCGAGAACTGCGCTAGAGGGAATGCCAAGGAACTGCTGTCGTTCATCGCTGATTTTTGCGGAGCCGTGCTCCAAGACCGCAAAGCCGTACTTGTGATGATGGCGGTTGCGGTGATGTTGTGGCTTTGCCGCGAACACTGCCTGCGCCCCAAGAGTCGCACTGCAGGCGATCAAAGCCAAGACCATGAAGTGCTTTATCTTCATAAGTACTCTCCTATCCAACTCCTTGTCACGCCTCAGATCCATAGCTCTTCACCATAGAGCCCATACAAGAATTCTTTGTAGTAGCGTCGCACCTGTCCATGACCATAGAATGGTCCTATATAGTTTGTAACGGCCGAAGTCGTGGTCCCCGTTGCTGTGCAACTAAGAAATTCTTTGTATTTACCCCCTCCTATGTTCTCATAGGCGGCAGCACAGACACCTTTGGCGCCGAAAAGAACTTCGCCAAAGGCTTTCATGGCTTGGGGGACGTAGACTTCGCTACCGCTTTGACTAGCGCATTCGGTACACCCATATGGTTCATATCCGCCCGCTCGCGCTGAATCCGCTGACACCCACGCGGCTCCTAGTGCCAAGGCCGTTGCGACAAGCAGAGCGCTAGCCACGTTCCTGTATCTCAATATTGCTACCACAATCCTACCCCTTCCCGTGCAATAAGTGGCGTCTAGAGCCAAGTCAAGTCCAGCACCCACGCTGCGGGACTCGACAAACGATGCTTGACATCGTGACTGTTGATCTCAAGTCGCCCGCTTCTCCGGCGAGCCAATAGGAGGGTAGCACACATGTGCTAAAGGTTGGAACAGACGGAACTGTTGAACAACAAACGCTTCTCCTGGCCGCCCGGACTGACCCCGGCGCAACCCTATCAAAGGCCGCCTGCCAGTCGCAGCGTGCTGACACGACCGGCAGAACGCTGGACTGAATAGTACGAAAATATCGAACAAGGTGTCTGTCATCCGAAGTCTGTATAAAGCCAGCTACTTTGGCTCTCGCTTGCGTGGGTCGGCTCAGAGACAGAGCCGCGATTTGCCGCAACTTTCGCTGTACTGGCGTGTGAAGACATCCTGAGGAAATCGAATATGTGCAATCCACTTACAACGACAGCCTTGGCCGCGCCTCACACGGCCCCCCGTGCCCGGGCGGTCGCCGACCGGGGCCCGCTGGCCCTGCTCATCACGCTCCTATTGCTGTTCATATGGTCGGCGGCCCTACCCGTGTCGGCGAGCGCCCGACCCGACGAGACAGTCTTCTTCGAGGCGCCGGGCGACCTGATCCAAGTATCGCCCCAGGCCCGCGCCAAGGCCCTGGAGCAGCTCCAGTGGCTGGGCGTCAAGGCGCTACGGGTCGAGTTGGCTTGGCGTGATGTCGCACCGAACCCAACCAGCGCGCGCATGCCGAGCTTCGACGCCACCGATCCCGCCAGCTACGCCTGGGGCAACTACGATGCCCTGCTCGCTGAAGCGCAGCGGTTGAAATGGCCAGTGCTGCTGACCGTCACGGCACCCGTGCCGAAGTGGGCGACGGCCGCGAAAAAGGACTATCTGACCTACCCAAACGCGAGAGACTTCAAGGCATTCATGACTGCCGTCGGCAGGCACTACGGCAGCGAGGTGTCGCTTTATGCGATCTGGAACGAGCCCAATCACCCGGCCTTCCTGTTGCCGCAGTTCCTGCCTGACGGCAAGCCAGCCTCGCCTCGCGTCTACCGGTCTCTGTTTGCAGCCGGCTACGAAGGACTACAAACCTCGGGGATCCCCCGGCCAAAGGTGCTGATGGGCGAAACCGCACCCTTTGGCTCTGACAGCATCACTCGCCAAGAAGCGAAGACCAATTCCCTTCACGATGTCGCGCCGCTTGCGTTCCTGCGCGAAGCCCTATGCCTGAACTCTCAGTACCACGCGTCAGGAACCTGTGAAGAGTTGCATCCTTACGGCTACTCGCATCACGCCTACACCGTCGGCTCGCCGACCTACAAACCAGAAGGGCGCGACAACGTCACGATCGGCGTGCTCCCGCGACTGTCCAGCGCGCTCGACAAGGCAGCGAAGGCACACGCGATACCTGCTCATCTGCCGATTTACCTCACCGAGTTCGGCATCCAGAGCTACCCAAACCGCCAACTGGGAGTACCCCAATCAAAGCAGGCGCAATACGACGCCTTGGCCGAGCACATCGCCTGGTCGAACCCACGGGTGGCGGCGTTCTCGCAGTATCTGCTGCATGACGACAAGCTCGGCGGCAAGCCGGGCTCAAGCGTGCATGGCGGCTTCATCGGCTTCCAGACCGGCCTAGAGGAATACGACGGCAAGCGCAAGGCTCTTTATTACGGTTTCCCGGTGCCACTCGTAGTCTCGCACCGCCACGGTGGTGGCTACTCACTATGGGGGCTCGTGCGGCCCGCTACCGCACAGACCAAACTCGCCGTGCTGGCCGAGTCAAGCCGCGGTCACCACTGGCGCGTGCTGCGAGCGCTCACGACCAAAACGGACGGATCGTGGAGCTTTGACTCGAGTACGAGCGCCCTCGCATGGCGCGTCCGATGGCAGAGCCCCACAGGGCACGTATATGAAGGCCCACCGATCGCCGTGAGTTGACTGTGACCTGGCCACGCCGCTCAGCTACCGTCATGCTTGTACTCGTGCTCACCGTCGTCGTGCCGTCCGGCGCATCGGCGGATGTCGGCACGACGATCGAGGAACGCTGCGTGAATCACCAGTCGCTCACCGGCTTCACCTTGGTGGACTACCGCCGAGCACTACAGGAGATGGAAGCATCTTCCAACCAGTACTCCGAATGCTTCAAACTGATCTCAAACGCGGAGCTCGCGGCTGCAACAGGCGCGGGCGCGGGCGCGGGCCCTGGCGCAGCTGTCGCCGCCGGGCCAGGCGTGTCGGCGATCACGCCCACGCCAGCTGAGTCACGCGCGGTCCAACAGGCCGCCCATTCCAGCCCGGCGGCCCTAGATCTCGGTGGTCATGTAGTGCTGCCGGGCGTGGTACACGTCAACATCGCATCTGCCGCGAGCAAACTGCCCGCCTCGCTCCTCGCGATGCTCGCGTTCCTATTGACCGGTGGGACAGTCGCGACCGGCCGGTCGGTCAAGAGCCGCATCGCCCGCTCGCGACAGCGCTGAAGCGGAGACTTCCGGAAGACGCCAACCGCGTTTGGCCGCATAGCCAACTTCTCGCCCACCACTGATACGGTGGCCGAACCATGCCAGCCGGCTCACATCCGTCCAACTCGCTGGACACGTTCATCGCATCCGCCCCGCCGTTGCAACGGGTAGGAATGCGCGTGCTCGTAGCGCTGGCACGCCGCCCACGTGGAGCGCTGCTGCTCGCACGCCTCCCGACCGCCAACCAGCTCGCCCAGATCGTGCTCGCGCTTGGCCGCTACGACAACCCGGAGGTGGCCCGCGCGCTCGGCTGGGACGGCGCCGCCGTGGTTGCTCGCGGGCGCGAGCTGCGGCGTGCGGAGGGACGACCGTGAGCGCGAATCGCATCGATGCCGACGTGTGCGTGATCGGCGCGGGAGCGGGTGGTGCGGTGGCCGCCGCCGAGCTCGCGGAGGGCGGCATGAGCGTCGTGGTGCTGGAGGAGGGACATTGGCACGATCCCGACAGTTTCAACGCGCGACCGCCTGAGATGTTGGCGCGGCTCTATCGCGAGGGCGGCCAGACGATGACCCTCGGCGCGCCGCCGATCATGCTGCCGCTCGGTAGCGGCTTGGGCGGGACCACCCTCATCAACTCGGGCACCTGTTTTCGCACACCCCCACGCGTGCTCGACCGTTGGGCGCATGAGTTCGGCCTGAATATCGACGAGGAGGCACTGCGACCGTGCTTTGAACGCGTCGAGCAAGCGCTGTCGGTGAGCGAGGTGACACCCGAGTTGGCGGGTGGCAACGCGGCGGTGGCACGGCGCGGAGCGCAGCGACTGGGCTGGTCGCACGGCTACCTGAGCCGCAACGCACGCGGCTGCGTGGGCTCAGGAGTGTGTGCGTTCGGCTGCCCCACCTCCGCCAAGCAGCACACCGGCATCACCTATGTCCCGCGAGCTGAGCAAGCGGGCGCGCGTATCGTGACGGGCGCGCGTGTGGAGCGCGTGCTCTTGGACACCGCTGCCGAAGGCGTGCGGGCACGGATGGCAAGCGGCACCGCGCTCGACGTGCGGGCGCCCACGGTGATCGTCGCGGCAGGCACTATCGCCACGCCGCTGTTGCTCTCACGCAGCGGATTGGAAAACCGCTCAGGGCAGCTCGGGAAGAACCTGTCGCTACATCCCGCCACCGCCGTGTTCGCGCGCATGGATGAGGTGGTGGACATGGCCAAAGGCGTACCACAGAGCTTCTATGTGGATGAGTTCGCGGGCGAGGGCATCATTTTCGAGGGCGTCGCCGGACCGCCCGCGTATGCCGCGATGGCACTACCGCTCACCGGCACTCGCCACGAACAGGCGATGGCCGACTACCGGCAGCTCGCGCAGTTCGGCGTGATGGTGTCCGACAGCTCGCGCGGGAGTGTGCACAGCGTGGCCGGAAAACCATTGATCCGCTACGACCTCACCGACGCCGACCTCAATCGCTTTCGCACGGGCCTCGCGCGTATGCGCGAGCTCTTCCAAGCGGCAGGCGCGCGTGAGGTCTACCTTCCGCTACCGGAAGGGGTGAACCCAGAGCAAGCGCGGCTGCGAGACTTGAAGCTGATGGCCTTTCACCCGCTCGGCACCGCCCGTGCGGACGCCCGGCCGACGCACGGAGTGGTTGACGGTGAGCTTGCCGCACATGGGACGCGCGGCCTCTATGTCGCGGACGGCTCAGTGGTGCCGAGCTCACTCGGGGTGAACCCACAGATGACGATCATGGCGCTGGCCACGCGGCTGGCTTTCAAACTTCTAGGACAGGAGATACCCGCATGTCGTTCCTGATCGACCCGCCCCTCCTCTACAGCGGCGGACGCACCTACGCCCGCATCACACGGGACATGCAGCCAAGCCACACCCGCGACGCCAAGGTGGCGAGCGCCTACATGGTGTGTTCTGGGGCATCAGCGTCGGCCTGTACCTCGACCAGGGTTGGACGAAGCCGGTGTGGAAGATGTGTCGCGCGGCCTCGGGCCGCGACTGGATGCTCAATTCGGGTGTGTTCCGCTTCGACTGGAAAGCAGCGGGGCCACGCACGCACAAGATCTCCGCAGCTATCTTCGCCACCTACCCACTTTGGCTGTGGTTGGGAATCCGTCGTGGCCGGCGCACAAACTGAAGTGGCGGGCCTTCGGGCGGCGCCACCGTCCGATGTCGGCATCGTGCCATGCGCCAGGGCATAGCTGTGCGGAGGCTCGCCTACCCAAGTAGTTGTTGGTAGATCAGAAAGGCGTTCAGCAACGTGATGAGCCCCGCTATCGCAAACGCAGCGGCAGTGGTGAGGCGGCGGTTGACGTGGACTCCCATGACATCGCCGCGACTCGTGAGCATCACGAGCGGCACCAGCGCGAAGGGAATCCCGAAGGAGAGCACCACCTGGCTGAGCACCAGTGCCGCCGTGGGGCTCATCCCGACCGCCAAGATCGCAAGCGCCGGCAGCATTGTCACCGCACGGCGCGCCAGCAGCGGGATCTTCACGTTGATGAAGCCAGACATCACAACCTGACCGGCGTAGGTGCCGACACTCGAGGACGAAGCCCCGGAGGCGAACAGGGCTGCGGCGAATGCGAGCGCGGCGCCACCGCCGACGAGTTGCCCTAGCTGGGCGTGAGCCGCGCTGATCGAGTCGATCCCCGAGAGCGCGGAGGTGTGAAATAGCTTGGCGAACACCGCGAGCATCGCCAGGTTGATGATGCCCGCGCACGCGAGCGCGATCACCACGTCGAGCTTCTCGAAGCGCAGCACCCGCCGGCGCTCGGAGTCGTTGCGGCAGGCCATGCGCCCGTTGGTGAGGGCGGAGTGCAGGTAGATGACGTGGGGCATCACCGTGGCGCCGATGATGGCGACCGCCAAATAGAGATAGCTCGTGCCGTGCAAACCCGGGAGCAGCCCGCTTAGCGAAGCGCGCGCGGACGGGCCGATGCGAAGCGCCTCATAGAGGAAGCCGAGGAAGACGATTCCCAGCAGCGCGCTGATGGCCAGCTCGAAGCGGCGGTAGCCGCGCGTCTGCAGCTCGAGGATCACAAAGGCAATCGCGCCCGTCATGAGGCCCGCCGGGAGCAGCGGCACGCCGAACAGCAGGTTCAAACCAAGCGCGGCGCCGAGGAACTCGGCTACATCGGTTGACATCGCCATCAGCTCAGCCTGCGCCCACAACCCCCAGGTGACCGCGCGCGGGAAGCGTTCGCGGCACAGCTCCGGCAGGTCGCGGTCGGTGACGATGCCAAGCTTGGCGGAGAGATATTGGATCAGCATCGCCATCAAGTTGGCGGCGAGCACGACCCACAGCAGCAGGTACCCGAAGCGAGCGCCACCCTGCATGTTGGTGGCGAAGTTCCCGGGGTCGACGTATGCGACCGAAGCTACAAACGCGGGGCCGAGCATCGCGAGCGTGGCCCGCACCCTGCCTCTCGCCAAGAGCTGTTCGAGCGCGCTTGGCCCCGACGCGACATCGGGTAGCGCGACAGAGGCGCCCTCGAGCGCGGCGGCGGGTCGCAGCGCGGTCTCGCTCATCGCGCGCCACCTCCAGTCATGCGCTTGCCTCGCCAACCACCGAGGGCTCGAACTCGACCCGCATGGCGCGCAAGAGACCTCCGCCGAGCGTGTGCTCACGACCATCGACGCTCACGAGCAGCGGTCCACCGAAGGGCTGGCGCTCGATCACATGAAGGCGCCCCCCGGGCAAGATCCCCTGGTCTGAGAGGTAGCGCAGCATCTCGGGATCGGCGTCTGACACGCGCACGAAAGTGCCTTCGTCGCCTGGAACCAAGCTTTCGAGGCTACGGGTGGGATGCTCGTCGAGCTGCAGGTCGGCGCTCGGGATGGGGTCGCCGTGTGGATCGACTGTGGGGTTGCCGAGCTTGGCCGCGATCAACTCCTCGAGCTCGTCGGAGAGGACGTGCTCCAGCACCTCAGCCTCGTCGTGCACGCGGTCCCAGGGCATGTGCAGAGCCTCCGCGAGATACAGCTCGAGCAGGCGGTGGTGGCGGATCACCTCGAGCGCGAGTTTGCGCCCCTCGATGGTGAGTCGCACGCCGCGGTAGGGCACATGGGAGATCAAACCGAGCTCGTCGAGCTTCTTGAGCATCCCCGACACCGAGCCCGTGGTCAGCTCCAGCCGCTCGGCAAGCGCGTTGGTGGAGACCGGCTCGTCAGCCCGGCTTTCAAGCGTGTAGATCGCCTTGCTGTAGTCCTCGATCGCTGCTGAGCGCACATTTTCCTTGGTGGCCATTGAGATAGAATAAGGCATGCCAAGACTTTCTTCAAGCCCACCCTCGAAAGGTTGGACGACGACTTGCACGGCGTCGCCCCCAAACAGGCGATTTGGGGCGAAAAGCGACCTGCGCGGCCGAGCGACTGGCTGCGTAGCCAAATTGTTGGATGACGAGTAAGATCGTTGCGACAACCCGCGCCGCATCCCCCGCGCGGCAGACTGGAGGCTTCGATGAGCACAACCGACACCAAGCTGGAGGACAAGTGCGTGCTCGAGCGTGAGCACTGGGTAGACGGTCCGCCCCACGAGCTATTCAAGGAGCTACGCGCCGGCTGTCCCGTGCATTGGACGCGGGAGATCAGCGAATTCCCCGAGGAGGGGGGCTTCTGGTCGGTGACCACAGCCGAGGATGTCCACGCGGTGAGCCGCGACTGGCAGACCTACTCCTCCGAACTGGGCGGCGTGACGGTCGTCTCCTCCGTCTTCCCCGTCGAGCTCGCGCGGGCGATGTTCATCGGCATGGACCCCCCCAAGCACGACCGTGTGAAGGCGCTCTTTCAAGCCGGGTTCACACCCAAGCGGATCGCCGCCCACGAAGACGCGATCAGGGAGATCGTCACGAAAACCCTCGACAGTTTGAAGGGCCGGGAGAGCTGCGACCTGGTCAACGACGTGGCTCAGCCGGTGGTCTCGCGCGTAATTGGCAGCTTCATGGGCATCCCTCCAGAGGACGACGCGACATGGGCGCGGCTCATGAACTCGACACTCGGCGCGGGCGACCCCGACCTCAACCCCGACGGAGTCGAGGCGGTGATGGAGAAAGAGATCCCCGAGATCTTCAAACGCTGCAACGAGATGATCGCGGCGCGTAGGGAGAGCCCTACCGACGATCTCACGAGCGTGCTCGTGCACGCCGAAGTGGACGGGCAGAAGCTCGAGGAACACGAGATCGTGATGGGCTTCTTCCTGCTCGTGGCGGCGGGTAACGACAGCACCAAGGCCACCTACTGCAGTGGAATGCGCGCGCTGCTGGAAGACCCCAAGCAGCTACGGCTTGTGCTCGAGGACCCTGAGCTTGCGCCCGACATCGTGGAGGAGTCGCTGCGTATGTTCCCCGCGTTCGCTCACTTCAGGCGCACCGCCACAAAAGACGCCGAGCTGAAAGGCAAGCACATCAAAGAGGGCGATCGGGTGGTGATGTGGTACGTGTCCTCCAACCGCGACGAGTCCCGCCACGGGGACTCCGAGCGCTTCGACCTGCGCCGTAAAACCGAGCACCAGGCGTTCGGCGCCGGCGGGCGTCACTTCTGCCTCGGTACCGCGCTCGCGCGACTGGAGTTGCGCATCCTCTTCGAGGAGACCCTCAAGCGCTTCCCGAACATGGAGATCGACGGGCGGCCGGCGATGGTGGAGTCGGGCTTCATCAACCAGCTCAAGACGCTGCCGGTCAGATTGAACGCTTAACCGACCCGCCCCGCGATTCGATGGAGCGTCGATGACGCCGGTCACGATCGATGAGATCGCGCTCGCGGATGATCCCGAGCGCTGGGAAGCGCTCGGCTTTGACGTTTCCGCCGCCACGGTGCAAATCGGGGCCGTGAGGATCGTGCTCGCCGGAGCCGATGCCGGGAGAGGCATCGTCGGCTGGTCGCTGCGAAACCCCGGGGCCGACAACCTCGACGGGTTGCCTACGAGCGCCTCGACAAAACCGGTGCCAGGCGCGACGCCCGCGCACCCCAACGGCATCGTCGCCATCGACCACATGGTGGCGATGTCGCCCGACCTGGACTGCAGCGTGCAAGCGCTGCAAGCTGCGGGGCTCGACCTGAGGCGCATCCGTGAGCAGCCCACTCCGGCGGGGGCGCCACGCCAGGCGTTCTTCCGCCTTGGCGAAGTGATCCTCGAGGTCGTGCAAGAGCCCGACAGCGCGATCGCCACACGACCGGACGGCCAAAAAGGACCAGCGCGCTTCTGGGGGCTTGCACTGCTCAGCGACGATCTCCCACGGACGGTTGAGCGACTCGGCGAGCATGTGAGCGAGATCCGCCCCGCGGTGCAGCCAGGACGGCAGATCGCCACGCTCAAACGCTCGGCCGGCCTCGCCGTTCCGGTGGCGCTGATGAGCCGCGCCGTCGGGTAAGCCACAATGTGGCGTCATGGTGGCCGCTGAGAACAGGGAGGCGGGTTTCAGGTTCGGCGTCGTCTTCTTCCTCACGCTCACGCTGCTCGTGTTCGTGATCGTGGCGCCCTCCGCCGCCTGGTCACACGCGGTGGCGCTCACGCTGCAATGGCTCGCGCTGCTCACGATCGTAGCCACGTCACGAGCCAGTACAAATGTGCGCCGTCCCGTGGCGATCGCGCTCTTGGGACTCGCCTCCTTCACGGTGGTGGGCGAGGGCGCCGGTGCGCTCTCGGACACGGTGCTGTTCGCGGTCAGCGGCGTGCTCTCCGCGGCGGTGCCGGTCGCGTTGATCGGTGGACTGCTGCGACTACTGCGCACACGCGGGGTAACCGCCCAGGCGGTGGCGGGCGCGCTCACCTTCTACCTACTGCTCGGCCTGGTGTTCGCGTGGATGATCGGCTTCGTGGCCCAAGTGGAGAGCGCCCAATACTTCGCCCAGCAGGCCCACCCATCCACGAGCCAGATCGTTTACTTCAGCTTCACGGCGCTCAGCACGACGGGATTCGGTGACCTCACCGCTGCCACACACGTGGGCCGAGCCTTGACGGTCGTTGAGATCCTGGTCGGCCAGCTCTATCTGGTGACGGTGATCGGCGTGCTGGTGGGCAACTTCGCCGGGCGGAGACGCACGCACCCGTCGGACGCGCCTGAGGCAAAGCCTTCCTGATCGCGCCTTGCCCTTTTAGATCCAACCGAACCATAAGATGACGGACATGCCCGACCCTCAACGGACATCCCGCCCACAAGCCCCCTCCCCGCGAACACGCGTTCGCCGCATGCCCGCTCGCGCCGACTACGAGCGCGAGACGATCCACGCGATTCTGGACGAAGCGCTCGTCGCGCACGTCGGCTTCGCCGTCGATGGCGAGCCATATGTGATCCCCACGCTGCACGCGAGGGTTGGCGAGAGCGTGTACTTCCACGGATCCAGTGCCAGCCGCACCGTACGCGCGCTTGCGGGCGGGGCGCGGATGTGTCTGACGGTGACCCTGCTCGACGGGCTCGTGCTCGCACGCTCAGCGGTGCACCATTCGGTCAACTACCGCTCGGTGGTCGTGCTTGGTGAAGCGAGGGCAATCGTTGACCAAAACGAGAAGATGGCCGCCATCGAGGCTTTCACCGAGCGTCTGATCCCAGGACGCTGGGAGGAGGTGAGGCCCCCCACCGCCAAAGAGCTGAAGGCGATCCAAGTCCTCTCGCTGCCACTTGACGAGGCTTCCGCCAAGCTGCGCGAGGGACCGCCGAAAGACGACGAGGAGGATTACGCGCTGGATGTGTGGGCTGGCGTCGTGCCACTCGAGACCCGTGCCGCAACGGCGGTGCCCGACGAGCGGCTGGCCGAGCACGTCGGCCTCTCCCCCGCCGCAAGCGCTTGGAGGGCGGCTCGCAACGGCTCCCCAGGGGCTGAGTGAACACACCCGCCCGCTGGGAGCAGTCGGCGCGGCTCAAGCGAAGTAGTAGAGCGTCGCCCCCGTCGAACCCCCGCCCACGTGGACCACGGTGCCATGCGCTTCGATCCACGCGTTCCGTGCGCTGGTCGCGCTACTACGTTGACCTGGCCCGCCACCGCTGAACCCGCCGCCCGCGCCAGCTCCACCGACCAGCACGTAGTGCAGTTGCCCTGAAGCGATGAAGCTCTGTAGCTTTGCAAGGCTCGGCGCGGGATCGGAGCCCATGAAGCCGCCCATGTCGATCGTCTCGCGCCCGCTTGCAAGCGCGATGCTCCCAGCCGTCTGCGAGCCGACGGCCGCGACTATGTACTTCGCTTTGCCCTGGTGGGCCTTCAGGTATGACACGAGCGCCTTGCTCACCGCCGCCTCGCCAGGGGCCGCGCCGGTCCGCGCGCCCGCCCCACCGGCGCCTGTGCCTAACGCGCCGGCTCCGATGCCGGGCGGGAGAAATTGTCCCGCGCCGGACGCACCCGCGGGAGGAGCCGACCCCGGCACACCACCGCCCGGAGGAGCGCCTCTCGGCACACCACCCCCGAACGCCGCGCCGCGAAGCCCGAAGCCCGCACCGAGTGTTTCAGCGCTTGCGGGGCCGGCGAGCGGGTTGCCACCGTTCAAGCTCTTACCGACCGTGGCGAGCGAGTAGGCGATCGGTCCGGCGAGCAGCGCCACCACGCCGGCCGTCGCAGCGCCAAGCGCAAGACGGCGGCGCACCGTCTCAGAGCCGGCCGCGGGGACACGTGCCAGCAGCAACGCCACCGCCGCCAGCCCCGCCAGGGTCATCGCCGCCGGAGCGAGGAAGGGCACGAACCCGCTTGCCCGTCCCAGCAGCATTGCGGCGAGCGCCACGGTGGCCAATCCCACGCACGCGAGCACCACCGCCCACGCGGTCGAGCGTCGCGCGCGATCCCACAGCACGACCGAACCACCGGCGCCAAGCACCGCCACGGCGGGCGCGAGCGCCGTCGTGTAGTAGGGGTGAAAGATGCCTTGGGAGAAGCTGAACACCGCCCACGACGCCACCGCCCAACAGCCCCACAGAACATAGGCCGAGCGCGCGAGGTCCGTGCGTGGCGAGCCGCGCCGCATCCACAACCCGAGCACGAAGCCCACGAGCGCGAGCGGCAACAACCACGCGATCTGGCCACCCACGATCGAGTTGAACATCCGCAACAACCCCGCCGCCCCGCCGAACTGACCGCCGCCGGGGGCGCCTCCCCCGCCGGGACCGGCCCCTTCACCCGATACGCGGCCAAAGCCGTTGGCGCCGAAGATGAGCGACCACCACGAGTTGTCCTTCGTGTCCCCCACCCACGGGCGGTTGCCCGCTCCAAGCGACATCATCGTGGCGTACCAAACAAAGCTCACCGCCACCATCGACGCCCCGCCGGCCAAGAGTTGGCTCACGCGCCGGCGCAAGCTGCCTTGACCGGCGATCAGAAGCGTCGCGGCCAGCGCTGGGACGATCAGGTAGGCCTGCAGCATCTTCACGTTGAACGCCAACCCAACGAAGACACCGCACAAGAGCACTTCACGCGTGCGACCAGATTGAAGTGCCCGCACGAGCGCCCACGCCGCCGCCACCTCCAGTAGCACGAGCAGCGCATCTGGGTTGTTGAAGCGGCTCATCGCCACAAAGATGGGGGTGAGCGCGAGCATCAGCGCGGCGAGCAGCGCCACCCTGTGCCCGAGCGTGCGCTTCACGGTGTTGTGCAACAGCAACACCGCCCCCACTCCACACAGCGCCTCGGGGAGCAGCATGCTGAAGCTCGAGAACCCGAAGAGCCTGCCCGAGAGACCCATCACCATGTTCGGGAGGGGCCCCTTGTCGAGGCTCACCGTCCCGCTCGTGTCCACCGCGTTGGTGAACCATGCCTTCCAACTCCGACTCGCCGCCTGCGCCGCCTCGGCGTAGTAGGTGTTTGCATAGCCGCTACGCGTGAGCCCCCACAGCGTGAGCACACCCGCGAGCAACCCCACCAGCAACAGTCCCGGCCGCGACCACACCGGGTCTGCCTCGTTCCCGCACAACAGCCCTCGCGCCCTCATCGCCGCGCGTGCCGTGAGGCGGTCGAGATCGCCCGCGTGCGACGGGGCGGAGATCGAAGGAGTTGACATGCCGGTCTCGCTTTCGGGTTGAAGGAGCGTCCAGCATCGACTTGCCGCGCTAGAGCGGGCTATGAGCCGTGTAAGACGAACGTAGGAGTTCTCCGGGGGTTGCCGATTCGCACGTCAGAATCGGGACCATGAGGATTCTTGTCGTAGAGGATGACCGTGCCGTTCGCGAAGCGGTTCGCCGCGCGCTGATGCTCGCCGGCTATGAAGTGCAGACGGCCGAGGACGGCGAGCAGGCGATCGAGATGGTGATCCAGAACGTCCCCGACGCCGTGGTGTTGGACATCGGCCTACCCGGGATCGACGGTCTCGAGGTGTGTCGCCGGTTGCGCCGTCTCGGCAACCGCGTGGCGATCCTCATCCTCACCGCCCGCGATGTCGTCGCCGACAGGATCGACGGGCTCGACGCGGGCGCCGATGACTATCTGGTCAAGCCCTTCGACGTGGGCGAGCTGAAGGCGCGGCTGCGCGCGCTGCTGCGCCGCTCAGCCTCGGCCGAAGGCGATCTCGACACGCTCACCTTCGCCGAGCTCTCCCTCGACAGCACCCGCCATGGGGCCGAGGTGGAGGGCAACTTCGTCGAGCTCACCCGCACCGAGTACCAGTTGCTGGAGCTACTCATGTTGAACCCTCGGCGAGTGCTCCCCCACACCCTCATCTACGACCGCGTGTGGGGCTATGACTTCGGACCCACCTCAAACGCGTTGCGCGTGTACGTCGGTTATCTACGCCGCAAGCTCGAAGGCGCGGGGGCACGCCCACTCATCCACACGGTGAGGGGCGTCGGTTACGTCCTGCGCGAGCCATGAGCGCTGAGTTGCGTAGTCGCGCAAACGATGCACTCGCGCGTGCGCGCGCGAGTGCACCCCAAAAATGACACTCCGCGCACGCATAGCCGCCGTGTCGGGGCTCGCGGTGGCGATCGCCGTGCTCGTGGCCGCCGTCGGCCTCTACGTGGCGGTGCGTTCCGACCTGCGCGACGAAGTAGACACGTCGCTCACCCAACGTGCGAACGCGTTCACCCAAGGCCCTACCGCCAACGGGACGCGCCCGCGAGCGCAGCCATCGCCCGATGGCGACAGGTCACCTGACGGGGGCATCCCTCCGCCAGGCGAAGGCGATGAATTCCCGGCAAGCGTGCAACCGGCGCCACTCGGTGGACCCTCCGGCTACGTGCAGTTCATCTCGCCGGGCGGCGCCGTGCACGTGCCTGACGGTCAGGGGCCCTCGGCAAGCATCCCTTTGAGCCCCACCGACCGGGCGATCGCGCGCGGCGGTGCGGGACGAGCGCTGAGAGATCGCACGGTCAAAGGCACCCAGTTGCGTGTGCTCACGCTCGGCACCGGCTCGCGCGGCGCGGTGCTCATCGCGAGGCCCCTCACCGAGGTGAACAACGAGCTCGACCGCCTGCTGCTGATCCTCGCGATCGTCGCGATCGTGGGCATCGCCATCGCGGCGGGCCTGGGAGCTCTCGTGGCGCGCGCCGCGCTCGCCCCGATCGCGCGTTTCACCCAGCGCACCGAGACGCTGGCCGGCGGTCTGGACCTCTCGGAGCGACTGCCCGGCGGGCGCAATGACGAGTTGGGCCGGCTGGCGGCCAGCTTCAACGCAACGCTCGACGCGCTCGAGCGTTCGGTCGAGTCGCAGCGCAACCTCGTGGCCGACGCGAGCCACGAGCTGCGCACCCCGATCGCGAGCCTGCGCGCCAACATCCAAACGCTGGCCGAAGCCGAGCGCTTGCCGGTCGAGGACCAGACAAGCTTGCGCGATGACATCGTGGGCGAGCTCGACGAGCTCACCCAGCTCGTGGGCGACGTGGTGGAGCTGGCGCGGGGAGGCGAGCACACGGACATGAGCGGGGATGTGCGCTTGGAGGAGATCGTGCGCGACGCCGTGGAGCGCGCCAAGCGACGCTCAGATCTGCGCTTCCAGGTGCGCCTCGATCCCACGCTCGTAAAGGGCGACGCAAAGCGCATCGACCGCGCCGTGTCGAACCTGCTCGACAACGCCCGCAAGTGGAGCCCCCCAGGAGAGAGCGTGGAGGTGGAGCTGCACGACGGTGTTCTCTCGATCCGTGACCACGGCCCCGGCTTTGAGGAGGCAGACCTTCCGCACGTGTTCGAGCGCTTCCACCGCGCCCACAGCGCACGCAAGCTTCCAGGCTCAGGCCTCGGCCTCGCAATCGTGCGCCAAGCCGCGGAGGCCCACAACGGCCACGTCACAGCCGAGAACGCGGATGGCGGCGGCGCCTGCGTGCGCGTGAGCTTCGGCCCGGAGGTGCCTCAAACCGTAGAGGCGCTCTGAAGCAGCTCTTCGGTCACGAGCTCGTGGCTAAAGTCAATGGCTTGCGGTTTTTCCCTACCCAAGCGGCCGGTGCGGGCGCCACGCACTCCGACCGCTACAAGTGGATCGCGCTGTCCAACACGACGCTCGCGGTACTGCTGGCGACGCTCGACGCCTCGATCACGCTGATCGCGATGCCCGACATCTTCCGCGGCATCAAACTCGACCCGCTGGTGCCCGCCAACAGCTTCTACCTGCTGTGGATGATCCTCGGGTATCTGGTGGTCTCGAGCGTGCTGATCGTCTCGCTGGGCCGCCTTGGCGACATGTTCGGGCGCGTGCGCATCTACAACCTCGGCTTCGTCATCTACACCGTCGCCTCGCTACTGCTCACGATCAACTGGATGGAGGGCCGCGCGGGCGCCGACTATCTGATCGTGTTCCGCATCGTCCAGGGCGTCGGCGGGGCGTGCCTGCTCGCCAACGCGGCCGCGATCATCACCGACGCCTTCCCGGTCAACCAGCGGGGGATGGCGCTCGGGATCAACAACATCGTGGCGGTCAGCGGCATGTTCGTGGGGTTGATCCTCGGCGGACTGCTCGCCCCCATCGACTGGCGTTTGGTGTTCCTCATCTCGGTGCCCGTGGGTTTGTTCGGCACCGTGTGGGGATATCTGAAGCTGGAGGAGCGAAGCGTCCCAAAACGCGCCTCCATCGACTGGTGGGGGAACGCCACGTTCGCGCTCGGGTTGGTGCTCGTGATGGTGGCGGTCACCTACGGCATCCGTCCTTACAACGGCCACGCCACCGGCTGGGGCTCGCCGCGCGTGCTCGCGCTGCTGGCGGCGGCGATTGTGTCGCTGGCGGCGTTCGCGGGCGTCGAGAGGCGGGTGGCCGAGCCGATGTTCCGCCTACCCCTGTTTCGCATCCGCGCGTTCACGTTCGGCACGCTCTCCACCTTCCTTGCCGCAATCGCGCGTGGGGGGTTGATGTTCATGCTCATCATCTGGCTGCAGGGCATCTGGCTGCCAGAGCACGGTTACTCATTCACCGAAACGCCGTTGTGGGCGGGCATTTACATGCTGCCACTCACCGTAGGCATGCTCATCGCCGGACCCACCTCGGGCTTTCTCTCAGACCGCTTCGGAGCGCGACCCTTTGCCACTGGTGGCATGCTTGGCACCGCGCTCAGCTTCGCGCTGATGATGCTGCTCCCGACCGACTTCACTTATTGGACCTTCGCGGCCGTGCTGTTCCTCACGGGCATCTCGATGGGGATGTTCGCCTCGCCCAACCGCGCGGCGGTGATGAACAGCCTGCCCCCCGGCGACCGTGGCGCGGGTGGGGGTATGAACCAAACCTTCCAGAACTCCGCGCAGGTGCTCTCGATCGGGATCTTCTTCACCCTGCTCATCGTGGGTCTCGCCTCGAGCCTCCCGGAGACGGCGCAGGCGGGGTTGCAAGCGCATGGCCTCTCCGCCGGTGTCGCCGGACGGGTGGCCCACGCGCCGCCGATCTCGATCCTGTTCGCCGCCTTCCTCGGGTACAACCCGATCGAACATCTCGTCGGCGCCCAGGCGCTCGCCGGGGTGGGCGTACACGCCCGCGCGATCCTCACCGGGCCGGCGTTCTTCCCCCATCTGATCTCCACCCCCTTCCGCGACGGCCTGCACACGGCGTTCGCCTTCGCGATAGTCACATGCCTGATCGCCGCCGCCGCCTCGCTGATGCGAGGCGGGCGCTACCAACACGTCGAGGAGTCCTCCCGCAAGCGGAGCGTTTCCGAACAAATCCCAACACTGGAGGAGCAGCATGCAAGTTGAGTGGTTCGGACAGTCCGCCTTCGCCCTCACCACACCCGAGGCGAAGGTGTTCATCGACCCCTTCGCCGACCTCTCGCCGCTCACCGGGAGGGGGATGAAATTCGACTATCCCCCGATCTCCACCGAGGGCGTGGATCTGCTGCTCGTCACCCACGAGCACCTCGACCACAACGGCGTGGAGGCGATCCCCGGAGACCCCGCCACGTTGCGCTCCACCGCCGGGCGACTCGAGTCGCCAATAGGCGAGGTGGTGGCCATCGCCTCCGAGCACGACGAAGCAGCGGGAACCCAGCGCGGACCGAACACCATCTTCGTGTTCACACTCGGCGGCGTGCGTGTCGCCCACTTCGGCGACTTCGGCCAGAGCGAGTTGCGCCCCGAGCAGACGCAGGCCGTCGGCGAGGTCGATCTAATCTTCCTGCCCGTCGGCGGCGGTCCCACGATTGGCGCGGCCGGGGCCTCAGCGATTGTCGAGCGTTTGCAACCGAAGTGGGTGGTGCCGATGCACTACCGCACTCCCCGCATCGGCTTCCTGGAGGACGCCGAGGAGTTTCTCGGTTTGATGGGTCGCGTGGAGAGACTTTCGGCCGCGAGCTTCCGCCTCGAAGACCTACCTGTGGGGGAGGGAACGCTTGCGGTGGTGGCCTCCGCGCCCTAAGGGCACCGCCCGCCACGATCCGCCACGATGCAAGGCGGATGCCAAGCGCACGCAACCTGTTGAACCTGAAGGAAGTCGAGAAGGGCTATGGCAGCCGCTCGGTGCTGCGCGGGATCACGCTCGGGGTGGCGGCGAACGAGCGCATCGGGGTGGTGGGGCAAAACGGCGGCGGTAAGTCAACGCTGCTGCGGCTGATCGCCGGGGTCGAGGAGCCCGACGGCGGGGCGCTCACCCGCGCGGGCGATGTGGGCGTGGCATTGCTCCACCAGCAGGACGAGTTGGACCCGGCCGCCACGATCCGCGAGACACTCGTCGGGGGACGCGCCGACCACGAGTGGGCAGCCGACAGGACGTTTCGCGGTGTGCTCGACGGGCTCTTGGGTGGCGTGACGCTGGAGCGCTTCCCGGCCGGTATGGACACGCAGGTAGGCGGCCTCTCGGGAGGCGAGCGCAGGCGCGTGGCACTCGCTCGACTGCTGCTCGAGCCGCCCGAGTTGCTTTTGCTGGACGAGCCCACCAACCATCTCGACGTGGAAGGGGTGGATTGGCTCGCCCACCATCTCGCCGCTCGTCGCGGAGCGATGATGGTGGTGACACACGACCGCTGGTTCTTGGACGCGGTGTGCACCGCGACCTGGGAGGTGGCGAATGGCTCCGTGCACCAGTACGAAGGTGGGTACGCCGCATACGTGCTCGCCCGCGCCGAGCGCGACCGCCAAGATGCCGCGCGGGAAGATCGCCGCCAGCAACTAGTTCGCAAGGAGCTCGCATGGCTGCGCCGAGGCCCACCGGCACGCACCACCAAGCCAAAGTTCCGTATCGAGGCCGCCAACGCGCTGATCGCCGACGAGCCACAGCCGCGCGACAAGGCGGAGTTGCTGCGCTTTGCCAGCTCGCGACTCGGCAACAAGGTGCTCGAGGCGATCGACATCTCGCTGACGCTCGGCGAGCGCGAGGTCCTGCACGGGCTGACTTGGCGGCTCGGGCCTGGCGACCGCGTGGCGCTAGTGGGGGTCAACGGCTCGGGCAAGAGCTCGCTCGTGAAGCTGCTCGCGGGCGAGATCCAACCGAGTGGCGGCGAGGTCGAGCGGGGCATCACCGTGCGGATCGCCCATCTCTCCCAGGATGCCGTAGAGATCCCTCCCCATTTGCGCGTGCTGGAGGCGCTTGAGGAGGTGCGAAGCGCCGCGACCCTCAGCGATGGCCGCGAGATCACCGCGTCGCTGCTGTGCGACCGCTTCGGCTTTCGCGGCGAGAAGGGGCGCACGCTTGTGGAAGACCTCTCAGGAGGCGAGCGCCGGCGGCTCGGCTTGATGCGCCTGTTGATGGGAGGCCCCAACGTGCTGCTTTTGGACGAGCCCACCAACGACCTCGACATCGACACCCTCACAGCGCTCGAGGACCTACTCGACGGCTGGCCGGGAACGCTCGTGGTGGTGAGCCACGACCGCTACTTCGTGGAGCGGGTGTGCGACAACGTGTACGCCATTACAGAAGCGGGCGACGTGCGGCACGTGCCTGGGGGAATCGACCAGTACCTGCGGGAGCGCCACAGCGACGACGGACAGCGGCCCGCTGGAGCGGGCCGGAAGGAGGGCGTATCGGCGGGGGCCGCGGCCCGGGCGGCGCGCAAGGACAGCCAGCGCGCTGGACGTGAGATCAAGCGGGTCGAACGCGCGATCGAGAAGCTCGCCGAGCGCGAGCGGGGTGTGCACGAGCAGATGGAAGCGAGCGCAAGCGACCACGGCCATCTCGCGGAGCTACAGGCCGAGGTCGAACAGCTCGGCGCCGAGCGTGAGCGTTTGGAGACGGAGTGGCTTGAGATATCCGAGTCTCTGGAGAGCTGACCGGACGCAAATCCGATGAGTTATGTGGCCCAGGGCGGTCCTATGGACAACGCAAACCCCAGGTGCAAGCCTGGTTACCATCCTCGAGGAGGCACGAATGGCAAAGCTGAGATTCCAGATCGCGATGTCCACGGACGGTTACATCGCCGGTCCCAACCAGAGCGAGGAGAATCCGCTCGGCGAAGGGGGCATGCAGTTGCACGAGTGGGCGTTTGCGCTCGAAGCGTGGCGCAAGCCACACGGGCGCGAGGGCGGCGAGGTGAACGCGAGCACCCCCGTGGTGGAAGCCTCGCTTCAGAACATCGGCGCCGTCATCATGGGCCGCAACATGTTCGGCGGTGGCCCCGGGGCGTGGGGAGCCGAGCCATGGGAGGGCTGGTGGGGAGACGACCCGCCCTTCCACACGCCCGTGTTCGTACTCACCAACTACGCGCGTGAGCCACTTGAGAAGCAGGGCGGTACGACCTTCCACTTCGCCACCGGCGGCATCGAGCAGGCACTGGAGCAAGCCAAGGAAGCGGCCGGCGGCAAGGATGTGTCACTCGGGGGTGGCGCGAACGTCGCCCAGCAGTACATGGCGGCGGGTCTGATCGACGAACTGGGGCTGAACGTGGTCCCGGTACTGCTCGGTGGCGGCACCAGATTGTTCGAGAACGTTCCGCCCGACAGCTTCCGCCTCGAGAATCTCCAGGTGGTGGACGCCCCCGGCGTCACCCATCTCAGTTATCGCGTGGTGAGCTGACCTGTCAGGCTCGGCAATCGGCTCGACCTCGGTTTCGCTCAGGCGCCAGTCGCACCGGTAGTATCGGCGACCATATGTCAGGGGTTTTCCGACGTGCGCGACGCCTTCGCACGGTGAGGGGACGGGATAAGTCGGGGCGTTCCGCGCGTGCCCCGCGAGTAGCGGCGTGCGCGGTGGCCGCTTGTGTCGCTGTGGCCGCCGGGCAAGCCGCGTCGGGCGCGCAACCCGCGCAGAGTAGAGCCGTCGCGCGCGCGGCCGTGGCGAAACCGGGCACACCGCCCGAACCGTGCTTCCCACTCGGGAGTAGCGCCAACAAGTGCGGTTACACAAACCCCAACCCACCCACATACATGGCTGCCACGTATTACGGGCAGATCCACATCTCCCCGCACCTCGTGAAGCTCGGGGAAGACCTCACAGCCACCGCCGCCACCGCGCTCGGAGGGAAAGTCGGCTGGAGCCCGCCGCCCGGTCCGGTTGTGGCGGGATGCAAAGGCGAAGAACCTACCTGCACGTGGAAGGCGACAGAGGGAAGCGACTACCCACCCTCTGAGAGCAGGAGCGGCTGGTCGGGCGGCTGGGAAGTGTACGAAGCTGGCTTCTGTGGCTTCTTCGGGTGCGCTCCAAGCGGCGACTACTACTACGTGGAAGGCCATCATGGATGCTCCTCCAAAAGCAGCTCAGCGCGGCTCGCGGCCACGGATGAATGCCCTCCCCTACTCGACCTGAAGGCGTCGGCGGTGAACGTGCATCCCGGCAAGGGCGGCAAGCTCGACCTTACGGCGACTGTCATCACGGGCAAGGAGGCGGTCAAGAACGGAAAGATCACCGTCACGCTGACACCCTCGGTGACGCTTCGGGGCAACGCGGGCAAAGGACCGCTCAAAGCCGACGCCGGCAACGTGCCGAAGGCATCCTCCAAGAAAGTTGCCATGCCCGCCGAAATCGCTCCTACCGTGGTCGCCAACGGTCACACGCTCGGCACGATGGAAGAGTGGTCGAAAGGCGGCTGGCGGCACGAACCGTCTCCAAGCGCAACCCCTGGCGGGGGCCATCTCCTCTTCAGCGACGCGCCGGAGTTCCTCGCGTCCACCACGACACTCCAGACCGGCGGAGCGGGTGGCGATCGAGTCGAGGGAGTTCTCTACCGAGAGACCGGCTCGACGCTCGCCGCCACGGCCGCACAACCGGAATTTCGTCTCTACATAAACCACGAGAACCGCACAAGCGTGTCGAAGACCATTTGCTTTGTCTTCACCGCCGACACCGCCCACACCACGATCAGTCAAACTCACGCGGGCATAGCGGTCAAGCTTGACGATCCGGTCGCCGCTGGACGTGTGGCGCTGGAAGCTTTTGAGCGTTCCAGGCGCGGCGGCAAAGCAGGCCCTGCCAAGGCGATAAATCAAGCCACGGGCTATGCGGAATGCCCCTCCGGCGCAACTCTCAAGCCTGCAAGCGCCGCGAAATCCGCCGAGGTGGTGAACGGGATCTTCGACTACACCGCCAGCGGGGGTAACGTGCAGGCGGGTGTGGTGATCCTCAACACGAGCAACGTTGGCGCATTCCTTGCCGACCCGCTTCACTACAAGTTCGCCGACGCGGCCCATACCAGCGGCAATCCCGCTCGCACCTACAGCTCGGGCGGCGGGCTCGCGAACCCCAAAGAGTCACATGTGAGCGGTACCTTCGACTACGACACGGTCAAGGTTACGCTTCCCGAATACGACGAGGACGCCGGCGTCCCGGTAGGAGCGTTGCTTGCCGGCGATCCCAAGGTTCAAGCCAACCAGTACCTCCCGGCGCAGGACACGGGCGTCTACGACAAGGGCAACTTCGGCGTCTTCTATCAAGTTCAAGTGGCCACCAAAGGCGAAGAAGGCGAGGCGGCCCAGGTGCTGCTCAACCCGCGTGCGGTGGGCACCGACAAGCAGCTCAAAGTGGTGAATGGATTCGCCGGCGTCGTGGACGCGCCGGCCGGTGAAGCCGGGAAACTGGGCGCTGAGATCGCCGCCCCCGCACACGGGCAGCCGGGCGTGGGGTCTTCAGGCAATCTCACCGACAAGCAGTACGGGATAGGCGTGGGGCGAGTCAAGGCCGGCAAGCGCTTCACGATGGAATTCATGCCACCCGGCGGCGCTTCGCTACCGGTGGCGGTTGTGCTCGCGCCCGCTTACGTCAAGGCAAAGGGCGTGCTCGGCTACGACGGACACAAGACGGTCGTCTCAGAACCGGCGATCTTCCCCTTGAAGCCGGCGGGTTGAGCGGCCACGCCCGCCGCACAGGCCGGTAACTGAAATTGGTTCCCAGCCGAGCGAAGGTCAGCTCACCATGGATGGCGCAAGCGCGGCGGGCACTTCGTCGTCGTGGCGCAGCTCACTGTCGCGGACCAGCACGAGCGCAAGCACGGCTCCGACGAACGCCAATGCGCTACCGGCGAGCAGGATGGTGGAAAAGCCGTGAGCGAAGCCCTCACGAGCCGCGTGAACGACCGCCGCCGAGGAGCCATGGGGAAGCGTGCCTGAGGAGACCTGCTCGGCAAAGCCACGCGCCCGAGCGCTGCTTGCGGTCGGTAGAAGATCTTGGATCCGCTGCTGAGACAGCGCGAGGAACAGCGCGCCCAAACCAGCCGTGCCCGATGCGATGGCAACCTGACGGAATGTGTCATTTATGCCCGATGCCACGCCGCTCATCCGCTCCGGCACGGCCGAGAGCGCCACGTTTGCGAGTACCGGGTTGACGAGGCCCACACCTAGCCCACCGATGATGAAGCCGGGTAGCAGCACCGTCCATGAGTCATCCGCTTTGGCGCCGCTCATGAGAACGAGCCCGAGCGCGGTGATCGCGAGCCCCGCCGAGAGCAGCACGCGCGGCGCGACCTTCCCCTCAAGCGACGCGGTACCGCCGGCGACGAAGAACGAGCCAACCGTGAAAGGCAGGTAGCGCAGCCCTGCTTGAAGGGGCGAGAGGTGCTCGATCTCCTGCATGTAGAGCGTGATGTAGAGGAACAGCGCGAACATTGAGCCGCTGAGGGCAAACGCCGTTATCTGCGCTCCGGTGAAGGCATGACTACGAAAGAGGCTCAAGGGCAGCATCGGCTGATCGACGCGTAGCTCGATCGCGACGAACGCCACGGACAGCAGGACCGCGGCGGCGATCAGCGCAAGTATCGGCGCCGATGTCCAACCGTCGTCGTTGCCGCGCAGCAACGCGAGCACGAGCGCCGCGTTTGCGGCTGAGAAGGTGACGGTGCCACCCCAGTCCACGCCACGGGCGGTGTCGTCGCGAGATTCCGCGATCTTCAGCACCGTCACCACGATCGCCGCGATACCGATCGGGATGTTCAGGAAGAAGATCGATTGCCAGCCGATCGCCTGGGTCAAGGCTCCACCGACCAGCGGACCCAGGGCGACCGCCACGCCGATGGTGGCGCCATAGATCGCGGTGGCGTTCGCGCGCTCCGGGCCTCGCCACTCTTGCGCAAGCAATGCCAGCGACACCGCGAACATCGCGGCACCGCCGACACCCTGGAGTGCGCGTGCGAGGTTGAGCGCCGTCGGCGATCCCGCCAGCCCGCAGAGCAGGGAGGCCACGGTGAAGATCCCCAAACCCACCACGAACACGCGCTTGCGCCCGAGCCGGTCGGCGAGCGACCCCGACGTGAGCACGAACGCGGCCAGCGTGAGCGCGTAGGCGTCGACCACCCATTGGAGGTCGGTGAACGAGGAGTGGAGGTCCTTGCGGATGCTGGGCAGGGCGGTGTTCACCACCGTGATGTCGAGCAGCAACATGAACGTCGCCACACACACCGCGATCAGGGTCCACCACTTGCGCTCCATCTGGAGGGTGCTCCTCGTTCTGTGGATGAAATACCGGCTGCTCTCGGGTGAGGAGACTATCGCCGGACGGGCCCGCTCCCGGGCGAAGTCACCCGCCCAGTGGCGACGGTGGTATGCGGGTGCTCCCTTTGACCTCAGAGATGTTCATGGCGAGCTCGTCGGGAAAGCACCACGACCAGATCTCACCGGGCTCCAGCGAGCGGATGATCGGATGACCGCTGGAATGACTGTGGGCACTGGCGTGGCGGTTGGGGGAATCGTCGCAACACCCCACGTAACCGCACTCCAGGCAGATGCGCAGGTGTAGCCAAGGGTCTCCGGTGAGCAGACAGTCCTGACAGCCCTCCACCGACTCGGGCAGTTGGGCGAGCAGAACGTGGTCGAGGTGCGCGCATTCTGGCATGAGTCCTCCGATCAGGTTTGAGAGAAAGGGAGTCGCACGCTGAAGGTTGTGCGGCCCAGTTTGGCGTCGAGCGTGAGCGAGCCGTCGTGGCGGTCAACCACTATGCGTCTGGCGGTGACGAGACCGAGACCTGTGCCCTGCCCAACGTCCTTGGTGGTGAAAAAGGGGTCGAAGATTCTCGCCACAGCCTCCTCGGGAATGCCGGGACCGTCGTCTGAGATGTCCACCACCGCACAATTTCCATCGGCGTGTGTGGCGATCGTGATCGTACCCCGTTCGCCAAGCGCGTCGATGGCGTTGTCGAGCAGGTTCGTCCACACCTGGTTGAGCTCCGACCCGCGCACCATGAGCTTGGGTAGGGAGCGGTCGTAATCGCGGAGCACTCGTATCTCTGTGTGTTTGAGCTTGTGCCCGAGCACAGTGAGCGTGGTCTCAAGGCCCTCGTGCAGATCCACCTCCACCAAGTCGCCGCGATCCATGTAGGCATAGGACTTGACAGCGCCCACCAGAGAGGACATACGCGATGTTGACTCGCACAGCTCGTCTGACAAGCGCCCCGCCGTGAGGGTGGCGGCAACCCATCTCAGCGCCGCGTCGGTTGCCGGACCCGCGAGGGCCGCGACACGGTCGAGCCATTCACGATCGACGCCGGCGGCCGCGAGTGGCTCAGCCAGCCGCCAGGGCTCTGGAATCCCCAGCGTTTCCATCTGCGAAAGCAACTCATCCTCAGCATCGGCGGCGTCAAGCGTGTCCAGCGCCGTGGCTTTCGCTGCCTGGGCGGCTGCCTGCTGCTGAAGTCGCACGAGCTGCTCCGCGTCCTCGCGCTCGATGCCGGCCTCCACGAACGATGCAAGCGCGGAGCCGATCGCATCGAGCGCCTCGGTGAGCTGGGCGGCGGCACGACGAGCGGCGGCGGCGGGGTTGTTGAGCTCGTGGGCGAGCCCCGCCGCCATCGTGCCGAGCGAGGCGAGGCGCTCGCGATTCTGCTCGCGTTCTGTCACCCGGCTCATCACCGGGGCCACCTGGCGCATCACCCGCTCGTGAATTGAGGGCTGGGAGAAGGCCAGGCGCTTGAAGTCCTCCGGGGAGACGGTGGCCAGACGGCAATCGGTTTCGGCCTGCATACGAACTCCGAGTGTGCCGCCGGTGAGCACGGCAATCGCGCCCATCCACGTTGGTGCGCTGTGGTGGCCCACGGGCTCGCTGCGGCCCTGGGCGAGGATGAACGCTTGCGTGCGACCCTCCAGCAGCAGTTGCAAACCGGGAGGCTCCTCGCCCTGCTCGGCGACGACATCGCCCGCGCTCACGCGGCGGGCACGAGCGAGCGGCACCCACTCGGAGAGCTCGGCGTCGTCAAGACTGTCGAAAAGGTCGACGGCACGAAGCTCGGCGAGCGTGACGGGCTCCTCGCTCATAGCGCGAGCTCCACCATCCACGCCGGCCGTGGGTGCGAGATGCGCATGTTCGGGTGTGTGGGTATCGAGACGAGGGTCACGCGTCGACCAGATATTCGTGGATGAGCGACACCGCCATCGAGCCCTCCCCCACGGCGCTTGCCACGCGCTTGATGGAGCGGGCGCGGACATCACCGGCGACAAACACACCCGGGACCGTGGTCTCTAGGACATAGGGCTCGCGTTTGAGCGGCCAACCGTCGGTTTGGGCGTCGCGACCGGCGAGGATGAAACCACGCTCGTCGCGCGCCAGAACGCCCTCCAACCAGTCGGTACGGGGGGAGGCGCCGATGAACACGAAGCAGGCATCCGCGTGAATCGTGTGCTCGCCTTCGGGTCCCTTCACCCGCAGTCCCCGCAAGCGTCCCCCCTCGCTCTCGGCCGAGAGGGCTGAGGTGCCTGTAAGCACCTCGATGTTGGGGCGCGAGGCGATCTGCTCGATCAGGTAGTGGGACATCGACTTCTCAAGCGAGGAGCGCACGAGCATCGTCACCTTCTTGGCGTACCCACCGAAGTACACGGCCGCCTGACCGGCGGAGTTGGCGCCACCGATGACCACCACCTGCTGCTCGGCGCACGCGCGCGCCTCGGTCATCGCCGCTCCGTAGTAAACGCCCGCGCCCGTGAGCTCGGGAAAGCCCGGGGTGTCGAGCTGGCGGTAGGACACGCCTGAGGCCACGAGCACGCAGCTCGCGCTCAGCACCCCACCTCCGCTCAACTCCACGAGTCGCGCGGCTCCCTCCGCGCGCAATCGCACCGCCTCCTGGACGGTGAGCAGCTCGGCGCCAAGGCGCCGTGCCTGGTCGGTGGCGCGACGCGCCAGATCGGAGCCGCTCAGCCCGGCGGGGAAGCCAAGGTAGTTCTCGATGCGGCTCGACTGTCCCGCCTGCCCGCCGGGGGCCTCGCGCTCGACCATCACCGTCTTCAACCCCTCAGACGCGCCGTATACCGCCGCCGCCAGTCCCGCGGGACCGCCGCCCACGACTACGAGGTCGTAGTGGTCTTGGGCCGGGACACCCACCACGCCAAGACGCTCGGCGAGCTCGAGTACGGTGGGTCGCTCTAGCACCGTGCCATCCTCCAGCAACGCCACCGGCAGCCGGTCGCCCTCGACGCCCGCGATGCGCAACAGCTCGCGCGCCTCACCGTCGCGTTCGACATCCAACCAACGCGCGGGAACGCGGTTACGCACCAGAAAGTCGCGCACATCGTGTGACTCCTTGGAGAAACGGTGGCCCACCACCCGTACGCCTCCCGACTCCAGCGCGGCGCCGGCCTCCCAGGTGGTGAGCAGGTCTTCGACCACCGGGAAGAGCTGCTCCTCGGGTGGGTCCCAGGGCTTCAGCAAGTAGTAATCGAGCGCCACCTCGTTGATGGCAGCGATCGCTGCCTCAGTGTCAGCGTAGGCGGTGAGCAACACGCGCTTTGCATCCGGCACGAGGGTGCGCGCCTGCACGAGGTACTCGGTGCCCGACATGCCCGGCATGCGCTGGTCGGCGATTAGCATCGCCACCTGGTCCCCCCGGGTACGCAACTCGCGCAGAACATCGAGTGCCTCTCCTCCCGAGTTGGCGCGAAGAATGCGAAAACGCTCCCCGAAGCCGCGGCGCAGATCGCGGGCCACCGCCGCGAGCACCACCGGCTCGTCGTCCACCGCGAGGATCGCGGGGCGCCGCTCGACTTTGGCCGTCTCTGGCATCCAAGTGGACATTAGCTGTCGCGTCAAACCCGTTTGAGCGCTTTTGGGGGTGTCAGCTCGTGGCGACACCCACTGACTCCGCGAGCCAGTGACACAACCGTTCGTGCATTGCCTCCACGCCCACAATCGGGGCCGGGGGACCGCTCCACTCCGAGGGGATGACGACGAACGGTCTGGTTTGCGGACCGCCCAGGCCACCATGAGAGCCCATGAACTCCTCGAACGGGGCAACCTTGTCGGTGCTCGGGTCGTATACGCAGTTCACGAGTATGTCGGGGCAATGGGGAAACTGGTCGTGTCGACGCAGATGGTCGGCGGCGGTGGCGTCGAAGGGAGCAAGTGGGTCCTCGCCCTCGATCGCGTCGTCGGTGAGACGCCGTTGCCCAGCGCCGCCGATGACGAGCGGACCCTGCGTTTGCGAGCGCACCATCACGAATCCGATGCCGGGGTGTGTGGCGAGGGTGTCGAGCAAGCGCGGGTGGGTGGCGAGGATCTGCTCGGCCGTGAGTCGGTCAGGGCCTGAAGGCAAGTAGATGAGCCCGAGCCCGCCCGAGGCCATCACGATGACCTCGGTGGCGTCGGTACGGTTCTCCCGCTTCGAATCCGACGGGGGGCGTTGCGCGAGGGCCTCTCTGTTCGGTCCCAGCGCCACCGTGCCCTCGACAGATCTGCCACGTGTGGCGCGCGCGAGCATACGTCCGCCCACACTGTCCTCCTGGCGCGCATCGGCAAGCACGGCGCCGACATCCCCCCAAGCCTCATCGACGGCCGCCGGAGCGTAAACGTCGCCATGAGCGAGCCCTCCACGGACGAGCTCATCGAGCGTTTGACCGTAACGCTGGTGGAACGGCGCGCCCTGCGTTTGGCCGTGGTCGGAGAGCACCACCAGGTGGTAGGGGCGAGGCGACTGGGCCGTCGCACGCTCTAGCCGGGCGAGCTGGCGGTCGTGCCGCTTGAGCACCGCCAGGGCATCCGGTTCGCGGATGCCGGAATGGTGAGCCACCTCGTCGTAGCCCACGAACGTGGCATAGCTCACGGGAACTCCCTCGACGATATCCGCCATCAGCAGCGCGGTTACGAGGTCTCGCATCACGACCGCGATGGCGGCTCGAATGAGCGGGTAGAAGCCTTTGCGGTCCACGTGCGGGGAGCCATCGCGACGCTGACGAATCGCCGCGCGGCGCTCGGAGGCTATGTCGGCGAGCGAGAGCACGATCGTGCGCATAAACCCATAGGGGTCTGAGAAGTAGGCGAACAGGTCTCCCGCCTTCGATCGCGAGCGGTCGCGGATGACGCTCATCGTCGCGGTGCAGCGGGGGGCGTCACCAGAGAACATATTTCCCCGGCTTGTACCTCCCCCCACCAAAAGGCCCTTGCCTGTGGAGTGCCTGCGCTCGATCTCGGCCGCGTCGGAGGGGTGGTTCGAGACCATCGTGCGGCCCGACTCCTTCTCATACCACCGAAAGGCGGGCATGTCCCAATTACTGCCGAGCAGTAGGCCCGCCTGGCTTGCGCCGGTTTGAGAGGAGAGATCGCACTCCCACCCAAACAGGCGATGGGTCCCTTCTGAGAGCCATCGCGCAATCGTGGGGACGTGCCCGTCGCGAATCGCATCACGGAGCACCGCCTCCCCCAACCCATCGATCTCGAACAGGATCACCCCCGGCACATCCGTGCGATTGTCGTGGCGGTTGCGTTTCACACGCCTGCGCACCACACGTAGATGACGGGCGTCGCCGTCGACGTCGAGGAGCGGAGCCACGAGCATCGACACGAGCGCGAGACCGAACGCGATCGCCAGATCTGTCCAAAACGAGGGGGTCTTGCCGTCAACCGCGTAGAAAGCGAGCGCAACCGCGCCGGCGCTGAGAACCAGCGACCCCAAGCCGAATGTGACGATCGTGAAAGGCAAGGCCACACGGATCAAGAGCGGCCAGAGGATGGCGTTGATGATCGCCATCGCCACCACGACGAACAGGGCGGCGTCGAGAGAGAGCGAATCGCGGCCGGAGAGCAGGGCCGTTATGAGCATCAGCGCAAGCGCCTGAACGACGAGCATGGCGGCGGTTCTCACCCCGAAACCCACGGCCACACGCAGATTGCGTAGTTGCCTTTGTGACCTTCCCTGCTCGATCGCTGAATCCATCACATTGCTACCTTCTCGCTCATGGTCGACGGCGCGGTAGGTGCCTCTCCAGCAGGTCCAGGAGCAGACCGTATCGTTTTCGTGGGCCATTCGACCGTTCTGATCGAACTCGAGGGAATCCGGGTACTCACCGACCCTGTGCTGGTAAGCCGTGTCGCGCATCTGCGCCGCCACGCGCCGCTGGTGCGGGAGAGCGTGGTTGCGGAGCCAGATGCGGTGCTCATTTCACACCTACATCACGATCACCTCGATCTCGCCTCGCTGCGGCAACTAGGGGATGAGACGCCGCTAGTCGTGCCCGCCGGCGCCGGCGACTGGTTGAAAGGCAAGGGGTTCGATTTGGTTACAGAGTTGAGTGTGGGCGAGAGCACGAACGTGGGTGGAGTTACGGTCAGCGCCGTGAACGCTCGCCACGACGGTCATCGATTTGGAGGCCCACAGGCGGGATCTCTTGGTTACTTGGTGGCGGGCCGACGGGTTGTTTACTTTGCCGGCGACACGGAGCTCTTTGCGGGAATGGCCGATTTCGCGCCTACCCCGGACGTGGCCCTCGTGCCGGTGGCAGGTTGGGGACCAAGGTTGGGTCCCGGCCATATGAGTCCAAGCGAGGCGGCACAGGCCGTGCAGTTGATAGCGCCGCGGATCGCGATCCCGATCCATTGGGGAACGCTACGACGAATCGGGCTCACGGGCCATCACCGGGAGCGCGACGATGAGGCGCCACGCAGATTCTCAGAGCGACTCGCGAGCCTCGCGCCGGAGGTGGAGGCGCGGATCTTGAGGCCCGGCGAGGAGACGGTGCTCTAGCTTGAGTCTCCTAGAGGGCGGCTTTCAGTAGCCGGTGTTCGTCTTCACCCGCTTGCGATCTGACTCATGCATGCGACCCTTCTTCTTCAACATGGCACACGCTTCGACAATGTCAGCGCCAAGCGTCGCCACAAGCGAATGGCCGAGCGTTTGCTTGACCAGCGCGCGCATTATCTTCACGTGCTCGGCGTCGGGTGGGAGTGTGTAGGCGGGCACCATCCATCCCCGCTCGGCCGCCAGTTGTGCGGCAACGTCGAACTCGTCGTAATCGTGCTCGCCTGCGAGCTGGAATGCAACGAGGGGGAGCTGCTCCTCCCCGTCGTCGCCGATCAACACGAAATCTCCGCATCCCGCGATCTCCTTGGCAAGGACACGGGCATTGGACTGCATCGTCTCCATGATGTACCGGTAACCCTCGTGGCCGTAGCGCACGAAGTTGTAGTACTGCGCCAGCACCATGGCCGAGCCGGTGGAGAAATTCAAGGTGAACGTGGCGTCGCGCTTGCCGAGGTAGTTCTCGTAGAAGACGAGATCGTCGGGAAGGTCGGAGGTTTCCCGGAAAATGAGCCACCCTATCCCTGGATAGACAAGCCCGAACTTGTGACCTGACACGTTTATAGAACGGACCTGCTCGAGCCGGAAATCCCACTCGGTATGGGGGTATAGGAACGGCCACACGAAGCCGCCACTGGCGGCGTCGACGTGGAGTGGGACATCGAGCCCTCGCTCATCCTTGAGTTTCACAAGAAGGTCGTTGATACCGCGAATATCGTCGGCGTGGCCCGTGAATGTGGTGCCAAGCACCGCCGCCACACCGATGGTGTTCTCATCGATATGGGGCTCCACATCTTCGGGTCCGATCGTGTACTTGTCCTGCTTGAGCGCGACGATGCGCGGTTCCACATCGAAGTAACGGCAGAACTTCTCCCACACGACGTGCACGTCGCCACCGAACACGAGGTTGGGGCGGTCCACCGCCTTGCCTTGGACGGTGCGGCGGTCTCGCCACTTCCACTTCAAGGAGAGCGCGCCAAGCATGATCGCCTCGGAGGAGCCTTGCGTGCGCGCGCCGGTTGTCTCTCCGGGGGCGTGGAAGAGATCGGCGAGCATGCGAATACAGCGCTGCTCGATCTCGGCCGTCTGCGGGTACTCGGCGTGGTCGATGAAGTTCGTGTGCAGCGATCCCGCGATCAGGCGGTCGGCCTCCGGCTCCATCCATGTGGTGACGAACGTGGCGAGGTTGCGCATGGGGATGCCGTCGAGCAACACCTCTTCCCCGACAAGCCCCAACGCGTCGGCCGCGGGCATCCCGTGCTTGGGCAAGCGGTTGTCGGGGGCGGGCTCGAGACGAAACCGGTTGCCGTACGCCCCCTCCAGCTTCTCGATGCGCCTGCCCGTGAGATCAGATGGGCCTCCGTCAATACGCTGGCGGGTTGGTTGGTCCCTGGACGACACGATCATCCTCCTCGAAGGTTGCGCGACACGTGGGGGTCGATGTGCGAACAGTTATACCCGTAGGGCTCCACCGTCAGTTGCACTTGGTCACCCCGCCAGCACAGCCGTTCCCGCTCCCAGCACTGAACAGCCGGCTCGACGCCTATCGCACGACGGACAAAGCGCTAGCCTGATGCGAAGCGCTAGCCTGATGCGAAGCGCTTCTGTGGTTGCCACGGAAAGCTCACCACGGCAAAGGAGTCGGCATGGACGACTACGGCAGAACCGAAGGGGAGCCACCGCTACCGCCGCCAAATGCCGGTCCTGGCGACATCCAACCCGGCGCGGGGGAGCCACCGCCACCACCGGGCGGCGAATACCCAAATCCGCCGCCCGCAGACGACGGGGACGGCGGCCGGGGATGGTTGATAGCCGCGGGTGTCGCGGCGACGATAGCGCTGGTCGTGATCGTCGTGTTGCTGGCGACGAACGGTGGCTCGAAAGACAGCTCCACCGTTACCAGCCAGTCGCTCAGTATCGGGCACACCACGACGGCGAACCCCACCACAGTGACTCAGAAAACCACCGTCACTACACCTGCGCCCTCCAAGACCGTGACGACCGCGAAGACGGTCACCACGCCCGCTCCGACCACGACGACGAGCAAGACGCCCTCCACCGGGCCGACATCGCCTTCGTCTGGTGGGGCCCCCTAGGGCGAGCGGGTCGTCGATACCCGAGACCGACCCTCGCAACCGTCGCCAGAATACGAGCGCCTTGCGTGATTCTCTCTAACGCTCTTGGTCTGTAGGGCGAATCAGGATCTCGTTGACCGCGACGTGGCGCGGGCGGGTGACCATGTAGAGGATCGCATCGGAGATATCACCGGCCCGCATGGGCGATCCCAATCCAGGCCGGGATGTCAGGGCCTCGACGACCTCGGGGCGATTGTGGCCGACCAACTCGGTTGCGACGGCGCCGGGCTCGATCAGCCCCACGCGTACGTATCTACGGGTGACCTCCTGACGCAGCGACTCGCTGAATGCGCCCACACCATGCTTGGTCAGGTTGTAGACGCCGGAGCCGCTGTTGACTTTGCGCCCGGCGACCGAGGAGATGTTGACCAGATCCGCCACATTGCGCGGCCCTTGCTCGGCCGCCTCGAGTAGGTGCGGTAGCGCGGCGTGTGCGCAGTGCAGCAGGGCGCGGACGTTGATGTCGATCATCCGCTCCCACTCCTGTAGCGGCGCGTTGACGATCGGGCCGAGCAGCATCATGCCCGCGTTGTTGACGAGGATGTCGATCCTGCCCGCCTTGGCCACCACCTCGCTCATCACCCGTGGCGGCTGGTCCGCGTCGGTGAGGTCGGCGGCGATCACAAGCGGCGCCGGTCCCACCGAGGCGATCCGCTCGGCGAGGCGCTCGAGCCGATCCGCGCGGCGAGCCACGACAGCGACAGTGGCGCCCTGCCCGGCAAGGGCGAGCGCGGTCGCCTCGCCGATGCCACTGGAGGCACCGGTGACCACGGCGACGGTTGAATCGAGCCTGGGCGAATCGGACATTGGCGCTCAGTATCGCAACACGCGTTGGCGGGAGCCCGGTCGTGTCCTGCTAGTCCGCTTCCAGCACGGGACTCGGATGCGCGAGACCGGGGCGCGGAGCGTGGGGATGAGGAAGCGGATGCGGATGCGGCGCGAGTAGCTCACCGGGTGCTGATGCTCCCTGGATGTCGGGCTTGACGACGGTTACATAGGCGACGAGCGCGACGAACACAACAAGCGCGAGGGCGCTGACCGCGCCGTCGCCCAGGCCGAGGCCGGTGGTGGACTGTGGCTTGGCGAACCAGTCGACAAAGGAGGCGCCAAGAGGGCGCGTCACGACGTAGGCACACCAGAACGCGAGGATCGGGTTCAAACCGAAGCGCCACCATCCGAGCGCGGGGATCGCGATGACCGCCGCGAACAGGAGCACCGAACCGAAGAAGCCGATGTTGAGCGTGATCGCGGTGAGATCCCCCGCCGCCGTGCCGAGCGCGAACGTCGCCAGAACGGCGGCCCAGTAGAAGCACTCGCGCCGGCGAGTGGTGATGGTGTGGATCGAAAGTGTGCCCTCACTGCGATACCAGAGCAAAACAGGGCGGCGACTACGCCCGCGAACAGCGGCGTGGTGACAGCGTAGGAGATGCTCGCGCCGTCGTGTATGCCGTCCGCGGCCATCGTCCCGAAGATCGCGACCATCATCACCGCGAACCAGTAGATGGGGGCGCGGTACTCGGTTTGGCGCAGCTGAAGCCACAGCGAAAACGCCAAGCCGAAGATGCCGATCGCGCCCGCGATCGGAACACTGTGTTGACCGAGGAAATCCGACATCGACTCGCCCATGCCCGTGGTGAGAAGCTTCAGGATCCAGAAGATCACCGTGATCTCGGGCACCTTGGCGAGGGTGTGGTTACGGACTTGCCGTCGCAATGACGGTTCAGGCGCGTTCATGTGTTCGGTCCTCCTTGACAGGACATGGCGTGGGGCACACTTTTGAGCCGAGCACACTGCCAGCCTTGGTTATGCATCCGTTAAAAGGACGTGACGGATGAGACTTGCTGGATTCACAGTACGTGCTTGCGGTTCCGCCCAGCGCACGCCACACCGCAAATACATCGTCATTCAGCGCAAGACGTGGCCCTCGCCGAGTACCTTGGCGACGAGTTGTGCTCGCGAGCGCGTAGCGGTCTTTGTCATCGCGTTGCGTGCATGGGTGCGAACGGTGTCGTGTGTGATCCCCAGTGCTTCGGCTATCTCTGGCCCGGTGTACCCAAGCGCTACGAGTCGGACAACTGAGAACTCGCGGTCTGACAATGCCGCAACCTCTTGCTCCGACACGGTACGTCGAAAGCGCCCTCCCCAACGCGAGATGCTCAGCGTCACGACCAGGATCAAGCGATGGCCGGTCACCACCTCCACGTTGGCGCCCCACTGCACCGCCACAGCACTGCCATCCGCACGCAGGAGTTCCGCTTCTCCGGTGAAATGGTCAGAGGACATCATGGCCTCCCACTCTTCAGGCGAATTCAGCGGACCGTCGACCACGAACTCGTAAATGGGTCGTCCGATGAGCTCCTCACGTTTGTAGCCCATGAGCTTCAGCATCGCTCCGTTGACGTCCACGTTGCGACGACGGCTGTCTACCAGTGTCATAGCATTACGCGACTGGCGAAACGCCGCAAAAAACAGCTCCGACCAGTCATCAGCGGAACCCACTTAGCCAGTCTAACCGAGATCGGGAAAAGCCCGGTCTACCGGTTACTGGATTTCGGTCGCTCTTTCGATCCAGCTTGGTCGGTCGCCCCCGCTCAGTCGTTCCTGTGTCTCACTGGCCGCCGTGCCCACGAGACTCAGCATACGCCCGAGCTCCAGCACGAACCCGTGCATCTCGCGCACCTCCGGCAGGTCGGCCGGTACGGCCGCGGGTCTTGCGGCCGCCGATCGTCGGGGCCGGTCATTTGCGCTCTCACGGTGGTGGCAGCGGGTCGGATGGCAGTTGTCCGCCACCAGACGATGGCGGAGCCCCTGGCGGATCGTGGGGTGAGCCGCCTTTGTGGCGGTGGCGATACGCGACGATGGCCCATGCCAGTAGCCCGGCCGCCGCCGCACCGATCAGTACCCACGCCCAGCCGGGCAGGCCTTTTGATTCTTCGGGTTTGGACGCATTACGGTTCGCCGCGGCCGCTGCGGCCGCCGCGGCCGCGGCCGCGTTGTTCTTCGATGTCGTCGTTGTGGGAGTTGGGACGGTGGTTGTTGTGGTTTGGCTCTTGAGGACCGTACTTGTCTGCGTGGGAGTCGTCACGGTGGTCGTCTTTGCCGGCGCTGTTGTCGTTTGCGTTTGCGTGACCGTCTTGGTCGGAGCCGTTGCCGTGCTCGTGGTCTTGCTCGAGGGGGGCGTCGCGGCCGCGGTCGCTGACTTAGTTTGTGTAGATGCCGTCGCAGCTTGGCCTTGAGCTGGCTGGGGGGCCGTCGCGGTCGATTCGGGCTTGTTCGCGGTTGCGTTGTTGGTCGCCTGATTGGTGCTGGTCGCCCGCGTGGGGTTGGCCTGGCTCACGCTGTTGGCCAGGCTTGAGGTTCCGCCTGAGCCACACCCCACCAGACAGAACACCAAAAGTCCCAGCAGCAGGGACCAGGCCTTCCCATGTGGACTGGAGATGTGAGCGCCACCTGGTTGTGTCGGCGTTTGCATGTCGCTGGTCATGGGGTCACCTTCCCCTCATGAGATGAATATCTCCGCGCTGCCTTGACCGAAGGCATTGCGATCGGTCGATCTGCAGGAACATCCATGGACGCCACGCGTTACCTCCTAGTTTGCACAGTCATTTCTGAATGTCCCTGCTTCTCTCGCACCGTTCAGCGATCTTTGCTGTCGATCGCTGTGGCGCTGATCAAGCTCAGTCCGAGGTCCGCCACCCGCTGAAGCAGACCTTGAAGCTCAGCCTGGTCAACGACGGGACCAACCAACATGGTCTTTCCCTGCTCGCGGGTGAGTGTCATGCCGTCAAATGCCTTCTCAACATCGTCACTCAGTTCCCCTTCGACGACAAGCCGATATTCGCGATGCTTCACTCGCGGATCATTAGCGCACCCGTGCGATGTCGTGCGCCTTCACGCAGTGAGTCATATGGGTGATTTCGTTTGCTAGCAGAGCTCGAGGGCATCAGCGCGTGCAACCGCGTCCGAGCGCGAGTTCACACCGAGCTTGCGATATAGAGCGCGAGTGTGCGATCGCACTGTGTTCGGCGAGACGAATAGCTTCTCGCCGATCTCCCGGGTCGACAGGTCCGTAGAGAGCAGCCGCAGCACTGCGAGCTCGGCATCGCTGGGGAGATTAAGTATTTCGCCGGTGTTGGCACGCTCGCGAGCGCGTTCGAGCTCGCCGTCGACCGCGGCCGCGAGCACCGGCACCTTTCCGGTGTCAGTTTGCTGAGCGATGGCCTCCCACGCCGAATGCAAGGTTGTCTGCGCGCCGTCGAGGCGACCGCGCCGACAGCGAACACGGGCGAGCAGCACAAGCAACCAGGCATGATGGACGGTGGCAACCTCATCTGCGAAGAAGTGCTCGGCGTGGATCAGCTCACGCTCGGCATCCGCGAGATTGTGCTCACACTCGAGCACACATGCTTGCGCGACCGCGGCATTTGCGCCGAGCCAGCTACGACTGTTGCCCATCGCACCGACAATCGCCTTGGTCTTTGACGCGTGAATCCGAGCCGACTCGTGCCAGTTACGGTCGGCGGCGACCAGCGCGAGGGTCGAGCGAGCAAGGACGTGACCCGGGATCCTCTGCTCGGCGTCGGGATACTCGACGGCTCGCATCGCCGCCAACCATGCGCCATCGCAATCGTCAGCTAGGTAGAGCGCACGCGCGTACGCGGCGAGCGCGCTGACTAGCAGGTCCTCGGCGTATTCGTCAGCCAGGTTGACTGCTTCGCGGCCTTGGAGTACGGCCTGACCGACACCACCATCGACGGCGGCGGCACGTACCGTCGCCGCGACCGCCCCCAGGTACGGTCGAAAGCGATTGGCGAATCGCTCCTTCGCGCGATCGGCGAGCTTGAGCAGCCGCCGCCGTTCGATTGTGCGGTTGCCGAGCATGACCGCGGCCGTGGCCGCGCTGACTAGCAGCTCGGGGTGCTCGCATAGCTGCTCGTCGGAGCGCGTTTGCACAAATTGCAGAAGTGTGCGCGCCCCACCGCCCCGGATCATTGCAAGGTGAGACTCCGTGACGATTTCAGTGACGAGATCATCGTCCCCGGTCGCGCTCGCATGCGCAGCCGCTTCGACGGGCCGCCCGGCCTCGCGCAACCAGTCCGCCGCACGTCTGTGCAGGTCGACCTCCTCCTCAGACGAAAGCTGAACCCGGGCGAACTCAGCCAGCAGCGGGTGCAATCTAAACCACCCCCCATGCCCGAGCCGGATGACGAACAAATTGAACCGTTCTAGTTCGGCAAGCATGGACTCTGAGTCCGAGCGTTCGAGCACATCGTTGCAGAGCTCAGCGGTGAAATTTCCCAGCACAGACGTACGCAGAAGGAACAAACGCTGGTCGGCGTTGAGAAGGCCGAGGACCTCACGGCTCAGGTAGTCGACGAGAAAGCGATGATCGCCTCCGAACACGCGCACGCTACGCGACGGATCCTCGATGCTGCCGAGCCATAGCGCGGCTAGCACGAACGCTGCGGGCCAACCCTCTGTCCGCGCGTGCAATAGCTCAACGTCGCTTCGTTCGAGCGCAATCCGGTAGCGCCCTACGAGCAGCTCATATGCCTCGTCGACCGTGAACGCGAGTTCATCCGCGCGAAGCTCGGCCAGTGCACCACTCGCACGCAGCTGCGACAGAGGCAGATTCGGGTCCACGCGGGTGAGCAAAACCACGCGTGCGTTCGGCGGGAGATGCCGTATCAAGTATTCAAGCGAACCGAGACTCGCTCTACCCGTGACGTGCTGCATCTCATCGAGCACCAACACGAGACGCTCGCCAACTCGCATGACCTGGTTCGTCGTTTCGTCGATTGTGTCCTCGATTGGCCCACTCCGTGCACCAAAGCCTCCCAACGACGGATCGAGATGTCCTCCCTCAGCGCGGTTGACGGCAACCCCGATGTACCGCCACAAAACCGCAGGGTCGTTGTCGCCTACATCTAGCGTTACCCACGCGACCCTCGCCCCCTCGACCGCGCACCACGCTCGAACCGCGCTCGTCTTGCCATACCCGGCAGGGGCCGCCACCAACGTGAGCGCTGAACCCCCCTCTCCCGCCAACCCGCTGAAGATGCGCGGCCGCTCGATCATCCGCGGTCTCACTCGGGGCATAGCCAGCTTCGCCTCGGCTAGTGGCAGCTCATTGGTCCGACTCGACTGTTGCCTACCCGTCAAGTGCGCTCCCAAGCTCAAATCCTGGTCTCAAAACATAGCGCCAAAGATTCACCGAGTCATCCGGCCAGGAGACACGTTGCTCCCAGGCACAACCAGCTTCGCGGCCATTCGTCAACCGATACGGCCCACTCTGCGATCTTCCGGCAACAGACGGACCACGACACAAGAGCGCCTCCCTAAACCTAACATAAATAACCTGGTTTGACAATCGGAATTACGGATTTGGACGAGTCGGGCGGCGCGACAAATGGACGCCACCCACTCCGCTTGAATCTGCGCGAGCAGAGATTGCTTACGGCCTCGGTACCGCTCTATGGCATCTACCCGCCCGCCTCGTTCATGCCAATCCCAACCGTGGCGGGGCGAAGACGCTACTCACTCAAGCTCCACCGACTCCTCGCGGGTGCGTAGCCCACTGGCACTTTGGCCCGTTCCATTCCCGTTCCCGTTCACCTGGATGAATCGCGCGCGTCCACTTGCATGCACCAGGAAAGCGCATACGCTCGCTTGTGCCATTTAACTATGTGCGTTCGGTAAAAAATACGTACAAGAACGTGCGCTCTTTATGGGCAACCGAACCTGGAGGAGAAGATGACAATCATCACCAACGACGAGCCTGAGATGGGGCCTGTCGACATGATCGTGATCGGCTTTCCGCCAGACGCGCCGCGAACCGGAGAGGCGATCCCATTGTTCCTCGATTTGGTCGACCGTGGGATCGTTCGAGTGCTCGATGTGCTGGTCGTGCAGAGAGACGACGGCGGTAACGTGACGAGACTCGAGATCGACGGCCTCGCGGGGACCGTACTGGCGAGCGTTGCCGTGTTTGACGGAGCGCAGACGGGATTGTTGGGCGACGATGACGCCGCGGTGGCGGGAGAAGCGCTCGAGCCCGGCGAGGCGGCCGTCCTGATCTGCTTCGAGAACAGGTGGGCGGCACCATTTATCGCCGCCGTGCGACGAAACGGCGGTCGCCTACTCGCGGCGCAGCGCATCGGCGCTCAAGAGCTACTCGACACGATCCAAACATTGGATGCCGTGGCGTAGGCATCCGCCCGACCAACGAGGAGAGACAAGATGCCACTGCTTCGAGGGATAGCCCGCACCGCCGCCATCGCCGGCACAGCCACGGCGGTCTCCAACCGTGTGAGCCGCCGTCAAGCGGGCAGATGGGCACAGCAGGAACAGCAGCAGCCAGGACAACCGCAAGCGCCACCGACGAGCCCACCCGCGCAAAGCTCGGTTGACAAGCTCCGTGAACTCGGCGATCTGCACAAGACGGGGGTTCTCACCGACGAGGAGTTCGCAACCGCCAAGGGGAACGTCATCAATGCCTAATTTGGCCGCCATCTGGATAGGAACGGGAGGATCAAAACGCCCGACGCACGCCAACAACACACGAAAGGAAATTCCATGGCAACCTTGATTGCAATTGGCTATCCCGACGAGGTGACCGCTGAGCGCGCACGCACGACCGTGCAAAATCTCGAGGCCGACCTGGTGATCCAGGCCGACCAGGTGGCAGCGATATCTCGCGACCGCGAGGGCAAGTACCACGTCACGACCACCCACAGCGCTTCCTCTACGGCCACCGGGGCTGTGTGGGGTGGCTTCTGGGGTCTGCTGTTCGGACTGCTGTTCTTCATCCCGTTCGCGGGTTGGGCGATCGGCGCCGGCTTCGGTGCCCTGTTCGGACATCTCGGTAAAAACGCCATCGATCAAACATTCCAAGACCAGGTGCGTGACTACGTACAGCCAGGCACCTCGGCTCTGTTCATGATTATCGAGAAGGCAACCCCGGACAAGGCGATCGCGGCACTCGAGCAATACGGCGGCAAGGTAGTCAAGACCTCGCTGTCTGACCAAGACACGAAGAAGCTGCAGGAGGCCTTGACGCCGCGTGAACCGGCGGCGGTAGGAGCCTAGCTAGAGAACCTAGGCGGGATGACGAAAGGAGACCGGATGGACATCCTCGAGATCGAGCAGAAGGAGACCCTCGATAGGGAGCAGGTCGCCGAGCGGCTGCGCGCCCTGGCAGACATGCTCGCCCGCCACAACGACCTCGAGTTCGAACGCGGTGGGATGCACTTCAGTGTTCACGTTCCCGACCAGGTGCAGCTCAAGGTGGAGTTCGAGGTCGAGACTGACGAGCGCGAGCTCGAGATCGAGCTGAAATGGTGAGACCGCTACATCAGCCAGTTATTTCCGTCGCCCATCGGCATCCTTGCGCCGTTGCTCCCGGCGCGGCGTTGGAGGAGACCGTCCCCACCAAGAATTGGACGGCTCCATATGACAGTGGGCTTGGACGCCCTCATCAACTAAATAGGAGGTGGTCTCATGGCTAGCGCACACGGCGCCGTCCCGGGTAATCAGGAGACGCGAACAGTCACACGCGACACTTACGACTATGAAGAAGCTCCCGGGTACGGCTGGGTCATGTTCGCAGGAATCATGCTGATGATTGCCGGGACGATGAACGTCTTCTACGGAGTCGCCGCGATCGCGAACTCCAGCTTCTATGTCGCCAATACCCATTTCGTGTTCGGTGAACTGAAAACATGGGGCTGGATCGTCATGGTGATCGGCGCCGTGCAGGTCTGCGCCGGGCTCGGAGTTTGGGTGAAGGCTCAGTGGGCCCGGTGGACGGGCGTGGTCGTAGCGGCACTAAACGGGATGGCCCAGCTGATCTTCATCCCTGCCTATCCGTGGTTGTCATTGGCCATCTTTGCGTTGGACATGCTGGTCATCTATGCGTTGGTCGCCTACGGGGGGCGACTGGAACAAGCCTGACAAGGTCAAGCGAGCGCTGTTCGAACCTTCGAGCTCGCAGCGTTCGACGTGACGATCAGCTACGACAAGCCAAACCGGCGCCTCACGCTCACGACGACCATCGGCCCCGGCCTCATGCCTCCACCCGAAAACGACGACGACCGCCCGGAAGGGCAGTCGCTGATGTTTGGCATAGCGGGGGAACGATGAGGTCTTACGGGCGACCTCTCGACGGCGGTAGAACGGACTTTCCCCGGCCGCCTGCGCTCGCCTGACCGATCGTGCCGCCGGTTACGCCCGCGTAAAGCCCTGAGGTAAAGTAGACGCTTGCCGTGAACGCGACGGACACGATCAAAGTCGGAGAGGATTCCGCCGATCCTCATCACGATCGGCGGTGGCTGATTCTCGCGTTGCTCGGGACTGCTCAGCTGATGGTTGTGCTCGATGCGACGGTCGTGAACATCGCGCTCCCATCGGCGCAGAAGGCGCTCGGTTTTTCCGACTCGAACCGGCAGTGGATAGTCACCGCGTACTCGCTCACGTTCGGGAGCCTGCTGCTTTTGTTCGGCCGCTTCGGCGACCTGTTCGGCCGCAAGCGTATGCTCGTGATCGGGCTGGTTGCCTTCGGTGTCGTCTCGGCGATCGGGGGCGCAGCGCAGAGCTTCGGGATGCTGGTTACCGCGCGAGCGTTCCAGGGCGCGGCGGGCGCGCTGCTGGCGCCGTCCGCGCTAGGGCTGCTGACGACGACTTTCACCGAGCCGCGTGAGCGCGGTATTGCTTTCGGCATCTACGGTGCCATCGCGGGTGCCGGCGGAGCGGTGGGCCTGCTACTCGGCGGCGTGTTGACCGAGTATCTGTCGTGGCGCTGGTGTCTGTACGTCAACGTGGTGATCGCTGTGCCCGCCGTGTGTGCTGCGCTGATGCTGCTCACGAATCAGGTTCCCACGGAGCGCCCGAGGCTCGACGTGCCGGGCGCCATCGCCGTGTCGGTCGGCCTGTTTCTGATCGTGTACGGGTTCTCACAGGCCGAGCCGCGC
>DASXNB010000035.1:0-4788 GCA_036495305.1 Solirubrobacteraceae bacterium | reverse complement strand
ACCAGGACAATGAGCGTTGAGCCGCTCACCTTCACCTTCACGCGCGGGGCGCGCCGGTCTACCTTGAGCGTGGCGGGCACCGAGTCCACCACTTGCCCGAGCGAGTCGGTGGCCTCCACCTGCAGCGAGTGGACACCTTCGGAGACCTGTTCTGTGTCAAGGGTGTATTCGTTCCCGGAAATCCCTTCGGCCACTTCCTGGTCTTCCACGAGGATCGAGTAGGTGATGTGCCCGGCGCCCGCAAGGGGCACTTCCCACTGCAGGGGGATGCGCGGCGTTTTGACCCAAGAGGAGGAGGCGTCGGTGACGAACTCCCCTGGGGGCGCACGTACCACCACTGCCGCGATCTGCGCGTTTGCGCCGTCGCCTTGAAGGAAGCCGAAAATGGCGTCACCGCGGTGAGATCCCCCGACGGCGAGCTGATGGATGGCGCCACCGTGGGGGGCGGCAACGAGCGAGCGGTTGGGGGTGCCGTCGGACCTTCGCTCGAGCACGGCAACCGCGCCGGCGCCGTGTACCTGCACCTTCCAGGCGGCGGCGAGGGCACCGTCGGCGGCGCGTGTGAGGACTGGGCCGCCAGACACTTCGGAGCCAGAATCCAAACGCACTGGTTTACCCACAGTGGCTTCGGTGCCATTGGCGTCAAAAGACTGGTCGCCCGTGCCATAGCCGACATCGAACGCGCCTTCCCCGTCGACGGCCATACTGATTGGGCCGATCCCCGCCGAGGGACCGTCGGCGGAGGTGGGGCCGTCGAGGAGCTTGGCCGCGCGGAAGGTAAACCCGTGAGGGTCGAACGAGGAGGGGATCTCCGCCGCGAACAGGCGGGGGTGGGTGAAACCCGAGCCTGGAGCGGGCTCCTGGCGCCAGGCTACGGCCCCCTGGCCAAAGCCGGCGATGTCGACTGAGAGCTCGTCGGCGGCGCCATTGAGGGGGTGGTTATTGAACATGGTTGGGGACACGTCGAGCAAGTTGCCGGAGACCATCCCGAAAATGCGTCGCGCATAGATGCGGTTGATGAAATTGTCGTCAGGCTCCTGCCATGCGATGAGGCCCTGCCCGGTGAGGTCGATCGCAACCTGCGGGGAGTTGAGAGCCGTGGGTTGGGGCACGGGTTGCGCCGTGTCGCGGTTGAAGGGTTGCCCGAGCGATGACCAATACTGCCCGTCAAATCGCGCCACGCGGATTTCATCGAGGACATAGCCGGGGGGGATGTTTGGTGTGGAGGGGCCCGACACGGCGTTGACTACGCGGTAGGACACATAGGCCTGCCCCGCGAGGTTCATCGCAAGCGAGGGATAGGTGCCGGTGGCCTGGCCGATGTTGAGGTCCACCGGCACAGGCGGCTGAAAACCGCCGGAGCCCGGATCGATCGTGGCGGAGAAGAGGCCGTCGGTGGTGGAGGAGTAGTGGTTAGCCCACACCACCACCAGCCGCCCCCCTTCGCCGGCGCCGATGGCGGGAAAAGAGGATTCGAACTGCTCCCCCACGTCAACGCGTTCCGCGGGACGCCACTTACCGTTCACGTATTGGGCGACGAAGATGTGGGGACGCCCTTCCACGCGCTTGCGATAAACGATCCCTCCGGTGCCGTCGGGAGCCATTGCGGCGCCGCCGAAGTCGACGATTTCAGAGCTCGGCCCGTCGATGAGCGCGACGGGGGAGATTTCCGCTCCCGCGGGGGCGCAGAGAACCAGCAGGGCGATGGAGACGCCGAAGAGGGCGCCGAAGGAGCGAAACACCCGCTAAGGCTTATCGCCGCGCCAGGGGAACTTGTTACCGAGTCGATAACAAGCGCACACGCCAACCCGGCGTTCACAGTTTGTTCTCGACCTGAACACATCTTGTTCACGTTTGGGGAGGGCACTCCTTTGACACTGGCTTCGTACCCGCCCGAAAAGGAGCTTTGCCCGTGCGCCAACGTCCACACCGACCCACCCGCACCCTCATGATGTCGCTGATCATCGCCCTGATGCTCGCCGTGCCCGCCGTGGCCGGCGCCCGCGCGCTGTTGATCGACGGCTCGACATCGATCTTCCCGCTCATGAACCAGCTTGCGGCTGCCTACCACAAAGCGACCAAACAGCCCACCCCGAAGGTCAGCCAGGGGACCTCTGACGCGGGTGTCAACGACGCGGCCCACGGGCGGGTGGACATCGGCGATGTCTCACGCGACCCGATCATCGGGTCAGACCCCAAAGGGCTGCGCTTCACCAAGCTCGCGCGAGACGGGGTGTGCATGATCACGAACCCCAAAAACCCGATCGGAAACCTCAACCAGCAAGAGGTGCAAGCGATCTTCACCGGAAACGTGCGCGAATGGAGCGAAGTGCCGGGCTCCAGCATGACCGGCCCGATCGACCTCGTTGACCGTATCGCCTCCTCGGGTACGCAGGACGCCTTCCAGAACATCTTCCTCGGCCCGACTCTGAAGATCTCCAAAAGCGCGGAGGAAGAGGAAAGCAACGGCCTCGTGCAAAACAAGGTGAAAAACGACGAACACGCGATCGGGTTCGTGTCGTTTGCCTTCACCGTCGGCGATCACGCGGTTGGGTATCAGGGCATCCCCTGCACCCTGCAGAACGCCAAGTCGGGGCAATACCAGGGCGTGCGTAACTTTTGGATGGTCACCAAGGGCGCTCCCAAGGGCGCTGCCTTGAAGTTCATCCAGTGGGTGACGAGCTCCAAAAACGCGGTCGCCCGCAAAATCATCAACTCTCAGTGGATCGCAATCCACTAGTCGCCTCCGTCCACTCACGATGAGGCGGAGGCAAGGATGAAGACCCGGCTGTCGAGCATCTGGCAGCCGGGCGCAGCGGTGCACGAGAGGCGCGTCGAAAGGGCGCACACGGCCGTAGTGGTGGCCCTGCTCGCCATGATCGCGCTGATCGCTGTGACCGTGTTCTCAAAAGCGTGGCCGTCGTTCTCGCACAACGGCATTGCGTGGTTTGGGAGCGGAGGCGACGTTGACTCGCAGCTGAGCGCGATGATCAACGGGCCGAAGGACCCGGCCCACTACGTCTACCACTTCCGTGCGTGGCCGTTGATTTGGGGGACGCTGTTGACCTCCGGGATGGCTGTACTCCTGGGTATGGCCGTGTCGATCCTTGCGGCGGTGTTCATCGTGGAGTTCGCCCCTGGAGGAGTACGCAGGGTGATAGACCCGGCGGTCAGGCTGCTGGCCGGCGTGCCTTCGGTGGTGTACGGGCTGATCGGAATCCTCGCGATCGCGCCATGGGTAGAACACAACCTGATCTCAACCCAGCGCAAGCGTTCGGTTGAGTACGTGGTGCAACTCACCGGCGCCAACCTGAGCGTGGCGACACTGATCCTGACATTGATGATCGTGCCGATCATGGTGGCGATCGTGGTCAGCGCGCTGGAGGCGGTACCGAGATCGTGGAGCGAGGGCTCGGCTGCGCTTGGAGCGAACCGCTGGCGGACGATGTGGCGAGTGTCGTTGCGCACAGCACGCCCGGCGATCATTGCGGCGGCGGTACTCGCGGCGGCAAGGGCGCTAGGTGAGTCGATCATGCTCTCGATGGTGAGCGGGTCCAGGGGATTTGCGCCAAATCCGCTCGATGGCCTGACCTTCTTCTACGAGCCGGTGAGACCACTGGCGGCGACCATCATCGACTACATCGACAGCCTGTCGGTGACTCCGCTGGGAGAGACCATTTACGCGATGACGGCCGTTCTGCTCGTCTCCTGCGGACTGCTGTCGCTGGCCGGATGGGCAGCGAAGCAGCAGATGAAGCGCTACGGGATGCGGTAACGATGGCGAGCACTCCACAAGCGCTGGCGGCAAACCGACCTGGTTTGGCGCCCCCAAATGGAGCGGTGGTGCGTATGCGCAAGCGCGATTCCATCGGCAGTTGGCCGTTGCTGGATCGGCTGGCGTACGGGGCGTGCTGGGTTGTAGGGGTCGGGTTGTGCGCGACGACCGTGGGGATCGTGCTGTTCATGCTTGTAAAGGGCATCTCCTATGTGAGCCCGAAACTACTGCTGGAATCGCCCACGGCCTCGACGAGCCAAGCAACGTCGGGGGGCTTCTTGGACCCGATCGAGGGGACACTGCTGGTGAGTGCGGTTGGGATCGCGATCGCAGCGCCGGTGGGAGTGGCGGTGGCGGTGTGGATGTCGGAGTATCAGCGCCCCGCGGGGCTGGCGCGCGCGGTGGAGTCGGCTGTCGAGACGATCTCCGGAGCCCCGAGCGTGCTGTTGGCGCTGTTTGGTCTGGTGCTGTTCGCGCGCCCTGTGCTGGCGTTCATGTCGCAGACATCGGCGGGTGGATCGGTGTCGGGCAAGTCTTTTCTCACGGCCGGCGCGATGATGTCGTTGATCGCGCTGCCGCTCGTGGTGACCTCGACACGAGAGGCGCTGCTGCAGGTACCCGCACACGTACGCGAGGCCTCCTACGCACTGGGAAAGACAAAAGCAACAACGATCAGGCGAGTGCTGCTGCCGTTGGTGAGACCGAGCATCGCGAGCGGAGTGACACTCGGGATCGGGCGGATCATCGGGGACACAGCGATCATCGTGATCCTGCTCGGCGCGGGTTTGCGTGTGGAAGGAGCGGGTGGGCCGCCGGTGCTCTCGACGTTGCGCGGAACGGGTGGGACGCTCACAAGCTATGTCCGCTACAACTCGCCAGCAGGCGAAGGGAACGCCCACGAAAAGGCTTACGCGGCGGCGTTCGTGCTGCTGTTGATGGTGCTCGCGTTGAACGTGGCGGTGATGCGTTTCAGCACCGCAAAAACCCAGGACGAGCCGAGCCGCTGGCGGAGC
>DASXNB010000034.1:0-10899 GCA_036495305.1 Solirubrobacteraceae bacterium | reverse complement strand
CCGAGCGCGGCCACCGGCACGGTGAAGTATTTGGGGATGCCGAAGAGTTCCGAGGCGGCGGCGATTCCGGCGAACTCGGAGATAGTGATCAGCGCATTGGCGATCAGCAGCGTGAGCATGGCGAAGGCCGCGCCACGCACGCCGAAGCGCTCGCGGATGAGATCCGAGAGGCCCTTGCCGGCGGCGGCGCCCATGCGCGCGCACATCTCCTGCACGACCGAGAGGCTGATGGTGATCAGCACGAGCACCCAGAGCATCCTGAAGCCGAACTGCGCGCCGACGCTGGACCACGTGGCGACGGCGCCCGCGTCGTTGCCGGCGTTGGCGGCGATCAGTCCCGGCCCGAGCAGGGCGAGGATGGCGAACAGGCGCGCTCTACGCGGGTTGAATCGCGCAGGCAGCCGCGGTCGGCCAAGCGTGGCCGATCGGATGCGGCGAATGACGGCCGGTACTCGGACCGCCATCGAACTGGTTGCTCGGGTTGCTCACGGAGTGGAGTCTAGTTGTCTGAGTCACACGCGGGGGTGCGGCCCACCTCGGTGGGAGAGAGATTTCAGTCCTCGCCGAGCAGCCCGAAACGTCGTCGCCAGCCGCGCGGGAGCATCGCCTCGAGCACGTCGTCCACCGTCACGACGCCGAGCATACGCTCGTGCTCGTCCACGACGGGCACGCAGGTGAGGTTGTAGTCGGCCATTACCCTCGCTACCTCTTCAAAGGAGGCGTCTGTGCGTAGCGAAGGGAGCTCGTGTTTTACGAGCGTGCTCAAACGGCGGTCGGGCTCGGAGCGAAGCAGCGCGGCCAGCGGCACGCTGCCATCGAGTGCGCCCTCGGGGGCGGTGACGAACACCGCGGTGAGTAGCTCCGCTGAGATCTTCGAGAGGCGTACCGCGTCAAGCGCCTCCCCGGCGGTGGTGGTGCGTCGCAGGGAGATGAACTCGGGGCTCATCAAACCGCCGGCCTCGGCGGGGTCGTAGCCGAGCAGTGCCCGCACCTTGATGCGGTGGCTCACGGGTAGCAGCGTGAGCACCTTGTCGCGTCGCTCCTGCTCGATCTCTCCGATAGCGTCGGCGGCGTCGTCGGGGGCCATACGGGCGAGGATCTGTGCCACGTCCTCGTCGGGGCGATCCTCCAGGAACTCGCGCAGGTGCTGCTCGTCGAGCTCCTCGAACACGTCAGCCTCGAGCTCGCGGTCATCCTCGCCGACCGCTTGGATGATCTCCTCCCCCTCGCGCCGGGACGCCGCCTCCACGAGGTCCGCGATCTGCGCGGGGTGGAGCTTTGCGAGCTTGGGGTGGGGGACACGTAGGCGCACGGTGGGCACGTGTCCCACGAACGGCTCCACGCTCGCCCAGTCGAGGAAGTCGCCGGTGGCGATGCGGTGGCCGATTGGTTTGGGCAGGAGCCGTCGCAGTCCCCCGCGGGGGCCGGTGTCCACGCCCACCACGCGCCAGGAGCCGGCGATGTCGGCGAGCTCGATCTCGTTTGCGCGCACCAAGCGCGCCCCCTCGACGTTGATGAGTTGGCGGTCGAGCACGTCTCGCTTGAGCAGCACCTCCTCCTCGCGGCGCTCGAAGCGACGCAGGTCGAGCTTTGCCTTGCGCAGCACCACCCCGTCCTGGTCGATGTGCGAGACGCGGTCGATGCCGAGATAGGAGGTCCGTCCGGCCACCTTCACGAGAAAGCCCGTGATCGGTGGGTAGCCCACCCCGCCGAGGCGGACTATCGCGTCTTCGACCCTGCCGAGGCGCTCGCCCTCGGCGTCGCGCAGGGGACGGCCCACGAGCGAGGACAGGTGCAGGATCGGCGGCGCCGTCACCGCGGGCGAGCTCACCCGGTCATCCTACTCGTGAGTCTCTCGTGCGCCCGCGCGCGAGTCGTGCCGCAAACGGAACATATACGCGCCCGGCTGTCCTCGATCAGCCGCCGGTGAGGCTCGTGGGGATCGGCTGCCCGTGCGGGGGCGGGTCGTCCATGAGCAGGCGTGGCACAGTGACCGGATGCAGGCCGCGCTTGCGCAGGCCACGGACGATCGCCGGCAGCGCCGCGATCGTCTCCGAGCGATTACCACCGGCGTCGTGCATGAGGATGATTGCGCCAGGCTTGGCACCGGCCAGCGCTCTTTCCACGATCGCTTGTGTCCCCGGGAGGGTGTAGTCGGCGGTGTCGGCCGACCACAGGATCATCAATAGGTGCAGATGGTGCAGCTCTTTGAACGTGTTCGCGTTGAACGAGCCGTAGGGGGGGCGGAAGAGGCGCGGGCGTGCGCCGCCCAGCACCTCGATCTGGGCCATTTGATCGAAGAGCTCTTCGTACTGGTCGTGGGGGGAGAGGCTCGACATCATCGGGTGGGTCTCGGTGTGGTCACCCACCACGTCGCCCGAGTTGATCTCATCGATGGTGCCGGCGGAGAAATACTGCTCTTGGTTGCCGATGGCGAAGAACGTCGCCTTGACCTTCAACCTGTTGAGCTCGGCCACGAGCTGTTGGGTGTAGGGCCCCGGACCGTCATCGAAGGTGAGCGCAAGCTCTTTGCCGGTGGATCCGCCGCTCGTGACCGCGGGCGTATAGGCGAGTACGGAGTTGATCGCCTTCTCCTCAGCCTTGTGTTCCTCGATGGCCTCTTCGGCCGCACTGGGGGAGAGCTTTGCCACGTGGTTATGGTCAGTGGCGGTGGCCGGGTGTTTGGGGCTGCCTTTGGAGGCGATGGCCACGACCGCGAGCAGCAAGATCGCGAGCAGGCCCACGCCCGCGGCGAGGCGGCGACGGCGAAACACCTGCTGCTCATCACGAGTGGGTTGAGGTCTTTCGCCCGCGATCGGGCCGCCATGCGAGGCCTGGCCACCCTCGGGGGCCGGCAGCTCGTGCTCGCCGGTAGCTGGGTCGGAATCGACCGTTGGGGCGCGCTTTGTGTGGGAGCGCTCCTCCCATGTCCAGTCCCAACGCGTCATGTGGCTCTATTTTGACTGTGTGTTGCCATTTTGGGTCTCAATAGGGTCGCTTTCGCTGTGCCAGGCGGTAGTTGTGGCGCTCCCGCGTGCATGGTCGCCCGGGAGGCTTGAGCGCGTGCGCAGTCCGCTGTGGGCACTGATACCTGCCGTCTCGGTGATCGGGTTTGTAGCGGTTGGCAGAATCGCAGAACAGGCAAGTGCGCAGGCGCTCACATATATCGCGCTCGTGGGCGTGCCCACGCTTGCGGCGCTTGCACTGGGCTGGCTCTCGTGGCCGGCCGGCCGGCAAAAGCCCGCGCTCGCGCTTTTGGTGGCGCCACTCTTTGCGCTGGCGTGGGCAGATCGGGGCGCTCTGGCCGGCGAGGGTGCAGCCGTGGTGCTCTCGGCGCTCAGCTGCGTGGCGCTGGGGGCGTTGATCGCCGGTGTCACACCGACGCGGTGGCTTGCGCTTGGGATAGTCGCGATGGCACTCGCCGACGCCGCGCTGGTCGTGTCAGACCTCTTGCAGCAGCCCAACGAAGCGCTCAACGCGGCCCATCCGGCAGGCGGACTGCCGCGCTTGCAGGCGGAGGTGTGGGGGAGCGCCGCGATGGGCTACGGGGATCTGTTCGTGGCGGGCGTGCTCGGCGGTTTGCTGGCCATGACGGGCAATCGCGCGCTTCAGTTGAAGGGGGCATTGCTGGTGGCGCTGCTGGCTGTGTCCTTCGACGCGCTGTTCTTCGCGGTCGATGAGCTGCCCGCGACGGTGCCGGTGGCGGCGGCGCTCGTGATCCTCTTGAGGATCGGCTCGCCGTCAGGCATATCCTGGAGCGCCGAGTCGCGCGAGGCGAGCGACCGCACGTTGGATTCCACTGCCGCGGGGGTTGTGAGCTCGCGCTCGGACTTGGCGCCTGCCTCCTCGATCCGTCGTAGCTGAGGCACCACGCGGCTGTCAAAGGAGCCGACGGCTTCGTTGTAGGCGGACACGGCGGAGCCGAGCTGGCGGCCCACCTTTGCGAGCGGGTCGACAAAGCGCGCGAGGCGGCGGTGCAGCTCGCGTGCGGACTCGGCGATCTCGCGTGCGGACTCGGCGATCAGCTCCTGGCGCCAGCCGTAGTGCACGGCGCGCAGGAGCCCGATGAGCGTGGTGGGGGTGGCCATCAGTACCTGTTGGTGCACGCCGTACTCGATCAAGCCGGGGTCCTCCGCGAGGGCGGCGTGGTAGATGCCCTCGGAGGGCACGAACATGACCACCAGATCGGGTGTGGTGTCGAACTGGTTCTGATAGCCCTTTGAGGCGAGCTTTGTGATGTGGTCGCGGGTTTGCCTTGCGTGGCGCGCGATCTCCACTTCGCGCTCTGAGTCGGTTTGTGCCTCGAGGTGTGCGAGGTAGGCATCGAGTGGAACCTTGGAGTCCACTACGATCACCTTCTCGCCCGGTAGCTTGACGAGCACGTCGGGGCGCAGAGCGCCCTCGTCTGAGCGGATGGTGGTCTGCTCGAGGAAGTCGCAGTGCTCGATCATGCCAGCCATCTCGATGACGTTGCGTAGCTGGATCTCCCCCCAGGAGCCGCGCGTGGAGGGGCGCTTGAGCGCGGAGACGAGGTTGCCGGTCTCCTGGCGCAGGCCACCCACACCCTCGTGCAGTTGGCGCACCATGTTGGCCAGTTCGCCCTGGGCTTGCTTGCGCTCGCGCTCCAACCGCCCGATCTCGTTCTCGACGCGGCCGAGCTTCTCGTTGACGGGGCCCACGAGGCCCTTGATCTCCTCGGCGCGCTTCGCCATCTCGCCTGAGGCGCGCTCCTCCTCGGCGCGACGCTGGTCGGCGAGACGCTGCGCGAGCGAGTCGCCGGTTTGCTTGAGCACGTCGGCTGAGATGGCCTTCATCTCGTCGCGCATCCGTTCGCGGCTGTCGGCGGAGATGGTGTCGAGTTGTTCGCGTAGCTGCTCGCGCGAGGAGCGGGCGAGCGCGCGAGCCACCGCGGCGCCAGCGAGGGCGCCGAGCAGAAGGCCGACTATGGGCAGTAGTGCGGACACTGGTCCTCCGGTTCGAGAGTCACCAACAAGGTGACACCACCGGCGGACGGCGAAGGTTTACGATGATGGGGATGAGCGCCACCCTCGAGTCGCAGATCAAGCACGGTGAGGCGGATGTAGGAGATGGGGTGCGACTTCACTACGTCGAAGCGGGTGAAGGACCGCTCGTGGTGCTGCTGCACGGATTCCCAGAGTTCTGGTACTCGTGGCGCCATCAAATCCCCGCGCTCGCGGAGGCGGGGTATCGCGTGGTGGCGCCTGATATGCGCGGCTACAACCTGTCGAGCAGGCCGCAGGCTTGGCGCTCCTATGAGACGGGGTTGCTGGCGAATGACATCGCGGCGCTGATTCGGAGTTTCGGCGAGCAGGACGCGTACCTGGCGGGCCATGACTGGGGCGCTGCGGTGGCATACGCCGTGGCGATGGGTCATCCCGACGTGGTGAGGAGGCTGGCGATCCTCAACGTGCCCCATCCTGCACGGATGCTTGAAGGCTTCAGGACGGCAAAGCAACTGCGCAAGAGTTGGTACATGTTCTTCTTCCAGATCCCCAAGCTCCCCGAGTATCTGATCGGGCGCGAGGACTTCTCCTTCGCCAAGCGCTCGCTGCGGTCTGACTCCAAAGAGGCCTTCACCGACGAGGATCTGGAGCGCTACGTGGAGGCGTGGTCGCAACCGGGGGCGTTGACAGGGATGATCAACTACTACCGCGCGGCGTTGCGCCGCTCACCGGGCAAGGCGGTCAAGGGACTCGCCCCCGTGAAGGCGAAGACGCTAGTGATCTGGGGTATGCGCGACCGCCATCTGGGCAGCGAGCTCGCCGAGCCGGCGCCCGAGTGGGTGCCGGACGTGAGGATGGAGCGCATACCCGACGCTACGCACTGGGTGCAGCACGATGCTCCACAGCGCGTGAACGAGCTACTGGCTGAGTTCTTCGTCGCAGAACAAGCAACCCCAGTAGCGACGCCAGCAGGCACGTAACGGCACCCACGCCGAGCCCCGCGCGAGCGCCGGCCCAGGCCATCACCCAGCCGATGATGGGCCCGCCGATGGGGGTGGTGCCCTGAAAGGCGACGAACCACAGCGACATCACCCGCCCGCGCATCGAAGGGGCGGCGGCGAGCTGGAGCGTCGAGTTGCCGGTGGCCATGAAGGAGATGCTGGCCCAACCGACGAGCGCGAGCGCGACGAGCTCCACCGGCAGCGTAGGGGCGAGCGCGGCGAGCGCGATGACGGTGCCGAAGGCGGCCGCGGAGAACACGAGCGTGCGCAAGCCAGTACGACCGAACGTGGCGACCACGAGCCCGCCCGCCACGGCGCCCGCGCCCATCGCGGCGGTCATGAAGCCATAACCCGCGGCTCCGACGTGTAGCCCCTCGCGGGCCATCACGGGGAGCGTGACCTGGAACTCGTAGGCGAGCGTGCCCACGAGCGCCATCATCAACAGGGGTGCGGCGAGTTCGCTGGTGGACCGTACGTAGCGCAGCCCTTCGCGTAGCTGGCCGGGCCCCCGGACGGTTGGTGGGCTCGGATTCAAAGCGTTCAGATCCAGGGTGGCGAGGGAGGCGATCACCGCGAGGAAGGAGGCGGCATTGAGGAGGAAGCACACCCCCTCACCGACGGTGGCGATGAGCAGGCCAGCAATGGCGGGACCGATCGTGCGGGCAACGTTGACGAGCACCGAGTTGAGGGAGACCGCGTTGCGTAGGTGCTCGGCGCCGACCATCTCGAGCATGAAGGATTGGCGCGCGGGATTCTCAAAGGCGTTGTTCACGCCAAGGAGCATCGCCAGCACACCGATCTGCCACACGCGCACTTCGCCGGTGACGGTGAGGAGGCCCAGCACGAGCGCTTGCACGCCCATCATCGCCTGGAGGAAGATCATCGTGCGGCGCTTGTTCACACGGTCGGCGATCACCCCGCCGTAGGGGCCGAGCAGGAGGATGGGGAGCGTTTGCAGGGCCACGATCAGCCCGAGCGTGGTGGCGGAGCCCGTGAGTGTGAATACGAGCCACGCCTGCGCTGTCATCTGCATCCAGGTGCCGCTCAGCGAGATCGCCTGCCCGGCGATGTAGCGGCGGTAATTGGGGATCTCGAGCGCCTTGAAGGTGGCGCGACCCGCTCCGGGCAGACGCGTCACAGGGCGATCATAGAAGAGGGTCTGCCCGTGGGGAGCTGCTTGCGGGCGCCTCGCTAGTGGTGTTCGGCAGGTTCTTCGGGGGTGGTGTTGGTGTCTTTGGAGGATTCCCCCGTGCCCTGCGATCCGCTACCGCCGGCGTTGGTTTGGTGCTCACCGGAGCCCCCATGGCTACCCCCGCCGTCTGTTTGTGAGCCGGTGCTGCCCCCACTAGAGCCCCCGTCATTGTTCCCGCCACCGGAGGAACTGCTCGTGCCTTCGTGCGATTCGCCGCCCGTGGCCGGCGAGCCGGAACCTTCGCCGTCGCGGCTGTGGCCGCTGTCTTTGCTCGAGCTGTCGCCCTGTCCTGTGGCGCCCCCAGGGGAGCCGTCGCCGTGGTGTGTCGACCCATCGACACCCGTGGCTTGGCCGGGCGAATCGGGTTGGGTTGGTATGTCTCCACCACCATGGCGATCGGCGGGCCACACGCGGGCGGGCGCCGGCGTGGGCGGGGTCGTGGGCGGCAACGAAGCGTGTGAGTTCCTGTGTGGTTGTGCGTGAAGGATGGGGTCATAGAATGCGACCTCGTGCCCGCCGCTTGTGGCCGCGGAGGCAGTGGCTGTCCAGCGGGCCGGCTGGGTGGAGGCGGTGAGAGCAGTGGTGTCGGCTTTCAAGTGCACGCGGGAGGTTTGCTTGGCGTGATGCCTGGCTCTGGGGTGGTGGTTCGCGACAATCCCCCCAGCGAGGACGCTCGCGGTGACGGCCACCGCACCGCCCTTCATCAAAAGTCCGGCGAGACCCGCCGAACCGCCACCCGCGCCCAGCTCGGCCAGACGCTCCACCACGGGGGTACCGCGCGTGGCGCCGAGCGCCCAGCTGATGAACGGGGAGGGGGTGAGTGCGCCGGCGGCCGCCCGCAGGGTGGTGCGCGCGCGGTAGACGAGTCCACGGAGGGCGTTCTCGCTTAGGCCGAGATCGCGGGCTACCTGCTGATGACTGCGTCCCTCGACAGCGGTGCGCAAAAGCGCTTCGCGCTGCATCTCGGGTAGGGCGGCTAGCCCCGCTAGGGCCTCGCGCACGGCGATCCGCCTGTCGAGATCCTCTTGCGGGGCGTTCGCGCCGGAAAGGCTCTCGTTGAGCTTGCAGTAGTCATAGCCGGAAACCCGCAGTGCGTTCACAGCGGAGTTGTGGGCGATGCGGTAGAGCCATGGCCGCACGTCACTCACCTCGACTCCATTACGCAAGGCGAGCCAGGCCTGCAGGAGGGCCTGCTGCAACGCGTCCTCAGCGCGCTCTTCGGAGAGCAGCATCCGACGGCAGTAGACGTGTAGTGGCCGGCGGTAGCGCTGCACGAGTGCCTCGAAGGCGCGCTCGTGTCCGGCGCGCGCGAACGCCACCAGGCGCGCGTCGCTCTGGGTGAGGAGAAGCCGGACAGAGACGGCTGGGCTCATGCGATCGTGAAGGGCATGGTTGCGTTACCTGCTTGCAAGGACTACCCCATCTTTCGTGTTTATAGCGCCGGGCGCGGCGCATAGGGCGGCGGCTGAGACATGCCGCCGCCCTAGCGACTCGTGTGGGCTACTACCTCACCAGCACGACGCACTGGAATTCGGCACCGCCGGGACCGATACGCAGCTGAGCGGAGCGCACCACCGCGCCCGGCACGAGCAGCGTCGTGTCGCACGGCGGTTCGGGTGTGTTTTCGGGGCCGTTGTCGTTGCCACCGTCTTTGTGGTCGCCCCAACCTCCGCCGCCCTGGCTCATATCGCCGCGGCCCTGGTCATCGCCCTGGCCGTTGTCGTCGCCAGGGCCACCGTCGCCGGGTTCTGTGCCCGCTTTGACACAACGGATGTGGGTGTTTTCGGTGACCTTCCCGCTGACAGTGGAGTTGTCGTTGAGGGTGAGCGTGAGCACGTTACTCGCATAGGAGGTCACAGTGCCCGCGTTTTCAGGCGAGGGGGGACCCGTGGGGCCGGTGGGGCCGGTCGGACCTGTGGCGCCGCCGCTCGCGCCCGTGGCGCCGATGTGCCGGATGCGGAACCTGGCGTGGTGGGCTTTCCCTTTGTGATGATGGTGGCCGTGGTCGTGATGGGCGAGCGCCACACCTGGGACGGCGAGCGCGAGCATCAGAACGCCAACGACCGTCAGCAGTGTTCGTCTCATAGGGTATTCCTCCTTGAAGTGCGCCATCCACGGCGCGTTGGTGAGGTGGATCGGTCCTGAGACACCGCTCGCGGCAAAAACTCACGCGCCTTGGACGGATGTCCAGGGCTTGGGCGCGTTCATTCAACGCGGGTCCGTTGCCCTGCCGGCCCGCGGCGGTGTTCCTGAGCTAGGTAGCGGCGGACGCGATTAGCCTGTGCACGCCGCGCAAGAGGATCGCGAACAGTCCGCGCAACGTGCGCTTGGCGTAGGTGTGGCTTGGGCTGTTAGTGATGAGCACCGCCAGCGAAACGCGGATAGGACCGTGGCGTAGGAGTGCCACCTGGTGCTCGACGGCGCCCGTGCCCGAACCCCAGCCGCCCTTGAAGTAGAGCTGCAAGCTGGGCAACTTCAGCTCGCCGATGCCCCAGCGCTGACTCGGGATGACAGTTGCGAGCAGGTGCATGGCGGTGGCCCGATGGCGAGGGACGACGTGAGCGTCGATGTGCAGGAAGAAGCGCGCCTGGTCGATGGCGTCGATCCGGCTCAAACCCCAGATCGTGGGGTCGAGCGTGAATTTGCGCATGCCCGCGCGGGCCGCGACGCCATAGACCCCGGAGGGCCCCACGAATTCGAGCACTTTTGTGGCCGCCGTGTTGTCCGAGCGTTGGATCATCGGGTCGATCAAACGATGGTCGGCGGCGGTGAGATTGCGGTGGCGCACACGGGGATCGTCGAGGTAGGCGACCAGCAGCATCGCCTTCAGAACGCTCGCCGAAGGTACCATGCGCGTGACACGCCAACCCCACAACTGGTGGGCGGTACGCACGGCGAAGCTGACTTCGCCCGCCCGCGTGTGGGCATAGGCGATCGCGTCGCGCACATCTGGCTGCCACGCCCCATGCGTTCTCGGCAAGACGGCAGTGGCCTGCGCAAGCTGCGCTCCGCCAACGAGCAGTGCCACAGGCACAAGCCGAGCACGGTGAGCGCGCGGAGAGGATTCACGCGTTCGAGCATAAACTGGCGGCTTTTTGCCTTTGTGGCCGTGCTTGTGCCGGCGTTTGGGAGGTGTGGCAGGATCGACGGTTACTAGCGTGGCACTCCCCGGGGAGAGCGTCACGGTGACAAAGCCCCCGCTTGCGGTGGTGGCTTCGGTGTGTTTCGGAGCGTGCCAGGAGCCGTCGGCCGTGACCGCACGGCCGGCTAGCCGCACGCCGCTCGTGGCGCTCTCCGCTGGGGCTGTGAGGCGCAGGATGTGCGCCTTTCCCATCTGTGGTCCCACTGCGAGTTGGAGTTCGAGCGGGATGGACCCTTCGGGGTCGTTATCGGAGAGCGCCATCTTCATCGAGCGCTTGGGCCCGGCGAACGCCGCGGCCACGAGGTCGGGGGCGTTTTCCGCGGTTTCCGTGTCTTCTGTGCCTGCGCTGGAGATGGTGATAGGTAGCGGGCGCTCGCCCACGAGCGACCTCGTGAGGAGCAGCGCATACCACTCCGGTTGTGCGCGAAACCGCCCTTCGGCGAGCGCGGTTGGGTTGGGGGCACAGATCGGGGTGTACCCGGTGCAGTTGGTGGGGTTGCCTTGGAAATTCACCCCCACCGTGCCTGCCGCCATCCCTTGGGTGATGTACCCCGTGGCCCACAAAGCGGAGGCAAACGTGTTGGAGATGCCCGCCACCCC
>DASXNB010000033.1:0-15408 GCA_036495305.1 Solirubrobacteraceae bacterium | reverse complement strand
CCGTGTGTAGCACGGGCGTACCGAGTCGGCCACAGACGGGTCATGGGCTAGATCTTGGTGTGCGTGGTGTCGCCGCTTGGTGAGGGGCCTGGATGTCCAGGTCGGCGGCGTCAGTGAAGGGCAGTATCTCGTCCATGCCGGCGATCTCAAATAGCCGCTGTACCGGCGCGGGGCCAGGGATCACCTTCAGCTCTTTGCCCTGTGCGACGCACTGCGCATGGCCTGTCATGAGCGCGTGCAAGCCACTTGAGTCGATGAATGTGAGGCTTCTCAGGTCAATGACGACAAGCTCTGACTCTTCGGCACAAATGTCTTTGAGGGCCGCTTCGATCTTGGGCGCCCCCAGGAGATCCGCTTCGCCGGTCAGGACTATTGTCTGAGACTTGGGGCCGCTCGTCACCTCGATGGTCAGATAAGGATTTGCACTGGTCACTTTCACCTACTGTTCTGATCGACGCATCGGAGGAAACATTGTACGTCGGCTGGGCCGTGCAGAGCGCTGTGATGTGCGTGTCCTCGGGGGCATTGCGGGTGCTCCTCGTCCGGGGGCTGGACGGCGTGAGCGGCTCAGGCGTGATGGCAGTCGGCGGTAGTTCCGCCGGAGTCATGTGGCGCAGGGGCATGCGTTTGTGGCTCCTTGGCCGCTTGTAGGGCCGCGAGAAGCGTTGGGTGGATGACGATCGCGTCGGGCAGCCCGACAATCGTGGCGAGGCGCTTGAGCTGTGAGGTGTCGGGGATCACGAGGATCAGCTTTGAACGGCGGTGGTCGAGGCGGTCGCCGAGGCGTAGCAGCATGTCGATGCCCGCACTGTCGAGGTAGCGGGTGTCGCCGAGGTCCACGACGAGACTCGAGGCGTCGGGGCCGATCGCACCGGCTAGCTGTTGTTGGGTGACTGTGGCGTTTGCCGCGTCGATGTCTTCGCGAACGTGCGCGACGGGTATTCCGTCGATCCGTTCGATGTCAAGCGGGCTCATGCTCGGGGGGAGAGTCGCTTTGTCATTGTCACGATGGTTCCATCCTGATCGCTTCTGATGTCCACGTCGTCGAGGAGCGAGCGCATGATGTCAAGTCCTCTACCGCCGCCGTGCGGACGGGTGGTGCGCCACCGGCCGATGTCACGGACGGTGATGACGATCTCTTGGTCGTTGCGCTCGCAGCGCACGGTGAAGCCCGCTTCGTGGGCGCCGTAGGCGTGCTCGATCGCGTTGGTGGCGGCCTCGGAAGCCGAGAGTGTGATGTCGAAGAGCTCGTTTTCGTTGGCACCGGCGGCCTTTAGCCAGCGTCCGAGTGTGTTGCGCAGTCCGCCGAGTACGTTGGCACGCGCTGGAAGGCTTATCTCGAGCGTGTCTTCGAGTGGCATGGTCTCGATTGCGAGGAGTGCTACGTCGTCCTCGAGCGGGGTCTCATCGAGCAGCGCACGGTATACGCGGTCGGCGAATGACGAGTCGGTGCGTTCTGCGGCCGCGCGTGCCGCAACGCTCAGTCGCTGAAAGCCCTCGTCGATCGACTCGTCGCGTCGCTCGATGAGCCCGTCGGTGTAGAGCAGGAGCCGGCTGCCGGTCGGGAATCTGTAACGGCAGGCTTGATAGTCGTGCCCGAGGCGCACGCCGACGGGCAGACCGTGTTTCTGCTCGAGCAATCGAGTGCGACCGTCTGGTTCGATCAGCAGGGGTGGCAGATGTCCAGCGATGACGGCTTCCAGCTCTTCTGTCTCGGGGTCGAGCGCGAGGATCGAGAGGGTGGCTCCGCGGTTGCGACCCATCGAGACGAGCAGCTCGTTGAGCATCGACACGACTTCGGTGAGCTCGTGTCCTTGTGCCAGGTATGCACGCAGGACTGTGCGGATCTCGGCCATCACCGAGGCAGCCAGCACGCCGCGCCCGACCACATCACCGATGACGAACGCGACGCGACCGTTTGAGAGCTGGAAGACGTCATACCAATCCCCGCCGATCTTGATGCCAGAACCGGCGGGCAGGTACTTGGCACTGAAACGCATACCGGGTATCTGCGGCAGCGCGTCGGGCAGGAGCGTGCGCTGCATGATCTCGGTCACGGCACGCTGCTCTGAGATGCGAGCGTTGTCGATCGCCAGCGCGGCGCGATCGGCCGCGAGCTGCAGTAGCGTCACGTCGTCCTCATCGAAGTCGCGTCGAACAAGCGTGCCGATGTGCATGACACCGATTACCCGGCCCTCGACGTGGACTGGCACCCCGAGCATCGAGCGAATGCCTCTTTGTCGGAGGATCGGGTTCACGACATCGGCGTGATCGAGGTCGGCGATGATGATCGGCCGCGCCTCTGCGGCGACCTTGCCCGCGAAACCACGGGCAAGCGGAACTTGAACGCCTTGGCGGACCTCCTCCTCCAAACCTCGTGCCGCACGTGCAAGCAGGATGCCGCGATCCTCGTCGAGCAGCAGCACCGCTGCTGTGTCGACTTCAAGTGAGCTGCGGATGCGCTCTAGCAGCTCGGAGAGCATGTCCTCCAGGGACATGTATCCGAGCGCGGAGTCGGTGATGCTGAGCAGGTGACTGCGCCGGCTCTCCGATACGGAGGAGCCGAGCGTAGATGGCACGGTCATCACCACCGTCCATACCAGCGCCTGCGACCTCCGCCGACGGGCGCACCGCCGATGAAGAAGCCGATCAGCCATAGCAAGACGGCGATCACAAGTATGTACCAGAGCACATGCACGGCGAACCCGAGACCGCCGAGAATCGCGAGCAGCAATACCAATACGACTAGCGCCACCATGGTTCCTCCTTGAGGTTTGATGCTTGGTGATCTACCCATCGTTCGGTGTGACTAACCTAGCGCCAGTTGCATGTGACCGCATTTCACTCTTTCGTTGTTCCGGAATAGAGAAAATACAGGTGGCACTAGTCGGTTTGAATAGTCGCGCCAGGGTGCATCACATCATGGCGTCCCTCCGCGAACTCCTCGACGATCTTTGCGCAGAACGCCGGCAGATCGTCTGGCTTGCGGCTTGAAACCAGGCCCTGGTCAACTACGACTTCCTGATCAATCCATTCCCCACCGGCATTGCAAATGTCGGTTTTCAAGGATGGCCAGGACGTGAGCTTTCGGTCACGCGCGAGATCTGCCTCTATAAGTGTCCATGGACCGTGACATATTACGCCGACAGGCTTACCGGCAACAAAAATCCCTTGCACGAACCGGTTGGCGACCCCGCCGGGTAGCACCAGCGCGTCGTAATTGTCGGGGTCAGCGTCCTCGAGGGTCTCATCAACAGGGAATGTCGAGCCCTTATCGAGGTGGTTGAACGCTTGGACCTCACCGCTTTTGGGGGCGATCAGCTTCGGGGTGCCGCCCGCGTCTTTGACTGCTTTCCAGGGCTCTGTGAGCTCGATCTCCTCGACGCCCTCCTGGGCTGTTAGAAATGCGATCGTCTTGTCTTTTAGCTGTGCGGATGCCATTGGGCTGTGCCTCCTTTGTTGCTTCGTCTAACACCGGCACTGCTTTGCCCCCCTGCCGGGGCCTTGGCTTTGAGCTTTCACAATTGGTCCTCGGCTGCGCGATAGGCGACCTGGAGGAAGTCAGAGACCGTGTGCGCGACGAGCACGGAACTGAGCAGACGCGTAAGACGTGGCGCACCGATAAGACCGAGCGCGAGGACAGTCGAGACCCATTGGGCGAGGCAGTAGGGGCAAACCAGGAGCTCCCCTACCGCTAGATGCATACCGTGGCCGCATGGTTGCTCCTCGACCTCGCCCTGGCCGCTTGACTCTTGGAACCGCGTGAATGGCGCTCGCATGAAACTCGTCACCTTGTCCTTGGCGATCAGCCGGCTGAGCTTGTGGGTGGCGATGCCAAGAAGCAGCAGGTCGGCAACGGTCGGGCGCTCGGAAAGCTCGTGGCCACGAGCACGCAACGCAAACAGCGAACCAGCGAAGCCGGTCCCGTATACGCCGGCGAGGATGGCGTAGGAGCCAAGCGGCCGCTCCTTCCAGGCGCGTAATTGGAGGTAAGCGATCCGAGACGCGTGGCGGCGTTGAAGGCGTGGCGGTCTGTTGTCCTATCAGGCATAGTCGTGCGCACGAGCTAGCTGTTGGTCTTTTTGGCGCCCTTGCGTCCTGCCGCGGCCTACCTTGGCCATCGTCGGTCCTCCTGGCATTCGTGGGACGAGTTGCATATACCCGCCGGCCGTCCAGGTGAAAAAGGTGAAGCCTGGACAGGCCTGCGGGGTACTACTGGTGCTGCTGCTCGGCTGGCGCTCCGCCTTCTATCTGGGCCGAGTCCCATTCGATCTGTTTCGGCTCATGAGCGGCCATAGACCAGAGCTACCCGGCTAGTGGTGCTGTGACACCTGGTTCTCGGGACTCATTATGCGTGGCTCTCCGCGCTCCGCTTGCTTGTAGCGTCAATTCGCTTCTCGTCCAACCGTTCGGCGAGTCGTGAGGCGAGTGCCATGATCGTGAGCGCAGGGTTGGCGGAGCCTTGGGTGGGCATGACGCTGCCGTCGCAGACAAACAGGTTGGGTATGCCCCACGCGCGGTGATCGGAGTCGATCACCCCACTCTCTGGGGTGTTTGACATGACGCAGCCACCGACGAGGTGGGCATAACGGTCGATTGTGAGGAAGTCCTGCGCTTGCGCGGCCTGCAGGATTTCGTGGAGCTTGTTCTTGGCATAGGCAATGTTCGCGCGATCGTTATCGCACTGGGTGTAGTCAAGGCGCGCTACGGGCATCCCGTTGCGATCGGTGACATCGGCCAGCGTCACCCGGTTCTCGGCTTGGGGCAGCAGCTCCGAGAGACAGCCGATCGTGTACCAGTGGTTGTAGTCGCGCATGTACTCGCGTAGCGCTTGTCCCCAGTGTCCGTCAGCAAGGACGTGCTCGGCCCAGCCGATCGGCAAAGGGCCAACGGTCTGGATCGAGAAGCCGCGGGCGAACCCCCTGCCAGGGTCGGTCTCGTAGAACTGCTCGGAGTTGATCTCCGGTGGAGGCGCCTTGTACATGCGCATCTCTTCGGGAAAGCGTCCGGCGACCTGGGGGGCACCCTGCACCATGATTCCCCGTCCCACGAGATCTTTGTCGTTAGCGAGGCCGTCCGGAAACCGTGTGCTGGTGGAGTGCAGCAAAAGGCGTGGCGTCTCGATCGAGTAGCTGGCGACCGTGATCGCTTGGGCAGCCTGGAAGTGCTCTTGGCCCTCGTGAAAATAAGTGACGCCCGTACAGTGCCCGGACTCGTTGATCTCCACCCGGGTGACCATGCAATCGGTGCGCACCTCGACCCCATGCTCCAGCGCATCCGGAATATGGGTGACGAGCGGGGATGCCTTGGCGCCCACCTTGCAGCCTTGCAGACAGAAACCACGGTAGATGCAGTGCGGACGATGTCCGAAGGACCCATTCGCGATACCGACCGGGCCGACGCGCATCTCGATCCCGAGACGCCTTGCGCCCTCCCAGGCGCGCAGCGCCCCGCCGCCAACGGGATGCGGGCCGTGCGGATAGCCGTGCGGATCGCCCCATGGCCACCATTCGCCGGCGACAGGCAGCTCGCGCTCAAGTCGCTCGTAGTGGGGCTTGAGATCCTCGTAGGAGATCGGCCAGTCGGCTGCTAGGCCATCGCGGGTGTATACCTCGAAATCGGAAGGGTGAAAGCGTGGGGTGAAGCCGGCATAGTGGATCATCGAGCCGCCCACCCCGCGGCCGGAGTTGTTCTTGCCAAGCTCCACGGGGTCCTCGCCGCCAATGATGCGCTCCTCGGTCCAGTAGAGCGAATGCGCGCCGGCCTCGTCTGAGACCCAATCCTCATCGGGATCCCAGAACGGCCCAGCCTCGAGCACCAGTACCTTCCAGCCTTTGCGGGCGAGGCGTTGTGCAAGCGTCGCGCCGCCGGCCCCCGCGCCGACGATCAGCATGTCAACCGCCTCCTCGGGCCTGTAGCGGCGCATACGCTCGCGCCCAGGCACACCTCTTCGGTGGGGGTCGAGCAGGAACGCAGAGTCGTTCTCGAGCGGGCGCAAAGCACCCTTCAAAGTGACACGCAGGTGCTCCTTCACTCCAATCCCCGCTCATTTACGTCCGCCACCGGATCGATCGCGAACTCTGGCGGCGCCTCCCAGTGCTCGCGCTGGCCGGCACCGAGTCGTGCATATCCGCGCGGGTAGGCAGGACCGCCGAAGCCAATCTCGTTCCACGCCCACGGATGGGAGTAGAACGCACCGAGCACGCCGCGCATCACCACGCCCCATGCCTTGGTCACAGGAAGCTCCCAGTCGAGCTTTCCTTCAGAGAAGCACTGCACGATCTCGTGCTGGTCCTCTGCACCGGCGGAGGCGAATCCATCCTCGCCGCCGTGCTCCCGGACGCTTTCGTCGAGGCTGGCGGCGACCTGCTTCCAGGTTTCCGTATCGGGGGGCATGTCGTGGTGACGAAACCCGTCGAGATGACCAGCGTGGAGCTTGGCGTCGACCATCTCAAGCACAGGGATACGCGGGTCTGAGTCCTGGCCTGTGACGACATCGCAGAATGCTCTGAGTGTCCCCGCCTCCTGCTCGGTGAAGAAACGGATCTGTGGCACGTTGGCCACCCGGTCGAGCACTACGGCGCGCGTCTTCGCATCCCAATGCGAGGCAGCTGTGAGCACGTCGTAGTCGGGATAGCGTCCACGCATCTGCGGTGTGGTGCCGCGTCGCTGGCGCGGCAGCTGGGCTGGTGGTCCGGGTGTGGTATCACCGCCTCGCTTGGGGAGATGCCCGGCGGTGCTCGATGCCCGCGCATCAGCCATCGCTCTCAACGCTCCCGGTCGGCAAGGGCCGCCGCGAGTCCCATCGCGCCGACCAGGGCCAGCGACCCGGGCGCCAGCAGCGGTGGGCCCATGACGATGTTGTAGAGCGGCTCGGAGAATCCACCGGGACGCTTGCGAACGCCCTGCACATGGGTGTAGACACCAACCAGACCGTCCAGGCAGTACAGGGCCGAAACCACAGGCAGTACCGTTTCCGCCGCCCGCCGTGAGCCCACTCCTGCCACGCCTGCCGCCGTGAGCAGCGGCGAAAGCGCAACCGGAGTCCACATCCACTTATCGCCGAAGGAGCCGCGGAAGTGCTCGAAGTAGATCTCAAGCCCAAGCGGCAATGCGCTCGCCGCTGTCGCGGCGGCGAGAGTACGCTGCACGCGCCCACGACGTAGGTTTCTGATTAGACGCTTGCGGTTCATCGCCCCGACAGGAACTCGGGCAGCTTCTGACGCAACGACTGGGCGATGATCCGCCGGCTGCCGGGATCGCCTTTGAGGATCGCTGAGGCAAACGAGCGGGCCTGTTCGACGGTGATGTGCGGTGGCAGCGGTGGCACCTCGGGATCGCAGCAGACCTCAAGCACCGTCGGCCGGTCGCTTGCGAGAGCCCGATCCCAACAATCGCCGATTGCGTCAGGATCGTCGGTGCGGATTCCGTTCAGGCCGATCATTTCAGCCCAGCGCGCGTATGGCACGTCAGGCAGTTCTTGGGACTCGATGAACTTTGGGTCGCCGGACATCGCCCGCTGCTCCCAGGTGACCTGGTTGAGATCGCGATTGTTGAGCACGAGCACAACCAGCCGCTGGTCAGACCAGCGTTCGCGGTACTTGGCGATCGTGATCAGCTCCGCCAGTCCGTTCATTTGCATAGCCCCGTCGCCGACCATCGCGATCACGGGCCGCTCGGGATGGGCGAACTTCGCGGCGATCGCATACGGCACGCCGGGCCCCATTGTCGCCAGCGTTCCTGAGAGGGTTGCCATCATGCCTGCGCGCAGACGCACGTCACGTGCGTACCAGTTGGCAGCCGAGCCAGAGTCGGAGGTCAGGATCGCACCATCGGGAAGACGCTTTGAGAGCTCGTGAAAGATCAACTGTGGGTTTATCGGCTTGGCTGGCTCGTGCGCGCGGCGCTCGATCACCTGCCACCACTCAGCTACGTTCTTTTCTGTCGTCTCTCGCCAGCCCCGGTCTTGCTTTCGCTCCAGTAGCGGTAGCAGCGCTTTGAGGGTAAGTGCGCTGTCACCGGCGAGATTGACCTCCATCGGGTAGCGGATGCCGAGCATCCTGCCGTCCAGGTCGATCTGCACACCACGGGCGCTGCCCTCTTCTGGCAGGAACTCCGAGTAGGGGAAGCTCGAGCCGACCATCAGCAATGTGTCGCAGTCCTGCATCAAATCCCAACTAGGCCGGGTACCCAGCAAACCGATCGACCCGGTCACAAACGGCAGGTCGTCGGGAACGGCCGCCTTGCCAAGTAGCGCCTTGGCGATCCCCGCCCCAAGCACATCGGCGACCTCGACCACCTCCTGGGTCGCGTTACGCGCACCAGCGCCCACGAGCATCGCCACGCGCTTCCCGGCGTTCAAGACCTCAGCCGCATGGTGCAATTGCTCCTCGCCGGGCGTTACGCGTGGCGGTGAGTACCCGGGGCCGGAGTGAACGGTCCCGTGAGCGTGAGGGGGTGCCGGGACCGCCGCTTCCATCTGCAAGTCGTTGGGGAGAATCACGCAGGTGACAGTGCGCTCCGCGAGCGCAATTCGCATGGCACGGTCGATGAGATGGCGGACCTGGCCTGGCTCGGTTGCCATCTGCACGTACTCGTGCGCCACGTCCTTGAACAAAGTGGTGAGGTCGACCTCCTGCTGGTAGTTACCACCTAGTCCGAGACGTGCCTGCTGGCCGACAATCGCCACGACCGGCTGGTGGTCGAGCTTCGCGTCATACAAGCCGTTTAGCAAGTGGATGGCGCCTGGCCCAGAGGTAGCAAGGCACACACCGGCCTCGCCAGTGAACTTTGCGTGTGCACAAGCCATGAAGGCGGCCATCTCCTCGTGGCGTACCTGTATGAATTCGGGACAATCTCCTGAGCGGCCAAATGCACCTATAATCCCGTTGATCCCGTCCCCGGGATAACCATAAATGCGTCGCACCCCCCACTCCGTGGCGAGGCGATTCAGCAGGTAGTCGGCGACGGTTTCACTCATAACGCTCCCTCGGTGGTGGCGATCTTCACTCTCCCCGACCAGGAGAAATATCAATGCCACTCCTACCCTGGAGAGCGCGAGTCAAACGGACGCGTCTAGGAGCCAACGACCTCGCCGCGGCGGACATTAGTGAGCGGTGGGCGCTCTTCGACGACCACGGAACGGCTTTCCATCATCTCAGGTGCGCTGCTCGTGGGCGGCAGAACGACGGAGCCGCAAACGTGTTTGTCGGCGAAGGAGGAGCCCAGGAAGCGGGTCTGGGCGGCTACGAGTACCGCATAAGCCATAGCTGAGAGCTCTCGCAGGGATTGGTGGCGATTCTGTCTTTCGCCGAGGTTGACCTGGGCGAGCCCGTCGAGGCCACAGTTCCGCCAGGCGTCTATCAGCATCGCGATCTCCACGCCGTAGCCAGCGCTGAACGGGATCTGTTCCAACAGCGCTCGCCGGGCGGCGATCTCGCCCGCAAGGGGCTGCTCGAAGACGGTGAGCTCTGGGGCGTGCAAGTTCAACAGCGGCCTGGCCATTAGCTCGGTGACGCGGCCACCGCCTTCCGCGAGCACCATGTCGCCGTTGCGAAATGGGCGGCGGAACGCTCCCTTGACGAGCTGTATATCGGGCTCGCACAACAGCGGTCCGATCAAGCCGAGCAGAAATCCCTCATGGAAGTCCTGGGTGTCAGTGTCGGCATAGACGACGATTTCGCTGTCAGTGACGGCAAGGCCCCTCCACATCGCATCGCCCTTCCCCTGGACCGGCCCGTACTCGGGTAGGAGGTCGTTCTCTTGTACGACCTCAAGCCCCGCACGGTGGGCAATGACAGCGGTGTCGTCCTGGGAGTCAGCGTCGATCACGAGCGCCTCATCGAGTAGCCCAGCGTCCTTCAACCTGGCGACGATGCGGGCGACGGGAGCAATCGTCTCGGCAACCGCTCGAGCGGGCAGCAGTAGCCCGATCGTGGCCTGCTTGGCCGCGATCAGGCGATCGAGCGGAAACTCGCTTGCTTGATAGGTGCGTCGGGCGCGCCAGTCGGCGCGCCCGAGGTCACGGGCCAAGCCCCTGGGTGCACGCCCGTCGGTGCGCGCCGAGGTGCGGACCCGTACTTGCTTGGTGCGATGGATTGCAATGCCTCGCCTGATGAGCGCCTGCGCGAGTGCCTCGTCCTCGAGTGCCGCGTATACAGGTAGTCCTCCACAGCGACGATAGGCGCTGGTCGTGAGTGCGAGCGAGGCACCGGAGAAGTGCGGGTGCTCGACATCCACATCGATCTCGGATTGCTCGCGGGCTCGAGCAATCCGGCTGATGGCTTGCTGCTCTCGTATCGCCAAAGCATGCGGGTCGAGCGTTTGACGCTCAGTGGGATCCAATTCGATCCACCCGCCGATCGCTTCCGCACCGCCGCGTGCCAGGCGGAGCTGTGAAGTGAGCCAATCCCCATCGACGATCGTGTCGGCATCGGTGCTCGCAATGAGTCCGTCGTCTGACATGTCCGCCCGCAGAAGACGCTCGTAGGCGACATCCATGCCCAATCGGCGAGCCCGTCCGACGCCTTCGGAGTAGGCGAACTCAAGCGAGTGGATCGGGGGGTACTGACCGCGCCGGGCTGCGCTTCCCACGAGCTCCGGGGTTCGGTCGCTGCAGCCGTCGAGAATCACGAGCACCTCAAAACTGGTGGGGAGAACATCCTGCTGGTCCGCGAGAGCTCGCAAGCAGCTTTCGATGCGGGCGGCCTCATCACGCGCCGGAATGACCACGACCGCCTTGAGGTCCTGGTGGGGGGCGGGTAGCGTTGCGGCGAGCGCGATCGCCTCGTCCGTGGCTGGGTGGATCCGTGCAGCGCGGCTCAAGGAGGACTTTCTCCTGCTTGAATCAGCTCGCGCCCGCGCTCATAGTCCTCGTCGCGCTCGTGGGTGAGCACTCCGACAAGCTTGCCCTCGCGCGCATACCAAACGGTGAACGCCCCGGCAGGGTGCTCAGTGAGACGGCAGGTGTCATGCCCGTCCCCCCAGGCGGCGTACTTGATCGTGTGCGCGCCGATCGTGGACCAGAAGCCCGGGACCTCCTGCCAGCGGGCGCTGCCGTCGCCAGCGAGAACGCGGCCGGCGACTTCGCCGTGACCGAGCGCATCGCCCCAGTGCTCCACGCGCAGTCGGCGCCCAGCAGCGCTGTTAAGGGCATAAGCGACATCCCCTACGGCGAGCACCCGCTCGCTCGCTCGCATCTGCGCGTCGGTGAGGACCGCGTCCCTAGCGATTCTCAGGCCCGCCTGCTCAGCCAGCTCACAGCGCGGCCGGATCCCCATGCCGAGCATCACGCGGTCTGCCTCGATCCGCTGCCCGTCCCCCAGCTGAGCGATGCGGCCATTGTGGACAGCGCGCACCTCGACGCCCATCTTCAAGCGAACACCGAGATCGCTCAACCAGCTCGCTATACGCGCTGCTGCCTCGTCGCCGAGACGCTGCCGTTGTGGGGCCCCGTCCTGGCCGACGATGCTCACCTGGACTCCGCTCATCGCCAGCGACGCCGCAAGCTCGCAGCCGATGAATCCGGCGCCGATCACCAAGGCCCTCGAGCCAGGCTTGGCTTGGGCCGCGATCTGTTCGCTGTCTTGCCGCTCGCGCATAGTCCGCACACGTGGATCATCCAGGCCGGGCAGATTGGGACGCTGAGGCTCCGCGCCAGTCGCGAGCACGATCGCCTGCGCCTGAATGGTCTGCCCGTCAATGCTCACAGTCCCTGTGTGTGCGTCGATCGCAGTGGCCTCCCAGCCGAGTCGTAGCTGTATCTCGTGCTCGTCAAACCAGTCAGGCGGCTTGATCCTCAGCTCGCTGACGTCAAGCTCGCCGCGCAGGAACTCCTTGGTCAGCGGCGGCCGGCGGTACGGGATGAGGGTCTCCTTGCCAAGCAGGATCACCTCACCGTCGCCACCGTGCTCACGATAAGCCCGGGCGGTTGCCACGCCGGCTGGTCCGGCGCCCACGATCACGATGCGTCGGTTTCTCATCGGCCATCGAAGCGGTCGAGTCGGTAGGCGGCTTGGCGAGCGTCGAGCGCGTGCCAGTCCGCGAGCTCGCGTGCTAGCCGGTCGTGGACCTCATCGCCCGTCAGCGGCTCATCGCCACCGGTGCCGCGCCAGCTGACGGCGAGCACGCTCACCCCATAGGAGAGCTGTACTTTGAGCCAGCTGATCGCCTCATCGAGTGCCTGCTCTCGCAGGTAGTAGAGGACCTCCGAGCAGACGATCAGATCCCAGGAGCCCGGAGGGGTCTCCTCAGGAAAGTCGGCACGCAGCAAATCGAGGTTCCTGAGTTCCCCTAGGTGTGCTCGTGCGAGCTCTAGCGCGCCGAGCGAGAAGTCGATCGCGACTACGTGCTCACAGCGCGCGGCGAGCAGATCTGTGAACACTCCGATCGAGCACCCGACCTCCAGGCAGAGCCCGTACGTGCTTCGCGGCAGAGCCGCGAGCGTCGCCGCGTACTTTTCCTGCTCGTAGCTGCTGGTACGGTATCCCCACGGGTCGGGGTTTTCACGATAAAGCCGATCGAAGCGCTCGACTGCCGCTGCTGTCACTGTCACGGTTGCTCCGTATCGAGCATCTCAGCGCCGAGCTTTGTGACCTTGGGGTCCAGCCGATGCTGGAGCAGGAACAAGTCAAGATCGCGCCGTGCGCGATCCAAGGCGCTCGAGCCGATGAGCGCGCGCGACCCGCAGACCCGAGCCGAATGGTCCGAGATCAATCGTGCACACTCATATAGCGCGACGCGGCATTCCAGCGCGAGCGCCGTCCGGTCTGTGTGGGGACGCGAGTCTTCTGGCCGGTGAAGCTCACGGGTGGTGTGCTCGAGCCAGCGGTCGATCGTGCCATGTGCGACGCGCATCTGGCCAAGTGCATGCGCCCGTACTGCGTCTATTTGCACAGGATCAAGCGCAGCGACGGTCTCCGCGAGAATGCGGTCGGCGAGTCCGGCCCAGGTGGCTGAGGTGCGGATCGCGTCGCGGGAGAAGTAGGGCTCGCGCGAAAGCTCGCCGGGGCCACCTAGCAGCGCGAGCACGGGCGTCTCGTGGAATTCGACGCGGTGGCTCTCTGAGGCCCGCAGGCCCGACGCTCGATACCAGCTGCGATCGATGCTCACGTGGCTGGAGGTGTCAAGGTAGAGCAAACGCCGGGAGCCGTCATGGTCGGGGGCGAGCACAAGGGCGCGTTGCACCCCTCCGGCTCCAGAGCAGAATGTCTTAACGCCGCACAGCAGGGGTTGGCTGGCTTTGTGCTCCAGTCGGGCGGGTGGCCCCTCTCCGGCGGCCGGATCGGCACCCCAGACGCCGAGCAGCAGCTTGCCTTCTCGTATTCGTGTGAGCTCGATAGAGCGCAGAGGCTCGGGGCCGGCGAGCGTCAGGCGCTCGACGCCGTTGAGATGTCCGTCCAGAATACGCGCGGTCGAGGCGTCCGCGGCCGCCACCGCGCGAACGAGCCGCACTTCGCCCACGAGCTCGTCCGGTGGAGGTGTGAGTGCGCCGACGGCGAGAAGGTCAGTGAAGTTCTCAACAGGGAACCGTGGCTTGCGGTCGAGCTCGCCGGCTCGCTCGGAGATGCGTGCGAGCACGCCATCCAAATGGTCTTCGTTCACCCGAGTTGGCAGCTCTTGGACGCTCACGTCCGGAGCCTTATCGGCTGACGGCCAACGGTGGGAGCGACGACGTGTTGGGCGTCGTAGCGCATCGCATCGAGTGCGAGATTGTGGGCCCTGGCAGCCGACGCGAGCACCGGTAGCAACGCGAGCGTGTTCTGGCAGCCGGCCCGACGCGCTCCGGGCCCGAGAGCGTCGTGCATCAACACGCTTCCGCCGTCCGGGAGACGGGAGTATGCGTGGACAAACATTGTCTCTGGATCTTCACCGCGCCAGTCGTGCGTGTCGATCGACCAGCGCACGAGCCGTAGTCCGAGCCGTTTGGCAACGCGTACGCTCGCACTGGTGCAGACGCCCCAGGGCGCTCGCCACAACCGTGGACGCACCCCGACGCTCTGCAGCGTCGCAAGGGCCGTTTCCGTGTCGAGTTGTAGCTCTGCTTCGGTGAGCTCGGTGTGACGAACGTGGCGGTGACAGTGCAGCTGGATGTCGTGGCCTGCGGCTAGCACCGCCCGCGCGAGAGCGGGGTCGGCGAGCACGCGCTCGCCGACCATGAAGAACGTAGCCGTGACCTTGCAGCGCACGAGCCGCTCCAGCACGAGTGGCGTCCACGTCTCATCGGGGCCGTCGTCGAAGGTGAAGCTCAGAGTGCGGGACACGACTGCTCAATTCCCAGGTGGACGAGGGCCAAACGTGCGTAATCCGGGCCGCTCACGACTGCTCTTGGAACTCGCGCAAGAAGCCCTCGAAAAGACGGCGGTGGCCTTCCTCGTCGTGGAGGATCGCGATCACCATGTCGTTGGTCACGGGATCGGACCCCTCGGTGGCCTCGACGATCTGGTTGTAGAAGTCGATGGCCCCGGTCTCCGCTTCGATTACGCCTTTGATGACGTGCACGAGGTCTGTCTGTTGCCGCGGCGGCTGCAAGTAGGACTGCTCGGCGTGGAAGTCCATCGAGCCGGGCACGATCCCGTAGAGCTCCTTGATCCGCTTGGCGAACTGTGTCGCGTGCCCGAGCTCCTCTTGAATGTCTTCGCGCAGCGAGGCGATGATCTCCTGGGCACGCACACCATCCGGGTTTACCGAGTTCGCGAGATAGCTCATCACGGTCTCGATCTCCATCCAGTACGCCTTGGTGAGCATCTCCACGATTCGCTCGCGTTCCTCGCGGGCATCCTCGGCAAGAATCCCTCTGCTGCTTTGGACTGCTGACATATCGGGTCCCCTTCGCTGAAGATTTCCATGATCTCTATCCACAGGCGACTGCCTAAATTCACCGAACTAGAGAAGTCGCCTGGCGGCTTTCCACAACGTGCCGGTCGCAATCGAGCTCATGTAGAGGAACTACCCATTCCTGCCTGTGCGAATCACCTTGGCCAAGTTTTGGCGTAATCGTCCCGGCTGGAGCGTGCCGTGCTGACGCTACTCGAGGAGTGAAACGGATTGCCGGGCGTGGGTGCAGGGTAGAGGCGCAATATATGCATCGCCTCAGCTATCGCCTCCCAAGAGGGAGCTTCTGATGAGCCAGGGGGTTGAAGCTGGGACGATAAAGACCAAGATCCCGGCCCGGCTGGACCGGCTGCCATGGTCGCGTTTTCACTGGATGGTGATCGTCGGCCTAGGGACCGCCTGGATTCTCGATGGTCTGGAGGTGAACGTCGTCGGCTCGATCTCGAGCCGCATTTCCGAACATGGGGCGGGTACAGGTCTGAGCGCCGCCGACGTGTCGGGCTGGGCCGCGTCGCTCTACATCGCGGGGGCGTGTGTGGGCGCGCTTGTGTTCGGGCAGCTCACCGACCGTTTCGG
>DASXNB010000032.1:0-3187 GCA_036495305.1 Solirubrobacteraceae bacterium | reverse complement strand
GTCTTCAGGGTGGGCGGTGGCCTCCAACGTGCGGTTGGTCCAGCCGAACCAGTTGGCGAGCAGCTCCTCGCCGGTGACGCGGATGTTTTCCAGGCCGGCGTCGCGCGCGAAGGTGGTGAGTTCGCCGGGCGCGAAGGCGTGTACGTCGACAAAGCCCTCCAGGGATGCCTCGGGCGCACCGCCGTCGGCGGGGGGGGCGGGGCGCGCGCGGATCGCCCGGCGCCAAAGGGGAGCGATGGTGCCGGCGGCGCGCTTGGGTACTTTCGCGAGCTGGTCGCCGTAACGGGAGGGCTCGCCCGCGAACAGGACGGTGCCGCCAGGGGCGAGCACGCGCGCGAACTCGCGAAACGCTTGGGCGAGGTCTGGGATGTGGTGGAGGATGGCGTGCCCGATCACCAGGTCGAAGCTCTCATCCTCGAAGGGGAGCTTCTCGGCGTCGGTGGGAACTGTGGTGACATCCAACCCGAGCCGCTCGGCGTTGGCCGAAAGCGTGGAGAGCATTCCGGGGGAGATGTCGGTGCATGTGGCCTCACTGATAACGCCCGCGAGCATCAGGTTGAGCGTGAAGTAGCCGGTGCCCGAGCCGATCTCGAGCGAACGCTCGAAGCGGGGGATGTCGCCCCCGAGCGCCTTTCGCACCTTGGCGAGCACCTGCGCCTGACCGACATCGCCGAAATCGATGCCCCACTTGGCATCGTAGTGGTGGGCCGCCACGTCGTGGTAGCGGGTGTTGACGTCGCGGATTTCCTCTGCGCTCAGCGTCTCAGTCACGGCGTGGCACCATATACTCGCCGGCTTGTCCGTGCCTTCAGCGCCGCTCTACCTGCAAGACAACCAACCCGAGGGCGTGCCCCCCCTCGCGCTCACGGGCGAGCGCACGCTGCCCGACGTGCCCGAGGAGAACTACTGGTATCGCCGTCATCTCGCGGTGTACGAGTGGATAGCGAGGCGAGTGGGGGGAAAGCGTGTGATCGACATGGCCTGCGGGGAGGGGTACGGCTCGGATGTCCTCGCGGGTAGTGCGTCGAGTGTGGTGGGGGTTGACGCGAACCCCGAGGCGCATGAGCATGCGCGGTTGCGGTACACCCGCGAGAACCTGCGCTTCGAGCGCGACCTCGTGGAGACGTTCCCTGAGCAGGCAGACGCGGTGGTGTTCTTGCAAACGATCGAGCATCTGCAAGACCCGAAAGCGGTACTCGAGCACTTCAAGTCGCTCGTGGGGGAGACAGGCGTGGCGTTCGTGTCCACTCCGAACGTGTTGACCCTCGCGCCGAAGGGGGCGGAGCGTTCAGATAACCCGTGGCACGTGCACGAGTACCGGCAAGGGGAGTATCGGGAGCTGTGCGAGGGGACGTTTGGGAGCGTTGAGATGTACGGGCTCTTCCACGCCCGCAAGCTCGTGGCCCACGCGGTGGCGCTGAAGCTCGGTTGGGACGCGATCCATCCGCGGATGCGCCTCACCAAACCCTTCTACGACTGGTTCACGCCGGCGATAGCGGCAAGCGACTTCGCGTTGAAGCCGGCGAGCGAGGCGGACCTCGACAAGGCGCTGGACTTCATCGCCGTTTGCCGCCCGTGAGCGGCAATCCAGTCATACCGGCTGCGGCCTCGAGGCCGTGAGTCGATCCCGCCCGCGGGGGGAGTTGGCGATTGTCCTGCACACCCACATGCCCTATGTGGAGGGCTTCGGGACTTGGCCGTTCGGGGAGGAGTGGCTGTGGGAGGCGATAGCGGGGAGCTATCTGCCGCTACTCGACCTGCTGGACGAGGGTGCGCCGATCACGGTGTCGCTGACCCCGGTGCTGTGCGACCAGCTCGAAGCCGACGGGGTGGGGGAGCGCTTCGAAGCGTTCATCGACGTGGTGAGAAGGCGCACGCACAAGGAAGACATCGCGGGGTTGCGCAAGAACGGCTTCGAGACGCTTGCGCGGGAGCTGGAGCGCTCGTGGGGGGAGTACGAAGGCGTGCTCGAGCGCTTCCGTGGGCGCGGGGGAGACTTGATCGGGTCGTTCGCCCCGTATGCGCAGTGGACGTCATCGGCGACCCATGCGGTGTTGCCGCTGCTCGCGACCGACGCGGGGGTGCGCGCGCAGGTGCAGGCCGGTGTGGACTCCCACCGGGCACGCTTCGGTGGGCATTGGGGAGGTGGCTTCTGGTTGCCGGAGTGCGCCCACACACCCCATTTGGAGCCGCTGTTGGAGGAGGGAGGGGTACGTACCACGTGTGTTGAGTTGACCTCTCGCCAAGGTCTCGGCTCGCGCGATTGTTTGCGCGTGCTCGTCGGTGAGTCGGGGGTGGTGCTCGTTCCGATAGATCGAGCGACGATTGCGCGGGTGTGGAGTGACGGTGGTTATCCGGCGCACGGGGTTTACCGCGATTACCACAATCACACCGTGCACCACCACAAACCGTGGGGGAACAATGGCGATGATTACAGCCACGAGCGCGCCCTCTCGACCGCGCGAGAGCATGCGAGGGAGTTCGTGGCGGCGACGATCGAGCGGTTGCGTGCCGCCAACGAGTCCGCGGCGGGAGATGCGCTGCCGGGTGGGGGTTTGGTTGTGTGCGCACTTGACACTGAGTTGCTGGGGCACTGGTGGTATGAGGGTGTGCACTGGTTGCGGGCTGTGGTGGATGAGTGCTCCAAGCAGGGGTTGTCGCTCGTGCGTTTGGACGAAGCTGCTGCGCTCGCCGATCCAGCGCCGGTGGACGACGTGGAGTGGGGTGCGAGCAGTTGGGGCAAGGACGGTGACCTCTCCACGTGGTCGGGGCCGGCGGTGGCGGACATGGCGTTTGCGACGCGCGCGGCGGAGTTGCGGACGCTGGCCGCTGGACGCGAGGCCGGCGACGTCGCTATCCGCGAGCTGTTGGCTTTGCAGGCTTCCGACTGGGCTTTCATGGTGTCGCGCGACCTGGCGGCGCCGTACGCGCGAGAGCGTTTCGAGGGGCACCGTGAGCGGCTGGAGCGGGCGCTGGAGCAGGACCCCGACGCCGATGGCGATGCCTCTCGCAACATCGCGCCAGGCGCCGGCGCAAGCCTGCTGCTCGCTCCCTGAGGAGCGGTCACCTACACACACTTGCGCCTCGCACCGGTAGGCGTGTTGTTCGGCTCGCGGCTCTTTTAGCCAACCCGGGGGTTGACAAGAGTTCGGGTACCGTGTATAAACACCCAATAGCCCGAGTGCCA
>DASXNB010000031.1:0-4428 GCA_036495305.1 Solirubrobacteraceae bacterium | reverse complement strand
CCGCCGGATTTCGACCCACTCGAGGGGGTTTCCGGCGTCGCGGGGGCGGGGTTTGGCGCCGGTGTGGGGCTCGGGGTGGGTGTGGCAGGCGCCTGTTCCACATGAGGGGACCCGGCGCCGTGGGTTTCCCCATGTTCGGTTTCGTTGTTCCCGGTTTCCCCGCCCGCGTTCGGGTGCTTGGCGGCGCCAGCTGGGGTGTTCCCACTTTCGCCACTTGAGGGCGATTCCTGTGTGACACCTCCGCTTTCGAGACTCGCGCCACTCCCGTGGTTGGGCTTGGTGTGGTTGGCGCGGTTGGCTTCCACCTGCATCGCCCCCAGCATGAAGTCGTGCCAGATGAGCGCCGGGAAGGTCCCTCCGAACACGGGCTGTCCGTTGAAGTCGGTGGTCATGGGTATGAGCTTGTTGGGGTACCCCACCCATACCGCCACCGTGTACTTCTTGTTCCACCCCACAAACCACGCGTCCCCGAAGTTCGAGGTGGTGCCGGTCTTGCCCGCGGCGAACTGTCCGATTGCCGCCGACTTCGCGGTCCCGTACTGGAGCACCGTCTCCAACATCGACGTCTCGGTGGCCGCCACCCCCGGCGGGAGCACGCGCTTTACGGTCACTTGGTTCACATCGTTGTGATGCCCATCGGGCAATGTCTTGCCGCCCCCGTTCACTTCTTGTATCCCCACGGGCTGGAAATCTGAGGCCAGCGATCCGCTCACCCGGTCGCCGCTGTGGGCGATGGTCTCGTAGGAGTGCGCCATGTCGAGCGGTGTCACACCCACGTTCAAACCCCCGATGGTCATCGCCGGGTTGGTGGAGATGGGAGTTGTAATGCCCATCTCGTGCGCGAGGTGGGCGATCCGTTTCGTGCCCACTTTCAAGCCCACTTCCGCGTAAATCGAGTTGTCGGAGAACGCTGTCGCCCCGGTCAAAGTGTTCGTGCCCGTATAGGCCCCTTCGTCGTTGTGAACCACGAACTTTTCGTTCCCGTGCGGCCCGTGCACGTTGAAGATCTTCAAGCGCGAGGACCAGGTCGATTCGGGGGAGATCCCATCCTCGAGCGCCGCCGCCAAATCGAAGGCCTTGAACGACGACCCCGGCTGGCGCTCGCCCTCGGTGGCGAGGTTGAAGGGGGTTTCGTTGTAACTGCGACCCCCCACCATCGCCCTGACCTCCCCGGTGGAGTTTTCGATCGCCACCAGCGACGCCGTCGGTCCTTCCGGGCCAGGTAGGTATCCACGCACCGCCTGTTCGGCAGAGCGCTGCAGATCCAGGTCGAGGGTTGTCTTTACGCGCAACCCCCCATCGAACGCGCGCGTGGCGCCGTAGCGTTCGATGATCTGTTGCTGCACCCAGCTCAGGAAATACCCCGCGTCCACACCTTCCACCAACGCCTGGTGGGGGAGAGCGACGTCCTTCGGTGCCGGCAACGCCTGGCTTACGCTTTCTTCATAGTCGGCCCGCCTTATGTATCCCTGCTGGAGCATCTGTTCGAGTACCAGATTCCGGCGCAGGCGAGCCGCTTCGGGTTTGGTTACAGGGTCGTAGAAGGTGGGCGACTTGATCACCCCGGCCAAGAGTGCAGCCTCCCATGGCTCGAGCTCTTCCACGCACAGCTTGTGTCCCGGCAACCCACACCCGAGATGGTTAACGTCAGAGCCGAAATATGTGCGTGCGGCCGACTCGATCCCGTAGGCCCCGTTGCCGAAGTAGATCGTGTTGAGGTACTCGGTGATGATCTTTTCCTTCGGCCACTTGTGGGCCAGCTGGTAGGCGAGGGCCGCCTCTCTGAGCTTCTCGAACAGGGTCCTGTGCGACTGCGCCTGGAGCGCGTTCTTCACGAACTGCTGCTCGATCGTGGAGGCTCCCTGCACGCTGCCTTTGTGCACCACGTCCTGCACGAAGGCCCTGGCGATCCCGCGGATGTCGATCCCCGAATTGGTCGCAAAGCGCTTGTCCTCGATCGAGATCACCGCCTCCTTCACGATCGGGGGGATCTGCTTGGGGGTCACGAGGATCTGGTTCTCTCGGCTCATCACCCCGAGCGGCCTGCCCTGGTCATCGAGCAGCACCGAGTTACGCGCGTTGTCGAACTCAGCGCGGTTATCCAGCGAGGGCAGCGTCGAGGCAACGGCCATGAACATGCCGAACACGAACGAGATGAGGCCGAGCAGCAAGACGGCGAAGAGGATCGAAACGAACCGCAGCCTCTTCAAACGCGTCTGCCGACGGGCAGGCGATACCGCAAGCTCCACCGGGACGCGAGAGTCTAGCATTGGCCGCCATGCCCGACCCCCCCTTCGACAAGATGCCGGACCCCTCCTTCGACACGACGGCCGCGCATCTCAGCGCCAATGCGGTTGACTCGCTACCCGCGGGGGCGCTCGCCGAGAAGCTCGAGCTGGCATCGAAGGAGGGGCGTCAGCTTCGTGTGAAGCTCGGGATCGACCCCACCGCCCCCGACATCCACTTGGGTCACACCGTCGTTTTGCGAAAGCTCCGCGAGTTCCAGGACGCCGGACACCTCGTGGTGCTCATCATCGGCGACTACACCGCCCGCGTGGGGGATCCCTCCGGGCGCTCCACATTGCGCCCGATCCTCAGCGACGCCGAGATCCAAGCCAACGCCGCCACTTTCCAGGAGCAGGCGCTGAAGATCCTCGATCCCTCGCCCGCGCACTTGGAGGTGCGCCACAACGGCGAATGGCTCGATATGCCGATGGTGGAGCTACTCGCGCTCGTCCGCACCACCACGGTTGCCCAGCTACTGGAGCGCGACGACTTCGCCAAACGATTCGCCGCCTCAGAGCCGATCTCCATGCTCGAGCTCATGTACCCCCTACTGCAGGGTTACGACTCCGTAGCTGTGCGCGCCGATGTGGAGCTAGGGGGGACCGATCAGAAGTTCAACCTCCTGCTCGGCCGCGATATTCAGCGCGCCTACTCCCACCCCGAGCAAGCCATCCTCACGATGCCCATCCTCGTCGGCACCGACGGCAGGCAGAAGATGTCCAAGTCGCTTGGCAATCACATCGGCGTCACCGACCCTCCGGGGGAGATCTACGGCAAGACCCTCTCCATCCCCGACGAGGCGATGGGGGAGTACTACAGACTGCTGCTTTCCCGCGAGCTCGACTCCTCGCTCCCGCCGCGAGAGGCCAAGCGCGAGCTTGCCCGCGAGCTCGTCGCGTGGCTGCACTCGCCTGATGCCGCTCAGGAGGCTGAGCACGAATTCGACCGTGTGTTCGTCGACCGCGGGTCTCCCGAGCAAGTCGAGGAGTTCGCCTTCGAGGCTCAAAACGGGGTGGTTCACGTCCCGGGGGTGATGGCGGACGCGTTTGGCGTCTCTCGCTCCGAGGCGCGCCGCCTGATCGACCAGGGCGCGGTCACGCTGGACGATGAGCCCCTTACGGGCGAGGACTACGATCTTCCCGTAGCTCGTCTCGATGGCGTCGTCCTACGGGCTGGGAAGCGCCGTTTTCGCAGGCTCCGCGCCGGCTGACGGTTGGGGGCGGAACCTGCGCGGAGCCCGCGAGTAGGGCGTCGCGTCAAGTTGATCGCCGCGTGGCGCTTGGCCACGGTGCCCACGAGGTGCGTCGACTGCCTTCGGTAGGGAAGGGCTCGGGGCGAGGCTGAACGTGGCTGGCGGGTGGCTGGCGGGTTGTTTCGCGGGGAGGTTGGTTGTCTCTTTTGGGGTGACTCGCGCGCGCGTGCGCGAAGAAAGCTCTACTTCCCTCTACTTCCGCGCTTCCGCGCCTGCCTGCCTGGACCTCTCTACTTCCGCGCCTGCCTGGCCTGGACCTGTCTTCGGTCTGCCTGGCCTGCGTGGGTCTGCATGCCCGCCTGCCTGGCCTGCCGTGCCCTGTCCTCTACTTCGCTACTTCGCGCTTGCTCGAGCCCGGCTCCGCGCTGCCCCGCGATGAGTTGGGGAGGCTCTGGCGACGTCTGTCCGCAAGATGCCCTATAGTGCCCTCGCACAGCAGCTCGGCTCTGCGACCGAGACGGTGGGCTAACGCTCACGTCGCGAGATGGAGGCGAGCGCTATACTGTACGGTCGGCCTGAAAGCGCCTCTGGGCGTGGGCTGAGCGGTCTCCTCCAAGAGAAGTCCTCTCGACGAGGCTACGACGGTCTTTGAAAACTCAACAGCATGCGCACCTTTGATCGAGAATCGATCATGGTGTGCGTCCAGGTTCGACCCGTCACGGGAGCCTTCGGGTGCCCGGTGACGGCAAAGAGTCAAGTAGAGAAGTACCCCGTCATGGAGGGGACCACGGTGTATGGGTCCCTACCACCCATGACAGCTTTTCGTGAAGTTCTTCACGGAGAGTTTGATCCTGGCTCAGGACGAACGCTGGCGGCGTGCTTAACACATGCAAGTGGAGCGACGAACCAGGGCTTGCCCTGGGGCAGAGCCGCGAACGGGTGAGTAACAC
>DASXNB010000030.1:0-4371 GCA_036495305.1 Solirubrobacteraceae bacterium | reverse complement strand
ACGACGAGCGCACCGCCAGGGTCTTCGAGGCTTTCGGCTCGCGCAACATCGGGCCACTGCGGATGTTCGCCACGGGCATCCCACTCGCGATGCTCGCCAACGCTCGCCGTTCGCTCTCGCGGCGGGCGCGACCGGGCTCAGCGAAAGAGGTCCTCGTCGAGGGGCCGTAGCAGGGCGCTCGCCCCCGGCCCGTCGTCCTCGCTGACGAAGCGTTCCAAGCCCTCCACGATCACCACCGGCTCGCGCGAGTCCTTGGCTCGCGCGAGGTCCGAGAGCGCCGCGATTGCGTCCGCCACGGCGATCCACGTCGCACGCAATTCCATACCCGTGCTGTCGGTCCGGCCGCGCCAGTCCTCAAGCGAAGCTATCCCCGCGCAGCCAATCGCCACGTCGCACTGTCCGTGACGCCACGCCCTTCCGAAGCTGTCCGTTACGAGCACACCCACGCTTGCCCCGGTCAGCTCGCGCAGGCGTTTCCGGATGCCGCGGGCGGAAGCGTCGGGGTCGCGGGGGAGCGTTATCAGCGTGTCGGGGTCGGCCGAATTGGAGGCGTCCACACCCGCGTTCGCGCACACGAAACCGTGATGGGTCCGGCAGATGAGCACTCCGTTTGCCTCACGCAGGATCTCCGCGGACTGCTCCAGCACAACCTGCACGGCGCGCGGGTCCTTGCCTTGCTTCATAGCGATGTCCTGCGCCCCCTCGCTGGCCGTAATCGCCGTCAAATCCACCACGGCGCCCTCCGCCTTCGACACGGCCTTGTGTGCAATCGCCACGATCTCGCCATCGCACAGCGGACGTCGCCCGGCAACGAGCGCGGCTGAGATCAACTCGGCGATATCTACGCCGGTCGCTATCTCCGGCAGGCCTGAGAGGCCGCGCGCGGTGAGCTCGCTCACAGGGTCAAGCGCTCGCGGTATGCCCGCCACTCATAGCGGGTGCGTCTGTGTTGCCGTCCCCACCGGGCGAGCGTTCGGACTCATAGGAGCGTCCAAGCACGCCTCGCGTGCGGGGCGCCCTCGTCGTCTCTCTCGCCAACCGCTCCCGCAGCACCGCAAGATCCTCACCCGTGTCAATGTCGAGTAGCAGCGAGGCTGGTTCCTCGATCCGCCGGCTCGCCCCCGCAACCTCGGCGAGGTGCTCGTGGCGCTTGCGGCTGTCTGGACCGAAGCTGGGGGAGATCGCATCCGGTGGCACCAACAGCAAGCCGTTGGTGCCGCTGCCGTGGCGGTCGGGCACAATCACGACGCTCACGCTCTCTCCCTCGAGCAGGGACGTCAGCTCGGCTGGGTCGAGCGTTGGGCAGTCGCCAGGCACACACACCGCTCGTTCAAAGCCCTCCTCGAGCGCCTTCGCCAAGCCAAGTGCAGCGGCAGCGCTCTGGCTCTCCTCGGCGGTGTCCTCCACAACGATCGCCCCCACATAGCGCGCCGCGCTCGTCACCGCCGGCTCGCGCGTCACGACTATCGTTGCCTCGATCGCTGGGCAGTCGCGTAGCGCACAAAGTACGTCCCCCACCATAGCCCTGGCGAGTTCGGCGCGCAGTGACTCGGCGATGCTCGGCCCGAGTCGCTGCTTGGCGATCGGGAAGCGCTTCACGGGAAGGATGGCGGCGGTGCGCATCTCGCTCCAGAGGCTACTTGGCAAGCGACTCGGTGAACGCAAGCGTCTGCTCGGCCACCCTGCGCCGTTGTACCGCCTCGGGCATCCCGACGTCGATTTCCAGCGCCTCCATCCCAGAGACCGGCTCATCGGCGAGCACTCCGTCGAGTAGACCTGGCTGGATCGTCTCGTAAAACGCGACTACTCCTCTTGTGCTCGCGGGCTGGTTGTAAGCCGCGAGAAACACCTCGGTCGGGCCCTTCACGATCTCGCCTCCCACGACGGGGCTCACGCACACAACCGGCGCCTGCACGCTCCTCAGCGCCTCGCCCACCACGTGCAGGATCGGCCAAATCGAAATCACGGGGTTGCTCGGACCCACGATCACCGCACGGGCACTCCTCAACGCGCTTAGCACCTCTGGCGTCGGAACCGCGGGCTTCTCCCCGCTTTCACGGAACTCCACGTCGAGCACCGGCCCCCGTGCTCCGTCGGCGATCATGAAGCTCTGGAAGTCGCGCCAGCCGGTGTTCGTACGGATGTGTGTGCGTAGTTGCTCGTCGCACATCGGAAGCACTTGCGTGCGCACCCCAATCGCTGCGTTCAGACGCTCCAGCGCCTCGGTGGGCCGCAATCCTTCCTCCTCCATCCGCCGCCTCTCGATGCACCAGGCGAGGTCGCGGTCGCCAAGGTTGAACCACACATCCGCGCCGAGCTTGCGCAGCGCTCCCATCACCTCGAATGTGTCCCCCTCGATGCCCCAACCGCGCTCGTTTATGAGGTCGGCAAGCCAAAAGGACACGAGATCGGGGTCGGGGGAGACGTGAGCACCGTAGATGTCGATGTCATCGCCCGTGTTGGCGATCACCACCAGATCCTCCGCGCCCACCACGTCGAGCATCCCGCGAGCCAGCTTTGCGCCGCCCGTGCCGCCGGCAAGCACCACTACCTTTGAGTTCTCGCTGGTGTTGGTCACCGGGCGCCCGGCGCCGAGCATCGAGGGCGCCGATACGCCCGGGTGGGGCGGGGGTGCGGTGCGCTCAATCCCACGGATCGTCCGGCAACCCGGTGATCTTCACGCCCGCGTGCGTTTTGTGCTTGGCGTTGATCGAGATCATCAGCGCCGTCATCGACTCGGCGATGCGGGCCATCTCGAGCTTGCCGCAGTCGACGCAACGTAGGCCGTCGATCCGCTCGATCAAAAGCGCCGTCTTGCGCTTATCATCGCGCGAGTCGCCGCACACAAGCACGTCCTGGCCGAGATCGAAGTTCAAGTCGGTGAGTGACGCTGCGCTCACCGTGTGAAGCGCCGATACCACTTTCACACCCTCGGGCACCAGCTCCTGGGTGGCCTGCGCGGCCGAGCCCTGCCACACGCCGAGCATCCTCGTCGCGCGTCCACTCACTGCCGCCGCCAGTGGCACAGTCGCGTCGATGAGGAGCTGGCCGGCACGCAGAGAGCTCTTCACGTTTTTCAGCGTCTCCGATTGGCTGCGGAAGGGAACGCTCAAAATCACCGTCTCCACCGCCTCCACGGCCTGAGCGTTCTCGGCGCCCGTGAACCCGCCCTCTGGCACGGCTTCGCGCGCGCGTTCGGCTGCCTCGACCGCGCGAGAGGCGTCACGCGAGCCGATGACCACGGGCACGCCCACACGGCCGAGCCGCACAGCGAGGCCGAAGCCGAGCGCGCCTGAGGCGCCGACGATCGCAACGGGCTCTTGTGTGGAGGGCGCCACGGCGGCGGAGTATATGAACCGCGGTCGCTTGGTCGGGCGTCGCCGGACCGGCCCACGGTTTACGCTCTGCCAATGAGATTCGACGGTACGACCGCGCTTGTCACCGGCGGAGCATCCGGTATCGGGGCCGCGACCGCCCGCCGGCTCGCCGCCGAAGGCGCACGCGTAGCGATCGGGGACGTCAACGAGACGGGCGCCCGTGAGGTGGCGGGTGAGCTCGATGGCTTCGGTTGCAAGCTCGATGTCACGGACACAGCATCGGTTCGTGCCGCTGTGGCCACAATCGAGGAGCAACTCGGCCCGATTGGTGTGCTCGTGAACAACGCCGGCACCGACCTCTTCTCCTACTTCGTCAACACAGACGAGGGGATGTGGGACTTCGTGCTCGGCGTCAACCTCCGCGGCGTGCTTGCTGTCACCCACGCCGTGCTCCCCGGCATGCAGGAGCGTCGCACCGGCTCGATCGTGAACGTCGCCAGCGAGGCCGGACGTGTCGGCTCGCAGGGATCTTCCGTCTACTCCGCCGCAAAGGCCGGCGTGATCGGCTTCACGAAGGCCATCGCCCGCGAGTCGGCGCGCTACCGGGTGCGCTCAAACGCGGTTGCCCCGGGCCCGATCGAGACACCGCTGCTCAACGCTGCCCCGCAACTGCTGGGCGAGCTGGGGGAGAGGCTCAAGCAGGGAATGGTCAACCAGACGGTCCTCGGTCGCTCCGGCGAGCCAGAGGAGGTTGCCGCCGCGATCGCCTTCCTCGCCTCTGAGGACGCTTCGTATGTGACTGGTCAAACGCTGAACGTCAGCGGTGGCCTGTCGATGTGGTGATGCCAGACCTCCCCGCGTCGGTTCAGGTGCGCGAGGTCGGCCCGCGCGATGGCTTTCAAAACGAGCCGGAGATCATCCCCACCGAGCGTAAGGTCGAGCTGATCGACATGCTCGCTCGCACAGGCCTACAAAGGCTCGAGGTCACGAGCTTCGTTCGCCCCGACGTCATCCCCCAGCTCGCCGACGCCGCTGAGGTGCTGGAGCGCATCGA
>DASXNB010000029.1:0-22617 GCA_036495305.1 Solirubrobacteraceae bacterium | reverse complement strand
GACATCGGGACGCGGATAACCGCGCTGGTCGGTCGCCGGACACTTGGCGGGGTCACCCGCATCGATCGTCGGGCTGCCGGCCTTCTCTGAGTAGAGCGTCGTCGAACCACCATCGTTGAGCAGCGAGGACTGCAGCAACGGGGTCTTGTTCTTGAACGCCGCTTCGCCACCACAGCTTTCATCAGAGATGAGGCTGTGGTCATTTGTGATCGTGTTTTCACCGCACTGCGGAGCGCCGTTGAGAGCGACGATCGTGTTCGTCAGATTCAACGTACCCGCGCCAGTGCCCCCAATGCCGTCAAACGCATTGTGCACGACCGTCACGTTCAGGAAGTTCGCCGTACCTTCATCCTCGAGTCCGAATTCGTGGCCGTCTGAGAGCGTGGAGTTGGTGACGCTGGCCGTGGCGCCACTCTGAACGACGATCTGAGTACCGAGGTTGCCGGAGATCGTAGCGTTTTCGACGTTCAGAGTTCCCACGTCTTCGATTCCCGCGTTCCCTTCGCCGCCACCACTGGTGACAACGACGTGCTTGAGGGTGACCGTCACGCCAGCTTGGATGAGGAGCAGTTCGTGTTCAGATACGCCCGCGACCGGCGTGACACTTCCGCCGTTGATCTGCACGCCAGGCGTGGCGGCGCCGACAACGCCGACTGGACCAGTCAACGTCTGCGCACCACCGGTGTTGGTGAGGATCAGCGATTTCGTCGGCAGATAGGTGCCAGCGGTCAATTCGATCGTGTTCGCCACGCCATTTGCGTCGGCTTTGGTGACCGCTTCTTCGAGCTGTTTGGTGGTACCCACTTTGAAGGTTTCGGCACTCGCGGGGCTTACCGCCAACATGCCGAGACACGCCGTCGCGACCGCCAGCCAAAGGGCACGGCGGTACCAACCCGACCCGAGATTGTGCAACCTCATTTTCATCGCCTTTTCATCGCATTTTTCATTGCCTGACTATCTACCAGAGCTTTCGTGACAAGGGAAGCGTTTGAAGACAAATGTTCACATCTTGGTAGAAGAATGTTCACACTTGAGATACATCGACGTACTCTCCGCGCTTAAGTAGTTGGGGGGACCGGCTCAGCCGGTCCCCCCGTTTACTTGAGACTCGCCGGCAGGTGCTCTGCCCGCGCACTGCCTATGCCGTTTCTAGACTGTCCGTGTCTAGAAGTTTGCCTGGAATCCCTGCGCGAGCTTTGGCAGCCAGTTGGCCGGCAATGCCGCATAGTGGATTTTCCCGGGGACTTCCTGTCCAGCCGAGGAGAGGACGAACGTGAAGAAGGAGTACAAGGTCCGCCGCTGGTCGGCCGTGAGCCGGCTGATGGCGCCCTTCCCTTCTCCGTTGTTGCTGTTCAAGCCCGTGTAGACCAGGTCGAACGTGAGACCGCAGATCGGGTACTTGCTACCCAGATCCGTGGCGTTCTCGTGGTTGGCGGGCGCACTTGAGTACGCTTCGTTGTCGTTGCTCCAGTTGTCTTCTCCGTTGAGGCCAACAGCATCGTTGTTGCTGCTGCCAGGAGGAGCCGGTAGTGCACTGTAGAGGCAGTTGGCGGGTCCGCCGCCGATGCTGGGCGCTTCGAATTTCGTGCCTGTCGCGTTCTGAACGCTAGCGAGCACGACTCCCGGCTGACCCACTGCTTCGGCGAGGTCGACGTAACCGACGGCCCCTGCCGTTTCCTTGAGCTTTGTGACCAATTCCGGTCCACCGCTTGCGGCGGCCGTGATGATCGCGCTACATGTGCCTTCTTCGCCCGAGTGCTGCTTGCCGGGCCATTCGATGTTGTTCGTGAAATAGGCTTCCCAGTTGTGGACGACCGTGTTGCCTTCGCCCTTGCATACCGCGCCAGTGCGTTCGTTGTCCACGCGGATCAGATACTGCTTGAGGATGTTGGTCGTTCCGGACGAATCAAAGCGCACCACGCGCGTGATCGGGCCGGTACAGGTTGACAGGCCAGCGTTTTCTTTCACGAGTTCGGCGTCATTCCAAGTCTGAGCATCACCACCGTAGATGCGCGAAACCTCCTTCGGGGTGAACTTCAGGCTCGTCGGTACCGTGCCTGTGGGGCAGCTACCGCCGGCCCCTCCCGTGAGGTGCACGGCGACTGTCACCGAGGAACCACCGATCGGGAAAGACATGACGTTGGCTTGGATGTCGTTGGAGTTGGGGAAAGGCGATGTGTTCGGTGCGAAGGGCGGTTCGAATGTAATCGAGCAGCCACCCGTTGCCCCAGGGGTTCCGTTGAGCTGTTCGAGTTGCGCCCGGGTGTACGGGATGTCCGTGCCCGCGAAGGCATCCGTGCGACAGCTCGCAGCCTTGACCCCGTTGCCTGAACCGGTGGCGCTGGCGGAAACCGCCTTTGCATAGTTGTAGGCAAGCATGGTGGTGCCGGCCGGGTCTCCCGAGAATTGTTCTGCCACGTTTCCGCAGAAATCTTCGCCAAAGACTTTTATGTATTCTTTTTGCAGGATATTCTGATAGGTGGAGCCACGTCCGTTGATCTTGCCGTCGGAAGACTGACAACCGATGCCTGCCGGGGCCGCCGCGGAGCTTGTGTCCGCGAGGACCATGCAGAAGATCATGCTGAGCCCGAGCATCAGTACGACAAGCGGGGCCACGATGAATCGTTTCCGAACTGCGATGTCCATATAATTCTTCCCCTTGCTGGTGGAGTCGAGGATAACGACGCTCACTGGCCTAGTTGCTTCGAACTGGTACATGGTCATGGTCGTCCACCTCTCAGTGGCCGCCACCAGTGACGGGCACGATACCCCCGTCCTGGCCGCGAAGCTTCCCAGGCAGTGAGCCAAGTTATTCGCTTAGAGCCGAGGCCGGTGTTGCCCCCCGGTGAAGATCGTTGTGTCTTATTGGTGAAGTTCGTTACGCCGGGGTGAAGCGCATGTCACCCCGGCGTAAAAACGTGAATCGACAAATGAGGATGTGGCCCAGAAATGGCGCCAATAACTCTAGTGCGGGTGTATCTTGCCGCGGCGGATCGTGAATTTCCTGTGAACGCTCGGCATACGAGATCGGCCACCCGGTTAGCATCGTCCGCCATGCGCCGCCGCCGCGGGCTGCTCGCCCTACCGCCAAGCATCCTCGTCCTCGCCCTCGCCGGAGCGCCCTCGGCCGACGCCGCGGAAAGCGGCTCGACGGCGCTCTGCACGCAGACCGCTACCACGACGACGACCACACCGACGGGCGTGGAAGGAGTTGCCACCTCAGCTCCCGCCGGCCCCGCCCCCGGCAGTTCGTGCTGGGTGGAAATGGATCCTTACCCGTTCGGTAGCGAAGGTATCCCCGTCGAGGGCGCCCCCCAGCGGTGCTCGCCCGTCTTCAGAGGTGAAACCCCGCCAGGCAGCCAGTGTGACCTCACCGTGACCTCGATCGCCTTCAGGGCGTGGAACCGCGGGCTTGCGGCTACCGACACGAGCGAAGGACCGGGGGTGGATGCGAACAACCCCTACGGGATCTGGATCTTCAACGGCTCATCTTGGTATCCGAGCCCTGGCTTTCCGGGCTACAGCGTCTGTCCTGGCCACACGGTGGTGTGGGCGGGCAAGCTCGATTACTGGTTGATCGGGGGACCATCCGACGTGACCTGGAGCCGCCTGTGTCGCTTCGACGGCGCCACGCTCGAATGGGAGTCGCTCGAATTGCCGGCGACGACCAGGCAGCACGTAACTGTGGTAACGGGCAGCGAAGAACGACGCAGACCTGGTGGTATCACCTCCGCCGCCTGCTTTGCCTGGAACAACTGTTGGTTCTTTGGCACCTACGGCACGGCGGTGCACTGGGACGGGACCCAGCTCAGCGACGCCTCGCCAAACCCTTCGCTGACTTGGCTCCAGGGCGAATACACGGCCGCCGTCACGCGCAGCGGTCCGCAGGGCAACGCGTTCGGCGTGGCGGTTGGTGCCACCGCCGAATTTCACAACGCCGCATCCATGAGCGAAGTCCTCTCAGAACACGAAGGAGCGTCCCCACCCGAGATGCGGGCCTCGAGCGGCGGACCCTTCGCGCCGCTCCCGTTCACCCCACCGACGAGCCCGCAGGAACACGATCCCTTCAGGACCGACCTCGTTGCGATTGACTTCGACGCCGCGGGCGAGGGCTGGGTCGCGGGCAACCCCGCCGGGCTACGCACTACTTCCAGGCATGAATCCCGCCCTGCCTCGCCATCGCTTCCGCCACCGCCCTCGCCGCTTGTGCCAGTGTCGACATCCGGGGCGAGCACAACCTGTGCCGGCCCCGCGGAAGGCCGTTTCACATTCACGCCCGCCGCCTTCAACGCCGTCGAACCTCCCAACTCCTTCCTGTGGTCTTCGATCGCGGTCATCCCGGGGTCAGGGGAAGCGCTCGCCGGCGGCAGCCTGCTCCCCCATGAGGAAGGGCTCGTACAAGACCCGAACGCGAGACCGATCGAAGGTGAACCTGTTATCGCCCAAGCGGCCTGCGACGGCGCTACGACCGTGACGAGCTTTCACCTCGAAGACCCCACCTACTCCGGACCCCCACCAACCCCGCTCGTGCCAGCCGATCGCGAAGGTTACGTGAGCGCGATCGCCGCCAACGCGACCAACGACGCGTGGGCGGCCACCACGCCGGGATCGCTAACAACTGGCTCCGGTGGAGCCTTGACCTCCGTGGCGCAACCCCCCCACCTCTACCGGCTGACCGACGGAGCCAACCCGGACGCGCCGGAAGGCGACGATCTCGAAGAACGGCCGCTGGAACTCCACCTCGATCCGCCGATTGTGGTATTCGAACCGCCGCCGCCCCCGCCCCCGCCACCACCCCCCGCGGCCGTGACCAAGGTGCACAGGGTCAAGCTGCCACCCGCCATATACGGCGTCAAAGCCCGACTGCATGGCAAGCACAGATTTAGTCTCTACCTGAGCTTCAGAGTACGACGACCGATTACCATTGGAGCGCAGGCTCTGCGGCGCGGGCACATCGTCAGCGAAGTCGCTCCGCGCCGCTTTACGGGGCATCGAGGGCTGCTGATCCTCAAGCTCGACCGCAAACACTGGCCTACCAAGGTGCGCTTCGTCGCATGAGCAAGTGCCGTCGGAGGTTCTTCCTTCTTGCGCCTCTTCTCGCAAGTGCCATCGCTGCCGCCCCACCCGCGAGCGGCGCGTCGGCGACCACCGAAACGCAGATCAGACACGCTCCGGTTTCAGCTTCGCCTTCCTCGCCGGCCTCGGAGCCCAAGCTCCCGGAAATCGAACTTCCGGGAGCTGAATCCGCGGAATCCCCCGAGACTCCAGAAACCACGTCCACAATCACCACAACCGAACCCCCCAAGGTGGTTTCACACTTCCGCCAGGCAACCACTCACAAGCGCGACGCATCACAGACGCACGCTAAGAGCCAGCCGGCAGCGGGTAACGAAACAGGCGACGCGATCTCAGGGACGCGCCCACCGTCCCAACTCGCCAAGGCGCCATCGCCCGTGCCCAACCCGAGCGGGTTCGAACCGTTCATACCGTCGCCGACTCTGACCGCCTCCGGTGCAAGCCCGGTACTGAACTTTTTCATCAACACCTATCGAACGCCGCCTTTCCTGCTGCCCATCTACCTCGCCGCCGCCGAGCGCTACGCGGTCCCATGGCAGGTACTGGCCGCCATCAACGAAGTCGAGAGCGACTACGGCCACGACCTCAGCGTCTCGAGCGCCGGCGCAGAGGGATGGATGCAGTTCCTGCCGGAAGAGTGGTCCGTCTACGGCGTAGACGCCAATGGCGCCGGCGTGCGCGATCCCTACAACCCGGCCGACGCGATCTTTGCGGCCGCCCGCTACCTTCAAGCCGCGGGCGCTACTCACGACTTGCGCGGGGCGATCTACGCCTACAACCACTCGTCGAGCTACGTGGAATCGGTGCTGCTTCGCGCCCGGCTGCTCAGGGAAACGCCGCGATCGATGATCGACGGTCTGGAGGCGATCATCGACGGGCGAGTTCCCGTGGAAGGCACCGAGGGCCTCGCAGCGACGGCCGAGTGGGCCAAGGTCCCCGCCCTGGGGGCTCGTACTTTGACGCCGACGGTCGTTGGAGCGAACATCGCAGCCGCCCCGGGCGCACCGGTACTCGCCGTCCAATACACCGAGGTGATCGGTATCGGGCGCAGCGCAAAGCTGGGTCGCTTCATCCAATTGCGGGACGCCTACGGCGATGTCTACACCTACGCCGGACTCGGTCGTATCCTCAGCCGCTACAGGCTCACTCCACTGCCACGAGCCACCGCGCCGGCAGTGCCTGCAAATGGGCGCACGGCCCGACCCGCTCGCACGTCACTGGCACCGCTAGGCAAGGGTGCATGGGTCGCACCCGGGACCATGCTCGGTAACGTAGCCAGCGGTTCGCGTGGCGCAGCGGCCAGCTCGCGTGGCGCGCGGGTACGCTTCCTGTTCGAGGTCCGACCGGCAGGCGCCGGGCCGATCGATCCGCGTCCTCTGCTCGACGCCTGGCGTCTACTCGGCCAAACTCAGGGTCACCCCCAGAGGGGCTCTCAGCCGCTCTTTGGCCCGAACGCGCGCGACGGACTCATTAACGAGATCCGACTGATGAGCAAGCGCCGACTGGAGTCCCGCCTGCTGTTCGATCCACCCCTGCGCCGGACGATCGCCGCGCTGGAGGGCATTCCGGTTCACGGCGGCCACCACGTGGGTTTGATCGCCAAGCTGGCGGCGACCCCGCTCTCTTGGGGCGCCGCGCGGCCCGACGCGGTGTTGGGTAGCTCGCAATGGCCAAGGCTCATCGCCCGCATATCGCGGCTGCCCCGAACGCACGTGGCGCGAGGACCGACCGGCGCCGCGGTGGCTGACACTCCAAGCTCCCCCGCCCCGACCGCCACCTCGCCGCCCGCTTTGTCGCCGCCAGCGCCCGGTGACTCCGAAACCACAGGACCAGCCGGTCAGGCGGCGACTCCTGGCCGGCCGCCGAGCGGCGGCAGTTTGCCAAGCTTCAATTCCCCCCTCGTCGACGCAAACGTGCCGGGAGCGGCGCTGCTTTCCCCGACTTCCTTGCAACCTCAGGCGGCGGTCACCCTGGAAACCGAACCGGCGGGACCTGAATACACAGGCGAATCGCTCGTAACCCTCAAGCTCAACACGACGCTGGCCGCCGGATCGATCGAATCGATCGTGTTCGAGATTCGACCCGACGACACCGCAACCTGGCACGAAGTCGAAAGCACGAAGAGCCCTACCCAACCGTATGCGTTCCTGCGCCCGGAAGAAGAAGTCGCACAGGACGGAGCGTATGAACTACGCGTCCTCGTCACCGAAACGACAACCCACACCCAGTATGAATCGCCGGCGATCGAACGGCTGATCGTCATAGGCGAATCGCCTGTCGTCAAGCTCGCAGTCCCAGAATCGCCGCTGCACGGTGTGGTCAAGCTCCAGGCCGCAGTCCCTCACGGCGCTGAAATCCAGCCGATCCGCTTCGAATGGTCTCCCTCAGGCACAAGCACCTGGAGGCCCGTGCCGGCGCTGCCCGGCGGAGACGAACCCACGAGCTGTGAAAGCACGGCGACCACGGCCTGCTTCGATACAGCGGCCAGCGAAGTGCCGAGCGGTCGCGACGACTTCCGCGTCGTGCCGGCCGGTGGGGAAGGCCAAAGCTTTGTCTCGCTACCCGTGCGCGGCCGGCTGGTGGACAACACCCCGCCCGAGGTCGGACAAGTCGAACTGAAACCGCCCGACTCGCCGTTGAGTGGCGATGTCACACTCGAAGCAACAGCCGAGGACCCCACGCTCCCCAATGGAGAACCGGGCTCTGGCGTGGCAGCTGTGATCTTCGAACGAGCGCGCGCCGACAGCGCGGCCTGGACGCGGCTTCCGGGAGGCGAAGTTACGATCGCCTCCTCCTTGGGGGCCGGCACATATACCCACCGGTTGCACACCGAAATTCTGGCGAACGGCCGCTACAGGCTCCGCGCGCGCTCTCTCGACGCCGCCGGCAACCAGGCAAGCTCGCGGGAAACGGAAATCGAAGTCGCCAATCCGGTCTCGGCGCCTGCGGTCTCGCCCTCGATCACAGGCGTGGTGGCACCCGCCGAAGATGTCACGATTCTCGGTACCGTCTCCGCCGGCTCGAGCCCGCGCCACGAAGCGGAAACCTGGGCATACGGCATCACGCACGCGCCACCCGCGGCGACAGGTGCCGGGCGCCTCCAATACACCGCCGACGGCCACCAGCTTGTGCTGCTGCGCTATGCGCAGAAGAGCGGCTGGCAGATCGCCGACGTACCACGCGCAGCCGGCGGAGCAACACCGTTCCAGCTAGTACCGGCCAATCAGCTCAACGTCAACGCAGGCGGCGGGATCGCGGTGGCCGGCGCGATGACGCCCTCAGGCGAGGCGTGGATGGGTCTGGTCGAGACCCCGCGCGAAGGAGCTAAGACGATCGGCTTCTTTCACAGAAGTCCAGGCGGCCCGTTCGAATACGACAAGAGCGCCACGGAAACGGCGGCGCCCCAGCTGGAATCGGGCAGCGCACAGCTACGCCTCGGCCAGGATGCCGAAGGGCACGTGTACGGAATGATGACCGCCAACACCTCGGAATACGCACTGCTGAAGGAAGGCGCGTGGACTCGCGAAACACCGCTGCAACGGCCTTCCAGCGTTCCCAGCGGCGAACCTATCGACCTCCGAGCTGGTGCCGTAGAGGGCCCTGATGAAGCCTGGGGCGTCTTCTCACTCGCCAACCCTCAAGGACGTGGGCTTGTCCTGGGCCACCTCTACAACCACGAATGGCACTTCCCCACGAGCGGCGTCGGCCTCGACGCGCTGGACCTCGGCGGTGCCCTGTCAGGTCACGGCAACCGTGTCGAACCGGAAGCGTTGAACGTGGAACCCAACGGAACAGCCGTCTGGATTGGAGCGAAATTCTTCATCGAAAACCATGAAGCCGGCCACGTAGTGGCGCGCTACGACGGCGCGACTGGCACCGTAACCAATTCGTGGTGCACGCTGCCAGTTGCCAACTCCTGCGAAGAACCACTCGGCTCGGCCGCGGTGCCGGACGCGTTTTTCGCGACAGAAAGCGGTCCGGTTGCGCTCTCACTGCGCCAAGAAGCCGTCGATGTCTACGCACGAGGCAGGTGGACGAGCGTTCTCGCGCCCGGGCATGGACCGGAAGGTGGAGATGCGTTCACAGGGCCCGACGCGGGCTGGCTCGGCGGCAAGAAGGCACTCGGACAATGGTCGGCGCAGCAGAACTCGAGCCTGCTGACACCGTGGCCTCTTCCCGACCGCTCGCCGCTCACAAGCGTCGCGCTGGCGCCGGGCGGCCGGGCGGCGACCAGCGAATCCGGTGCGCTGGCGGTCGGCCTGGACGGCGCGACGTTGCGCTACGACGCGTCAACCGGCTGGCAAGTCGAGCCCGCCGCCCCGCGCGCCCATCACCTCAACCTGCTCGGCGTCGCTTTCGACGGTCCTTCCAGCGCCTTCGCCGTCGGGCAGTTCGGCGTCATCTTGCACTGGGACGGCACATCCTGGTCTGAAGATCCACAGTCGATCTCGCTCACGCAGTCCCAGCTCAATGCGGTGGCCTTCGCCGCCAACGGCGAAGGCTGGGCGGTGGGAACCAACGGGACGATCCTGCACTACGACGGACAACGCTGGAGCATCGAAGACCCTCCACCCACCGAGTCAGGGGAGAACATCAGCTCGGTGGCAGTGGCGGGCTCAGAAGCATTTGCAGTCGCGGGCGGCAACCTGATCGAGCGCCGCCCCAGTGGCGGTTGGGCGGACGTCGAGGAATCCTTACTACCGAGCGACCCGAAGCCCGCGCCCCGCCAGCTACGCCTTGTCGCCGGCCTTCCCGACGGGGGCGTGATCGCGGCCGGACGCTCGATCATGCTCGTGCGCAACGGAACCGGGGAGGGCTTCGAATACGCCGAACAGCCCCTGTCGGGCATCGCCGTCGCGCTTGCGCCGTTCCGCGATGCGGCCGGCAAGCTGCGAGCTTACGTATCAGTCGCGCCACCGGTCAATCAGCTGAGCGCTGAAGTGGCCGGCTTCCCTCCCGGCGACGGCGAGCTACTGCGCCAGACCGAAAGCGGTTGGCAGGACCTGAGCCGCTCGCAGTATGCGGGCAACGCGATTGGTGGCGACGGGACGGTCAAGAGCGATCCCGTGCTTGCGGTCGCCTCCGACCAGACCGGCGAACACGCTTGGATGGCCGGCGGTTACGACGGTACCGAAGATGCCGCCCACCAGGGGACGACTGAAGTCCTCTCAGCCCGTCCCGCCGGCTGGCGGACTGCGTCGATCTGGCGCTATGACACGACGGGCAACGCACAACCCTCCGGCCTGGCGTCCGCGGCGCCGAGCCTCCCAGTCAAGCCCGGGGTCGTTTCCTTCGCCTTCTTCACGAGCCCTGAGTGCAAGGTGCAGTGCTCGGCGGTCCCCAACGCCCAGCCCGACGTGAACCTGAGCGCAGCGGTCAAACAGATCGCGGCCTACGCCGCTCAGCCGGGAGGACCGGCGTTCGCCATGCTCGGCGGCAACGCCGTCGGGCCGCTGGAACACGAAAAAGGCGCGGAACCGGCTGCTGATTTTGCCCACCTTCCCGAACTGCTCGCGCCGCTCGGGGGCCTACCGACTTTCGCCGCCATCGGCCGCGCCGACCAGCCGTATGAAACGTCCTTCTCAGAAGCGTTCGCGGAAGCCCCTGAGCCGTTCGGCACCAGGGCGCCCGCCGCCGGGATCGTGCCGGCCTCTTCGGGATCGCAAACGCCGAACGGAGACATTCATCGCTACTACGCTTTTGACGCTAACCAAAATGGCACGACGCTGCGTGTGATCGTGCTCGACGACGCGGAAGACCGGCTCGAAGCCGGCGCGTCCACAGCGGGGCAGCGGGGTTGGCTTGAAGAACAACTCTCCGTTGCGCAGCAGCGCGGGCTCGCGGCGCTGGTAGTCGCCGCCACGCCGCTGCAAAGTCTCAAGGAAGGCGAATCGGTCTCCTCGTTGCTCGCGAGTTCGGGCGTGCTGGCCGTGTTCACGACCAGCGAACGACGACTCGACGAACACCGTCTCATCCCTGAGCACCCCAGCCCTGGCGCACCCCAGATCCCCGAGTACGAGGGCGCCTCGCTGGGCTACCAAAAGCCTCAGAACAACGGGGTGAAGTGGTATTTCGTATCGGCCGACACGAAAGCTCGTGAAGTTCACGTCGCCGCCGTGCCAGTGATCGAATCGCTCGCGCTCAAGCCGCTGGAGGGTCTGAGCGTCGCCAGGAGCCTCACGCTGCAGTTCGAAGCGGTTGCCCGCCGCCCGCCGGGCACCCTCGCCACGATCGCCGGCCGCACCGAAGAGCCGAGTGAACCGGGCGAACCGTTTCCCGGCTACGACAACTACGTCGAGATCCCCGCACCGAGCTGTGGCACGAGACCCTGCGTCCAGCCCAGCTACGCGTTCGCAAGCTCAGACCCAACGATCGGCGCGTTCGTGGAACCTAGTGGCCCCGGCTCGCCGCTTCCCAAGCTGGATGGCGACGGGCACCCCATCCCATCCTCAACCTCGAACCTGTTCTGCGCTTACAACGCGGGGACGACCGTAGTCTCGATCACAACCGGCCTGTTGAGCTATTCGCTGCCAGTCACGGTCAAGCCGGGCGGGTTCGGATCGCCATGCGGCACGGTCTACCGGGCCGGCGTTGGGACAGTGATCAGAGTGCGCTCCGCCCAGACACAGGGCCAAGTGGGCGGAGCCGCGACCCCTCCGCCGCCTTCTCCGGCGCCGGCGAGCGCATTCCCGGCGGCACTTGCCGCGATTCCGCCTGTACCGACACCTCCTGGGGTACCCAAGCCACCCAGTCCGCTCGCGCCAGTGACCATCAAGCCCGCACCGGTCGAACCGCCTATACCACCAACCGAAAGCGTTGGGGCGTCGCCGGCGATTCTGCCAGCGGCTACTCCTCCCGTCGAGCCGATACCACCAGGCGCCAGTGGCTATGCCCAGAGCCCATCGGCGGCCGAGCGCAAGGAGAAGGCACGTAAGCAGGCCAGCCAGTCAGCCTTCTCGATACGGCCATCTGGCGCGAGCGGTGAAGAGTGGTTCTATGTAGCCGTCGGCGGCGCCTCGCTGCTGGCTCTGCTGCTGGGCGCACAGGTGCTGCCTTCAGGACCGCAACCCGGTCCTGCCTTGTTGGTCGAGCGTGCTGCCGAGGAGAACCGGCGACGCCGGGCCAAACCTAGGTTTCGTTATCGGTCGAGGCCTCGGCCATAAGCGCGGGGCGGCTCACTCCCGACGGGGCAAGGTCTCACACTCATGCCGCGACCCAGCTCTTGGCCTCTCCAAGCTCGTTCAGGCTGTAAACCTTGACTTCACCTGGTGTCATCCAGGCGAATAGCCGGAACGCCTTTCCGATCCAGTCCACGTCGGTGACGATCGCGGAGCGCTTCCATGCTGAGTGGTGTCCGATACCGAGCCCGAGCCCGGTCTTGATGTCGTCGAACCAGGCCGCCGGCTCGAGTCCCTCAAAGTCCGTAAGCATGAAGATCATGCGGATTTCTCCAGACTCCGCAGCTTCATGCAGAACCGGCTCGAGTACCTTGCGGTAGTCCTCCCGGGTCAGCTTGCCGGAGGCTCGAAAGCCGATTGTTCCCACCGGCATGTCATCGATTCGCTCGATCATCGTATTTCCTTTCTAGCACGTGCTGGAAAGGGCCCCGTCACGGTTTGGGCCCGCACCCATAACCGCGACACCTGACCGCCGCGCCACCGACCCGCGAATGACGATTCAGACGCGATCGAGCGCTGGCGTAGCGCTCGCGAGGGACACACCGATGTCGCCCGATGCGCCCATCGCCGCTACGAGTTGGTTGGCGGGCTGTGGTCGTGAGATGAAGTAACCCTGTCCGCTATCGCAACCAAGCGCCGCGAGATGATGCATGACCGCTTCGGTCTCAATGCCCTCGGCGACGACCGCTAGATCGAGATTGCGCGCGAGGTCGATTATGGAGCGGACGATAGCCTCGGCTCGCGGATCTTCGAGGATGTGCGTGATGAACGATCTATCGATCTTGATCTCTGTAGCCGGAAGCTTCGCGAGGTACTCGATTGATGCGTTCCCGGTCCCGAAATCATCCACCGAGATCCCAATGCCGGTTTCGCGCAAGGCTGTGAGCACCGTTACGGCTCGATGCGGATCGTTCATCGCCGCGCTCTCGGTGATCTCGATTACCAGTCTTTCCGGGGCTATCCCGTGACTGTCAAGGAGACCGGCGATCTGCCTGGGTAGCTCTACGTCGAGTAGGTTGCGGGCGGAGAGGTTCACCGACATCTGGATGTCGATCCCAAGTGTTCGCCAGGCATCGAGTTGGCAGAGCGCCTGGTCAATCAGTGCCAGCGTGAGGGGCCCGATGAGCGCAGTCTGCTCGATTAGCGGAATGAACTTGACTGGAGCCAGCAGGCCATGCACGGGATGATGCCAGCGCACAAGTGCCTCAACGCCCGTGATGTTTGTGCTTTGAAGATCTATCTGGGGCTGGTATTGAAGGACGAACTCGCCACGGTCCAACGCACCACGGACGTCGTTGAGCAGCATCAGTCCCGCCGCGTCGAAGTGGTCGCACTCGGGCGAATACACCTCAACGGCACTGTGACGGGACTTTGCGTGCGCGAGTGCCGCATCGGCACGCGCCAGTAGGACGTTCGGCGTGTCCGCGTGCTCGCCCATCACCGCAATGCCGATGCTCGCCTCAACGCTGACCTCCACATCGTCGAGCACGATCGAGGACTCCAGGCTTGCCTGTATTGCGGCCGCAGTGTCCAGCGCACCGGAGACTCCGTGGGCGCCTGGCGTGAGAACCGCATACCCATCGCCGGCCAGGCGTGCCACAAGCGCGTCGTCTTGTGCGTCGCCGCGAAGACGGCGCGCGACCTCACAGAGAACGACGTCACCGATGGTGGTACCGAGCGTGTTGTTGATCTCCGTGAATCGGTCGAGATCTATCAGCAGGACAGCGAAAGCATCCGGATGGCGTTCGCTGCATCTGACCGCTTCCTCGATCCCTTCGATGAACAGCGTTCGGTTTGGTAGTCCGGTGAGCTGGTCATAGCGCGCGAGCCGATAGTTCTCATCGGCCTGTTGGCGTAGCCGGCGCGATGCTCGGGCAACGATTCGGTAGAGAATTGACCAGAGGAGCGCCAGCCCGATCGCGATGAGCAGCACGATCATTCGCTTGTTGCGCGTGAGCGTAGCCGCGATCGGGCGATAGCTGAGGTAGATCTCGAACACGCCCGCCGGCCGGCCGGAAGCGGTGAAACGCAAAGGCACGTATACCTCGACAAGCTGCCCCAGCCCGACCTCGCTGGCGGTCTCCGTGCGTGGACTGGGACTCACCACCTCCGCATCGTTGGGCCGTCCCGCGAGAGCGTTCGACAGATCGTCGCTGGGGGCCAGTGTGCGACCGATCAGGGCGTGATCGTCGGAGTAGATGACCTGATCCTTTGTGTTCCATATCTTGATTCGCGCCAGATCCCGAGTTACCGATCGTGCCCGCAACTGGTCATCCAGGCTCCGCACACCCGCCGCGCTCAAGCCGTCGCTCAAATCGCGAGGCGTGAGACGGGGTTGAATCCCGATGCGCGCGATCAGCTGCGCGGACTGGTCTGCGTCGCTCAACGCGTGAGAGACGATCTGCGCTTGAAGCACCCGCGCGAGTATGAACCCCAATGCGACGATCGGTACCAGGCTCAGGAGCGCCACCTGTCGCGTCAGGGTCAAACGCCGCGGGAACCTCTCGTCTCTGTCAAGCAAACGCATGAGTTCCCCTATCGGCCGTAGCAGCCGGGGTCCTCAAGCCTGACGGCCGGCGACCGGACGCACCGCTAGCCCCGCTCACGCGCGTGGGGCGCCCCAGCCGGGCGCCCCACCGCGTATATGTCGTGCCGCCCCTCTTGCATTGCTGACGGCGAGCTGGCGTTGTGGCCGGCGTCGCGCGCCCACGGCTACGGACAGGCCTCCATAGCCGACTAATGCTCGACGGGGTGACCTCGCAATTGCGATTCCCTGCCCCTCTATCTGCGTTCTCGCAGATCAACAAAGTAGGGCCATAGTTGGTGTCTTGATGTGAAGGAAGTGAGATCTGCCGGTTACCATCACGTGTCACTAGGGTGTCTCTGGGAGAGAGACATGGGATCGACAAAGTCACATGAGCCGAGCTCTAAGCGGGGGGATACGGGTCTGCCGAGACCTCACACCGTCGGCGAGCGGGTCTCAGAATGGCTGGTGCCCGAGCGCAATCCCGCGGGCGCCGTGTACGGCATCATCACCATCGGCGCGCTCTTGGCGGCTGAGAGCGGCCTACGCGAGACCTACCCCCAGACTGTGGGGTCGGTTTCGATCGCGGTAGTGCTCTATTGGTTCGCACACTCCTACGCCGATGTACTCGGCTTGAGGCTCACCGAGCAGCGCCGGCTCACCAGTGCTGAGCTATGGCACACCTTCGTGCAGGACTGGTCGATCGTGCGGGGCGCCTCAGCGCCGTTGATGGCGCTGCTCATAGCGTGGCTCGCGGGCGCAGAGCAGACGACCGCCGTGACAGCGGCGGTGTGGACCGCTGTGGCGAGCCTCATCGCCTTCGAGTTGGCGGCTGGCTTGCGCGCTAGATCCAAGCCGAGGGAACTCGCATTGGAGGTGCTTGTGGGCGCCACGATGGGCCTCGCGCTCTTGGTGCTCAGGGCGCTTCTGCACTAGGGCGTTGCTTTGAGCCCTAGCATTGGGTATCGAGCGGGTTGCAGGTTGGCAAACAAGGCTGGCTTGCCCTAGCCTTGACGGCCCCGAGAGTACGTAGACAATAAATCTCTGACAGGGAATGATATTGTTTTCAAGACTCCTTGATAGTCGAGGGGATATAAACATTCGAGGAGATAGAACACCTTGAAGGAGGGCGGGAACAACCTCGGCGGTGGCGCGCTTGCGCCTCGACCCGCACCGGCCGCCGACGCGCTGACCGCTAAACGGGGGGAGTCGCGTACGCACGAGCCCACTTTCGCGGCGCCGATCTATGAACGCCTTCCACGCGGCCCGCATCAGATGGCCAAGGGCGAGGTGGCCGAGAACCAACGCCGACGTATCCACGGCGCAATGGTGGAGGCCGTGGCCGCGAACGGTTATGGACGCACAAGCGTCAAGCAGGTCGTGACGCTCGCTGGCGTGTCCAGGCGCGCTTTCTACGAGCAGTTCGCCAACAAGCAGGAATGCTTTTTGGCGACGCTCGACATGATCGCCGAGCGCACAATAGCGCGTATCGCGACCACCTACCGCACGTCGGACGGCAGCCTCGAAGAGCGCTTGCGCGCGGCGCTCACAACCTACGCCGAGGTCGTCAGGGACAACCCGAAGGGCTCCCGGGTGATGCTAGTAGACGCGCCTTCGGCCGGTCCCGCGGGGTGGGAACGGTTGACCGTCACCCTCACCGCTTTCGAGCAAAGGTTTGCCTCTAGTTTCTCCCACGCGCCCGATGCGGCACCGCTACCCGAGCCCGTCGCGCGCGCGATCGTGGGCGGACTGAGACGCGCCACGTTCGTGCGGCTGGTGGAGAATCGCGCGGAGGAGATGCCCGACCTCGTAGAGCCCATGCTGAGCTGGACACTCACCTTCAGGACCCATGGGCCGAGCCCCCTGGGCGGCACCCCACGCGCAGCGGCGCCGCTGGGTCGCTTGAGCCAGGAAGACGGCCGTGCGCGCATCTTGCGCAGTGCGCTCGAGCTGGCTGCGCTCGAAGGCTACGGAAACCTCACCCCGATGCGTATCGCCGACGAGGCGGGCGTGTCGATCGATACCTTCTTCGGGCTCTTCGACGACATGGAGGCCTGTTTTTTGGCTGCTGTCGCCAAGCTCGGCGAGGAGGTGCGCGAGACCGTGTCAGACACCGGGCTCACAACCGCCGAATGGCCGTTTGCCGTGCGGCGCTCGTTGGAGGCGCTAATGCGGTATTTCGCCGCCCGTCCGGCCTATACGCAGACGATCGCCACAGGCGTGTTCGCCATGGGCCAGCGTGCTGTCGACCTCGGCGCCGAGCTAGCTTGCGAGGTGGCGGCGAAGCTCACCGCCGGGGCGCCATGCAAGCCGCGCACCGAGCTCGCCCAGGAGGGTATCGAGGGCGCCATCTGGCACACGATCTATTGCCAAACCGCAAACGGCGGCACAGGGGCGCTGCCCGGGCTCTCCGACTACCTCTCCTATGTGGTACTCGCCCCGTTCCTGGGGGCGGAGGAGGCAGCGCGGATCGTCACCGCGGACCGTACCCCCCGGGCAGCTTGAGCCAGGGCGCTAGCGCTTGCGCCGGTGGCGCATCTCGGCGAAGTGGGTGAGCAGGACGCCTACCAGCAGCGACACGACGATCACGACGATCAGAGGCGTTGTGAAGGTCCCGAAGATCCAGTTCACCTCGACATCTTTCACGTTGAGTACGGCAAACAGGGTCGTGACCACCGCAAGCGCGATCAAGCCACCCGTGCGAGCGTTCTCGCGCCGGGTACGCGAGCGCTCCGGTGTCTGCGTGGGCTCGGACATCGCCAATCCGATCCTACCCGCTGGTGGCGCTAGGACAACGGGGGTTTCTCGGTGGATAGGTCGACCCCTTGCGCCGGCGCCACCCCCGCGAGCTCTGCTTGAACCCACGAGCAACCCGCCGAGAGCTCGGCCACACCCATCGCGGCGGCCACGTTGAGGGCCATGCCGTGGCTGAAGAAGTCATCGAGCCGCTCGTCATCGGCGTCTGCGAGCTCGCCGGCAAGCGCCACGAGCTCGGCGTAACGGCGCCTCACGCGGGCACACACGAGCGGATCGTCGCACGCAGCATAGGCCTGGTGCTGGAGCATGAGGTAATCGCGATCGGTGTCGAGCAGCTCCTTGTATGCCATACCCATCGCCATCAGCGCGTCCTCGCACTCAGCGGGCGCCCTACCGGCGCGGAAATCGGCGGCCGCAAGCGTGAAGGTGTGCGCGAAACGGTCGAAACAGTGATCGATCGCGGCTAGAAACAGCTCGCGCTTACCGGAAAAGAGGCTGAAGACGTATGGCTGGGCCACACCCACCCGTCGAGCGATACGGTCGACCGGCGTACCGTGAAGGCCACTTGCGGCAAACTCGTGCACCGCAGCGGCGATCAGCGCCTCGCGACGCTGAGCGGCGGGGACGCGTTTGCGTGTGGTCGTAATCGCATCCTCCATCCCCCAACAAGATTAGCAGTGGCTAATAAACCCTTGATCGCGAGGATGAAAGGAGCTGAGGACGAATATGAATGCCAGGATGAACGCGTTCAAGCTCACCCGCAGGGCACTGCTGCCGCTCGTAGGAGCCGGCGCGATCGCAATCTGCGGATGCGGCTCTGGTGGCACGAAGACCGCCTCGGTGTCAAGCGCGGCTTCCCCTGCAACCGCCACCACGCACACCACCACACAGGGCACGACACCCTCATCCTCTACGACCACGACCAACGCCACGCCCAGCGGCGGGGCAGAAGCGTCGCGCACTACCACCGCGCCGGCGTTCACCAAAGAAGCAACGAGCACGGAAGGCCTCAGCGGAGCAGTCGCAATCGTGAAGGCTCGTGGGTTCACCCCCAACGACACCGCCGACTACCACTCCGGGCAGACCCTGCGCGTGCTCACTGCCACCCGCACGGGCTCGGGCGACGGGTACGCACAGCAAGCCTTCTTCTTCGTGGGCAACCACTATCTGGGCACCGACACCTCCCAGCCAAGCGCGAGCGTGAAGGTAGTGGCACAGGGGGACACCGAAGTGACCCTTGCCTACCCCCTCTATCGGCCGCACGATCCCCTCTGCTGCCCTGGCGGAGGACAGGCGACCGTGCGCTTCCAGTTGAACAACGGCAAGCTCGTGCCGCTCGGCACGATCCCCCCCTCGAGCTCTACGAGCGGACTCAGCCGCGGCTAAGGTCGGCGAAGCCGTGCCCACCTGAGAGAGCACCAGGCGGGTGAGGCGCGCGTCGTGGGTACATTGCTCTTTGAGAACTCGCCCCCAACCTGGAAAGGCATCCGATGAGCCCAGCAATCGAAGGCCGTGCCGAGGAGTTGCTGAAAGGGAAGAATTTCGTGGTGGTGTCTACCCTCCGCGCCGACGGATCGATCCATGCGGCGCCCGCGTGGGTGGACGTGCAAGACGGCAAGCCGGTCCTCAACACAGCTGAGGGGCGTGCATGGCCACGCAACCTCGAGCGCGACCCGCGTGTGACGCTCACCGTGCAGAACATGGAGAACCCCTACGAGTACGTCACCATCCGCGGGCGTGTGTCAGAGCGCACCACTGAGGGAGCCGACGAGCACATCGACGCGCTCGCTCTGAAGTACATGGGGGTCGACTCCTACCCGTTGCGCCAGCCCGGCGAACAACGTTTGATCGTGCGCATCGAGCCCGAGTACGTGCACGTCTATCCGAGCTGAGCCGCTAGACCCGAACCCAACCCCACAACCGCCGCCACAACGAAGGAGGACGCGGCTGCGTGCGCTGCCACTCGTCGCGCAGTAGCAGCTCGCCGCGCTTGCGGGCAGCCAGCACGCACTTGGTGTGGGCGTGACGGCGGCGGCTTTTGTCCTCTTCGGGGAAGATCAGCATGTGCTCGCTGAGCGCAGACAGATGCTTCCCGCAGAAGGGGCAGCGGTAAGTCGCGGGCTTGCGGTTTTGCGCGCTTCGCACCGTCCACCATCTAGCCGGCGGCAATCTCGCCATGCCTACATTGTCGCGGCGATAGCCTTGTAACGGGAGTGGTGGTCGCAAATGGCTACGAAGACCGAACCTAACGAGCCCACCAACAGCAACTCGCATCCGGCCGGCGAAGCCGAGCTCGTGCACGACGCGCGCAAGGCCATCAAGCGGATGCGGGCGCTCGCACGGCTGCTCCGCGAGGAGATCGGCGAGCAGGAGTTTCAGCGCGTCGACTCTCGCCTTCGCGAAAGCGGAAGGCGGTTGGCAGCCTCACGGGACTCCGAGGTGCGGCTCGCCACGCTCACACGGCTGAGGACCCACCATCCCAAAGCGCTCGCACTGCCCGGCGTCGAGCGGCTGCAAACCCAACTCCAAACCGATCGCGCACGCGAGGGGATCGCCCGAAACGGAGCCGTCTCTCAGCGCCGCGCACTCGAGGATGTCGCCGATATGCGCAGCGAGCTCACACGCTGGAACCTGCTCGACCACGATTTCGATGCGCTCGCGGCAGGGCTCGAGCGCATCTACCGCCAGGGCCGCCAGCGGTACACGCGCGCCAAGCGCAAGCGCGCCCTCCCTCAGGATCTTCACGACTGGCGCAAGCGTGTAAAGGCCCTCTACTATGCGCTCGACATGCTCGGCGGCACTAAAACGAAGGGCACACGCCGTCTCACGAAGCGGGCGCAGCGCCTTGGCGACGAACTGGGCGAGGAGCACGACCTGTTCATGCTCTCTGCCTACATCGAAGCTCACCCTGAGGCGCTTGGAGAAGGCGACGAGGCGGCGAAGACTCTGCTGAAGCTCATCGTACGGCGTCGCGAGCGCTTGCTGGAGCGTGCGCTTGCCGATGGAGCACGCCTTTACGCGGATTCCCCGGCCGATTTCACGCGGCGCGCGCGCCACGCACTTTCCCACTGATCCACTCAGGGTTTCCTCGTGTATAGCCGATGTACTTTGGCGACCCTCAATGAGCGCACGACGATCCCATCCTTCGACCCTGTTCATCGCCGCCCTCATCGGCGGGCTCGGCGTGTATGTGCTCCACACCGCGCTCGACTTCGGCGGCGGAGAGCTCGACGGCCTGTTCAAAGACGGGGTCTACAACGTCCTCATGCTCGGCTCGGCGCTGGCGGTGCTGGCGCGGGCGGCCTCGGCTCGTGAGGAGCGCGCGGCCTGGCTGGCAATAGGAGTGGGGCTGCTTTTCTGGAGCTTCGGCGAACTGTATTACTCGCTACTCATCGAAGGCACAAGCGCGGAAGCCGGCGGGAGCGTCTCGCCTGCCGATGTGCTTTACCTGGCCATGTATCCCTGTTTCTACGCCGGGGTCGCTCTGCTGGCGAGAAATCATCTGCGCGACAAACGGCTGGGGATCTGGCTCGATGGCCTCATCGCCGGCCTTGGCGCGGCAAGCGTGGCGGCCGCGTTGATCCTCCCCCCCATCCTGGCCCACGCCACCGGCGCCCACAGCTCGATCATGGTGTCGCTGGCCTATCCCATTGGCGATCTCCTACTTACCGCTTTTGCGCTCGGTGCGATTGGCATCACCGGCTGGCGACCGGGCGGCGTGTGGCTGCTGATCGCCGGAGCGATGCTTCTGAGCGCGTTTGCCGACTCCACCTACCTCTACCAAACCGCCACCGACACATACCAATCTGGCACGTCGCTTGAATCGCTGTGGCCCACCGCGGCGGTGATGCTCGCGATCGCGGCCTGGCTTCCACCTCGGCGCTTGCAACAACGCCGGATGGCCGGCTGGCAGATGATGTCGGTGCCCTCGCTTGCGTTGCTCAGCGCGCTCGGGGTACTCGTGTACGGCGGGGTCGGCCCGCGGCTCACGCTCCCCGCCGTGATCCTCGCGGCGGCGACCGTGCTTGCGGTGGGAGCTCATCTGATCGTCACGTGGCGCGAGAACCTGGCGCTGCTCGCGCACTCCCAGCGCCTCTCCCTCACAGACCCGCTGACCGGTCTCGGCAACCGCCGGCGCCTGATGGGGGATCTGCGGTTGGCCTGCAAGAACGCGCACCCCGGGGAGCCCTGTGGACTGGCCCTCTATGACCTCGACGGCTTCAAGATGTACAACGACACCTTCGGGCATCCAGCCGGAGACACGCTGCTCGTGTGCTTGAGCGAGCGCCTACAACGCGCGGTCGAGCCCCGCGGCGCGGCCTACCGCATGGGTGGCGACGAGTTCTGCGTGCTGTTCGACGGCCCCCACGAGGACGGCGAGTTGCTTGTGCGGGAAAGCCTCGAGGCCCTCACGGATCGCGGTCAAGGCTTCTCGATAACGGCCTCCCACGGAGTGGTGCGAATCCCGGGGGAAATGAGCGATCCCGCCTCGATCCTGCAGCTCGCCGACCAGCGCCTCTACAGGCGCAAGGAAGAGGTCGCGGCGCTTCGCTCAGGCGACGCTCACGACGGTGAGCACGCTCTCCCCCTTGGGGAGCACCACGGAAGCGCGCTCGCCGGCGCGACAGCCGAGCAGAGCGCGCGCGACCGGCGAATCCGCCGACAGCCGCCCCTCTGAGGGGGAGGCGTCGTGCGAGCTCACGATCCGCCAGGTCCGCTCCTTGCCCGACTCGTCGCTCACCACGACGGTCGAGCCGAAGCCTACGGCCCCTGGAGTCGTCGCCGACTCCTCCACCACCACCGCGGTTGAGATCCGCTCGCGCAGTTTCGCGATCTTCGTCTCCAGATGCGCCTGGTCGTTCTTGGCGTCGTGATACTCGGAGTTCTCCTTCAGATCACCGAACTCGCGCGCAGTCTTGATGCGCTCCGCGATCTCGCGGCGCCCGCCACCCTCCAGCTCGGCGAGCTCGGCGGCCATGGCCTCCAGGCCCGCCGCCGTGGTCAGGTGATCGTCGCTCATGCTCGATCCAGAGTAGCTGCCCGACATAGACTCGCCTCACAATGTGCGGGCGCTATACGAAC
>DASXNB010000028.1:0-93905 GCA_036495305.1 Solirubrobacteraceae bacterium | reverse complement strand
ACGACGTGCTCGAGGTGTTGCTGCCGAAGGGCTGGCGCCGGCGCTTCGGCCTGCTCGGCGAGGACTGAATGTGCCGCGCCCAGGGCGCGACCCTCCATGTCGTCTTCACGCGGTTGGGACTAGGATCGCCGCATGAGCGTCGAGTGGAGCGATCAGGTGGATGCCGGGCCGAGTACCAGCCGCCTTGCGGCGGGCGCGGTCGCTGGCCTCGGCCCGACCGCATCTGCCCTCACGGCTGCGCTCCCGGCGTAGCCGCGTCCTCGTCTTCCTGGGGCTGCTCGGCCCTGGCCTGATCGCCGCCAACGCCGGCAACGACGCGGGCGGGATCGCCACCTACTCCTCAGTAGGCGCGAAGTACGGCTACCAGCTCCTCTGGGTGATGGTGCTCATCACGGTGTCGCTCGCGATCGTGCAGAAGCTGGCTGCACGCATGGGGGTAGTCACCGGTAAGGGCCTTGCCGAGCTGATCCGCGAGGAGTACGGCATCCGCTGGTCGGTGCTCGCCACTACGGCGGTGCTTGTGGCGAACTTGGGGATCTGCATCTCCGACTTCGTAGGCGTGGGCGCGGCACTCGGGCTCGCCGGCATCCCGGTGCAGCTATCGGTGCCGCTCGTGGCGCTCGGCATCTGGGCGATCATCGTGCGCGGCTCCTACCGCTCGGCCGAGCGCACGTTCATCTGGCTCACCATCCCCTTCTTCGCTTACCCCATCGCCGCGATCCTCGCGCACCCCGATTGGGGCGAAGTGGGCAAAGCCATCGTGTCTCCCGAAATCCAAACGGGCGGGACCTACCTCTTGCTCGTGATCGCCACCGCCGGCACCACCATTACCCCGTATATGCAGCTCTACCTGCAATCGGCGGTGGTCGAGCGCGGCGCGCGTGAGGAGGATCTCCCCCACGAGGAACGAGAGGCGGTGGCGGGCGCGATCTTCGCGAACCTCATCGCGGGCTTCATCATCATCGCCACCGGCGCCACGCTCTTCACGCACGGCATCCACGAAGTGGGCTCCGCCGCGGACGCCGCCCGTGCGCTGAGCCCATTCGCCGGCTCCTACGCGGAGGTGCTTTTCGGTGTTGGCCTGCTCGGGGCGAGCCTGCTCGCATGCGCGATTCTGCCGATTGCCACCTCCTACGTGGTATCGGAGTCGCTTGGCTACGAGAAGGGCATCGGCCGCCGCCGCGAGGAGGCGCCAGTGTTTGTGTCGCTCATCACGGGGATGATCGCGCTGAGCGCGCTCGTGGCGATGGTTCCGGGAGTCCCGGTCATCTCCCTGCTCGTTGGGGTTCAGGTCGTGAACGGTTTGCTGCTACCCATCAACCTATTCTTCATCTGGCGGCTCTCGCGCTCGCGGCGGGTGATGGGCGAGCGCCGCTCGAGCGGCCTGCTCGATGGCGTGGCGGGAATAACGGTGGCGGTCACCTCCACGCTTTCGCTCGCGCTGGTGGGGATCACGCTGCTGGGGGTATAGGCAAGCCGCCGGCGGTGCTGTGTGCACCGTCCTGCACGGCCTCTCCCCCACCCGGCTCGCCGCACAACAGCGCCGCGCCGAGCGCCCCACCGAGATCGCCGAGCGCGGCAAGACGCAGCGCCGGCGGATGGTCGTCTTTGAAGAGGTGCGGCTTCATCGCCGCCGCGATCCGCTCGAGCATGGACTCACCGAAGCGTGTGCCGAGACCGCCCCCGATCAGCACAAGCTCGACGTCGAGCAGGTTCACAGCCGAGGCGATCCCCGTGCCGAGCGCCCCTACCGCCCGCTCGATCAAACGGTGGGCCATTTTGTCTTTGTGCGCGAGCGCGTGCGCCCACACACCGCTTGAGAGCGTTTCGCGTTTACGCTCGCGCATGATCTCGAAGAGGTCTGTGTGGTGGCCCTTCTCCATCAACCTCTTCGCCTTCTCTTCCATCGCGCGACGCCCCGCGTAGGCCTCCATACAGCCGCGCCGGCCGCACAGGCAGCGCGCGCCTCCCTGCTTGACCACCATATGCCCGACCTCACCGGCGCCGCCACGCCCGTGCCACAGCTTGCCGTCAATCGCCACCCCACCGCCCACGCCGGTTCCCCAGAAGACGCCAAGCATCGAGTCCACCCCACGACCGGCGCCGAGCAGCAACTCCGCGTTGGCCGCCACCGACACGTCGTTGCCGAGCTTCACCTCCACCCCCAAACGCTCGGAGAGAAGCGTTGCGAGCGCCACCGGATGCTCCCATTCGGATAGGTTGGTGGCGCGAGCGAGCGTCCCCGCCACGCCGTCCACGTCGCCAGGCGCACCCACGCCTATCCCCTCCAGATACCCCACTTCCACGCCCGCCGCCTCAGCCGCCTCGGTGATGCAATCCACGAGCGCATCCACGATTGCCGGTGGACCTCCCTCGTGTGGTGTGAGCCTACGGGCCTGGCCGAGCACGCCGTGATCCTCTCCGCCCCCCTGCTCCCCGCCGTTGGCGACGGCCTGCTCGGCGCGCATCACGACCGTCTGGATCTTGGTGCCACCGAGATCGATACCGCCGTAGCAGTTCACGACAGGGACTTTACCCGCCGTTATGGCGTTTCTTCGCCACCTCTTACCCCGTCGGTCAAAGATCTTGGTTGCGATGACTGAGCGCACCGGCCGCCCCTGGCTCAATTACATGTTGGGAGCGCTGTGCGTCGGAGCGATCGTGGCAGCGGTGCTCGTGGTTGGTCCCTCCGCCGGTGGACAGGCGGCGACCCGGCGCACGGCCAAGGCTGTGGAAGGGGTGGTCCAATCGACCGTGTCGGGGAGTGGCAACCTGCAGCCGGCGAGCCAGCTGAACCTCGGCTTCAAGACGAGTGGCACGATCACCCGCATATACGTCACCCAGGGCGAGCACGTCAGCCAGGGGCGGCTGCTCGCCGAACTCGATCCCTCAAGCGCCGAAGTAACGCTCGAACAGTCGCGCGCGAGCCTGCAGGCCGCCGAAGCCAAGCTCGCCAAGGAAGAAGAAACGAACGGCGAAGGCTCCGGCGGATCGAGCTCCGCCGCCCCTTCTGCGTCGGCGGCTTCAGTGGCCGATGAGGCCGGGACGACCGTCACGGAAACCACGTCTCCCAACACCACGCGGCGCGGCGCGCAAACCGAACCCTCGCAAAGCAGAGGCTCCGGCTCCCAAAGCAAAGGCTCCTCCTCAGAAAGCGAAGACTCCACCACAGCGAAAGCGACCGTCAGCACCGCCACCCGCGAAGCCAACCTCGCTTCCGCGCGGGCCGCGGTGAAAAGCGACGCGCTCACCGTCAGAACCGACGAAGAGGCACTGGCGAGCACGAAGCTCTACGCGCCCGCGAGCGGCACGATCGTCTCGCTTGCCGGGCAGGTGGGAGAAGTCGTGTCAGCCAGCGGCACGACGAGATCGTCCTCGGCGTCCTCCAGCTCATCGAGCGGTTCCAGCGGGAGTGCGTCATCCGGACGGTCGGCAACCGGCTCATCCGGGACGGGCTCGAGTTCCACAGGCTCGGGCACGGGCAGCTCCTCGAGCTCGGCGTTTGCGGTACTTGCGGATCTCTCCTCGATGCAGCTCGTGGCGCCGCTCAGCCAATCTGAAGTCGGCGAGATGAAAGCGGGTCAGATCGCCACAGTCACTGTGGAAGCGCTTGAAGGACACAAGCTCGCTGCTCACGTCGGCGAAGTGGCCACCCTCTCGACCAGTAGCAGCGGAGTCGTGAGCTACGACGTCACTTTCCAACTCGACCAGATGGACAGTGGCGTGAAGCCCGGCATGAGCGCCACCGCTGAAGTGGTTGTGAAACAGGCCGAAGGCGTGAACGTCCCCACCAGCGCGATCACTGGAGGCTCTGTGACCGTGGTGAGCGGCGGCAAAGATGTGCGCAGGCGTGTCGTCACGGGACTTGCGGGCAATAGCTCCACGATTGTCCTCAGTGGCTTGACGGCAGGCGAAACGGTCGTCCTGCCGGCCGCCACCAGCACGAAGTCGAGCACGAGCCTCACTTCGAAGCTTGGCCGCCTCGCCGGTGGTGGTGGCGGCGGCGGCTTCGGTGGCGGTGGAGGCGGAGGGGCCGTGTTTTTCAGAGGCGGCGGCTGATGCTAAGCGCGCCCGTCATCCACGTGCACGATGTCTCAAAGACGTTCGATTTGGGGCAGATCCAGGTGCACGCCTTGCACAAAGTCTCGTTGCGCATCGACGTGGGCGACATGGTGGGCATTATGGGCAGCTCCGGAAGCGGCAAGAGCACGCTGATGAACATCCTCGGATGTTTGGACGTACCCACCAGCGGACGCTACGAGATCGACGGAGTGGACATAGCCGACATGGACGAGGACGATCTCGCCGACCTGCGAAACCGCAAGATCGGGTTCGTCTTCCAGAGCTTCAACCTGGTGCCTCGCACCAGCGCGATCGACAACGTGGAGCTGCCGCTCGCCTACGCCGGATTGAATCGCCCCGAGCGCCGCCGTCGCGCTGAGGCCGCCTTGAAATCGATGGGTATGACAAACCGCCTGCACCATCAACCCTCAGAGCTGTCCGGAGGACAGCAGCAGCGTGTGGCGGTGGCGCGTGCGATCGTCACCAACCCTGCGCTGATCCTCGCCGACGAGCCCACCGGCAACCTCGACTCGCACTCGACCGAAGACGTGTTGCGCATCTTCGGCCACCTCAACGAAGAAGGCCGCACGGTGGTGCTCATCACCCATGAGCCCGACGTCGCGGATCAAACCAAGCGCGTGATCCGTCTCTCAGACGGCGAGATCGTCGAGGACACACGCTCGCTCGGTGTGAACGAGCGTCCGCCCGTGCTTCACGCCCAGAAGTCTGCTCACCGTCATCCCATCGAGACAAGCGCCGTTGGGGGGAAGCGATGAAGGGCGTGGGTGGGACAGGTGGTCTCCAAATCGTTCGTATCGCTTGGGGCGGCATCACTACCAACAAGCTCCGCTCGGGGCTCACCATCCTGGGGATGACTATCGGAGTGGCTTCCGTAATCGTCCTGATCGCCGTGGGCAACGGCTCCTCGAAGGCCGTGCAGTCGCGTATCCAGAGCCTTGGGACGAATGTGTTGATCGTGATGCCAAGCGGCGGAGGCTTCAGGCTCGGGGCACGCGCCGCGGGAGGCGCAGGGGGCAGCACGACAAGCATTTCGCTCACGAAGCAGGACGCCGAAGCACTGCAGAGTCCCGGCCTCGCGCCGGACGTGAAGAGCGCGTCCCCCGTCGTGAACGCCGACTCGGTGAAACTCGTGTTCGGTAGCTCGAGTTATGAACCAAGCTCGTTCGTGGGCACTACACCCTCATATCTGGAAGCCCACAGTTACAAAATCGCCGAAGGCTCCTCTTTCACCACGGCCGACGTGAGCGGGCACAAGCGCGTCGCGGTGATCGGGCAAACCGTCGTCGAAGAACTGTTCTCAGGCCAGAATGCGGTTGGGCAGAACATCAAGGTGAACGGCAGCAACTTCGAAGTGGTGGGGGTGCTCGCTTCCAAGGGTACGAGTGGTGTCACCAACGAGGACGATGTGGTGATGGCCCCGATCACCACAGTGCAGAGCACCCTGAGCGGGTCGGGCCCCGTCGATTCGATCACCGTACAAGCGACCTCCGAGTCCTCGCTCAACGCCGCCGAAGCGGAGGTGTCAACGATCATTGAGGAACGCCACAAAATCAGGGACACGACAGAACCGGGCTTTCAGGTGCTCAACCAGGGCTCGCTGCTTGAAACGTCCAACTCCACCAGTAGCGTGTTCACGACGCTGCTCGGCGAGGTCGCCGCGATCTCGCTGCTGGTGGGAGGTATCGGCGTCATGAACATCATGCTTGTGAGCGTCACCGAGCGCACGCGCGAGATCGGCATCCGCAAGGCGGTCGGCGCGAGGCGCAGCGACATCCTCACCCAGTTCTTGACTGAGGCCGTGCTCGTGTCGTTGATCGGGGGCCTCACCGGCGTGCTCGTGGGTGTGGTTGGCAGCCAGTTCGAAATCGCGGGCGTTCACCCCGAAATCGCCACCTACTCGATATTCCTGGCGTTCGGCGCCGCGGCCCTCTCAGGGCTGTTCTTCGGCACATACCCAGCCGCCCGCGCCGCCCGCCTACGACCGATCGAAGCCCTGCGCTTCGAGTGACACGCGAGGAACCGTCATGCCACAAGAGGACCCCCCCATCCACGACGACCCAACGGCTCGCACAGCTGTGCAAGCGCCCGGAGTCGCCGCCTACGAGCCCGAGGAGGAGCAAGAGGAGTGGTTTGATGCTCCTACCGAGCCCGAACTGCCGCACAGGCCGCGGCGACGGCTGCTCGGTGTGGGCGCCAACCCCATCCCCCTCGCCTTGATCTGTGTGCTGCTGACCGCCTGCGGCTTCATCGGCGGAGTGCTCGTCGAGAAGGGGCAAAGCTCATCCTCCAGTAGCGCCGGCTCGACCGGCGGTCTCGCTTCACGCTTCGCGGCGTCGCGCGGCGGGAGTGGCGGCACAGCCGGCCGGGGCGCGGCGGCCGGCTCAGGGGCAAGCGCCTTCCTCGGTGGCACCGGCACCGCCGCCGGAGCCGGTGGCGGCACGGGCGGACGCGCCGGCGCGACGTTCGGGCAGGTCGCCTACGTATCCGGGCACACGCTGTATGTGACAAACGCCGAAGGCAACACGGTGAAGGTCATGACCTCGGCTGCCTCAGCCGTCACAAAGACCGTCAAAACCGACATCAAAGGGATCCATCCGGGCGAAACCGTCGTCGTAACCGGCAGCCCTGGCCCGAACGGCTCGGTGACGGCGGAAACGATCCGCATCGGCGAAGCGGGCTCACTCGGCGGCGGACTCGGCGCCCTGTTGGCCGGTGGCGGGTCGGGGGCGAACTTTGGCGCGCGGCGCGGCGGCGGTGGCTCAGAAGGAGCTTCGAGTGGAAGTTCAAGCGCGGGCGGTGGCGGAGGAGAACAGGCTCTATTCGGGAAGTAACCGACGCGCCAGGGCAAGCCGGCGTGCGAGAGTTTGACAACAAATCCAGAGTAGAAAAAGGAGTTCGATGCCCAATATGAGAAATGCTCTGCGCACCCTGAAGGGCACGCCCACGAGCGTGCAAGCAGGCGCCCGCGCAGTAGGTGTCCTGGTTGTCCTGGCACTTGCGAGCGCAGGACTCGTCGCGTGCGGTGGCTCATCGGGAACCACCGCGTCACAAACCGCCGCCGCGGCTACAAACGCTGCACCGGGCGCAACAGGCACTGAAAAGGGCACTCCGAGCGGTACATCCGGTACATCCACCTCGAAGGGCGGCGGCCCGGGCGCCGCAACGGCCGCCAACCAGCTGCGCAAGCGCTTCTCGGCGATGCGTGAATGCCTGCAGAAGAACGGTGTGAAGCTGCCGGCGCCCGCTGCCGGCTCCGGCCGTCCGAGTGGCGGCGTGCTCGGCGCACTCGCGGGTGGCCGACTGCCCAGTGGCGTAACACGTGCCCAACTGCAAGCCGCGTTTGCGAAGTGCGGCAGGGGAGCCTTCCCCCGGGCAGCAGGTGGGCGCGGCAATTTCCGCCGCACGAACAGCCCCGGTTTCCGCAAGGCGCTCGCGACCTACGCCGGTTGCCTGCGGCAAAACGGCGTGAACGTGCCAACCCCGAACACCACCGGCAAGGGCCCAGTGTTCAGCACCAAGGGGCTGAACACCAGCAGCCCGCAATTCAAGGCGGCGACGATGAAGTGTCGCGGAGTGCTGCTGTCCGGCTTCCGCGGAGCGAACCGCTGACTAACGAGCGGGGCGCCCCTCAAGGGTGAGCTTGCGTACCGGTCCCGCTCGTAGGCGGGGCCGGTAGGGCATCGGCTATCGCCGACGGGGAGGGCTTGCGAGAGACCTTCGGCTGCTGAAGCGTGCCCAGCTGGGTCACGAGCCGCTGCCACTCAATGGTGTCCAGCGCGATGTTCGTGGCTAGCGGAGCAGTGGAGCTGCGCTTCGCGGAGCTTGCGCGATTGGTACCCACCGTCTTCGTACTGCCGTGGGATGTGCCTGGCAACTCGAGCTGGATGAAGGTTGAATGGTCGGGCGAGGCGACCGTTGTGGGTGCACCCGGATACTGCATCAGGCTGACGATCCGGCGCGGCGCGTACTTGTGCTTGAGCGTGAGCAACGTGCGAATCGTGACGTCGGTGATCGTGCCCGCGCCCTGGTGTGAGGCGATGGAAACACCGTTGATGGCGGCGATGTCGAGCGTGTCCGGGGCCGGGAAAACCGTGACCAAACCATGAGTGGTGCTCACGGCTCGCCCACACCGCAGTTCGCCGACGGTGGGCTTCAGAGCGCTGCGCGAGAGGTACACGAGCAGGGCGAGCGCGTCGCGGCTCACTTTGCCGGCAGCAACCTGTCCACGGTCGCACGAACCAAGCTGGATGCCAGGGTCGGCGAGCACCGCGCGCTCCAGTTCGCCCTGTGAGAGCAGGAAGGCGTCGCTTGCGGTTGCGCCCGCGAGCACCCTCCCAGTTTTGGCGCCCTGGGGGTGAAGTGCTGCATCGAGTTGCTTCCAGTTGGCGAGTATCGGCCGCGGGTCGATCGCGCTGGTGGCGCCCGCGGGGCGAATCGCGAAGCGCAGGCCCGCGTCGGGAGCTTCGCCGTTTGAGCCCAAGTGGCCGAGCACGGTGCCCTGCGCAACGACAGAGCCTCGTCCCAAGGTCAACCAACCGGCCGGCTGCAGTCGTGCCGTCTGCTTGCGGACCCGCTTGGCGGCGAGCGCGTCGGGATTGCCGGGATGAGCAAACACCCTGACCTTGCCGGCGGGCGCGAGGACCGAGAGACCAGAACCGAGGACACTCGCGTGCTTGGATCCGGCGGGCGCCGCCGGCTTCTTGCCCGCGACGTGAAGCGTCAATGGCGATTGACTACCGGCGGTAGCCGCCTGCGTGGGTGTAGGGGCCGCGGTGGTTTCACCGCTTGGCAGGGCCCCCTTGGGCACCTGTAGCTGGACGGACTTTGGCAGGCGGTAGCTGGATGCGATACTGCCCAGACCGCCATAGGTGAAGATGTCGCCGTAGGTGTCGCGCAGAACGATGTAGTTGCCGAGTTTGCGCGAGACGCCGATCCCCACCACGCGACCGTCCTCCACCGCGACGACCGGAGCTTTCTCGCGGCCGATCAGCTCAGAGAGCTGTGAGGGGGGCGAGGGGGCGTCGAGCGCTCGTTCTGCGGCGGCGGTGCTTGCCGCCGGGGAGGGCGCCGGCGTGGAGCCGGGAAGCGTGAGGCCTCCACCGGAGGCTGCCGCAGCGGCGACCTGTGGCGAGGGCGCGGTGCCCGCCGTCGAGCTCGCGGAGCCCGTAGAGGACGGCACGAGCCCGTTGGGAATGATCGAGTTGGCGCTGAGCTGGGCGCCGGCTACCGGTAGGCGACCCTCGGTGAGACCAGTGAGTGTGGCGATCACCGAAGCGGGATAGCTGGAGAACAGGCGCGCACGCAACAACACAGATTCGGCATACGCTTCGGAGTGGTTGTAGGCGAGGATCGCCCCACGGAGGTTGGTAGAGGCGCCGGCCGCGTGCAGGTAGCGGGCGGCGGCGAAGATCGCGTCCACCGGGTTGTAGGGGTCGGCGTAACCGGCTCCAACGGCGTCGACGCCGTACTGAAGCCACGTTTCGGGCATGAACTGCATCCACCCCACCGCGCCGGCGGTGGAAACCGACAGGTCAGTACCGAAATTGGTCTCGACTTCGTTGATGGCGGCGAGGATCTGCCACGGCACCCCGTACTGGACCGAGGCGGCCTGGTAGATCGGCAGTAGGAAGAGTGGTATCCGGTAGAAATCGAGCGCTTGCATCGAGGCGGTCGATCCGGTCATCAGCGCGGCAAACGCGCCGGATTGAACGGTGGTGAGTTGCGGAGCGGCGGTGATGCTGCCCGAGCTCTTCGGGGCGGGCGCGACTGTCGTCGTGGTTGTGGTCGTAGTCGTCGTCGGTTCACTTGTGACCGCCTGCGAGCGGCGGTCGAGAACCTTCGGCGCGCGTGCACGCGGCGCGGGCGTCGTGGTCGTGGAGGTTGTGGTTTGAGTCGTGGTGGCGGCCGGCGGACCAACTGGCGTCGTGGTCGTGGAGGTGCCCGTGGTGGTGCCAGTGGATGTCGATCCGGTAGGCGTGGTTGCGGTTTGCGTGGGGGCCGTCGAGCCTGTGGTCGTAGGCGTTTCCGCTGGGGGCGTAACCGCGGGAGTATCAGCCGCCAGGGCACCTCCGGTGAGCGGCCCGCCGATCCCCGCGGCTGTCAGCCCGCCGCCGGCGAGGGCGGTGAGGATGGCTCTGCGGGTGCGCCAATATGCGTGTGTATCGCTCATGCGCGAGGCCTCCGGTTAGGGCGTTCGCCCATGGCCGTGCTTGCGTTCCTGCTCGCGATGCGGTCGCTACTCGTCGTCATGTGGTCCCATGGTCGTGTTCGAACACGGCACCCACACTCCCATGGGCGCCCCCTGACCCAATTCATATCGGCAGAGAAGCACGGCTTGGTAAAGGATTCGTAATCAAAAAGTGGCAGAAGTTGCAATGACTGTTGCAAATCGCCCGCAAACGGGCACGTTTTGTGCGCACAATGGGGCCTCCTGTGTGAGCGGCACGACTGTACACCGGCCATAGGCGTAAACACGCAACCTGGCCGAATAGGCCGGTGGTTGCACGTTCGTTTGCGCGAATCGCTACGCTTGGCCGATGGAAATCGTGCTTTCGGTCTTGCAGGTGGGCATCGCGGTGGCCCTGATCTTCTTGGTGCTCATGCACTCGGGTAAGGACTCGGGCCTCTCGGGCGCGTTCGGCGTCGGCAGCGGTCAGGGACCACTGGGCGGGGGCTCGATGGTGGAGCGCAACCTCAACCGCTGGACCGTCTTCTTCGCGGTGATCTTCGTGCTGAACACGATCATCCTGCTGAAGAAACCCTGGTAGACAGCGCTTCGAGCGCTTCGAGCTGGTCGAGGATCTCAAGCGCCTCGGCGCGTAGGGTGGCGTCGATGGCTTCGTAGTCGGCCTGGGAGAGCTTGCCAGTCTTGTAGTCGAGCTCGGCGTCGCGGATCTCGCGGTACTTGGCCTCGCGGGCGGCACTCAAGTCGGCGTGGCGTGGCGTCTCCACCTCGACGGCATCGCCGGCCCCGTCCTCAGGCAACGTACCCTCGGGCGTCCCCCTGCGCAGTAGCGGAGCACTCACGACCGCAATCACCGCGGCAAGGAGGACAAGCGTGATCAGCACCGCCATGGGCTCAGGCCCGCGCGAGGTCGCGTGCGGCACGGTTGCGTGCGCGCACACTCACGCGGCTGCGTACCGCGCTCGGGGCCGGCCACATCGCGATCAGCCCACCGCCAAAGACGATGAGCCCTCCGATCCAGATCCACATGACGAGCGGCGAGACAATCAGGTGAAACTGTGCGGGCGGCGGTGACTTCATGTATTCGCGGGCCATCACCGCAACGGCGATCGTGCCCTCGTCGGGGCGCACGAAGGGGATCGTCTTGTTCCCGATTTCGATGACCCGCTTGAGGCGGGGGGTGTCGATGTCGGGCGCGATGGCGCTCCACACGTCACGGGTGACACCGGCGTCCATACTCACGTGGCTCACGGCTTGTCCGCCGATCAGGTGGCCGACGGACCCCTGCGTGGGATCGCCCGAGTCATAGAAGCCCTCGCTCGGCCTGAGTGTCGCGACGTGGTGGCCGCCCTTGGTGACATCGAGCACGGCACCCAAGCTGAGGGTGGAGCCTGTGTGCGCGGCGTCTTCCTTGGATGTGATGGTGGCGGTGGGATGCACGTAGCGCACCGTGTAGGCGCCCACCTTCGTGGACTGTCCCGGCGAGAGGGAGAGCTCGGAGGCGTGCTGGAAAGACGAGGAGGCGGCGACCCCCACGAACAGCACTGCCATGCCGATGTGCACGATGTAGCCGCCGTAGCGCCTGCGGTTGCGTTTGACCAGCGCCATCAGCGCGAGCGGGGCGGGCTCCCCGGAGCTCGCACGACGCACCCTCACACCACGCCAATACTCCTGGGAGATGCTCCCGAACACGAAGGCGGCACAACAGAACATCGCGATGGCAAGTGGTTTGCCGGCACTGACGCCGGTGGCGAGCAGCGCCACGAGCGTGATCGCACCGAACGCGAGTGGGATCACGAAGTTGCGGCGAGCGTTTGAGAGCGTGGCGCGGCGCCAGGCGATGACGGGGCCGATCCCGCTGAGCAGGACAAGTACGAGCGCGAGCGGCACCGTGTAGCGGTCGAACCAGGGCGGGCCAACCGATGACTCATGGCCGGTGAGCGCTTCTGATATGAGCGGGAAGTAGGTGCCCCAGAAGATGACGAAGCAGAGCCCCACGAGGACGAGGTTGTTAGCCAGGAAGATCGACTCGCGGGAGAGCAACGAATCGAGTCGGTGCTCGCTACGGAGCATGTCTCGACGTGAGCTGACAAGGTAGATAGAGCAGAGGATGAGCACGCCGATGAGGGTCACGAACGGTACTCCGAGCGTGGCGCCGCCAAAGGCGTGGATCGAGGAGAGGACGCCTGAGCGCACCAGAAACGTGCCCATGATCGCGAGCGTGCCCGTGGCGAGGACGAGCGAGACGTTCCACACCTTCAGCATCCCGCGCTTCTCCTGGATCATGAGGGAGTGCAGAAAGGCGGTACCTGTCAGCCAGGGCATGAGCGAGGCGTTCTCGACGGCGTCCCAGCCCCAGTAGCCGCCCCAGCCGAGCTCCGCGTATGACCAGCGCGCGCCGAGCATGATGCCGATGCCCAGGAAGAGCCAGGCGGCGAGCGCGAAGCGGCGGATGGCGCGTATCCAGTCGGCGTCGACTTTGCGCGCCAGGAGCGCGCCCATGCCGAAGGCAAGCGGCACGATGCAGAGGGTGTAGCCCGAGTAGAGCATCGGCGGGTGGATCATCATCGAGGGGTGGCGCAGCAGCGGGTCGAGGCCCACCCCGTCCGCCGGCGCGGGGTTGGTGGTGGCGAAAGGGGTGGCGTAGAAGACCATCAGCGAGATGAAGAAGGCGCCGAAGCCGAGCAGGATGGCGGTGGCGTAGGCACTCACATCGCGCAGGCGCTTGCGCGTGAGGAACAGCACGAGGCTCGACCACAGCGAGAGCAGCCACGCCCACAGAAGCAGCGAGCCTTCCTGCGAGGACCATACGGCCGCGGCCTTGTAGAAGGTGGGCGTGGTGAGGCTCGATGTATCGGCCACCGTGTTGAAGCTGAAGTCGTTGCGCAGGAACGCGACCTCGAGCACGGCGAAGGCGACGGTGAGTATCCCGGCGAGCGCGTACACCGAGCGTCGTCCAGATTCAGAGAACTCGGGACGTCCCTTTCTCACCCCGTATAGGGATGCGCCGATGCCATAGGCACACACAGCGAGGGCCAGCACGAGACATGCGGCTCCCAGCTGCGCCATCAGCGCCCGGGCTCGGCTGCCGCGCGCGCAAAGGTCCCTGTACGGTGCGGGCTGGCCATCAAGTCGTTTGGCTGCTTGGCGTGACCGTGTACTTCGAAGGGCACTTCGTGATGAGCGAGTCGGTCTGGCCCACGTACTTGCCGCTCTGCTCTCGCACGGTGACTATCACCTCGCGCCCTTCGCGGAAGGGGTCGGGCACCTCGCCCGTGTAGCTGAGCGGGACCGCCGCTTCACCCGTCCTGTCTTGCACACTGAAATAAAGGGTCTCGCCTTCGTGGCGGACCGATCCCGCCTTGACCTTGCCGGTGAGCTGGTAGCTGTGCCCGGGGTGGCCTTCACGCACGAGTTGGCTCGGTGTGACGGTGGGCGAGGCGGCGCTGAAGCTGGTGTAGATCAGAGCGCTCGCGAGCACCACAGCGGCACCCAGCGACACCATCAGCCGCACTGTTCGCTTGCGCGCGGGGTTCATCTCGATCGATTATCCCAGAAGCGGATGCGTGAGAGGCCCAGGAGATATTCGCGTGACAGCGAAACCTTTGTCTATCTCATGCGTCTTAGGAGGTAGAGACACGATGTTGACGAGCCTGCTCCACCCGATTGCAACCTGGCGCCACCACGATACGCCACCGGAGCCGATGGCCATGGACATCAAGGCGAGGCGCTTGCGTGAGGCGGGCGGACCGGTAGACGAAGCTTGCTATCCCTGCGGGTGCGGCTACTTCTTTATCGCACCTGTTTCCACTAGCGTGGCTTGTCCGCACTGCGGCAAAACCCAGGCTTGGTAGAAGCGGCCCCGGCGTCCAGGCCGGGACCGCCCTACGCGAAAGCTTGCTACTTGATGTGCATCCCGGAGATGGCGCGGGAGATCACGAGCTGCTGGATCTCCGCGGTGCCCTCGAAGATGTCGTAGATCTTCGCGTCGCGGTGCCAGCGCTCGACGGGGAACTCGCGGGTGTAGCCGTTGCCGCCAAGGATCTGGATGGCGCGCTCTGTAACCCACACGGCGACCTCGCCAGACTTGAGCTTTGACATCGAGCCCTCGGCGTTTTCGAAGGGCACCTGGTTGCGACCCATCCAGGAGGCGCGCCACACGAGCAGGCGGGCGGCGTCGATCTCCATCTTCATACGCGCGAGCGTGAAAGCGATGGACTGGTTCTCGATGATCTTCTTGCCGAACTGCTCGCGCTCCTTGGCGTACTCGAGCGCATACTCGTAGGCGGCCCTGGCAATTCCGAGCGCCTGCGAGCCGACCGTGGGGCGCGAGGCCTCGAAGGTGGCCATGGAGGCGTTCGACTTGTTCTTCTTGCCCTCCTTGGCACGGGCAACGCGCTCGTCGAGCTTCTCCTTGCCGCCGAGCACGTAGTTCTCGGGGATGCGGCAGTCGTCGAGGTAGACGTCGGCGGTATGGGAGGCGCGCAGACCGTGCTTTGAGACCTTGGCGCCTTCGGAGATGCCCTTCGCTTCGCTCATTGGGATGACGAAAGCGGCGTGTCCGCGGGAGTTCAGGGAGCGGTCGACGGTGGCGATGACCACGTGGACGTCTGAGATGCCGCCATTGGTGGCCCATGCCTTCTGGCCGTTGAGCACCCACTCTTTGGTGGCCTCGTCGTACTTGGCGGTGGTGCGCACCGCGCTCACGTCAGAGCCGGCGTTGGGCTCAGATGAGCAGAAGGCGGCGACCTTTATGTCATCGGGGGTGCCGAAGCAGCGGGGGATCCACTCGCCGATCTGCTCGCCGGTGCCTTGGCCGAAGATGGCGGCGACCGCGAGGGAGGTGCCCATGATGGCCATGCCCATGCCGGCGTCGCCCCAGAAGAGCTCCTCGTTGACGATCGGCAGCGTCAGGCCGGTTGGGTCGGCGAAGAACTGCGCGAGACCCTCAAAGCCGTAAAGCCCGATCTTGGCGGCCTCTTCGATGATGGGCCAAGGAGTCTTCTCCTTCTCATCCCACTCATGGGCGGCAGGGCGCATGACGTCGGCGGCGAAACCGTGCACCCATTCGCGGATGTCCTTTTGATCCTGGGTGAGGGCCATCGAGAACGTTACGTCTTTGCCGGCAGCGTTTGTGATCGCCTCGACGGCGGCCTCGGCGGCTCCGGTGGCCTCGGCGGCGGTTACGTCGGTTGCTGACATGAGACGTTGGCTCCTTTACTGGCTCGGTGATGGTGCTTTAAAGGTTTGAACCACGAGCCCGGTGTCCCCGGGTTTGCCGTGACTACAGGCATCATGGCCTGACTCCACACGTAGGCGCACGGGCCCCGCGTGCGGAAAAGCAAAGCCTAGCAAAGCGTAAACGGTTGTCAAATGAGAGATTGAATGACGTTTACATTCGCGGTATAGTCTCGTGCGCGATGGCGACTGCTCCGAGCTACAAGAACTCCCCCACCCCCACTCGTGCGGCGCGTAGACGCGAACGGGAGCGCGAGATAATCGCCGCCACGCGCCTGTTGTTCGACGAACGCGGTCTGCAGGACGCGCCAATCGAGAGTATCGCGCGCGAGGTGGGGATCAACAAGGCTCTCATCTACCGTCATTTCTCCTCCAAGGAGGAGCTGTACGTGCTCACGCTCTCGAGCTATCTCGCCGATCTGGCCGCACGGCTGGAGGACGTGCCCAGCGAGCTCGACCCCGTGGCCCGGTTGGAGGAGGGATGGGTGCGCTACACAGATTTCTGCCTCGACCATCCGGCGTTCCTCGACTGCGGACTGTCGTTGATGAGGCGCTCGGCGGAGGAGCTGCGCGAGACGATTTCAGACGCGATCTGGATACGACTCGGACAGAACATGGCGGCGTGTTTGGGCAAGCTCTCGGCCATCCTCGCCGAGGGTGCAAGCGAGGGTGTGTTCGAGGTGGAGAACCCTGATTTCACCGCCAACCAGCTCTACGCGCAGACACTTGGGACGATGCATCTCGCGCGTATCGGTATGGGCGTGCGCACGGTGCCTGGGGGTATGCCAGAGCCTTTTGCGATCGAGCCCGCGCATGTGCAGCGGGCGTGCATCGACGCGGTGCTCGCTTCAGTGGGCGCACGCCGCGATAACTGAGCCTGGCGCCCTCCCGCCTCCGTATAAGAGAGAATCCCCGCAATGCACGTCACCGCCAAGGCCGACTATGCCGTGCGCGCGGTCGTAGAGCTCGCCGCCGGCAGCCAGGATTCGCCGCGCAAGGTCGACGAAGTGGCCCAAGCGCAGGGGATACCGGTGTCGTTTCTGGAGAACATCCTCACGCAGTTGCGCAGCGCCGGGATCGTGCGCTCCCAGCGCGGGCCGGAGGGTGGCTACTGGCTGGCAAGGCCCGCCGGCGAGCTCAACCTCGCGCACGTGATCCGCGCGGTGGAGGGACCGCTGGTGGGCGTGCGCGGACAGCGGCCGGAGGAGATCGAGTACCAGGGGTCGGCGGAATCGCTGCAGCAAGTGTGGATCGCCCTGCGCGCGAACCTGCGCAAGGTTTTGGAGCACGTGACGGTGGCGGATGTGGCCGCGGGAAAGATCCCCAAGGAGATCCTCGCGCTCACGAAGCAAGAGGAAGCCTGGGAGACGAGGTAGCCCGCGCTCGAGGTGCTGGCGGTGTTACGCGAAGACGCGCGGGGCCGGGAGGCGGGCGGCCAGGATTTGGCCCTCGTGCAGCTCTAGCTCGTGGGCTGTCTCGCGTGTTACCTGCGCCCAGACGTCGCGACCGTCGGGGAGGGTGAGCTCGACGCGCACCTCAAAGCCGAGATGTACGACACGGCGTACGAGCGCCTCCACCGCATCGGCGTAGTGGTCTCCTGCGCCTGAGAGGATCTGGATGTCGTGGGGGCGCAGCAACGCATCGCCGAGCCGATTGACGGGCCCGATGAAGGACATCACGAACTCGTTGTTCGGATGCTCGTACAGCTCGCGTGGGCTTCCGGTTTGCTCGACTTTCCCCGCGTTCATCACCACGATCTGGCCCGCCACGTCCATCGCCTCCTCCTGGTCGTGGGTGACGAAGATCGTGGTGACATGAATCTCCTCGTGCAACCTGCGCAGCCACTCGCGTAGCTCGCCTCGCACCTGCACGTCGAGCGCCCCGAAAGGCTCGTCCAGCAGCAGCACCTTCGGCTGTGGGGCGAGTGCCCGGGCGAGCGCCATTCGCTGCAACTGACCACCGGAGAGCTGTGAGGGATAACGCTTGGCGAGGCCATCAAGCCGCACCAAGCCGAGCAGCTCGTGCACACGCTCGCGCACATCCTGCTTCGGCGTCTTACGCACCGTCAAGCCGAAGGCGACGTTGTCGTAGACGGTCATGTGCTTGAAAGGGGCGTAGTGCTGGAAGACGAAGCCCACCCCTCGTGTGCGGGTGGGCGCGTCGGTTTGGTCCTCTCCACCAATCTCGACGCGCCCTGTATCGAGGGTCTCGAGGCCGGCGATGATGCGAAGGAGCGTTGACTTGCCGCTACCGCTGGGGCCGAGCAGTGCCATGAGCGCGCCGTCCTGCACGGTGACGCTCACGTCATCCAGAGCGGTGAACGAACCGAAGTGCTTGGTTGCGTTGTGGACCTCGATCGCCATCACACCACCGTATCTCTCTGTGTGCGGCGTGCCAGCAGGTTCATACCGAGCAGCGTGGCGAACGCCAGCAGTGCGAGTACCACTGCGGCGGCATAGGCGCCGGTGGTGTCGAAGTTCTCGAAGCGATCTTGCACGTAGAGCGGAAGGGTCTGTGTCTGGCCCTCGAGACGACCGCTGACGATGCTCACCGCGCCGAACTCCCCGAGCGCGCGAGCCGTGGTGAGTACGACGCCGTAAACCACGCCCCAGCGGATCGCGGGGAGCGTCACACGACGGAAGGTCTGCCAGGCACTCGCTCCGAGTGTCGCCGCTGCCTGCTCGGCGTCGGTGCCGAGCTCGTGGAGCACGGGGATCGTCTCGCGCGCCACGAACGGCAGCGACACGAACGCCGTCGCCAATACCATCCCGGGAATCGAGAAGATCACCTGAATACCGTGCGATGTGAGCCAGTCGCCAAACCAGCCGGTACGTCCGTACACGAGCACGAGCGCCAGCCCAACCACTACTGGAGAGATCGCAAAGGGAAGGTCGAGCAGCAGGCCGAGCAGCGCCCGCCCGCGGAACCGTCCCCGCTCGATCAAGAGCGCGATACTGATCCCAAAGACAGTATTCAACGGCACCACGATCGCCACCAGCTCCACCGAGAGCCAGAACGCGTGCACGGCGTTGGGTTGGGTCACTGCTTCCCAAACCGGGGCAAGGCCGTGTTCAAAGGTGCGGTAGAAGATCATTCCCACGGGCGCCCCGAGCAGTAGCAGGAGGTAGCCGAGTGCCAGCGTGCGCAGGCCCCATCGCCGCGCGACCGCGCCGCTTGCGCTCTCTCGGGTGCCCGCGTGCGCATGCGGCGGCTCGACGCGCTGTGCGGCGGGCGCCCCGGGGCGTCCGATTGCGACGCTCTCAGAGGACATGTCGCGACATCCTGCGCGAGAGCAACGTCATGCCGGCGAGCACCACTAGGGCGCACACGAGCAGCACCACTGAGACCGACGCGGCAGCACTCACATTGTCGTTCTCAACCTGGTTGAAGATATACACCGATCCCACCTCCGTCTTGAAGGGGAGGTTGCCGGATATAAGGACCACAGACCCGAACTCCCCGAGCGCGCGCGCGAAAGAGAGGGCAGCACCTGAGAGGATCGCCGGGGTGAGGTTGGGGAGCACAACGCGGCGGAACACGGTCCACCTGCCCGCGCCGAGCGTACCGGCGGCTTCCTCCATCGAAAGGTCGAGCTCGATCAACACCGGCTGCACCGAGCGCACGACGAAGGGCAACGTGACGAACAGCAGCGCCAACCCCACCGCCGCACGCGTGAAGGTGATGTCGATGCCTGTTGGTCCGCCCTTGCCGTAAAGCGCGAGCAGGACCACGCCGGCGACGATCGTGGGGAGCGCGAAGGGAAGGTCGATGAGCGCGTTCACCACGCCCTTGCCGGGGAACTCATCGCGCACCAGCACCCATGCGATCAAGGTCCCGAAGAGAGCGTTGATAACAACAACGATCGCCGACACCACCAGCGTGAGCTTGAGCGCGGCGACCGCCTCCGGGCTTGACACTGCCCGCCAGAACGAGCCCGTGCCCCCGCTCGCCGCGCTGTCGAGCAGCGCGGCGATGGGTAGCAGCACCAGCACCGACAGGTACAGGCCGAGCAGACCGCCGCCCAGCGCCGTGCCGGCGCGACCGCCCAGCAGCGAGCGCCCGCTCGGACCTCTGCCAAACGGACGCCACGCCGGCACGCGCGGGTGAGGAGCCGAACGCTCGAGCGCGTGCGATGCGCCGTCGGGTGTCATTTGGAGGTGGACACCCCCAGCGACTGCTCGATCTTCGTGACGATCCCGGTGGTGCCTTCGGTTTCGAAGAATTCCTTGCCCACCTTCTTCCAGCCGCCGAGCGAGTCGATCGTGAAGAGACCGGCGGGCTTGGGGAACTGGTTGGCCGAGGCGACGCCTTCGATGACGGGGCGGTAGCCATGTTCCGCCCAGATCTTCTGGCCGGCGGGAGAGAGCAGGTAGTTGACGAACCTCTGCGCGCCGGCAGCGTTGCCGCCGCTCACGATCGCGATCGGGTTCTGGATGAGGATCGTGTACTTGGGGATCACGTATTCGATCTGCGAGCCCTTCTTCTGATCGGCGATCGCCTCGTCCTCGTAGTCGATCAGCGCATCGCCGCGACCGGCGAGGAAGGTCTGCAGGGCATTTCGCGCCGAGCTGTCCTGGCTCACGACGTTGTGGAACAGCGAAGTCAGATAGGCCTGGGCTTGCGCGGGCGTCTTACCTTCTTTTATCTGCGCGCCGTAGGCCGCCATGATGTTCCAGCGTGCGCTCCCCGAGGTGAAGGGGTTGGGCGTGACCACCCCAACCCCTGGCTTCACCAGGTCCGCCCAGCCCGTGATGTGCTTGGGGTTGCCCTTGCGCACAATGATCACCGCGACAGAGTTGGTGACGAAGCCGTGGGTGGCGTTTTGATTCCAATTGGAGGACACGAGCCCCGCCTTCACGAGACGTGTGACATCCGGTTCCAGCGAGAAGTTCACGACATCCGCTTTCAAGCCGGCCACGACGGCGCGGCTTTGGTCGCCCGAGGGACCGTAGGACTGGTTGAAGGAGATGCCTTTGCCTTCACTCGTGGCGGTGAATGCCGGGATCAGCGACGCGTATGCGCCCTGTGGTGTCGAATAGGCGACAAGCGTCACCGCTTTGCTCGAGCTCGAGGAGCCACAGGCCGCCACGCCGAGCACGGCGCCGAGGAGGGCGAGGGTCGACAGGACTGCTGGAATCGTGCGTTTGCGCATAGCCACTTTCTGCATCGAAGACATGAAGATGAGTCCGAAGTCTAACAGCACAAACCAGATCGGGTTTAGTGCTTAAGTGAGCGAGCATGGTCGGGACCGGTGGGTCACGGGCAAGGGATTCGCCCTTGCGCGAATGGGAGTGCAACATCGTCGCTATTCGGGAAGGTGTTGGCAAGAGAGGCGTCTTAGTTGTGCAGACCACACAATCGACCAGGCCGTTAAGGCCGTAGTTTGGAGGATCCCGTGAAGCGCACCTACATTGCTCTGCTCTGCCTCACGCTTGCCGGCGCGTCGGCCGTCACCGTCGCCCACGCCGGCCGTCCCACCGCCCAGGTGAGCCGAGCGGCGAAGATAGGGGTGCGCAAAACGGCCATCGGGACAATCCTCGTGAGCTCCTCCGGGCGCACGTTGTACGAGTTCACGAAGGACCACTCACGCAGCGACAGTTGCGTGAAGATCAGCGGCTGCTCTGAAATCTGGCCCTCGCTGACCACCAGCGGCAAACCAACGGCCGGTAGCGGCGTGAAGGCATCGTTGCTCTCCACGATCACGCTCCATGGCGGCGCCAAGCAGGTGACCTATGCCGGCCACCCGCTCTACCTCTACAGCGGTGACAGCGGGCCAGGCCAAACGGCATATGTGGGCGAAAAGGAGTTCGGTGGGAGCTGGTACGCGATCAACGCCTCCGGGCGCGCCGTCAAGTAGCCGGTTCAACCTATCGAGCCGGACCAAGAACGCTTCGTGGCGAGGCGACTCCCGGCCAGAGGGTCTCAGTTCAGTGCGCCTCGGAGACAACTAGCCGCAGGGCGCCATCGAATGCCTCCTGTTCGCGTAGATGTCCGTGCTCGGCGTCCCAGGAACCAGACTCGAGCCCCTTGGCGAGTCGATCGACGATGCGCTGTTCGATATCTGTGTCCAAGAGCGCCCACATCGACTGGGCGCCACGGACCTCCGGATCGAGCAGCCGCTCGGGACGGCGCCAGAACGCCTCGAAGAAACCGTCGGTGCAGTCGCCCGGCGTGGGGATGCACTCGATGCGCGTGCGTCCGCCAAGGGCAGCCGCGATGTTTTCCATAGAAGGGAAGCGGGGCAACTCCTTCTCGACACCCTCGCGCAGGTATTCGAGTTGCCAGGCGGGTAGGCATTGAAGCTCGAACGTGAACACCACCACCGGACCGCATGAGACACGGCGTAGCTCGGCAAGGCCCGCCGCGGCCGGTGACCAGTGATGGATCGTGACGCACGCCATCGCCGCGTCGAATGAATCGTCGTCGAAGGGCAGCGCCTCCGCGCGAGCGTCTAGCGCCGGGGCGCATCCGATGGGCCGCTGCGCCCGCATGGTGGCGCTCGGCTCCACCGCAAGCAACCACCGATCCGAAGGCTCATACGACCCGGCCCCAGCACCCACGTTGAGCACTGTGCGCGCATCGCCAAGCGCGGCGTGGATCCGTGCGGCGATGCGCGGGTCTGGGCGACGGTGCTGAGCGTACGTGCGCCCGTGGTGCTCATAGTCGACCTTGATTGACACGAATGCGACCCTAACAGCGGCGATACGCGCCGGTCTCTCATTCTTCAAACCAAGCGGCGGACGGGCTTCGAACCCGCGACCTCAAGCTTGGGAAGCTTGCGCTCTACCAACTGAGCTACCACCGCACCGCTACGGCAGATATTACGCCGCCTGGCGCCGAGCGTCAGCCCAAGCTCGCCCGCGCCCGAGCCATGCGCCGCCCGAGAGGCCACGCGCCCAATACCCTTGCGACCGTGACCAAACGTCTCTACACGCCGCTTGTATTGCTCGCCGGCGCGGCGCTTGTGGGGTTGCTCGTGTACGGGGTGTCGGCTCAATCCACGAACCGCACGCTCGATGACGCTGTGGCTCGCGGTCTGCGCCCACGCGCGCCCTCAGCCGCCGATCCGTTGCCGCGGCTCTCAGGCGGCGGAGAGTCCTCTCTCGCGGCGTACACCGGCAAGGTGGTGCTACTCAACTTCTGGGCATCCTGGTGCGAACCCTGCCAGGAAGAGGCACCACGGCTGGAGCGCCTGCAAAGCGAGCTGTCCCGCCACGACGGGACGGTGTTGGGTGTCACCTACAAGGACGCCTCACCGGACTCGCTGAGCTTCGTGAAGCAATACCGCATCACCTATCCCAACCTGCGCGACGCGAGCGGCGAATTCGCCCACTCCTTCGGCACCAACGAGCTGCCGGAGAGCTTTGTGATCGACCGCGACGGCCACATCGTGGCGATCTCGCGCGGAGAGGCGAGCGAAGGGTTCCTCAAGCGCGCCCTCGCCGTTGCGGAGCAATCATGAGAGCGAGCCCTGTCCTGGCGGCAGTCTTGGCCGTGGTCGTCACCGGCGTCTCGGTTACGCCCGCCATCGCCGCCACGCCGCGCACCACCCTGCCCGTGATCGAACGGCAGGTGATGTGCGTCACATGCAAGATCCCCTTGAACGTCGCAGAATCGCCGCAGGCCAACCGCGAGCGGGTGTTCATCCGTGGGCTGATCGCCGAAGGCGAGAGCGAAGCGCAGGTGAAGGATGCGCTCGTCTCACAATATGGCTCCGCCGTGCTCGCGCTGCCGAGCGCGAAAGGGTTCGACCTCGCCGCCTATCTGGTACCGGCGGCGGTGGTGCTCGCCCTCCTCGCGCTGCTCGTGGTGCTGCTACCAAGTTGGCGTCGCCATGCCCGCGCACGGGCCGATGAGGTCCTCGACGCACCGCAACTGAGTGCCACCGATTCCGCGCGCCTGGACGCCGACCTCAAACGCTTCGACTGACCCGCCGCCACCGCTACATCTCAGGCGGAGCCTCCACCCCGAGCAAGTCGAGCGAGCGGGCGATCGCCTGCCGGGAAGCCACACACAGGGCGAGTCGCTGCGATTCAAGCGTCGGTGACTCGGCGCCCACGACACGGCAATCGCGATAGAAGGCGGTGAACTGCTGTGCCAGATCGAGCGCGTAGGCGGCGATCCGGTGAGGTGCGCGACGGGTCGCCGCTTCGCGCACCTCTCCGGGGAAGGCGAGCAGTTGCTTTATGAGCGTGCGCTCGGCCTGGTGTAGCTCCTCGCCGCGTTCACCGACGCTCTGAAGCGCCTCGGCCACACGCTCGGCTCCGGCCTTTGCAAGCATCGAGGCGATCCGGGCGTGGGCGTATTGCACGTAGTAGACGGGGTTCTCGTTTGACTGCTCACGCGCGAGGTCGAGATCGAGGTCGATGGTGGTGTCGTGCGAGCGCGACAGCAGAAACCACCGCGCCGCATCCACCCCGATCTCACGCAACAGATCATCGAGCGTCACGAACTCGCCGGCGCGCTTTGACATCTGCGCGCGCTCGCCCCTGCGCACGAGGTGCACGAGCTGCATGATGAGCATCTCCAGGTGTCCCGGGTCCCCACCGAGCGCCTCATAAGCAGCCTTCATGCGCGCCATGTAACCGTGGTGGTCTGCTCCCCACACGTCGATTTGACGGTCGAAGCCACGCTCGCGCTTGTCCTGGTGGTAGGCGATGTCAGAGGCGAAATACGTGTGCTCCCCGCTCGAGCGCACGAGCACCCGGTCCTTGTCGTCGCCGAACTCGACGCTGCGCAACCACAGCGCGCCCTCGCTGCGGTAGGTATGACCGGTGCGCTCGAGCAGCGCAAGCGCGTGGTCGACGGAGCTAGCGGGTTTGCCCGACCCGTCGCGTAGATCCTCGCGCGGCTGATGCAGCGCGCTCTCATATGCCCAGCGATCAAAGCTCTGTACGCGAAAGGCGCCGAGCGAATCCTGCATACGCCCCACCATCGCCTCCACCGCGGCGGCGCCCAGTTCGGCGGGACCGAGCTCGGTGGGGTCAGTGGAGAGCATTGCTTGCACCTCCCCCACCAGCGGTGTCACGTAGTCGCCGTGGTACCCATCCTCGGGCACCTGCTCGCCACGCGCGAGCGCTCCGATCGACTCGCCGAGCTTGAGCACCTGCGAACCGGCGTCGTTGACATAGAACTCGCGCTCCACCTGATGTCCGTGGAAAGCGAGTACCCGCGCCAGCGCATCGCCGTAAGCGGCGTTGCGGGCGTGCCCCACGTGCATCGGACCCGTGGGGTTGGCGGAGACGAACTCCACGATGATCCGCTCCGGTGGTTGCGCGCCGCCACGCCCGAAACTCTCACCGGCGGCCAACACCTCCGCAAGCGCCGCACGGTGCCAGCCATCCGCGAGGTAGAGGTTGAGGAATCCAGGACCAGCAACCTCGTAGCGATCGAGTTGCTCGCCCAAACGCTCCGCGAGCGCGTCGCCGAGACGCTCAGCCATCTCGCGAGGGGCCACCCCCGCGACGGGCGCCAACAGCAGCGCGGCGTTGGTGGAGTAGTCGCCGAAGTCAAGCCGGGGTGGGCGCTCGAGCGCGATCGCCGAACGCGCGCCCGCGCCGCCGGAGAGCTCTCCGGCGAGGGCTAGAACCGTGTCGCGCAGACCTGTCTCAGTCGTCATGGGACTCATCGCCGATGATCTTATGCGCGACGGCACGAACTGCCCGTGACGGTCTTAGCGGCCCCACCCCAACGCCATCGGGGGCGAGGGTTGCGATACTAGCCTTGTGAACGACGAGAACCCAGGCGCCGAGCGCCACATAAACATTCATCTCTCCCCCGAGATCATGGGGGGCGTGTACGCGAACTTCGCGAATGTGAGCCACTCCGACTACGAGTTCACCGTCACCTTCGCGAGGGTTGACCACGAGGTCGAGTCCGAGGAGGTTCCCGGCGTGGTGGTGTCACGCGTGAACCTCTCGCCACGCTTCATGCGCGAGCTGATCGACGCGATGGAGGACAACTACTCGAAGTGGCGCACCCGTGAGGGCATCAAGAACTTGCCCGAGTACGGTGGCGCCGAGGGTGGCGAAGAAGACGAGTAGCGACGTGTGGCACATCCTCACGGATGGGCAACGAGAGCGAGGTGAGGTATGGAGATGAGTGGCCCGGGGGCCGGATGAAGGTCGCGGTGGTGTCGGACATCCATTCCAACCTCCAGGCCTTCGAAGCAGTGCTCGAGGCGGTCGCCGACAGCGACGCCGAGGAGCTGTGGTGTCTTGGGGACATAGTGGGATACGGTGCCGATCCCGATGCCTGCGTCGAGCTGGTACGCCGTCATGTGGCCGTGTGCCTCGCTGGCAATCACGACATGGCCGTAGCGGGCGAACTGCCGTTGGACGATTTCTCGCGCGGAGCGAGCCTCGCCGCACAGTGGACGCGCGAAGTGATCGCACCCGCAAACCTCGCATTCCTTGCCGATCTCTTACCCGAAGGACGGGAGGGACACGTGGGCCTCTACCACGGCAGCCCTCGCGACCCCGTATGGGAGTACGTGCTCTCCGCCCTACTCGCCGAGCTTTGCCTCGATGCCCAGCCCGACCGCATCTGTCTGATCGGCCACTCCCATGTGGCGTCGTCGTTCGTGCGCCAGGAGGGCGAGCCGGCGACCGGCGAACCGCGTCGTGAGGGCGTGACCCTGGATGTATCGAGCGGCGAGTGGCTTTTGAACCCCGGAAGTGTCGGACAGCCACGCGACGCGGACCCGCGAGCGGCCTGGTTGCTGCTAGATCTGGAGGGCCACGAAGTGGTATATCGACGCACTCCCTATGACATTGCGGGCGCCGCTGCCGCGATCCGAGCGGCCCGCCTGCCAAACTCGCTGGCGGAGCGCCTGGAGTACGGTCAGTGAAAATACGAAAGCCCATCCATATCCTTAAGGCAATCACGGTCGCGCTACTCGGGGCCGCCGTGGCGATGCTCGTCTCTTGCGGGAGTTCGGGGACCGGTCTGATTCCCTCATCGAGTGGCGGACCGTTGCAGACGGATTTCGAAGCGGTGGCGCAGGCAGCCACAGCCGGCAACGGCAGTTGTGAAGCCACCGAATCTGCCCTGGGAAAGACAGAACAGGACTTCCTTGCACTCCCGGCGAGCGTCGACCGTGGCCTGCACAGGCGTTTGCAGGAAGGCATCACGAATTTGCGCAAACAGGCGCTCGTGACGTGCGCGCAAACGACCACCCCCACCACGGGCGCAACAGGCACTACCACCACAACTACCCCCACCACGACCACCACCGAAACGACGCCCACGACCACCACGCCGACCAACACCACCGAAACGACGCCTACGACCACCACGCCCACGAACAAGGGCGGGGGCACGGAAGCGCCCGGAGAATCCGAAGAAGGCAAAGACAAAGGTAAAGGCGAAGGGCTCGGCAAAAGCGAAAACGAAGGCAACGGCGGCGCGAGTGCGGGCGGGGCCGGGGGCGGCCGGTGACCGACTTGGAGATCGTCGGGCGCTATCGGCTCAAGGACAGGCTGGGTTTCGGGGGCATGTCAACGGTGCACCTCGCGTTCGATAAGCGCTTGGAGCGTCGTGTGGCGGTGAAGCTGCTCGCCGAGCACCTCGCCGAGGACCCCACGTTCGTATCGCGCTTCCAGCGCGAGGCCCAAGCGGCGGCAAGGCTGATCCATCCCAACATCGTGCAGGTGTTCGACTCCGGGCAAGACGAGCACACCGGGCAGTACTTCATCGTGATGGAGTACATCGAGGGGCAATCGTGCGCCGAGATCTTGCGCGATGACGGTTGGGTTGAGGTGGACGAAGGTGTGGGCATCATCGAACAGGCTTGCGAGGGCCTCTACTACGCTCACCGCCACGGGGTGGTGCACCGCGACGTGAAGCCGGGGAACCTGTTGCGCTCGCGCGACGGTGAGATCAAGCTCGCGGACTTCGGCATCGCGAAGGCCACCGAGCAGTCATCCATCACGCAGGTCGGCTCGGTGCTCGGCACCGCCGCTTATTTGGCGCCCGAGCAGGCGCGCGGCGAGGAAGCGGGGCCACGCGCCGACCTCTATGCGCTTGGCGTGGTCGCCTACCAGCTCATCTCGGGCCGCCTGCCCTATGAGGCTGCGTCACTCACCGAGCTTGCGCTCAAGCAGCAACAGGAGGAGCCGGCGATGCTCAACTCGCTCGTGGCGGCGGTGACGCCCGAGCTGGCCGACGCGATCGCAATCGCGCTGGCGCTTGACCCGCGCGAACGCTACGAGCACGCGCGCGAGATGGGGCGTGCGATCAGCGACGGCGCGCACGGCATCTCCCCGGCCGAGCACCGCACCTCCCGCGCCGCCGCGCACGCCACCGAGGCCACCAGCGTGCTCGCAAGCGCAACCCGAGCGCAGAGCCCCGCCAAGCGAGCGGGGGCGGTCGTTCCGCGCCAGCCGCGACAGGGTCCCCCACGCGCCTCGCGGGCGCCGGTAGCCGCCACTCCTACGCGCCGCTCAGGCGGAAATCGTCTGTGGACATGGGCGCTTGCGCTGCTGGCACTCGGTGGGGTGATAGCGGCGATAGTGATCCTCAGCGCCCCCGCGCCAACGAAGATCACGCTGCGTAACGTCTTCTACAACGACGTGCAGGAATCCGCCGAAGCACTGAAACAGCTGGTGGGCGAAAACACGAAGTAGAAGCCGGGGTGACTGTCACTCACCGCGTAGCTCAGCCGCAACCGCAGATAGTTGTCCGTCGTAAATCGCCTGGCGCAGATCCCCCATCAGGCGAGCGATGAAGGCGAGGTTGTGTTCTGTGAGCAGGCGCACGCCGGTGAGCTCGCGGGCGCGGGCCAGGTAGGAGAGGTAGGCGCGCGAGAGGTGGTGGGAGCAGGCGTAGCAAGCGCAGTCCTGCATCAGCGGGGCGTCGGAGTCGCGCCATATCGCTTTCGTGAGATCCAGACGCCAGCGGTTCGAGGGGTCGGGGACCAAGGCGGTGCCGTGGCGGCCCAAACGTGTGGGCATGGCGCAATCGAACGTATCGATGCCAAGCTCAACGCCACGGATGAGGTCGTCGATCTCGCCGATGCCGAGCAGGTGACGAGGGAGCGATTCGTGCTTGCCACCCAACTCCTCGACGGCCCATCCCACCACCTCATACATCTGCGCCTTCTCCGCCCCAAGCGAGCCGCCGATGGCGACGCCGTCGCAACCGCTGCTAGCTACCACGCGGGCGGAGGCGCGGCGCATGTCCTCATACACCCCACCCTGCACGATTCCATACACGAGCTGCCCGGCGGGACCGTTCTGGGAGTGCCAGGCAAGGCAACGCTGAAGCCAGCGGTGGGTGCGCTCGGTGGAGCGCTCGGTGTAGTCGCGGTCTACGTGAAAGGGGGTGCACTCGTCGAATACGAGGGCGATATCTGAGCGCAACGATCCCTGCACCCCCATCGAGTCCTCGGGTGACATGAAGCGCTCGCGACCGTCGATGTAGGAGCGAAAGCGCACCCCCTGCTCGTCGATCGCGAGGATCGCCCCCTCACGGGCCGCCTCACCGTGGCGGCCGCGGGCCTTGATCTCCGCAGCCACGGTGCCGTGTCCCATAGAGAAAACCTGAAAGCCGCCGGAATCGGTGATGATGGGTCCCTCCCAGCCCATGAACTCGTGCAAACCGCCGAAGCGCTCGATCAGCTCAGCACCTGGGTTGAGCATCAGGTGGAAGGTGTTGCCGAGCACCATGTCATAGCCGAGCGCGGACACCTCTCCAGGCAGCAGCCCCTTCACGGTGGCCTTGGTGGCGAGCGGGACGAAGGCGGGTGTGCGAACATCGCCGTGCGCCGTATGCAGCCGGCCGGCGCGAGCACCCGTGGCGCTATCGCGCGCTTCGATCGTGAGAGCCACCAACGCGGCATCCTAGAAGCCCACGACCATGCTCGCTTCGCTCATCAACGTCACCGAACTCGTCGAAAACTTCGGCTACCCGCTGTTGTTCCTCGTCGTGATGGCGGAGTCAAGCGGCGTCCCGGTGCCAGGTGAGACCGGTTTGATCGCGGCCGCGATAGCCGCAAGCCAGGGCAAGCTGCAGATCGAGCTGGTGATCGCCATCGCCACCCTGGCGGCAATCGTGGGTGACAACATCGGCTATCAGATAGGCCGTAAGGGAGGCCGCTGGCTGTTGGAGCGTCCGGGACGCTTCCAAAACCAACGTCGCCAGGTGCTCGTCACCGGCGAGCCCTTCTTTGAGCGCCACGGCCCCAAGGCGGTGTTTTTCGGGCGCTTCCTGCTGGGGTTGCGCGTGTGGGCGTCATGGTTGGCGGGGGCCACACACATGCGTTGGCGCTCGTTCTTCTTGTGGAACGCCATCGGAGGGATCTGTTGGGCAATTGCGATCGGGCTGCTCGCCTACTTCCTCGGCAAAGCCGCCGGCAACGCGATCCAAACGTTCGGCTTCTTCGGGCTCGCCGCGGTTCTACTCGTTGCGGGGGGAGGATTTGTGGCCCACCGGCGCCACAAGCGTCAAGTGCAAGCGACAATGGCGCTGGGCAGTGAGAACCCAGAGAGTGAGGACCGGACCCCCCAGGTGGGGCGCGAAACGTGTGAGAGGCGCGGGCCCGAGGGTGCGGGCCGCGAAGGCTCAGAGCGCTAAGCGGTGCCGCCGAGCGCCCCGCAACAGCCCGGGGCGACGCGATCCCACATCGTGCCGAGCGCTTGCAGCTCTGACTCGGAGAAGAGCGAGAGGAAGTGTTCGCGAACGACCGCCCTGTGTGTGCCGCGCGCGGCACACAGCCGCTCGCGTCCACTGTCGGTGAGACACGCGTAGGCTCCGCGTGCGTCGTGTTCGCAGGTACAGCGCCCCAGCAGCTCGTCGCGCTCCAACCTGTCCACCAAGCGGGTGAGCCCGCTGCGCGAAAGTCGCGCCTGCTCGGCGAGGTCGCACATACGCATCCTTCCCCCCGGAGCGTCCATCAGGTGCTGGAGCACCTCATAGGAGCTCAGCTGAAGGCTGTGCTCGCGCTCCAAACGGCTCTCCAGGCGCTTGGCGATGGAGGCGTGAGCGTGTAGTAGACCGCGCCACGCGCGCAGCTCGGATTCGCTGAGGGAGTCCGACTCGCCGATGCTCTGCTCCTCATCGGGAGCGAGCTTCAGGACCGTCGCTGTGGCTGTTGCGGTGGACATGATGGCAATCGACACTAGCTTTAGTGCTAGCTCGAACATAGCAGCGTGGGACGCCAGAATCACGCCTAACGGCGCGCTATCGGCTCTTCCTGGTGGCGCTCCACGCCCACCACATCATCAGCGGTTGCAGCGGAAGGCGCGCATAGAGAGCCCACGGGGGGATCTTGCGAAAGTCGCCAGGTGTGTGCGCCATGTAGAGATTTGCGGGAAACACCGCGGCGAGTAGCGCGATCAGACCGAGCCCCGCCGGACGGCGCGTGAAGGGCAATAGCACCCCCAACCCGCCCGCGATCTCGGCGACGCCGCTGAGAGCGACGATGTCTTTGGCGCGGTCCTTCATCGACGGGGGAACGATCCGTTCGTATGCACGGGGCATCAGAAAGTGATTGACCCCGGCGCCCACGAACACCAGGCCCAACGCAAGCCACGAGCGTTTCCGACTGGGCATGTCCTCTTGCGTGTCGACGTCCATCTCTCCCCTAACTCTCGATCAGCGATTTTCCGGTCATCTCGGGCGGCTGGGAAATCCCGAGTAGCTCGAGCAACGTGGGCGCGACGTCGGCGAGGATGCCACCCTCGGCGCGCAGTTTCAAGCCCGCCGTGGTCACGATCAAGGGCACCGGGTTGAGCGAGTGCGCCGTGTTGGGGCTGCCATCGGGCTCGAGCATGTGGTCGGCGTTGCCATGATCGGCCGTCACGACGCACACGCCACCGCGGGCTTGCACTGCGGCGAGCACCCTCCCCAGACACTCGTCCACGGTTTCGACCGCGGTGACCGCCGCCGGAATGACACCCGTATGCCCCACCATGTCGGCATTGGCGAAATTGATCACACCGAACTCCGGACAATCCATCTCCCACGCCGACACGAACGCGTCCGTTGCCTCGCGGGCGCTCATCTGAGGCTTGTGGTCGTAGGTGGGGACGTCCCGTGGGGAGGGCACCAGCTCGCGCCGCTCACCCTCATAGGGAGTCTCCTCGCCGCCATTGAAGAAGTAGGTGACGTGTGGATACTTCTCGGTCTCTGCGACGTGGAGTTGCCTGAATTTGTGTAGAGATACCGCGTGCGAGATGGTCATTTCGGGGCGGTCGGCCAGGAACGCCACCGGATAGGGCCAGCCCTCCTCGTACTGGGTGAGGGTTGTGAGCCTCTCAAGCGGCCCCGCCCCACCCCTGCCCTCCCAGTCAGGTAGCTCGCGGGTGTCCTCCGGGCCGTTACCCCCAACCTCTGTAGCCGACGCCGCGCCGGGCACCCCAAAGCCGGGCTCGGCGAGCGCACGGACGAGTTGGCGCATACGGTCGGGACGGAAATTGAAGCACACAACGCTGTCGCCCGGACGGATACGGGCCTCCTCCCCCACGAGCGTGGGCTCGATGAACTCGTCGGTCTCCCCCCGCTCGTACGCGTCGAGTACCGCCTGCTCCCCGTTTGGCGCATGGTACGGCGCGCGCCCGTGAACGAGCATGTCGTAGGCGCGCTGTGTGCGCTCCCAGCGCCGGTCGCGGTCCATTGCCCAGTAGCGCCCCACGACTGACCCCACGCGCGCGCTGGGGTTGGCGTCAAGCTCCGCGAGGAAGCCGACGCCCGCATGCGGGAGCGTGTCGCGCCCATCGGTGAAGGCATGCACGACGACGTCGGCCGACGGGTTCAGCTCGATCGCGAGCGCGATCAGCGCGCGTAGGTGCTCGAGCGAGGAGTGCACCCCTCCGTCGGAAACCAACCCCAGTAGGTGGATCCGTGGCGGCAGCCCCACATCGCCGGTCGATGCGGAGGGCATGCTGCCTGTTCCCCCTTCCTCACAGCCCCCCTGGAATGCCGCCCTCAGCACCTCGTTGCGGGCAAGCGATCCGTCTACTATGGCATCGTCGATACGCACCAGATCCTGCTTCACGACGGCGCCCGCCCCGAGGTTCAGGTGGCCGACCTCCGAGTTCCCCATCTGGCCTTCGGGCAACCCCACCGCGGTGCCACAGGCGGTGAGCGTGGTGTGGGGGTAGGTCGCCCACAGCTCCTCGAACACCGGTGTGTGGGCCAGCGACACGGCGTTCCCCGGTCCGGCGTCGGCGAGTCCCCAACCGTCGAGCACCACCAGACATGCGCACGGCGCATGGTTCATGGTTGAGCGGCGGCCACGATCGTCGCGAAGGACTCGGCATCGAGCGACGCGCCACCCACGAGTGCGCCGTCGACATCCGGGAGCACAAGCAGCTCGGAGGCGTTCTCCGGCTTGACCGAGCCCCCATAGAGCACCCTGATCCGCTCGGCCGCCTCCGGTGAGCGCCCCGCGATGAGCGCCCGCACGAACGCGATTGCCTCTTGTGCCTGCTCTGCGCTCGCCACCTTGCCGGTACCGATAGCCCAGATCGGCTCGTAGGCGATCACGATATCCGCCAAGCGCTCGTCGCTCACGCCCGCTAGGTCCTCGCCGATCTGGTGGCGCAGCTTGCGCTCGGTGTCGCCCGCTTCGCGCTCCACCTCGGTCTCCCCCACGCACACGATCGGAACGATCCCGGCCGCGAGTGCCGCCGGGATCTTCAACGCGAGCGACTTGTCGGTCTCGCCGAACAGCTCGCGACGCTCTGAATGACCGAGCACCACGCCGCTCACGTCGAGCTCTGAGAGCATCGGGGCGGACACCTCGCCGGTATAGGCCCCCTCCGGCTCGTGGTGCATGTTCTGCGCATACACCTCCACGCGCGACCCGCGCGCTGAGTCCACCATCGCACGCAGGTCCGTGAATGGGACACAGATCGCGATGTCCATGCCGCTTGTGGAGGACACGCGGGGAAGCAGCGCCTGGATGTACTCCTCTGCCTCCTGCTCGGTCTTGTACATCTTCCAGTTGCCCGCTATCAGTGGGGTGCGCGCGGCCATCACGCCACTCCCGCGCCATCGAGCGCTTGCACGCCCGGAAGGACACGGCCCTCCACCAGCTCGAGTGTCGCGCCACCGCCGGTTGAAAGGTGGTCGACCGAGCCCTCCAAGCCAAACTGCACCAATGCCGCGGCAGAATCGCCTCCGCCAACCACGGTCACTCCTTTGGCGCTCGCAACCGCCTGCGCCACCCGGCGCGTGCCGCCCGCGAAGGGCTCGATCTCAAAGGCGCCCATCGGACCATTCCAGAAGACGGTGCCGGCGCTCTCTACCTCGCGGGTGTAGAGCTCGCCGGTGGCAGGTCCGATGTCAAGCCCCATCCACCCGTCGGGCACCTCGAGGCCGTCGAGCACGCGATGCTCGGCGTCAGCCGCGAGGCGCTCGCCGATCACCAGATCCACGGGCAGCTCCAAGCGCGCCTTGTTCGAGAGCGCCGCATGGGCGAGTAGCGCACGGGCGTGCTCCACATCCTCTGAGTCACACAAGGAGCTCCCCACCGCATGACCCTGGGCGGCGAGGAACGGGAAGCACATCGCGCCACCGATCACCACCGCGTCGGCGATGCTGAGGAAGCGGTCGATGACGGCGATCTTGTCGGCCACCTTCGCTCCGCCGATGACCGCCACCAGGGGACGTTCGGGATGCTCGAGGATGCCGGTGAGCGTCCTCACCTCGCGTTCCAGGAGCCTCCCAGCCGCGCACGGCAGTAGGTGGGCAACCCCCGCGGTGCTGGCGTGGGCGCGGTGGGCGGCGCCGAAGGCGTCGTTGACGTACACATCCGCGAGTTCCGCGAGCGCTCGCGCCAGCTCGGGATCGTTTGATGTCTCCCCGGCCTCGAAACGGACGTTCTCGAGCACCAGGATTTCACCGTCTGAGAGCCCTTCGGTAAGCGCGCGAACCTCGGCGCCGACCACCTTCGGCGCCAGCGTCACCTTCGCGTCTACCAGTTCGCGCAGCCGTGCCACCACCGGCGCGAGCGAGAGATCGGCCTCGGGCCTGCCCTCGGGGCGGCCGAGGTGTGAGACGAGCACCAGTCGCGCACCGACGCCACGCAGCTCTTCGATCGTTGGCAGTGCTTGCACGATGCGTGTGTCGTCGGCCACCTCGGGTGTCCCGTCCTTGCCCTTCTTGAGTGGCACGTTGAAATCGACGCGCACGAGCACACGCTTGCCGCGCACATCGAGTTGATCGAGACTCCTCATGGCAACACCCTGCTCAGCTCGCCATCCTCCCTACGGGCAACATCCGCGAGCGGGCTCACAGGACCTTCTGCACGAGGTCGACGAGCCGGTTGGAGTAACCCCACTCGTTGTCATACCAAGCCACTACCTTGAGCATCGTTCCGTCTATGAGCGCAGTGAGCTGGGAATCGACTATCGAGGAGTACGGCGAGGACACGATGTCGGTTGAGACGATCGGATCTTCGGTGTAGGCCATGAGCCCCTTCAGGGGGCCACTCTCAGACGCCGCCTTCAGCGCCGCGTTGACCTCCTCCACGGTGGTCTCACGCGCACACTCCACGGTGAGATCGACCACCGATCCGGTGGGCACAGGCGCACGAACGGCGAAGCCGTGGAGCTTGCCCTGCAACTCGGGCACCACTAGTCCGATCGCCTTGGCGGCGCCGGTGGAGGCCGGAATAAGATTGATCGCCGCCGCGCGAGCGCGACGGAGGTCTTTGTGGGGTAGATCTTGCAGGCGCTGGTCGGCGGTGTACGCGTGAATCGTGGTCATCAAACCGTGCTTCACGCCCACCGTGTCAACCAGCACCTTCGCCACCGGGGCAAGACAGTTGGTGGTACACGAAGCGTTTGAAATCACGTCGTGGGTGGCACGGTCGTAGGCCGAATCGAAGTTCACTCCCAGCACAACGGTCACATCGGGATCGGTTGCGGGAGCCGAGATCACAACCTTCTTCGCTCCTCCCGCGAGGTGCTTGGCGGCGCTGGGACGATCAGTGAAGAGACCGGTCGACTCGATTACCACATCAACGCCGAGATCGCCCCAGGGCAGTGCCCCGGGATCGCGCTCGGCAAGCACCTTCAGCTCACGGCCGTCTACGATAATCGTGTTCTCGTCGCGTATATCCACCTCGCCCGGGTACGGGCCAAGGATCGAGTCGTACTTGAGTAGGTGCCCGAGCGTGCGACAGTCGGTGAGATCGTTCACCGCAACCCACTCAATCTCGTGTGCATCCCCCCGAGCCATTGCGGCGCGGAACACGTTCCGGCCGATCCGACCGAATCCGTTGATCCCCACGCGTACGGGCATTCATAGCCTCCTGATGTGATGAAAAATGAACGATGCCGGGCCTGCGGAGCCTCGCTCCATCATGCCCGGCGTGGGCGGGGAAGGCTATCAACGGCCGCCTGCCCCACCAATCAACGCCTACCCACCCTCCCGCTTGCACATTCCCGGCCACCACGTCAAGGCCGGCTGCAGCTGGCGAACTGCTCGCCTGTACCGTCCATCGGCCGGGGGAGCCGCCCCGCGGCTGTTTGGACGGAGTAGCCGCTTATAGAGAGTCGCGCGAGCGCTTGTCGATGTCGCGGTGCGCAACAGCAACCGTGAGCTCCTCGCGCTCGCCATAACGGGCGGCAAGATGCTCGGCGATGGCCACCGAGCGGTGGCGCCCGCCGGTGCAACCCACGGCGATTACAAGGTGGGCCTTGCCCTCGGCGACATACTCTGGGAGCAGGAAGTCCAATAGGGAGTGCAACCGCTCGTAGAACTCCTCGAGGCGCCCGTCGCGGCCGATGTACTCCACAACCCGTTCATCATGACCTGTGAGCTGACGCAGTTCTGGCTCGTAGTGAGGGTTGGGCAGGAAACGCACATCGAAGGCCAGATCCTCCTCGCGCGGCGGGCCGTGCTTGAAGCCGAAGCTCATGAACGTGAGCGCAAGCCGTCCCGCGTTCTGGCGGGGCAGCAACTCGCCCGCGATACGCGAGCGCAGCATCGCCGCCGACATGCCAGTGGTGTCGATCACGAGATCCGCGCGCGAGCGCAGCGGCTCGAGTAGTGCGCGCTCGGCCGACACACCTTCGGTGACGGAACCGTGCGGTGCCAGGGGATGGCGGCGGCGGGTCTCCTTGTAGCGGGTGGAGAGCGTCTGCTCGGCGGCCTCCAGGAAGAGCACGTGATGGGTTATGCCGAGTGCTTGCAAGTCATCCACCACGGCGGTGAGCGCCTCGAAGTAGACCCCTCCGCGTACGTCGGAGACGACGGCGGCCCGCTCAACCTTCGAGCCCTCGTGCACGAACAGATCCACCAGCGAGCGGATCATCTCGGGCGGGAGGTTATCGACGCAGAAATACCCGGCGTCCTCGAACACGTTCATCGCCGTTGACTTGCCGGCACCTGAGAATCCAGTGATGACGACAAGATCCTGTAGACGCGACGCGATCGTCGGTCCACTCTCAGATGCGGGAGGCACGGGCCTCGTTACAGCCATTTGAACCTATTGTGCCTCCTATTACGGGGGAACGCGTCAACAGGATGTAGCTCAGCCTGCCCTGTGCAGAAGTGCGTGGATATCGCGCGCGGTCTTGGCCGGCAGCCCCGGGACGCCCTGCAGGTCCTCGCGCGAGGCTGCGAGGATCGCCTCGGGCGAACCGAAGTGGTTGAGCAACGCCCGCTTGCGGGTGGGGCCGATCCCCGGGAGACCGTCCAGTAGGGAGCCGGTCATAGCGGAATCGCGCCGGGTGCGATGGTGGGTGATGGCAAAGCGATGCGCCTCGTCGCGCACGCGCTGGAGCAGTTGCAGCTCGGGGGTGGAGTGATTCAGCACGAGCGGGTGAGGCTGGTCGGGCTGGAATACCTCCTCGATGCGCTTGGCCAAAGCGATCACCGCCACACCGCGCTCGCGAAAGCCCTCGAGCGGACCGAGACCGGCCGCGAGTTGGCCCTTGCCACCGTCGATCACGACGATGTTCGGCAACGTCGCGAAGCTCGCGTCATAGGAGGGGTCGTGCGGGGAGAAGTCGGCCTGGCGCTCCCATTGTGCATAGCGCCGCGAGAGCACCTCCGCCATCGACGCGTAGTCATCGGAGCCTTCCACCGTGCGGATCTTGAAGCGGCGGTAGTCGGACTTCTTGGGTGCGCCCCCCTCGAACACCACCATCGAGGCCACCGTGTGAGTGCCACCAAGGTTTGAGATGTCAAAGCACTCGATCCGAACCGGCACTGTGTCGAGTGAAAGCGCAAGTTGCAGCCCTTCAAGCGCCTGAGCGCGCTGCTGGTGGCGACGCTCGTCGCGCAAGCGCTCTTGGTCGAGTGCGAGCAACGCGTTGCGCTGGGCGAGATCGAGGATGCGGTGCTTGTCGCCTCGCTCTGAGGCGTGCAACCTCACAGGCCCCCCACGGCGCTTGGCGAGTGCCTGCGCCAGCGCCTCACGGTCTGCGAGCTCGGGCTGCACCACCAGTAGTGCCGGAATCGAAGTGGCCCCACCGTAGTACTGGAGCATGAACTCCTCAGCCACCTCCCCCAGGTCTCGTTCGGTCTCGTTTGAGAGGTAGAAGGAGTGACGGTCGGAGAGCACCCCGTCGCGGACCTGGAACACCTGGGCGTTGGCGTCACGCCCGTCCACGGCCACGGCCACCGCATCGAGCGTGCCGATCGACTCCTTTGCGACGCGTTGGCGCTCCATCAGCGACCGCACGGCCCGCAGGCGGTTGCGCTCGAGCGTCGCCTGCTCGTACTCCTGCTTGGCGGCGGCCGCACGCATGCGCTCCTCAATGTCGCGCTCGATCGTCTTGAAACGACCTGAGAGGAAGTCGATCACACCATCAATCGCGTGACGGTAGTCCTGCTTGGTGACATACCCCACGCAGGGGGCCTCGCAGCGCTTGATGTAGTAATCGAGGCATGGGCTACCGCTGCGCCGCCCTGGTTCAGCGCCGGTGCAGGAGCGATACATGAACACCTTCGCCAGCACCTCGAGCGTGGAGCGCACGCGCTTGGCCGAGGAATAGGGTCCGAAATAAGCGCGGCCCGAGCGGTGGCGCTCACGGGTGAAATACACACGCGGGTAGTCCTCATCCAGAGAGATCGCGATGAACGGGTATGACTTGTCGTCGCGCAGGCGAATGTTGAAACGCGGCCGGTACTGCTTGATGAAGCCCTGCTCGGCGAGTAGCGCCTCTGCCTCGCTTGCCACTATCACGCACTCCACCGCATCGGCCGCGGCCACCATCTCGGCGTGCCCTGGAGATCCAGTTCCCCACCCGCCCTGGGCCTTTGCGAAGTGCGAGGCCACGCGCTTGCGCACCGACTTCGCCTTTCCAACGTAGATGACGCGGCCCTTGGCGTCGCGAAAGAGGTACACCCCCGGCTTGTCGGGCAGTGCGCGTCGTTGCTCGGCCAGGCTCAATACGTGCGCGAGTAGCGGTAGACGGTGACCAGCGTGTAAACGACCAGGAGCATCAGCACGAACCAAAGGAACTCGCCAAAACTCGTTTCCCACATACGCACACGCGCGGCAAGGGTGACGAAACCAACCCCCAGCGCGCCGTAGAGCAGCCCACGATGACGGTCGCCGAGACCGTCGAGGTCGACATAGCGTTCGCGATAGAAGCGATAGGCGAAGTAGGCAAAGCCAGCCGCGAACACCACCCACAGCGCCGCCGAGAAGGCGTTGACAACACGACCCCCGCCAGGCAGGAACTCCACGGCGGCCGCTATCAAAGCGATGATCGCTATGTTGCGAACGATCTTCAAACGGTCCATGACGCCACCAAGTTGATCATCGGCTCAGTCTAGTTGCCCGCAACGGGTCACAAGAATCCGCAATCTCCGGAATGATGTCCAGCAAGATATCCACCGTTCCCACTACAAGTGTCGTTTTTCGCTATACTGGGCGATGCCCATTCGGTCCCTAACCTGACCGAAACGAGGGTTGGTTGGCAGGCGCCGGGGTACTCGTCATTCAGGTCAGAGAGCCCCGGCGCCTGTTTTTTAAGGCAGCCGTCGGGGTGCGCGGCTAATTCCACATCCGATAGGTCGCGGAGTGGATCTTTATTCGACTAGCGTCTCCAGTCGCTCGTAGGCAGCCTCGACAGCACGCTTGGCGGCCGTATGACGGGCCTCTGACTTCGCTGCCTCGTACTTGGTGGCCCATGCCGCCGGATCGGCGAGCTCGTCTTCGAGCGCCACCAGAGCCGCCTCGGCCTCTTCGACGGCCCGCTCGGCGCGGCTCTGCTCGCGCACGCGGTTCTTCGAGGGGCCGCTGGGCTTACGTGGAGAGTTCTTGGTGGGCGCCTCGGGCGCGGGTTGACCGTTGGCGATCGTTTCGATCAACTTGGGCTGGGAGCTCTCGACCCCTTCGGCGCGGCGTTCTTCGCGCACGCGCACATACTCGGGCCAGCCGCCCACGAAGCTACGCAGCGAGCCATCTTCGATCGCCACCGTGCGCGTTCCCACTGCGTCGAGCAGAGCACGGTCGTGGGAGACGAGAAGCAGCGCACCCTCGAAGGAGCGCAGTGCATCCTCGAGTGCCTCGCGACTCTCGATGTCCAGATGGTTGGTGGGCTCGTCCAGGATCAGCACATTCGGAGGGTCGGGGGTGCCGTTCATGAGGATCGCCAGCGACAAACGCCGGCGCTCGCCACCAGATAGACCGTCGAGCGGCTTTTCCGCATCCTCGCCGGAGAAGAGGAACCTCCCTACGAGCGCACGGGCCTTGTTCGGTGTGAGCTTCGTCGCCCTTTGGGCGGCCTCCACCACGCTCTGCCCGGGCGGACCTCCCGCACCCAGCTCCTCGGCGTGCTGGGAGAGATAGCCCACGTTTACGTTGTGACCAGTGGATAGCTTTCCCCCGCCGAGCGGGCGGCGGCCGGCGAGTGTCTCGATGAGGGTTGTCTTGCCGGCACCGTTGGGACCCACGAGCGAGACGTGCTCGCCCCGCTCCAACCACAGCTCTGCGTGGTTGAGCAGCACGAGGTGACTTCCATCGGAGCCTACGCCTGCGATCTCCACACGCCCGTCGCGCAGCTCGAAGATCACTCGCCCGGTGCGCTCGGGTGGCTTGAACGCAAACTCGAGACTCGCGGCATCGCGCGGGTCTCGCTCGATGCGCTCGATCTTGGCGAGCTTCTTCACGCGCGATTGGGCCTGGCGCGCCTTGGTGGCCTTCGCGCGGAAACGCTCCACGAAGCGCTCCATTCGGGCGATCTCCGCCTGCTGCTTGTCGATCGCCTTGCCGAGGGCCATCTCCCGCGCCGCCTGCTCGCGGCGCCAGTTGTGCCAAGTGCCGGCGAAGAAACGCGAACGCGATGGATCCCCGCCCGCCCCGCCGTAGAGCTCCAGCACGGCGGTGCCCACCGCCTCAAGAAACCAACGGTCGTGAGCCACGAGCATGATGGCCGCGTCGAGCTCCACGAGCGTTTGCTCCAACCACTCCAGCGACTCGATGTCGAGGTGGTTGGTGGGCTCGTCCAGCAACAGCACGTCGGCGTTGGTGGCAAGCGCGCGGGCAAGCGAGGCACGGGTGAGCTGACCTCCCGAGAAGGTGTTAAGGCCACGGTCGAGGGCCGTCTCGGCAAAACCAAGGCCTCGCGTCATCGTGGTTGCCCGGTCGCGCCACAGATAGCCACCAAAGGACTCCAGGCGAGCCTGTGCGCGGGCGTAGCGCTCGAACAGCGCCTCCTCTGCGGCGCCTGCCGTCATCTGGCGCTCGAGCTCGGCTAGTTCGCTCTCGATGGCAAGCTCCTCAACGCAACCGGAGAGCACGTAATCGCGCAGCGACATCTCACGGTTACGCGGCGGGCGCTGGTCGTGCAAGACGATGCGTACCCCCTTGGACACGCTCAACTCACCCTTGTCGATCCTCTCCTCCCCGGAGATCATGCGCAGGAGCGTGGTCTTGCCGGCGCCGTTACGACCCGCGATCGTGAGCCGTTCGCGACGCTCGAGCTTGAACGACACGCCCCCGAGCAGGGGCTTGCCGGCCATGTCCTTGCGTAGGTCTGAGGCGATCAAGAGAGCCACGTCGAGGATGGTAGGGGCCGCTGGTTCCTATAAGATTCCCGCCAACATGCGACGCCTGCTGACCACCCTCTTTGCCACCCTGATGTTGCTGCTCCTGCTGGCCCCCGCAGCGCTCGCGTACAACGACGGGAGAGGCTTCTACGGGGCCACCGACGACAAGGTGGTAACCAACGCGGGGTTTATCCTGATCCTCTTCTTCCCCTTGTTCGTGCTCGCGATGAGCCTCTTGCAATGGCGCCTCGAGAAGCGCAAAGACGCCCGCAAAGCCGCACAGAAAGCGCGCAGCGGCGACACGCGCTGGCACGGCGGCTGGTAGAGCGCAAAGTGCCTGGCCGAGTTCGTGTGTAAGAGCGAACAGGTTCGCTACGAGCGCGAGGGCGCGGCAGCCGTAGTCACGATCGACCGTCCCGAGCGGCGCAATGCCGTCGATGAACCCACCGCGGTGGCGTTGCACGAGGCGCTGAAGCGCTTTGAGTCCGAAGACGACGCGCGCGCGATGGTGCTCACCGGCGCCGGTGGCATCGCCTTTTGCGCAGGCGCAGACCTGAAGGCGATCGAGACCTTCGGCGAGCGCCTGATGGCACCCGAGGGGCCGATGGGTTTCACGCGACTGACACCGTCGAAGCCGACTATCGCGGCCATCTCGGGGTACGCACTCGCCGGCGGTTTGGAGCTTGCGCTGTGGTGTGACCTGAGGATCGCAACCGAAGACTCGCGGCTGGGCTACCCCGAGCGGCGTTGGGGGGTGCCGTTGATCGACGGCGGCACGCAACGTCTGCCCCGGATCGTCGGCCTTGGGCGGGCGCTGGATTTGATCCTCACCGGGCGCATCGTCGATGCAAGCGAGGCGCATGCGATGGGCCTACTCACCGAGATCGTGCCCGCGGGTGAGCACCTGGAGCGGGCGGTGGAGCTCGCCAACAACCTCGCCAGGTTCCCACAGCGCACGATGCTCGCCGACAGGCGCGCGGCCATCGAGGGCCTGGGTATGACGCTCGAGGAGGGTCTGCGGCTGGAGTCTCACGCCGGCCCGGATGTGTTCCTCGACGCCATGAACGGCGCCCAACGCTTCGCCGCAGGCGAGGGTCGCGGCGGTGTGGGAGCCGGCGCATAGCGCTGTCAGCGCTTATCCTCGACAGATCGACTTTGAGGAGATCGTATGGCGTATTTCGTGACAGGAGCAACGGGCTTCATCGGGCGCCGGTTGGTGGAGCGGCTGCTGGAACGCAAGGGCAAGATCCACGTGCTCGTGCGCGAAGACTCGCTCGCACGTCTTGACGATCTGATCGAAAACTGGGAAGCCGTCACCGAGGGCGTTGCGAGCAAGCGCGTTCATCCCGTGATCGGAGACCTCCGACAACCGCTACTGGGCCTCAGCGACGAGCAGGTGGCAGAGCTCGAAGGCGGTGTCGAGCACTTCTTTCACCTTGCCGCGGTGTACGACATGACGGCGCCGCTGGAGCTCGACATGGCGGTGAACGTGGGCGGCACAAGCCACGCGCTGGAGCTGGCGACGGCGTTGCGCGTGGAGCACCTCCACCACGTCTCCTCCATCGCCGTGGCAGGCGCCTATAAAGGCGTGTTCGGCGAGGATCGCTTCGACGAGGGGCAGCACCTCCCTTCCCCTTATCACGCCACCAAGTTCGAGGCCGAGCGGATCGTTCGCGAGCAGGCGACAGTGCCATGGCGGGTGTACCGCCCCGGGATCGTAGTGGGCGACTCGAAGACCGGTGAGATGGACAAGGTCGACGGTCCCTACTACTTCTTCAAGGCGATTCAGCGCATCCGCCAGGTCGTGCCACAGTGGTTGCCGCTAGTGGGGCTCGACCTCGGCAAGACCAACGTGGTGCCCGTCGACTGGGTGGCCGGTGCGCTGGACCACATCGCCCATCAGCCGGGGCTCGACGGGAAGGCTTTTCACCTGACCTACCCCCGCTCGCAGCGAGTGGACGCCGTGATGAACGATTTCGCCGCCGCCGCCCACGCCCCGCGCTTTGCCGTGAGCGTGGATAAGCGTGTGCTCGACGCGGTACCCACAGCGCCACTGTCGCTGCTGATGCGCGTGCCCCCTTTGCGCCAGGCGCGGCGGCTCACACTACGCGAGCTCGGCATCCCCAGCGAGGTGCTCGAGCACGTGAACCTCGTGCCAGCCTTCGACACGCGCAACGCACAGGCGGCGCTCGCGGGCTCCAAGTACGAGCACGTGCCGGCGTTGCGCGAGTACGCGGTGCACCTGTGGGATTACTGGGAGCGCGAGATGGACCCGTCCATCAGCCGCGGCCGCACACTCGCCGAGGCGATTGGGGGCAAGCGCGTGCTCATCACCGGCGCCTCTTCGGGCATTGGCAGAGCCACCGCGCTGAAGCTGGCTGAGGCCGGGGCGATCCCCCTGTTGGTCGCGCGCAACGTGGAGAAGCTCGAGGAGGTGCGCGCGGAGATAGTCGCGGCGGGAGGACTGGCGTACGTGTATGCGGCTGACATCTCCGACATGGACGAGATCGACAGGTTGATCGAGCGGGTGAAAGACGACCATCGCCACGTGGACATGCTCGTCAACAACGCGGGACGTTCGATCCGGCGCTCGATCGCCCTCAGCTACGAGCGCTTCCATGACTTCGAACGCACGATCCAACTCAACTACTTCGGCGCGGTGAAGCTCATCATCGGGCTGCTCCCTCAGATGCGCGCGCGAGGGTTCGGTCACATCGTGAACATCTCCTCGATCGGGGTGCAAACAAACCCGCCGCGCTTCTCCGCCTATGTGGCGTCGAAGGCGGCACTCGACGCCTTCACGCGTGTGGTGGCCTCCGAGGTGATCGGCGACGGGGTGACGTTCACCACGATCCACATGCCGCTCGTACGCACCCCGATGATCGCGCCCACCAAGCTGTATGACGCATTCCCCACCATCACCCCCGAGGAGGCGGCGGACATGATCTGCGAGGCGTTGCGATCGCGGCCCAAGCACATGGGCACCACGCTGGGCACAACCGGCGAGGTGCTCTATGCGCTCGCGCCGGGAGCGGTGGACCGCATCCTGCACCTCGCCTACCGTGTGTTCCCCGACTCGGCCGCCTCGCGCGGGGAGCCCGAGACTGCGGAGCGCGCCTCGCTCGAGCAACTGGCGATGGCAAACCTGATGCGGGGCGTCCACTGGTGAGCGGTGCCACGGCGATCGAGGTGCACGACCTGCACAAGCGCTACGGCGACTTCGAAGCGGTCAGGGGCATAGACATCTCGGTGGCTACCGGCGAAGTGTTTGGTTTGTTGGGGCCGAACGGAGCAGGCAAGACCACCACCGTGGAGATCCTCGAGGGCTATCGCGAGCGCACCTCAGGAGAGGTGTCGGTGCTCGGCTACGACCCAGCGACACGCGACGGCTCGTTGCGCAAGCGCATCGGGATCGTGTTGCAGTCAAGTGGCATCTATAGCCACCTCACACCGCGCGAGGCGCTGCGCCACTGGGCACGTTTCTATCCCCACCCTCGCGCAGTGGAGGAGGTGTTGGGCCTGATCGGACTGCAGGACAAGGCCGACGTGCGCACGCGCAAGCTCTCAGGTGGACAGTTGCGGCGACTCGACTTCGCGCTCGCGTTGATCGGCGACCCCGAGCTGATCTTCCTCGACGAGCCCACCACCGGCTTTGACCCTGAGGCAAGGCGCGCCGCCTGGGAGACGATCCGCTCGCTGAGGGCGCTCGGTAAGACGATTTTGCTTACCACCCATTACCTGGACGAGGCACAGGCGCTCGCCGACAGGGTGGCGATAGTCAAGGATGGGAGAGTGCTGGCGATCGGCCCGCCGCGCGAGCTCGGCGTGGGAGCCGCGCACTATCGCGTGGCCTACCGCAACACCGGCGGCGAACTCGTGGAGGTCGAGACCGACGACCCGACACGCACGCTGCACGAGCTCACCGCCGAGGCGCTTGCGCGCGGCGAGCGCTTGGAGGAGCTGAGCGTGGGGCGCCCTACGCTCGAGGACGTCTACCTGGAACTGACAGCCGATGCCTGACGCGATCGCCCTCAGTTGGAGTCAGTACAGGTTGGAGCGCAAGATGTTCTGGCGCAACCCCTCCGCCGCCTTCTTCAATTTCGCGTTGCCGATGCTGTTCCTGGTCGCGGGTGGGGCGATCTTGAACGGTAAGCAGCACGACCTGAACCTCCTGATCCCGGCTATCGCGGGGATGAGTGTGATGTCTACGACGTTCACAGCGCTGGCATACAACATCGTGTTCCTACGCGAGCGGGGGGTACTCAAGCGCATCCGCGGCACCCCACTGCCGACCGGCTCCTACTTCAGCGGAGTGGCGGCCAACGCGGTGACCAATACTGCGATGCAGATAGCAATCGTGACGGTGGCGGGAAGGCTCTTCTTCGGCATCGGCTGGCCCAAGGAATGGGTGGAGTTGGTGGTATTCGTACTGGCGGGCGTCGTGTGCTTCGCGGCGCTAGGCGTGGCGTTCGCCCACACGATCCCCAACTTCGAGTCGACCGCCGCGTACGTGAACGCGGTGTTCCTGCCGGTGGTGTTCGTGTCCTTTTACGTGTTCGACTCAAAAAGCGCGCCTGCGTTCCTGCGCAACATCGCCGACGCGCTGCCCTTGAAGCCGCTCATCGACGGCCTGTGGGGGGCGATGGTGACCGGCACGAGCCTCTCCAGCAACCTGTCCGACCTGGTGGTGATCCTGCTGTGGGGAGCATTCGGACTGTTCTTCGCGGTACGGGGCTTCTCTTGGGAGAAGTCGCGCCGGTAGATTTCACGGTCGCAAACGCCGCACTCAAAGCCCTTGACCGAAGATAGGAGCACGATGAAGCAGCTTGCGCAGGACGTGTACATGCTCAAGGGGTTCCCTCCCAACGCGATCAACGTGTACGTGGCGGGGGACGTGCTCATCGATGCCGCCACCCGCCAGGCCGAGAAACGCATCTTCAAGCAGATCGAGGGACACACGATTGCCGCGCACGCGCTCACACACGTACACCCCGACCACCAGGGTTGCAGTCACGTGGTGTGCGAGCGGCTCGGTATACCGCTGTGGTGTGGACAGGACGACGTGCCTTCGATGGAGACCACCGGGAGCGTCGTAGGCGCGAAGGCGCCTGCCGCCATGAAGCGGATGCAGGAACGCTTTTGGGTGGGCCCCCCACACCCGGTGGCAAAGGTGCTGCGCGAGGGCGACGAGGTGGCCGGTTTCACCGTACTCGACACCCCAGGACACACGCGCGGGCACGTGTCCTACTGGCGCGAGTCAGACCGCGTGCTGATCTTGGGGGATGTGCTCAACAACATGAACCTGATGACGGGCATCCCCGGGCTCAACGAGCCACCGGCGCTGTTCACAACAGACCCGGTATGCAACCGCGCTTCGATCCGAAGGCTCGCGGCGCTACGCCCTGCGCTGGCGCTGTTCGGGCACGGAGCCCCACTACGCGATCCCGACAAGCTCGCGGATTTCGCCGCACGGCTGCCCGCCTGAGCGCGACGGCAACCCGGTCGACCGATAACCGGCAGCCGTCGGACCGCAAAAGTTACTTCCAAATACGATCCGCGCGCATGAACGACAGCATCTTCACCACTAACGGTAACGGCCTCTACACGCCCACCGAGCACGCCCGAGGACCTTGGGACCCGCGCGCCCTTCACGGAGGAGCGCCGGCGGCACTGATCGCGTTTGCCTTCGAGCGGATGGAGCCGGGGGCGGAGCTACCGTTCGCGCGCTTGTCCTTTGAATTCCTGCGCCCGGTGCCGATGGCGCCGTTGAAGCTCAGCACGCGTATCTCGCGCCCGGGTCGGCGGGTGCAGGCGTTGGAAGCGGAGTTGAGCGCGGGCGAGACGGTTGTGTGTCGTGCCACCGCCCTGCGTCTCGTGCCCGCGCCCGATGAGCTGCCCGAGCTCGCGCTCGCGCAAGTGAATGCCACTGAACCGCCCCCACTCCCGGCCCCGGGCGAGGGCAAGGACGTGCTGTTCGCGCTCGATGACATGGACCGCAAGAGCTTCGCCGCGAGCGCCATGGAGATGCGCTTTCTCAGCGGCCATCCGTTGAGCGGAGAGTTGCCCGAGCTCGACACCACCTCGAACCACACCCCGACGGGTGCGGCGAGGGTTTGGATGCGACTGCGCCACCCGCTGCTCCCAGGAGAGCCACTAACTCCGCTGGCGCGTGTCGTGGCGACCTCCGACTTCGGCAACGGGGTCGCCGCCGCGCTCCCCTTCGACGAGTACCTGTTCATCAACGCCGACCTTGCGATCTCGCTGAACCGTCGGCCACAAGGGGAGTGGGTGGCGCTCGACGCCCGCACGCTGCTGCACCCGAACGGCGTCGGCTGGTCTGACAGCGCTTTGCACGACGAGCTAGGCCCGTTTGGCCGGGCTACGCAGGCGCTTGTGGTGCAGCGCCGCTAACCGTTCAAGGGAGCGACGATCTCGAACTCGGCGAGGTTGCCCCCGGCTTCGAGCTCGGCTAGCTCACCCTCACGCTCCTGGAGGTAGGCGCGGAGCGTCTTCTCGAGACCCTTGCCGCGACGGAAGCCCTCGAACATCTCGTGGATCGGCAGCTCGGGGTCGTCGAGGCGAGCGACGATGCGCTTGAGCTCCTCATAGCCCTGCTCGAAGGTGATTGGCTCGGGGGTGTCCGCCACCGCCTGTCCCGCGGCGCTCGCCCCAGCGGAGCGAGTCCCTGAAAGCTCTGTCGAGCGGGCCGCGCGCAACTCCAACTCGTCGGTTGGCTCGAACATGATGGCTTGCGATTGCTCTGTATCGCTCACAACTTCTCCCCTCGCTTGACATCGGTGATGGTGGCGGTTGCCTCGCCGTCGGCAAAGCTCAACTCGACTGCCTCTTGCACCCGTAGGCCGGCGGCGCTCTTGACGGGACGACCGGCGCCGTCGTGGGCAAGCACCCATCCGCGCCTGCGGAAGTCCTTTGCCTCGATCACGGCACCAAGCCCCGATACGCGCTCTGCGTGGCGAGCGAGCAGCCGTCCGGCCGCCGGCGAGAGCCGGCTGGCTTCGCCGTCAACCGCTTGACGTTGGGTTGCGAGCCGCCGTTGCAACTCGCGCATCGCTTCGGCGGAGCGGCGGTCGAGCGCGGCGATGAGGTCAAGGCGCTTGCGCGTCACCCGCGAGCGCGAAGCCTGTAGCAACTCACCCATACGCTCCACCATCAATCGAGGTCGGTCGAGCACGCGAGCGAGCGCCGTGCGATTGCGGTCGAACTCGTCGAGCAACTCCGCGGCGGAATAGCGGATCGCAAGCTCGGCGGCCTTGGCGGGCACGGGTGCGAACGCCGCCGCAACATGGTCGCAGTTGGGACGGTCCTTGGTGTGCCCGATGCTGGTTATCACCGGCTTCGAGCACGCGAAGATCGCACGACACAGACGCTCGTCGTCAAAGGCCAGCAGGTCGGCCGCAGAGCCACCGCCACGAGCGACCACGATCACATCGACGCCATCCACCGACTGAAGTCGTCCAAGCGCGTCTATCACCGAGCCGACGGCGTGAACCCCCTGGACCGAGGCTGCGCAGAAGACAATGTCTTGCGGGGGAAAGCGCTTGCGTAGCGCCTGGATGACATCCACGTTGGCGTCGTTGCGGGCGGCGATCACGCCGATGCGGTGGGGAAACGCGGGTAGCGGCTTATGGCGGTCGGGATCGCACAGGCCGTCGGCCTGCAAACGCTTGAGCGTCTCGGCGCGGCGACGCAGGAGCTCGCCGTCTCCGGTTGGGCGCATGCGGTCGACTATCAGCTTCGTCGAGCCGCGAGGGGCGTAGAAGTCGACGCGCTCGTAGTGGGCCTGAACCAGCTCGCCTTGCGCGGGCAGCGGCTCGCAGCGCGACACCCGGCCCTTCCAGACACAGGCATCGAGGCTGGCCGACTCGTCAGCCAGTGTGAGATACACGTGTCCTGAGGCGCGATGAACGCTAATCGAGGTCACCTCGCCCTCGATCCACCCATCGCCGAGTTCCCGCAGAGCGCCGCCGATGCGTCCGGCGACCTGCGTGACTGGCAGAACCATCTCTGTGCGTGTTTCGGTCGTCGGGTGGGCCACGGCCCTGACACGCTAAACCCCAGGCCGGCGCGAGCTTTGCGGCCTCGTCTAAGTACCTGGGAACGGCTCAGCCAGTGAGGCGAGCACGTGATCCGGATTGGCGTCGCGCAGCTCCTCCACGCTGTAGCGACCGCTCGCGACTCCCACCGAAACCGCACCGACCCCCTCGGCGGCTGCGATGTCTAGGGGTGTGTCCCCCACGACGAACACCGTTGCGAGGTCGAGTTTGCCGTCGAGGATACGCCTGCCGCGGTCCACAGCCGCGCGTGTGAGGGTGGTGCGGTCCTCGGAATCGGAGCCGTATCCACCCACGTGGAAGAAGTGGTTGAGCTGTCCACGCCCGAGCTTTGCGTGGGCGGCGGCTTCTAGTCCTCCGGTGGTGAGTCCGAGCAAAACGCCATCGCTCGTGAGACGCTCGAGCAAATCCACCACTCCGTCGAGCACGCGGTAGTCGGGCGAGGAGGCCACGAAGTCGGGTAGCACCGCTTGATAGCTACCCATCAGGCGGTTGAGCTCCTCGGAGGTGGGCTCACGGTTCATCACCTCCCTGAACGTGGCCCGCCCGATCGCCGGGTCGGTCATCCCGGCGGTGGAGTGTTCGGCGATGTCGATCTCCCTACCGAACTGGCGCTTGAAGGCCCACGTCCAGCTGTGCGCGCCGGCGCCACCGGTGTCGATGAGGGTGCCGTCGATGTCGAACAGGATCAGCTTGGGTGAGCCCACCACCGCATTGTTGCGCCTGATGAGCGCACATGCGTGCTTACTCGACTCCACCGGGACCTCGACCCGTGGGTTACGGCAACCTAGGTAGTTGTATGCGCAAACATCTGTTATAAGTTGTGCGAGCAACGACTTCCCGTCAAGAACCCCAGCAAGAAGGAGCCTCCAATGTCCAGCACCGTAGCCACCCCAGCAGCGTCCACCACTCCGCTCCCCACCGGTACCTGGAAGGTCGACCCGGTGCATTCCAGCGTCGAGTTCCACGTCAAGCACCTTGGCATCGCCACCGTGAAGGGGCAGTTCAAAGAGTTCGAGGGCACGCTCGAGGTCGGACCCGGTGGGGCGAAAGCGTTCGGCACCGTTGAGGTGGCAAGCGTTGACACGCGCGAGCCCGCCCGTGACGAGCACTTGCGCTCAGCAGACTTCTTCGAGGTCGAGAGCTTTCCCCAGATCACCTTCAAGTCGACCGCGATTCGCCCGCTCGACGACGAGCAGGAGTTCGAGATCGACGCCGACCTCACCATCCACGGGGTCACCCGTCCGGTGACGTTGAAGGCGGAGTTCGAGGGCTCAGAGACCGATCATCAGGGCAACGACCGCGTCGGGGTGTCCGCCGGCACCCAGATCAACCGCTCCGACTTCGGCATCAAGTTCAACGCCGCGCTCGGGTCGGGCAACATGGTGGTGAGCGACAAGGTGAAGATCCTCGTCGAGGTGTCGGCGGTCAGGCAGTAGACGGGGAGGCGATTCAGCTTACGAACACGCCGTCGAGCGCCTCGTCCACCGCGGCGAGCGTTTGAGCGTCGAGAGTGAGGCCTGAGGCGGATGCGTTTGCGCGCACCTGCTCGGGCCTACTCGCGCCCACTATCGCGGAGGCGACGTTCGGCTGGCGTAGCACCCAGGCGAGGGCGAGTTGAGCCATAGTCACACCGGCGCCCTCGGCCACCGGCTTTAGACGCTGCACCGCTTCGAGCACGGGGTCTTGGGTGAGGCGATCCATGAACGCACTCATCGAGTCGCTACTCGCGCGGGAATCGGATGGTGGGGGTTGACCGGGAAGGTACTTGCCGGTGAGAACCCCCTGGCCGAGCGGCGACCACACGATCTGGGAGATGTCGTTACGTTCGCACAGCGAAATCAACTCGGTCTCGGGGCCACGCCACAACATCGAGTACTGGGGCTGGCTTGACACCCACTTGGTGACGTCCGGCAGCGCAAGGGACTCCTCGATCTTCTCTACCGGCCACTCGGAGAAACCGATGTGACGAGCCTTGCCCGCTTTCACCACTTCGGTGAGCGCCTCCATCGTCTCCTGTAGGGGAGTGTCGTCGTCGTAGCGGTGACACTGGTAGAGGTCAACGTAATCGGTGCGCAAACGCTCCAGCGAGGCGTCTATTTGCTTGTGAATCTGCTCCGCCGAGAGCCCCCGGTCGGTGTCTGACATCTGGAAATACACCTTTGTGGCAAGCACATATGAGGAGCGGTCGTATTTGGATAGGGCAGCCCCAAGCAACGTCTCCGATGCGCCCCGCCCGTAAACGTTGGCGGTGTCGATGAAATTGATGCCCTCCTCGAAGGCTGCCTTCACGCATGCTTCGGCCTGCTCGCGCTCTACGCCCCCCGAGTAGGTGAGCCACGAGCCGAGGCTGATCTCCGACACCTCGATATCACTGGATCCGAGCTTGCGAAAGTTCACGCAAAGCAGAGTACCCGCTTGGCGCCCTCTACCGTCGCCGCCCGGAGGCGAAGCTCTGCACCGGCGGGGCCACGGCTCGCAGGTCGGCGCCCATCTGCACACCCTCATCGTGCTCGTCCGCGGCGGCGGCGCTCGGCAGTTGACTCACACTCGCCCCCTCGTGCGTCTCCTGCACCACATAGCGCTCGAGCGGGGAGAGCTCGCGGACCAGCACGTTCACCACCCCCGCTGCACGCTCCAAACGGCCGTGGGCGAGCAGCAGCGGCTCGGCACGAGCGAGGGGACGGTGACGCTCGTACACCGCCCCCGGAACGATCAGGTTGACGGTTCCCCACTCATCCTCGAAGAGCAAGAACATCGTGCCTTTGGCGGTTCCCGGACGCTGGCGGGCGATCACCATACCCGCCACCGCCACCGAGCAGCCATCGGGCATGCGGGTAAGCTGAGCGCTAGTTGAGAGCATCGGAATCGAGAAGCGCGGGCGCAACACCGCCATCACGTGGTCGGCGGCGGTCACCCCACTGGTGGAGTAGTCGGCGAGCAACCGCTCCCAGCGATCCAAGCTACGCAGGCGGGGGGTATCGGGCAACTCGATCGGCAGCGCGAGCTGCACAGCATCCCCCCTTTGCTCTCCGGGGGAGGCGATCCCAAGCTGCCACAAAGCCTCTCGCCTACTCCCCGCGAGCGAGTCGCAGGCGCCCGCCCACGCGAGCTGCTCGAGCGTGGGGCGCTGTGTAGCGGTCCGGGCAGCGAGATCGCCCAGGTCAGCAAAGGGACCACCCCGCTCGCGCTCGCCCACGAGCTCGCGCACCTCATCCGCCACGGTGCCCTTCACGTATCCCAGCCCGAGTCGCACACCCAGGCACGCATTGGAGTGACCCCTGCCGTTACCCCGGTGCATATGCAAGCCCACCGCCCCTTCCGCCCCCGCCACCGGCTCGATCTCCTCCACCGCGCACTCCACCCCCGATTCGTTCACATCGAGCCCCAACATGGGGATGCCGCGACGCTGGGCCTCGTGAACGAGACTGTCGGGGGCGTAGAAGCCCATCGGCTGCTCGTTGAGTAGGGCACACAAAAACTCCGGGCCATAGTGCACTCGCAACCACGTCGACTGGTAAGCAAGCAACCCGAAAGCCGCGGCGTGGGCCTTGGGGAACCCAAACCCCGCGAAGCCCGCCACCATCTCCCACACCCGCTCAGCCGTTTGAGGGTGAGCACGCGAATGCCTCATCGCGCCCGCAACGAAACGCTCGCGATGGCTGCGCATCGCCTCCTCCGAGCGCTTGCGGCTCATCGCCCTGCGCAACCCCTCAGCCTCGCCCGCCGAGAAGCCGGCGAAGACTTCAGCCACCTGCATCACCTGATCCTGAAAAATGATCGTGCCGAGCGTGCTCTCGAGCACTGACTCGAGCACCGGGTGCTCGTAGGGGACCTCGTAGTCGGGATCTTCACGCAGGCGCGCACGGCGCTCGATGTAGGGGTTGATCGCCCCTCCCTGGATCGGCCCGGGCCTCACTATCGCCACCTGAACGGTGAGATCGTCAAGGTCGCGCGGGAGGGTGCGCCTGAGCGACTGCATCTGCGCGCGGCTCTCGATCTGGAACACCCCCACCGTGTCGGCCGCGCGGATCGCCTTGAACGTTGCGGGCTCGTCGAAGGGGATACGGGAGAGGTCGATCCGCTCTCCTCGGATGCGGGCGATTTCCTGCACGCACCGTTCCACCGCCGAGAGCATCCCCAGCCCGAGCAGATCTATCTTCAAGAAGCCCGCGTCGGCGCAGGAGTCCTTGTCCCACTGCACCATCTGACGTCCCTCCATCGCCGAGGGCACCACCGGGCAGCAGTCGATGAGCGGTTGGGTCGACACCACCATCCCACCGGAATGCTGAGAGAGATGGCGGGGCAACCCGTATGCCTCCCCCACCAGCCGGGCGAGCCATTGCCAGCGGGTGGAGTGCACCGGTCCATCCCGACCGGGACGGCCCCCAGCGGATGGCGCGAGGGTGGCGGCGATGTCGCGCTCCACCTCCCCCTTGTGGTTGTCGGCCATGCGTGCCACCCGCTCGATCTCCCCTGGGGGCAGCCCAAGCGCCTTGCCCAGCTCACGGATAGCTCCGCGCGCGCGGAACGTGGGGAAGGCCGCCACAAGCGCCGCGCGGTCGCGTCCGTAGCGCTCGTGCACGCGCGGGATCAGCTGTGCGCGGATGTCACGTGGGAAGTCGAGATCGATGTCTGGGAGCCCGCGTAGGTCTTCGTGCAAGAAGCGTCCAAACTGCAACTTGCCGGCGATGGGGTCGATGTGGGAGAGACCCGTGAGGTAGCACACGATCGATGACACGGATGAGCCACGGCCACGACCGGGGGCGAGCAGCACGCTCGTTGTGTCCCTCCCACGCACATGTGTCGCCACATCTCGCGCAAGCTCGAGCATCTCGTGGTGGAGCAGGAAGAAGCCCGCCAAACCGAGCTTGTTGATCACGCGTAGCTCCTCCTCCAGGCGCGCCTGCGCTTCGGCCCGCAGCGTACGCGCGCGCCCTCCCAGCGGCAGGCCATCGGCGCCCGTGGCTCCGTGCAGGGCCTCCTGTGAATAGCGGTCTTCGATGCGCGCCCAACACAGCTCTGAGAGTTTCCGTGGGGCGCTCTCGTCCTCGGAGCCCGGATAGCGGTAGCCCAGGTCCTTGGTCAAGTCGAACGTAAGTTGCTCGGAAAGGCGCAGGGTCTCGCGCACGGCACGGGGGTGGTCGACGAATCTCCCCGCCATCGCTTGCGGGGTGCTCATGACGTGGCTGTGGTTGCCGCGCCGCAACGGCTCGCAGGCATCGAGGGTGGTGCGGTGGCACAACGCCACGAACGCGTCCTGCAACTCGGCGCGCGAGCGTGCGTGGGCGTGGATGTCTCCGGTGGCCACGCACTCAACCCCAAGCCTTCTGGCGAGCGCCTCGAGCGCACGGTTGCGAGAGCGGTCGTGGCGGGCGTAGGGGCGTTGCAGCTCCACGCGCAGAGCATCCGGACCGAACGCGTCGAGCAGCGCTTCAGCGGTGGTCTCGTCGTGTATCCCGTGCTTGGCGCAACCCGTCAAGCAAACTAGCCCCTCAGCGTGGTCGAGCACGGTTTGAAGCTCCACCGAGGGGTCCCCTCGCTCCCGTCCTTTACCCTCGCGCGTGTTCGCGTGGGCGTGCGTGACGATGCGACAGAGGTTTCGCCATCCTTTCGCATCGCGCACGAGCAGGGTCAGGTGGTGCCCGTCGCTGAGATCTATCTCGGCTCCGTGGATCGCCCTCACGCCCTCGCTGGGGGCGGTTTGGGCGAGCTCCATCGACCCCGACAGCGAGTTGTGATCGGTGAGCGCCAGCGCCACATGCCCCTTCTCGGCGGCGCTATGGGCGAGCTCCTGCGGTAGGGACACCCCGTCGAGGAACGAGTAGGCCGAATGGCAGTGCAACTCCACATAGGGTGGGGTCCCCGGCGTTTTGGGCCGGAGTGTTCCCGGCGGGGTCACAGACTCAGAGCTCACCTCAGAAGCCCTGGGTGAACCAGCCGCCGGCGCAGAGATCGTGAAAGACGATCAAGTTGCGCCCACGGGCATTCATCAACTCCCAGTAGCGGCGGCGCAGCGGACCGTCGGTCCACCAACGGTCTTCTACCAGCCACGACTCTCTTACCGCCTCGATCCGCTCGCCGTCCACCGAGCACGGAGCCCCGTCATGCGTGCGCACCCTGGCGGTGCGAGGCAGGTTGAGAGCACGTGGTCGACCTGTCGGTGAAGCGGGTAGACAGCTCGTCGCGGCCGGTGAGTGGACACTTGACCAGCTCCCCGGGGCAGTCGGATGAGAGTGCGGAGGTCTCATCCCGGCAACGGGGTGAGCACGACACGCCGCTCGGGCACGCGCGAATCGGGATCGATGCACACGGCGCGCAGCGCGGCATCGTGCCCCGCCACCGCCCGCACCTGGTTGACGGCCTCCCCCAGCCGCTCGCGCCGCGCTTGTAGACCCTGGTCGAGCAGCGTGTGCTGTTCGCCCTCTGAGGGGCCGAAGCGGTCGGCTTCCAAGCGCAATGCCTCGGCCGGGGCCGGGAGCAGCGAGAGGCGCAACGACAGCGCCAAGCACACGCGCTTTGCGTCGCTGAGCGCCTCGCGGAACACCACCCGCTCGCGCCAGGTGCCACCTCCCTCGAGGCGCGCCGATAGCACCACCGCCCGCAGGGTCCTGCCGCGGCGCTCGGGGCGCGCGAGCAGGCGGTCGACGAGCACCCCCAGCACCCGCCCGAGCATCGGGCCGCTGCTCGCGTCGCCCACGTGCAACGACTCCGCGAGCGCATCCTCGACGGTACGGCGGCTGAGCGGTGCGTCCTTGCCGCCCGCCAGGTCATGGGCGATGATCCCCGCCCGGCCAAAGCGGTCGGCAAGCGCGTCGCGGGAACGGGCACCCAAACCACGCAGCTCTCCGAGCGTGCGCACACCCAGGCGTGTGAGCGGCTCTACCAGCATCGTCGTCTCTGCGCGATGAGCGAGCAGCTCCACGGGCGCGGCGGCAAGACGCCGGGGTGCTTCGCGCGCGTCGACGATGTTTGCGCGACGTGTGCCCGCCGCTAAAGCCGCGGCGAGTGCGCAGAAGCGCGTGGGAGCCACGCCTATCCTCACGGGCCTTGCGAGCGCGCGGCGCGCCACCGCGAGCGTGTGGGCATCCGAGCCATACATTCCCCGCAGCCCCCCACCGTCGAAGTAGGCTGTGGCGCCATTCGCAGGCTCAACACCCGCGCCGATCCCTTCCAGGGCGCGAAGTGCCCCCTCCCACGCCTGCGCCACGGCGAGCGGATCGGCGGGGACGAGCTCGAGCTCGGGGCAGCGCGCGAGCGCCTCCCCCATCGCCATCCCAGCGGTCACACCGTAAGCCTCAGCGGCGCCCGACACCTCCCCCACGCGCAGCTCTGCCCCGGCCATCGGCGCGAGCGCGAGCGCCCTGCCAGCCAGCGCCTGAGCGCCGCCGGCGGCAACGCTCAGCGCAAAACGAGGAATGTGGATGCAGACGACCATGAGCGAACATATGTTCGCATACGGTCAGGCTCCCACAACAGACAGTTGGCTTTAGTCCATGCCGAGCGGACCGCTGGCGGAGCCGCTCAGGAACTGCCTGACGAACGGGTTCTCGGAGGAGAACATGCGCTCGGCGTCACCGGCTTCCACGATCCGTCCGCGCCACAGGAGGGCGATGTACTCGCCGATCTGACGGGCGGAGGCGATGTTGTGGGTTACGACGATGTAAGTGCCCCCGTTGACCTCGTGCATCTCCTGAATCAGTTCGCACAGGAGCGCGGTGCGAACCGGGTCAAGGCCCGAGTCGGGCTCATCGAAGATCACGATGTCGGGCTCGGTGACGAGCGCCCGCGCAAAGCCCGCGCGCTTTCGCATTCCCCCGGAAAGCTGCGAGGGGGCGTCGTCCATCGCCTCGGCAAGACCCACGTCGGCGAGACGGCGACGCACACGCTCGCCGATCTGCCCCTCTGACATGTCGGTGTGCTGGCGCAGCGGGAACGCGACGTTGTCGAACACCGACATCGACCCGAACAATGCGCCGTCCTGGAAGAGCACACCAATCCTGCGGCGCAGCTCGAGCAACTTTGGCATCGTGAGCGAAGGGACCGAGTTGCCGAGCACCTGCACGTCCCCGGAGTCGGGGAACATCAGCCCGATCAGGTGCTTTATGAGCACGCTCTTGCCTGTGCCCGAAGGGCCGAGCACGACGGTGATCATGTCGTCGGGTATGGCGACGTTCAACCCATTCAGCACGGGGATACCGGCCAGGCGCTTCACCACGTCAACGCAGCGGATCGACCACTCGCGGTCGGTGGCCTCGCCCGCAAGGTCGAGATCGCCCTCGCCCGCGTGGTACTGGAACTCCTCGCCGTCATCCTCGACGCCAACCGGCGCGCCGGGGCTCACAGACTCATCGCTCTCCCCAAGAGTGCCCTCGCTCTCCACGGTGCAGATACTAGTGACCCTCGGCGACCTCATCAACCACGCCTGGGGTACCAACCCATACACATCCACTTGACATATCGGGGCCTATGGGTCTACGATGCTGGCCTGGGAGGTAGGGCCATGTCATTTGAAGGGCGCTCAAACGCCGAAGCGGAGCAGACAGCGGACTCCCGCCCGCACATGGCGGTGGCGCTGCCCACGCGCCCCGACCCCCGCAAGCGGCTGCTGGAGGCGATGATCGAAACGGTGGCCCTACGGGGTTATGACCGCACAACGACCAGTCGCGTGCTCTCAAACGCGGGCTTGGAGGAGGCGGTGTTCAGCGAGCACTTCCACGACAAGCACCACTGCTTCGCGGAGGCAACGGAAGACTTGATCGGGCAGGCCGAACGAGCCGCGATCGCGCAGTTCGAGCTGGATGCACCCTGGGAGGAGCTCGTGCGGATTGGTCTCGAGCGGCTCTTGGATGCGCTCGCTGAGCATCCCGACGCGGCGCGTGTGCTGTTCGTGGAGATGCTCTACGCGGGACCGGCCGGTTGCGAGCGCCAGCGCGAGGTGACGGCTCTGTTCACGTCGCTGATCGAGCGCGGCCGCGCAAAATCTCCATATGCAGACCAGCTCCCACCGCAGACATCGGAAGCGATCGTGGGCGGTATCGCCTCGATCCTCCACCGCCGCACGCTCGATGGGCGCGTCGCGGAACTACCCTCGCTGGCGCCCGACCTCACCTATTTCGCGCTGCTCCCCTATCTCGGCCACGAGGGCGCGCTCGAGAGCGCGGCCGCTACTTCGACGGAGTGGCGTGCGGGTATTGACTGGTTTCCCCGTTGAACGTGAAGGGGCCTTGCTGCTTGCAGGCGGGGGCGGGAATCACGTTCGCCGGCTTTTCGGGGTTGTTGGCCACAGGCGGGTAGATCGCGTGGTTTTCGACCGGCGTGCCTTTCTTGCGACTGCCAGGTTCAAGCCCGATCAGCTGTTCGAGGATATCTTCGGTGAGCGCTCCCGATTCGGGGCCGTTCAGCGTAGGCGCCGAATCGGCGCATGAGGAGCTGCTGAACACCGACAGGCCGCTCGCGAGCGACGCAAAGGATCCGGGGAGCGGGTAGGCGTTGCCGCGGTTGGTGCCGATCCGCTGCTGGTAGACAGAAAGACCTTCGGGTGTGATCACCTGCAGCACCTTCAGGAAGTGCTGCGGCGGCCCCTTGCCGAAGAGGTTGGCGTTTTTTTCGTGCGTCTGCGTCGAGGCGGTCCCATTGGCGAACAGCGCCTGCAGCTCGGGCTCGAACTCGCTCAGGTATTGAAGGAAGGGGTTGAGGTTGTGCAGCACCGGGCTCGTGGCCGCAAGCAGCGGGGCCGTCAGTTCCGTCGCCGGCTTGACGGCCGGGAACCCTGTCTTTGCGGCCTTCGCGAACGGCCCGAGCGCTGTGAGGAAGGAGTCGAACGGCGGGGTGAAGGGCTTGACAGCCTGGAGCAGAGGCGTGAGCTGTTCCTCGGCGGGGCGGAACTGGTCGAAGAACGGCACCGCATCGGTGGCGAGGCTGTCGACGCTGCGCAGGGCCGTCTGTGAGTTGCGCTCGAAGGCGGGCAGTTCGCGCCACGCTTGCGCGAACTCCTGGCTGGCTTCAGCGGCCGCGTGGAAGGTGCGCTCGCCGTTTTCGACGAACCCGCGGAACTGCCCCTGACGCGCCGTCAAGGCGTCGAACACGACACCCGTATTGTGGATCGACGCTGTCAGCGCGCCCTCCTGCGAGTTGGCGACCCCGACCAGCTTGTTGGCGTCTTCGATCAGTGGCTGGATCTCGGCGAAACCTGCGTTTATCTGTTCGCCACGACCACCGAGACCTTCGGCCAGAGATTGCATCCACGCTTGGAATGAAGCGCGCGTCTTGGGGTTGAGCGTGGCGAGGATGTCGTCGAGAGTCACCGACTGTTCCACGTGCGCCAGCCCGAGCGTGCCCCCGTCGGCCAGCGACGACGCACCCGCAGCCTCTGGCTTGAGCTGCACGTAGGTCTCGCCGAGCAGCGTCTTCTGACGCAAAATCGCGTGCATGTTGGAGGGGATCGGCGCGTATTTGCCAGCGATTTCGATCTGCGCGTGGGCGAAGCCGTCCTTGTCGTACTTGATCGTGATGACATGCCCGACGTTCACGCCGCTGATACGGACGTCTGACTGTTCGGCGAGCGCGAGCGTGCGCGGGAACACAGCCGTGAAGCGGTACCCCTTGGGCTTCAGCGGCACCGGCCCGCCGAAGGACTCCCACAGGAACAGCAGTAGCCCGAAGCAGCTGAGTGCGAACAGCACGATCACGAGGATGTTGGCCAGTGTGGGCGCGCGCTTCTGCATCAGCGACCTCCCCCACTTGCGCTCGCGAGCTTCCCGAAGGCACTGTTCTTGGAGCCGAGCAGTTTCAGTGTGAGGCCACCGCGCGGAGTCGAGTGCGAGCGGGCCCTCGCCGCAGCGGCGCCCGCGGTCACTTCACTGAGGCCATGCGCTTCGCATTCCTGCTTGGAGGGCGGGTCGAGCAACGCGACGAGCAACTTCACCGCCTTGTTCACTTCGGTTGCCCCCTGCAGGTTTTTGAGTACGCCACAGTTCAGGTAGAGGAGCGTGCGTCCGACCGGACCGTGCGCGTCGGCGGAGCTGATCACGCTGTTGAGGTCGTGGTTGGCCCACAACAGGAAGGACATGAAACCGCCCTTGTTGGTGCCGGGGTTGTAGGAGAGCTCGTTGAGGAATTCGTTGAACACCGCGAAGCTCGATTCCAGGCCCGGGAAAGCTTCGCCGAGTTCCTTCAGCGACGGCTGGAGCTGATTGACCACCGGTAGGATTTCGCGCGCGAAGGGCCGCAGCTGGTTCTTGAAGATCGGGGTGCTCTGCTTGAAGAGCGAGCGCGTCGCTTCCTGTGCCGGGCCGAGTTCCTTGGCGAAGGGATCGAGCTTGGTCAGGGTGGAACCGGTGACCCCGACCGCGGTCGCGAGCTTGCCGAGCCCGCTCTTTGCCTTGGCGAGCGTGCCCGGCAGCAGGTGCAGTGTCTTTTCAAAGCTCTGCTGCTGTTCGGCGAAGGTCTGGAAGACGGCGTTCGACGCGTCGATCGCCTGCGCGAGTTCTGTGTCCTTGTCGCCCAGCGCGCTCACGATCAGTTGGAAGTTGTGGATCGCGCGTTCGATGTTCTTGGAACGCAGTTGCAACTGCGCGGTGATCTTACGCGTGTACAGCGCGATCGGATCGAAGCGCTTGAAGGTGGCCGAGAGGTTGGCCGAGTTGCCCTTCAGCCCTTCGCCCGCGCCGGCGAGCAGCTCCTGCAGGTAGGCGCGCGTTTCGGCGTCGAACACCGACAGGAACTCCTCGAAGTTCACGTCTGGCGCGGTCTGCGAGCGGGGCACGGTGTAACTGCTCGGGATGCTACCGGCGCTCGGCGTGCCGGGATCGACCTCGACGGTCATGTCCTTCAACCCGGTCTTCGGCCGCAACAGCATCGTGGCGTCGCGATAGATGTATTTCGCGTACTTCGGTTCGACGTTCATCGTTACGAGCGCGTCGCCTTCATCGGACTTGACACTCGCGATTTCGCCGATCTTCGCGCCCGCGATCGTGACCGCCTGGCCCTGGCCGGGGGTGACCGCCTGCGCGGTGCGAAAATCGGCCTTGAGCGTGACGTAGTTCTTGCCGAGCACGGGGAACCATCCCGGCAGCGAAAGACGCTCGTGGGACAGTATGTAGCCGCCCACGAACAGCGCGATCACCACCATCGCCACGACCGAGATGAACGCGGTGCGGTAGCGGCCGATCTGGTCGCGCAGCCCGCGCTCGCCGTGATGCTGCTCCTCAGGCGTCATCCGCCGCTCCCATCAGCCGGACCGTGCGCCAGTGGACCATTTAGGTTTTGCGGCGCCTGTGTGTAGCACGGCACAAGCGGCTTGTACGGGGGCTCTGTGGCGGGGAAGGCCGGGCTCGTGCCGAGCGGAGGCTGCGATGTGTGGGCAAGCAGCGGTTCTTTCTTGCCGCTCGTTTTGACGCCCACGATGCTTGCGCGCCCCGACAGCAGCGTTTCACCACCTGTGCTCACCATGAACCTGTTCGTGGGGCCGTTGCCGTCGAAGGTCTGGCTTATGCCGGCGAGGCCGGCCATCGAGTACCAGAACTCCTTATACGCTTCCACACCCGAGGTGTTCGCTCCGTCTTGCAGCTTGGTGTTTCCGGCCGGGAACACGATCTTGCTGAAGCACTTGGAGAGCAGGTCCTGCTGCTTGAAGAATGCGGGCTGCGTGACGATCAAGCTGGCGATGGTCGGAGCGGCTTCGTTCAGGCCCTTCGCCACGCCACCGACCTCGGTCGGACCAAACGACGCCTGCACCTGTTCTATCCAGGGGTAGGCGGCCTTGATGGTGGCGGGCGTCTGTTCCACACCCGGTATCAAGTCAAGCGAGAATTTCCTGACGGCTGGATTGGAAGCGTTGAAGCTGGTGAACGCGCGACGGGCGGTCTGGAGCGTGCCCGGTAGCTCGGCCACCGTCGTCGCGAGGCCACTCGATTGCGAGGCGAGCGTGCCGAGGAACGTGTCGAAGTTTTCGACCCATTCCCCGAGCACCTGTTCGTGCAGGTCGAGCTTGGCGAAGAGCTTCGCTCCGCCTGAGATGAGCTTTGAGATGTCGTGCTGTTCGACACCGCCGAGCGCTTGGTTGACTATCGCCGCCCCCCTTAGAGACTTGGGACTGTCGAAGTAGGTCTTTTTGAGCGCCTGCGCGGCGTTCAGGCCCCGTACCGCGGGGTTCTGTTCGGCGTTCTCTATCGCGGTTGGCTTGCGAGTCAGAGCGGCACCGTATTCAGCCAGGAACGTCTGCAGGTTGGCGCGCGTGTCGGTGTTGAGCGCGTCGAGGATCTGGTCGAGCTGTACCGGATCGGCGGTCTGCGTTATCGGGATCGTATAGCCGGAGGAGACCGTGGGCGAGGAGGGGGTGCCCGGTTCGAGGTCCACGAACCAGTTGCCTTCGAGCAGGATGCGCGCGCGGATCTTGAGCGTCGCGTCACTGTGGATGGGCAGGCCGCCTTTGGTGATTTCCATCGTCACGACACCTGTTTTGCCGACGCGTTCGATCGACTTGACGGTGCCCACGTTTACGCCCGCCACGCGCACCGGCGATTTGGGGCTGATGTTGACAGCTGTGGAGAACACGCCCTTGAGCTTGAAACCGTGCTTGAACGGGATGTGCTTTGTGAAACCGAAGTACACGACGATCGCGGTGAGCACAATCACGATCAGCCCGAAGCGCACGGGGTTTGACTTCTGCAGCTCCGGAACGGGCAGCTCGTCGTAGCGTTTCCACCAGCGTACGCGGCTCATTTCTTTGACCCCTTGGACTTCCCGATGCCGAGCGCTTCGAGCGTCTGGGCGGAATATTCTTCGCCGAAGAGGTTGTTTTCGCGTTTGGTCTTTTCAGGCGCGATCTTGTTGGCGCTGGGCGAAGGCCCGATCACCGTTTCGCCGGTCTTGTAGATCTCTTTGCCGGATTCGCAAAGTCCTTGCGGCTGGCCAGGCCCCGTGACATTCGGATAGGGGTTGTAGTGCAAGTGGTTTTCGACCGTGGGGCCGTTCGCCGGGGCTGAGGAGGGCAAGCCCTCGTTGTTGGGACCGGTTGGCGCGAGCACAGGAGCGGCGCGTCCGACCGTGCCCACGCCGACGCTCTCGGAGAGCACACTCGCGAGGTTGCGGAACGTGAGCGTCACGTAGTTGCAGTTCTTCTGTACGGGGGTCAGACCTTCAAGGAGCGGGTTGCCCAGACCGAAGGTGTGCGTCAGGTCTTCGATCGCACCGGTCACGAGCGGATTCTTGGCGAAGGCGGCGAACGCCTTCGAGGCTTCGGTCAGCTCAGGGGCGAGCGTCGTCGCGGCACGTATGTTGACGGCGCCGACAGAGAACGCGTGGCCGAGCGGAGCGGCGACAGTCGTGAGGATCTGAGCACTCGGTTTCAACAGGCGCATGAAGGTAGCGGCCTTGTCCACGAATTCAGCCTCGAACGGGAACGACACGGTGGCTTGATGCAGAGCCGGCGGCCCACCGACGATCGTCTGTTCGAGCGAGGGCGCCACGTTCGCCCAAGCGGTGAAGAGCGTGTCGGCGTTGCTGTAAAATTCGGCCTGTTCGTTTGCAACTGGAGCGACTTCTTTGGCGGCACGGTCGAACGCGACAAAGAGCTGGCCGAAGCTCGTCTGAGGCGAGACCAGATTGCGCAGCACCGGAATCGCGTTGGTGACGAGCGGGCGCAACGTGGCAAGCGTTTCGTTCAAGCCGATCCCACGACCCGCGAGACCGTTGCCGAAGCTGGTGAGGTTGATCTGGTTGGCAGCGCGCGTTTTCTTGTCGAACATGTTGAAGAACTGGTCGATGTCCACCGGTTCGCGCGTCTGTGACACCGGGATCGTTTCGCCTGCCTTCAACGTGCGTCCGCCGTGGCCCTTTTCAAGCGCTAGGTACTTCAAACCGATGGTCGACACCGACTGCACGATCGCCGTGGTGCTGGCGGGCAGCGGTTCGACGTTCTTTTCGAGCTTGAGCGAGACGATCGCCGTCACGCGACCCGTTTTTGGATCCTGATAGGGCGACAGAGCGCTGATCACACCCACGCGCGTCCCGCCAATCCGCACCTGGTTGCCCTTCTGCAGGCCCGATGCCTCCGGTAGCTGCACCTTGATGTTGTAGGTGGGGGTGAAGGGCAACCCGTTGTTGGCGTTGTAGGAGAGGAACACCGCCACCACGATGATCAAGGTCGTAACCGCGCCGATCAGGAGCGGACTGCCCGCAAGTGAGTTCGAGCGGCGGCGGTTCATGGCGTCTGTGAGGGGTCACAGCCAAGCTGGCCGTTGTTAGTGAAGGGCGAGGAGCCGTCCGCCGCGGGCTGGGTGCCACCGCCCGGGCAGCGACGCAGCTGACCTGTCTTCAGCCCTTTCAGCACTTGTGCGGGCGGAGCCGGTTTCAGCGTGCCTTCGGAGTTGAGTTCGAAGTCGGGGAAACCGCCTCCCAGGCGTGCGTAGTGGCCGTTGGCGTCGTAGTAGCCGGCCGTTTGGCCGAAGGCGCGGATGAAGCCCTCGAGATCAGGCGTGTATGGGCCAAACAGCGAGGTGATGGGAACCGATTCTTCAAGTGCACGCACGCTGTCAGGCGATGCGGTGACAAGCGTGTGAGCGAGTTCCGGTAGCGCAAGCGCCACTTCGGTGAGGTCGTTGCTGGAACCCGGCTTGCTGATTGCTTCGCTGAAATTGGCCACGACCGGTGTCCCGGCGATCACGAGCGGCCTCAGCTTGGCGAAGAAGGGCGCAAGTTCCTTTGTGCCGGTCTTCGACACGTCGATCAACTTGCGCAGATCGCCGAGCGTTGCGGGGAGCTCTTCGAACGTGCGGTTGCCTTCTTTGAGCGTGCCCGGCAGCGCCTTCAGGCCGGCGGTGAGACTCGTCTGCTCGGAGCCGATCGCGGTAAAGGTGGTGTCGGCGTTTGAGATGAGGTCTGTCAGCTTCTGGCTGCGAGCGGCCAGGATGGTCGTTGCCTTAGCGGATTCAACAAGGAAGCTTGTGAGCGTCGGCCCGCTGCGGCCGAACTCGGCGAGCACGTGATCTACGGCCGCGAGCGCGGGCGGGAAGAATTGCGAGTCCACCTGTAGCTGCGGCGCCACACCCGTGTAGCTTTCGGCGTTGCCTTGGATGAACTGGCGCAGGCCCCTACGGGTCTTCGGCGTGAAGATATTGAAGAGCTGGTCGAGGTCGGTCACGCCGTGTGTGGTGGTGATGCCGAGCGTTGAGCCCGAGGGCAGCGCGGGCGCGTTGTTCGGTCCGGGCGAGAGCGCGATGTAGCGGTTGGCGACGCTCGAGAGCGAGGGCACCCGGATTTCGGCGGTCGTCCCCTTGTGTAGCGGCGCGAGCGAGGATTCGACGTTGATCTTGATGCGCACCTCGTAGTTGTGGAGCAGCGTGATGTCCTTGATCGAGCCCACCGGCACGCCACCGACCTGCACCTGATCCCCACGCACGAGCTGGCCGGCTTCGGGGAAGATCAACTCGTAAGTCGCGCTTTTGCCGCCCGCGAGCAGGAGTACCAGTACGACCACAACCACGACCGCGAGCGTGCTCACCGCGACGATCCGCATGGTCCTCGTGCGGGGAGGACGTGACGGCGGCGGAAGCGGAGGCGGCGTCGCCGCCGGAGGGCTAGGTGGCACCGTGGTGGCCATCGACTACTTGCCTTCCTGGCGTGCGGCGGCCGGAGTCGAGGGATCGGGGATGGCGGCGCTCGATGGCTTGGAGCCGACAGCCGGGTCTGGCACCTGCCCAAGCCGTGACACGAGCTTCAGCCATTGCGCCGGTGTCAGGCCCGCTCCGAAACCGGCGGCACGGGCGTTTGCCCCGCCCAACGCGGTGAAGGAGACTTGGATCACACGCTTGACCCCGGGCAGCGCGACGCTGTTGGCGGCTCCGGCGAAGCGCGTCGAGCTCGCGATCTCCACCGGTCGCGTGACGCCTTGGAGCTGGCCGAGCTTGTGTACGAACACGGTCGCGATCGAAGTGGGACCGTGCGAGTCATCCACGGGTTGGCCGTTCACCGCCGAGATATCGATGGCAAGACCCTGCGAAGCCGCAGGTATTGCTTCGGCGCCGGCGGTCGATGTCTGCCCGCAGCTGCGGGCGGAGACGGTCGGCTTCATCCCGGAGGCGGAGAGGTAGGCAAGCGCGGCGAGCACACGGCGGTCGACCCTGCCGTCGGAGATCAACTGCCGCTCGCAGGGTGCGAGGTGGATGCCGCGGTCGCGCGGAACCTGCTGGTCGAGCTGGGTCTTTGACTCGAGCAGTGCCTGTCCTGGTGTGGGCGTGATCCGCGCAAAGGGATCGCGACCCTTCGCTTTGACCACCGCCGAGCTCTGTAGCTTCACCCAGCCGTCGAGGATCGGCTTGGGGTCGACCGGGGGCGCCCCCGCCGGCCGGATCTGAAAGACCACATGGGGTTCGGTGGAGGACGCCACGTGACCGAGCACGGTCCCGGCGATCACTTGCGCACCGACGTGCAGCGGGTGCAGGTAGACGTTGTCAGAGCCGGCCCGAAAGACACGCGTCGCGCCGCTGGTCACAGGATTCGCGCTGCTCGTGCCTGAGCCAAAGCTCGCCAGCGAGTTGCTCGCCCGCGCGGATCGTTTCGCTTCGACCGCTTCAAGCACCGGGTAGAGCGTCGCGAGCGTGCCAAGCCCCGCGTAGGTGTAGGTGTTTCCGTAGGCGTCGCGCAGCGAGATGCTGGGACCGAGCGGACCGGGGTTCTCGATCTGCGTGATACGACCGTCCTGCACCGCAATCACGGGGGCATCGGCCTGCGTGTAGATCGTCGTGCCCGGCACCGTGTGCGAAGCGACGCCTTCGGTGCTCGGGAAGCCGTCGCTGTAGTGCGCCGCGGCGTACACGGGGAAGCGCGATTCGGTCAAACCGGTGATCGCTCCAAGCAATTGGGGTGGGGTACCGCCGAGCAAGCGCGCACGCAACATCACCGAGTTGACGTACGCCTGCGAGTGGTTGTAAGAGAAGACAGCTGCCCTGATGTCGGTGTCGCCACCGGACTGCTTGAGGTAGCGGGCGGCCGCGAAGATCGCATCGGCGGGGTTGTAGGGGTCTTGGAAGCCGTCCCGGTTGACGTCCACCCCATACTGCGCCCAGGTGGAGGGCATGAACTGCATCCAACCCTCAGCCCCAGCGGAGGAGACGCTGAGGTCGCGCCCGTAGTCGGTCTCGACTTCGTTGATCGCGGCCAGCACCTGCCAGGGGATCCCATAGGCGGCGCCCGCCGCCTGATAGATCGGCAGGAGGAAGGGCGGGATGCTGAAGCTGTCGATGAAGAAGCTCGGCACACCCGCGATCGAGCCGCCCAGGGTCGAGGGCAGCGGTGGCGTGAGCGTCGCGGGGGACACCGCGTTGGCGTTGGCATGCGCCGTGGAACTCGTTTGCGAGTGGGCGGGGGATTTCGCGGTGCCTTTGTGGGAGGGCTTGACCGTGCTCCGCTGATGGCGTTGCGCGCGCACTTCCGGCGGGGCCGGCACAACCGTCGTCGTTTCCGTCGTCTGTGTAGGAGTCGCCGTCGTGGTCGTGGGTGCGGAGGTTTCGGGCGATGGCGGGGCCGGCACGGTCGTCGTGTCCGAAACGGTGGGTGGAGCTTCTGTCGTCCGGGCCGTGACGGTCGGGTCGGCGAAGGCCCACCCCGCGGGCAGCAGCAGCGCCGCGCTCGCAAGCAGCGGCAGCAGGGTCGTTGTGGGTGGTCGTCGAATCATCAGGTCAGTTCCCGAGCAGGTAGTTGAGCAACAGACCACTTGCTTCTGAGCTTTCTTCGGGCGTGTAGTACGTGGTTCCCGCCGCCGCGCCACCGACGGGCTGAGCGGGCGCCAGCGAGCCGCTGCTTGGCGTTGTCGCACCTGCCCTCCCAGTGACCGAGCCCGGGTACTTGGCAATCGCCTCGGCCGGTGTCATGCCTCCCAAGACGGCGAGCGTGCGCTTCATCACGAGACTGGTCGATCCGCTCGGGGCGGCGGAGGCTTTCGCTTCGCTGGCACCCGTGTTGATGAAATTGCCGGGACAATTGCCCGGCGTAGCCGCGTAGCTCAGGCAGCTCACGCTCGCAAAGACTTCGGCGCGCAGGAAGTGCCCGAGCGCGTCGTAGCCGTTGATGCTGCCCGAGCCCAGGTAGATGAAGTCGAGCAGGCGCTCCAGGCCACCGGTCGTCTTCAGGCTCGTGAGCAGGCCGGAGAAGTTGCCGGCGAAGGGCTTGGCCTGCTTGCCCAGCGACTTTGCCAAACCGAGCAGCGGTTCGAGTTGCTTGAGCGCGGCGGCCGAGGTCTTGGCGTTCTTGCCAAAGGCGGAGAAGAAGGCTTCTGAGGATTTCGAGAAGGGCCCGACGCTTTCAAAGGTCTTGTTGATCCCCGGTGCGGCGATGCCGAGGTCGGTGAGCGTCGGCGTCGTCTGCGCGGCGAAACGCCCGAGCCGTTCCATCGCCGGGCCGAACTGTTCGAGGAAGGCGGGAAAGTCCTTGATGTTCTGCGCGAGCGCGCCGCGGTTGTTGGCGGTTGCCTGCGCCACCGTCTTGCTCGAGTTGATGAACCCGACGAGCTTTGAGCGTTCGGCGGCGAGCGGCGCGGTCGCGCGGTCGCCTTCGACGGCGAGATCGGTCAGCACCTTGTTCTCTTTGGCCAGGATCGCAAGCACCTGTTCGAGCCCCTGCAGTGCGGGGTTGGCGCGGTGGATCGCGGCGTTGAGGTCAGAACCCCGCCCGGCGAAGCCGGCGCCCAGCTCGTTGACGATGATCGTCAAACGCTGGCGCTCGGGCAGGCGCGTGATGTCCCCGAGCAGGTCCACGTCCACCGGGCTGTGGGTTCTGGCGACCGGCAACAGCACCTCTCCCGAGCCTTCATGGCCGGAGGGGATCTTCTGTAGCGGTGGCGGCAGCGGCGTGCCTTCCACGCGCGGTTCGGTCGGGAGGCAGTCGACGAACTTCTCACCGATCAGGGCCTGCGGACGGATCGTGCAGCTCGCGTCGACGCGGAAGTCCTGAAAGCCGGGGTTGCTTATGTTCAAGACCACCGCCGCCTTGGCCCGCGGCGTGGGCGACACAGATCCGACGGTGCCCACCTTGACGCCATCGACCTTGACATCCTCGCCAGAGGTCAGGTTGCCGGCGTCGTCGAAGATCGCACGCACGGAGTAACCGCCGCTTGAGCCCCCGGCGGACATCGCCAGCAGGGCCGCGACCAAAAGCGCGGCAACGCCGAGGGCGCCCACGACGGCTGCCGTGCGCCTCCTCCACCATGGGATCTCTGCCCTCAACCCGACCATTCCCTCCACTTCGAGGCGAGGGGCGGCTTCGCCTGCTAGACGAACGCCACCCCCCTCCTGTTCGCTTCAACCACTGCGCCCGCGCGACATCGCGCGGGCGCAGCCTACTGCCTATTTCTTAGGACACGGAACCTTGACTTCCTTGGTGACCTTTTCCCAGGTCGATTCCGCCCCAGCGCCGAACCAGATTTCGGCCTTGCCCGGGAAGGCTTTGCCCTTCGGGCACTTCTTCGGGATCGTTCCTAGCGAAACCAGTTTTTTGCCCTGCATTTTTGCCGCGCCGATAGTCACGCTCACCGTTTCGGCGATGCCGTCGGTGAAGCATTTGTGTTCGGCGATTTCGGCCGCTTCGCATTTGAAGGTTTCGATCAAGGGCACTTCGCTCGTGAACTTGCGGCCGAAGATGCCGCTGGCGTTCGAGAAGTTCCCAGCGACCGGGATTTCGATCACAGTCGGGTAGACACCTTCGACGTAGAAGTTCAAGCCTCCACCGGGAGCGAAGTAGGCCTGGATCTTCACGGCCTCATGGACACGCTGTTTGCCGAGGCTGACGACACCGCACGCTTCTCCGGCGCCACCGGCGAGCGGCGGTGAGGGGCAGCTAGCGGGTGCGCTTTCCGGCGCGTGACCGGCCGGGCTGGCCAAAGAGTCCGCGGGACATTTTTCCGGTTCTTTGTTCTGCAGAACGCTTATCGCGCACGTCTTGAAGCCTTTGGTGTTGATCCCGGTGCCCTTCGGCAGCCACACCACGACTTTCCTGATCGGCGCGGGGAATCCACCGTATTCGGTGCCTTTGATCGTGAGCTTGGTTTCAAGCGCGGCCGGCGCCCCCAAGAAGTTGCCCGTGTGCGGCCAGACGCCGCCTTTGGGTTTGGACAGGTTCTTCAGGATCGGCAGGATTTTGACCTTGACCGCGACTTCTGGTGCAGCAAGCGCGGTCGCAGGCATAACCACCGCCATAACGGCAAGGCCGAGCAAGGCCAAACGGGTGGATGCTCTACGCATCAGCTTCTCTCCTCTGTTGATGGACGGGTCGCCCTCGATCCGAGTAGCTCCGGATGGTTGACCGTCCGGCGACATCGAGTTCCCAAACGTCTCAGCCGCCCGGGAACTATTGGCGATATGCCCTTAAGGTTAGCCATATCGGCAGACACGTTCAACCAGGTGGGTGTTCCGAGGCCGACAGCTCGAGCTCATCTCCGGCGTAGCGAATGCCCACCGGCTCGACGATCACCTGGCGCTGACCCTGTTCTACTGAGCCTCCGACGAGGGCTTGCAAGCCAAGTCCCTGGGCCAGCGCCACGACCCGCTCGCCCGCGCCCGGCTCGCAATAGACCGCATAACCCGAGCCCATGTTGAAAGTCGAGTAGGCCTGATGAGGGCTGAGAGCGGCCTGCTCGACAAGAAAGGCGAGCACCTCCGGCACGGGCGGCAGCGCGTGGATGCGGTAGGTCAGGGGCTTCGACGGGCGCATCAGCTTGAGCAGACCGTGGCCGGTGATGTGGCTGAAGTAGGACACCCGCAGACCGGACTCGAGCAGCGCCTGCACGAGGCCCACATACATCACGGAGGGATCGAGCAGCGCCTCACCGAGCGTGCGCCCGCTCGGTAGCTTTGTCGCGTAGCCGTCCGCCAACCTGTCGGCTAGCAGCCGCGCAAGCGAGGCTCCATTGGCGTGCATCCCACTGGACGCGATAAGCACGATCTCATCGCCCGGTTCGAGGTGCTCGCCGAGGATCGCCGAGCGGCCTACTGGTACCGCGCCGACGGCGGCGCCCGCCAACTCGATGTCGTGCTCGCTCACGAGCCCCGACAGCGATGGCGACTCTCCCCCACCCCACACGCAGCCGGCGTCGAGGCAGGCCCTTTGCCAGCCCTCCAGCAGCGACGCCGAGCGCTTCCCATGCGCGTACCACTCAGACGCGCCGGTGGCGAAGTATGCGTTGACTACCAGCGGCAGTGCACCCACACAGCAGAGGTCGTTGAGGATCGCCGCCACCGTGTCATAGGCGACATCGGCGAAGCGGTCGCTCCCGTGCTGCTCGAGCAAGTGGCGCGCGATCACCGACTTCGTGCCCAATCCCTCCATCACGAAGGCGAGCGTGCGACCGTCGAAGTCGAAGGCAAAAGCGGGCTCCCCGCGCGAGGCGTCGAGCGCCTGGCCTCCGCGCGCGGCGAGTAGCGGCGAGGTCGCAAGCGCCCTTGCCATAGCCATCCGCTTGCCCTCGTCGAGGGCGTCGTAGTCGACGCCCGCCGCCTTGTAATCGGCCGATCCCGCTGTCATCGGCGATGATCCTATTCCCACCCACGCACAGCACGAGCTTTGCTCCCGCCGTGTTGGGCGGCCCACCGGCCTGTGAGGGACGAGCGAGAGAGCCGAAAGGACAGCAATGGACTTCCAACCGAGCGAGCGCTGCATCGAGTTCCAGGAGCGTCTGCGGGCGTTCATGGACGAGCACGTCTACCCCGCCGAACCCGTCTACGAGCGCCAGCTCGCCGACTCGGGCGACCCCCATCACCAGCCACAGATCATGGAGGAACTGAAGCTCCGCGCCCGCGAGGCGGGGCTGTGGAACATGTTCCTGCCCGATCCCGACCACGGCGCGGGCCTCTCCAACAGCGACTATGCGCCGCTGGCCGAGATCCTCGGACGCAGCCACATCGCTTCAGAGGCGTGCAACTGCTCGGCGCCCGACACCGGCAACATGGAGGTGCTGCACCAATTCGGCACAGACGAGCAAAAGCAGGCGTGGCTTAACCCTCTACTAGAGGGTGAGATTCGCTCTAGTTTCGCCATGACCGAGCCCGATGTCGCCTCCTCGGACGCCACCAACATCTCGCTCTCGATCGACCGCTCCGGCGATGAGTTCGTGCTCAACGGCCGCAAGTGGTGGACCTCCGGGGCGCTCCATCCCCACTGCCGGATCATGATCGTGATGGGCAAGAGCAATCCCGACGGGCCACGTCACCGCCAACAGTCACAGATCCTTGTGCCGATCGACACACCTGGGGTGCAGATCCTGCGCGGTTTGCCCGTCTTCGGCTACCAGGACCAGGAGGGCCACGCCGAAATCCTCTTCGAGGACGTGCATGTGCCGGCTGAGAACCTGATCGCCGGCGAGGGCGACGGCTTCATGATCGCCCAAGCACGGCTCGGCCCCGGGCGCATCCACCACTGCATGCGCTCCATCGGCGCGGCCGAGCGGGCGCTCGAGGCGATGTGCAAGCGCGCCGTCTCACGCACCACCTTCGGCCAGCCCGTCGCCGCACGCGCAAACATCCAGGACTGGATCGCCGAGTCTCGCATCGAGATCGAGATGGCCCGCCTGCTCACGCTCAAGGCCGCCTGGCTGATGGACACCGTGGGCAACCGCCACGCCCGCACCGAGATCGCCGCGATCAAGGTCGCCGCGCCCAACATCGCGCTGAAGGTGATCGACCGCGCGATCCAGGTACACGGCGGCGGCGGTGTCTCCGACGATTTCACGCTTGCCTGGGCCTACGCCCACCTACGCACACTACGCCTGGCCGACGGACCGGACGAGGTCCACAAGCTCTCGATCGCGCGGCGTGAGCTTGCGCCTTACATGTCCTCGGAGGGAAGCTGAGGTCGATTACGGCGTGCGCGCCAAGCGCAAGCTGTAGAGCACGGCGGACACCGAAGTCGCGAGGTTCAAGCTCGACACGCCCGCACGCATCGGCAGTCTCAGACGCGCGTCGGCGCGGGCGAGCACCTCGTCGCTGAGGCCGTCGCGCTCAGTGCCGAAGACAAGTAGCGCGCGCGGGGGAATCGCCTCGGGGCGAAACTCCTCCCCATCCGGGTCAAGCGCGAGTAGGGGGCGGTCGGATTGCGGGATGCCATCCAAGCGCGCCACCGGCAGCGCGAAATGAAGCCCGGCCGAGCCCCGCACGGCCACCGGGTCCCACGGGTCCTGGCGGCCGGTTGTGAGCACACCGCCCGCATCCGCGGCGGCGGCGACACGAACAACAGCGCCAAGGTTGCCGAAGTGGCGGGGATCCTCCAGCAGCACGATCGGCGCCTGCTCCTGGCTTGCGAGCAAGGCGAGCGGGTCTGTCACCACGCGCCGCGCGATGCTCACCACGCCCGTGTGCGGCACATATGGCCCCAACCGCTTGAACGCCTCCGCGGGCAACACAACGGCCAACCGCTCCATCCGCTCGCTCAGCTCGGGAGCGAGCCCACCCGCGAGACGCGTCAACTCGGCGCTGTCGGCGCACGCCACGAGCTCCACCTCGGCACCGAAACGCAGCGCGTGCTTGAGCGCGTGAAAGCCCTGCAACACCACCAACTCGCCGTCCCGGCGCGCCGCATGGAAGCGGCGCACCATCGCGGGCGTATCCAGGCTTGTGGCGCCACCGGGCACGAACGTAGTGTATGCCCGCCGCCTATCCGCCCACCGCGCATTCGGGGACAAGTGCCCTCTGGTGCTCGTGGCGACGGAAAGGTCTCCGTGCTACCTTTTATCTGCTCGTTCGTTCGAACGAACGCCACCTGGCGAGAGATTTGAACCAGGGCACGCTGCCTCTATCCAAATGTCCTCCGCAACCGACTCACTTCAAGACCCGTCCGCCAACGGCGTCCGCGGCCCTCAGGCGCCGCTCGGGCTCGTGGACAGCGTCGCCGCGCTCGCCGAGGGACGCGTCACCTCGCGCGATCTGGTCGAGCAGGCACTCGCGCGCATCGACGCCACCCAACCCACGCTCAACGCCTTCCGTGTCATTCGCGCCGATGCCGCCCGTGCCGAGGCCGCACAGGCAGACCAACGTCTCGCCGCCGGCGAGCGGCTGGCACTGCTGGGCGTCCCCATCGCCATCAAGGACGATGTGGACATCGCCGAGCATCCCACCTCCTTCGGCTGCCCCGGCCCGTTCGAGCCAAAGGCGCGGGATTGCGAGATGGTCCGCCGTCTACGCGCGGCGGGCGCGATCGTCGTCGGCAAGACCAACACCCCCGAGGTCGGGCTCTACCCCTTCACTGAGGGCTCCGCCTTCGGCGCCACCCGCAACCCCTGGAGCCTCCATCACACCCCCGGCGGCTCCTCCGGTGGCTCCGCCGCGGCGGTCGCGGCGCACATGGTCCCAGCGGCGGTCGGCTCTGACGGCGCGGGCTCGGTACGCATCCCCGCCGCCTGGTGTCACCTCGTCGGCGTCAAGCCCCAACGCGGGCGCATCTCCACCTGGCCCGACCGTGAGGCCTTCAACGGGCTCACATGTCTCGGCCCGCTCACACGTACCGTCGCCGACGCCGCGCTCCTACTCGATGTGCTCACGGGCAATCATCCCGAGGATCTCCACGCTCCCCCTCCCCCACCCGAGCCATATAGCGAGGCGATCGCTCGCGAGCCGCGCTCCCTTCGCATCGCCCTCTCAACCCGCCATGCCTTCAGCGGCGCCCCCGTACACCTGCACCGCGAGATCGACGCCGCCATGCACCGCATCGGACGAGTGCTCGGCGAGCTCGGCCATACCGTCACCGAGCACCACCCTCGTTACGGACAAATGGGACTCACACTCGTCGCCCGCGGCGAGTCGGGGGTACACGAGTGGGTGCAGCGCGTGCCCGACCCCTCCTTGCTCGACGCCCGTACACGCTCCACCGCACAGCTCGGCGGGGTCCTCTCGAAAACCGTCCTCCCCCTCGCCCGGCGGCTCGAGCGACGCTTCCAAGGTCGCGTCGGCTCTCTCTTTCGCCAGCACGATGTCTTGATTTCTCCGACAAGCGCCGCCGCACCCTTGCCGGTCGGAAAGAGCGATGGCATGTCGAGCTTTTCCACACAACAGCTCATCGCGGGCGCCTGCCCCTACGCCTGGCCTTGGAACGTCCTCGGCTGGCCCGGCGTCAACGTCCCCGCCGGTCTCACCGACGACGGCCTCCCCATCGGCGTTCAGTTGCTCGGTCCCGCCAACAGCGAGGGGTTGCTGCTCTCCCTCGCCGCTCAACTTGAGCGGGTCGAGCGCTGGCATGAGCGCATCGCCCCTCACGCCGTCCTCGCGATATGACCGTCGCCTCCGGGGAGCAGGGGGAGGTATTGCAAAAAGAGGGTGACTCGCGCGTGCGCGCGCGAAGCAAGGCTAACTCCGCGCGCGCACGCGCGGGTCATGTCGATTCGGAAACCCCACAAGCCGCAAGCAACCCTCACCCCACGGCGAGCGCCCGCGAGCGCATGCTCCGCGCCACACTCACACTCATCGCCTCGGGTGGCATCGCCGCGGTCACCAACCGCCGTGTCGCAGCCACCGCAGAGGTATCGCTCGGTTCGCTCACCTACCACTTCGACACTCAAACGCAACTGCTGCGGGAGAGCCTGCTGCTCTACGTCGAAGAGGAGACCACCCGACGAGAGCAGATCGCCGTCGCTCTCGCCCGTGAGAAACCGGGTGTCGAGCAGCTCGCGCAAACGATTGAGCAACTGGCCGCCATCCCATCCGAGATTCCCCGGCAAATCGCCGAACTCGAGCTCCACCTCCACGCCGCCCGCGACCCCGAGCTACGCGATGCCTCGCGGCGCTGCTTTCAAGCCCACGAGCAGATCGCCGCCGCCGCCCTCACAGCACTTGGGATCCCACACGGCGAGCGCCACGCCCCCACGGTCGTCGCGCTGATGACCGGGCTTGCCGTGCGCAGGCTCGCCGGCGGTGGGCACGACGCGCAGGGGACGTCTGAGGCTTTGCTTTTGCTCGTGCGGGGGCTTCACCCTCAGGGCGACGCCCCCGCCGCCGACGCAACTCCCGCCAACGTCGTTTAGCGGCCGAGTACCCGCACGAGCTCCCGCGCTCGCGCCCTCGCTCCGGCCAGCAACTCACGGACGTTCGACACCCCGGCGCGCAACTCCGTGTCCCCCACCTCCACCGGGAGCATCGAGTCCTGTAGCTCACCCAACATCCCGTCCGCCCTGCTCGCCGCGTCGACGGCCGCGTCGATCAAACCCTTGGTCCCACTCGATGGCGCCACCGGCGAGGGAGTCGCGAACTCGCGGCCCCCCAAGTCGTGGCGCTGAGCGAACCCCGCATGCTCGCGCTTCGCACGGCCATATGCCCCCTGCAGCGGGCGGAACAGCTCCTCTTCCAAGCGTTCCGCCGTGCCTTCGTCAAGGTGCTCGTACGCCTCGCTCAGTAGCGCAAGCGCCATTGCGATCTCGTCGGCGGCGGCCCCGAGCGCGTCGAGGATCTGCTGTCTGCCTTCGACGGTGGTGTAGGTCATCGTGTCACCCTAGCCTTCTCGACTAGTCGAAGTGCACGCCTCATCCATCGCTCAATCCAATCAGCCCCCCGTTCATGGAGTCCAGGAACGTGTTTCCTTCCTTCCACACCAACTCCACACCGGCACATTCCAACAGCACCAGCAAGTCCTCACGTGGTCGGGAGGGCAGGAGCACGGCAAGACGCGCCGGGGGTACAACGAACCTCCCGTAATCCACAAGCTGGCCGATCGCCATGCGTATTGCTCCCCGCTCCACGCTCCCCTTTGCCTCAAACAGGGTGTTGGTTGTTCGATCTATCAAGTCACTAAAGAGCGGCTTCGCCTCACCCGGTGGCACGATCTTTAGGCGCGACACCTTGTGACGTCGCTTAAGCAAGTGATCACGAAACGCCAATACGAGCGTCTGCTCACGCCGCTCCGCCTCATACACCTCCTGGCTAGGCGCCACAAACATCTTCTCGGTCCACTGCTCCTCAACAGAAACATCCTCAATCTGTTGCCCAAGGACTCGATCTAGCCGCGAAGTGCTTGGCTTCGACTCAACATCAAGAGGGCGCAATCGGAACACAATCACGCTCCTCACGGGGCCATTGTTGGTCTCCGGCGCGTCGGTCGTGTAGAAGGGCGTGTCCGACGCGAGCACAAACTCCCCCTCATAGCTCACACGACCTTTAGCCCCAAGGAACAACCTAAGTGAACGGCCCTCAACCTCGTGGTTGAGGATCGCAGCATTCCCCGACTTCATCTGCTGGTCACCGCGCTGTCCTTCACCGGTGTAGTGAAAACACCCGTCTTCCCTCCACCCATCGAAATACCCATGTGGCTCGCCCACGACAGGATCGGAGAACAGGAAGACATTTGGCGACCCCTTTGACGGCCCTATACCCCCCTGGGTGCGGCCACCGTACTTAGCGTGCAGGTCTCGGCGCTCAAGCTCATCTCCGGGCTGGAGCGTCCAGAGAGTCGGGTTGGGCTCGCTCATACCGTGTCAATTCCCCTCATGCGGAGGTCACTATTGCATATGGAGATCGTATGCGCAAATCATGGGTCCGATTTGTCCACACATATTGTCCCGTTCCGGCCTAGCGTTATCGCGTCCAGCCGCGAGCCTTAGAATTGCTGCCTATGACTATGGACTACGAACAGATCACCACCGACACGAGCGACGGCGTGCTCACGATCACCCTCAACCGTCCCGAGCGGCTGAACGCGTGGACAGCGCAGATGGGCTCGGAGCTGCGGAGCGCCTTCGACGCCGCCGACGCCGATGACGAGGTGCGGGCGATCATCGTCACCGGCGCCGGGCGCGGCTTCTGCGCCGGGGCCGACCTCGCGAGCGGTGCTGACACCTTCGACTACCGCAAGCACGAAAGCGCCGGCCCGGCGCGCGACAACGGCGGCGAGTTCACGTTGCGGGTCTTCGAATCGACCAAGCCGGTGATCGCCGCTATCAACGGGCCCGCTGTCGGTGTCGGCGCAACGATGACACTGCCGATGGACGTGCGCCTCGCCGCCGACGATGCTCGCATCGGCTTCGTGTTTGCGCGGCGCGGCATCATCCCCGAGGCGTGCTCGAGCTGGTTCCTGCCGCGCGTCGTCGGCATCAGCCGGGCAATGGAATGGGTTGCCACCGGTCGTGTGTTCTCAGCGCAGGAGGCACTCGACGGCGGGCTCGTGCGCAGCCTGCACCCCAAAGACGAGCTGCTCGACACCGCCCGCGCGCTTGCGCGCGAGATCGCCGAGAACACCGCCCCGGTCTCCGTCGCGCTGGCTCGCCAGCTTATGTGGAGGATGCTCGGCGCCGAGCACCCCATGCTCGCCCACCGCGCGGACTCGCGCGGGATGGTCGCGCGAGGTCAGTCCGCGGACGCTGTCGAGGGCATCACCGCGTTCCTGGAGAAGCGCCCCGCAAGCTTCCCCGATCGCGTCAGTGAGGGATTGCCCGAGGTCATGCCAGCCTGGAGCGCGCCGGAGTTCGAGTAGCCGCTTCGGCGGAGTGAAACCGGCGGACGGGTGGGGGCAGGCTCGACCCGACGTAGACGGCGCGGAGTGCGATAGGCCCGTTCCCCTGGTCGGAGTGCGACCCCGCAGATACGATTCATCCCATGCCCAACCGCCTATATTTCACTGACTCCGACGAGGCCAACGCGTTGCTCGCCTCGGACCCCATGGCGCTGCTGATCGGCTTCGCGCTCGACCAGCAGGTAACCGTGCAGAAGGCGTTCGCCGGACCGCTCGCGCTTCGCGAACGACTCGGAGCGATCGACGCCGCGACGCTCGCAGCGGCCGATCTGGAGCCCGTCTTCCGCGAGAAGCCCGCCATCCACCGCTTCCCAGGTTCGATGGCCAAGCGGGTGCACGAGCTCGCGACACACATCCGCGACCGCTATGAAGGCGACGCCGCACGCGTGTGGACCGACGCGCCCGACGCACAAGCCCTACGGGCGAACATCGCCGCTTTGCCGGGCTTCGGCGAGATGAAGATCAAGTCGCTCGGCGCTGTGCTCGCCAATCGCTACGGAGTGGCCACCGCGGCAGACCTCGTGCCAGCACATCCAACACTCGGGGACGTCGACTCCCCGCAAGCGCTCATCGACTATCAAGCGGCAAAGCGCGTGCACAAGGCCGAGTGGTCGAAGAAGCCGAGCTGACCTAAACGCCGGGGATGCTCGCCGAGAGCATGCAGCGTCGGTGCGCTAGCGTACTTCGCGATGGAGCCCTCCTCAGTGATAGATCGTCCCATCGATGCGCCGCTCGACTGCTCTTCCTACATCGGACAGGCACCAGCCTCACCAGCTGGCCCCGTAGACGACACGGAGCCGCTGCACGCACCGCCGAGCGTCCCGCTACCTCGGGCGGTGCAGACTCTGCGCTTCACCAAGCGACAGATCCAGTTCGTGTTCGCCGCACGACGCGAACTCGGCGAGGTGTTCAAGGTTCGCTTCGTGGTGATCCCCGGCGGGGTAGTCGTGACCAGTCACCCCGACCACGTCCGCTCCCTGTTTACCGCCAAGCCAGAACTGGTGCCCTCGCTGACCGCCGAGTCGCCGCTGCGCCCGATCGTGGGACCAAACTCGGTGTTGACCGCCAACGGGCCAAGCCATCTGCGTCAGCGCAAGCTGCTGCTGCCTGCATTCCACGGCGAGGCAATCGAGGCCTATACGCAGATGATTCGCGACGTCACCGAACGAGAACTGGACCGCTGGCCCGTTGGTCGCCCGTTCGCTCTTGCCCCGAAGATGCAGGCCATCACCCTCGACGTGATCATGTCGGGCATCTTCGGCATCGATGGCGCTCCCGCGAAGGGAACGACTGAGCATCGGCTGAGAGCCACGATCAAGCAGCTGGCGGCGGCCTCGACCTCTCCGCTGGCGCTCTTTGGCGAACTCTCGAACCTGGGACGCGAGAAGCCAGTCGGTCTCACACGCGCCGCGGTGGCCTTGTTGGATCGGGCGACCTACCCCGTGATCGAAGAGCGTCGTCGCGCAGCCGACCTGGATGAGCGAGGAGACATCCTCTCGCTGCTGTTGCGCGCCACGGACGAGGATGGCGAGCGGATGACCGACCACGAGTTGCGCGACGAGCTGCTCACGCTCGTACTGGCAGGCTTCGAGACGACCGCCAACTCGCTGGCTTGGACCTGGGAGCGCTTGGTCCGCACGCCTGCAGCGTATGAGCGCTTGCGCGACGCGGTGCGCTCAGACACTGGGGCCGCGGAACATGTCGAGGCGGCCATCATCGAGGGTATGCGCTCACGTCCGGTGATCCCTATCGTCGGACGCCGAGTCGCCGTGCCATGGCGGCTCGGCGAGTACGTGGTACCCGCGGGACAGGGTGTCAGCATCAGCATCCTGCTCGTTCATCACCGCGAGGACCTCTACCCCGACCCATTCTCATATCGCCTCGAGCGCTGGCTGGATCACGAGGGTGGGCGCACGGGTGGGCGGGCACCTCAAACATATGAGTGGCTGCCCTTCGGCGGCGGCACCCGTCGCTGCCTCGGCGCGGCGCTCGCCATGGCCGAGCAACGCGTGGTGCTCGAGGCCATGGTCCGTCGCCTCGACCTACAGGCCGACCGGCCCGAGCCCGAGCACGCGCACCATCGTAATGTCACCATGATCCCGGGCCGCGGCGCGCGGGTGATAGTGCGATCGCGCGTCGCCGGGTGACCCGATTCGATTCCCGCCATCTGCCGTAGATTTTGGCTTCCCTAGCGGAATTGAGCAATAGTGGAGACGGCGGGAATCGAACCCGCGTCCGCAGTCGCGTATGAATGGCCTCTACGAGCGTAGCCGGCGCTCTATTCTCGTCCCTCGCTAGCCTCGCCGGCCGGGTTGAGGGGGACCAACCTCCTTAGCTTTCCCCGGATTGGCGGAGGTGGACCTCACCGGGTGAGCCTGCTTTTTGATCCCGAAAACCCCCGCCGCAGGCGAGCGGGGCTCGAGACCTCACGTCTGACTCTTAATCAGACAGCGAGGGCGTACTCGTGAGAGTCCGCACTTATGGTTTTCCCGGGTGTTTTACGAGGCCGCCCGGGACCTCGACTCGCCACCATCCACACGAGCCAACCGCGTCGAAGCCTGTCGTCCCCGTGGATGCACTGCCCGTCCAGTGTAGCGTTGCGCCGCGCCAAGATTTGTGCGTGGCAACCGCACAGCACCCCGGTGGAGCGAGCGCTTAACGAAACCGACGCGGTCCCAAGCCGCTTGAGGAACCTCCCTCCGGTCGGCCCGAGGGCTCTCCGGTGGTGGGTGGCGCGGCCTTACACCTCAGTGGCCTCGCTCTTTGCGACTCGGGGGCCGCGTCTACATTCAACGTACGCTCATATCCCGGCGCCGTCAAGGGGTATTTGTAGTCCTCCCGCACGTTCCGGGAAAAGCCGCGTAGGAGTCGCCGCGGCGACGCCAAACGACCCCGCAGACCACCGGATCTGGGCCTTTTGGAGTTCGCTCATTATCCACCGCTTATGGGTGCTGCGACAATGGATTGCATGGACGGCGATTTGCCTATGGTGAGCGACAACCCGTTCGGCGGCCCTGTGGCTCCACACCCGGTCCCTCCCCCGGGCGCACCCATCGCGGGCGCGCACCCTGGGGAAGCCTCTTTCGGCAGACGAACGCGACCGCTTCGCAAGCGCGCGGGCGGCGCTGCCGCGGGTGTCGCGGCAATGGCGGCCAAGTTCGGCGCTTACCTGAAGGCAGGAGTTCTGCTGCTACCCAAGTTGAAGCTGCTCACAACCGGCGGCACCGCACTCGTGTCGATCGCCGCCTACAGCCTGCTGTGGGGATGGCCGTTCGCGGCGGGTTTCGTCGCGCTCATGTTCGTGCACGAGATGGGCCACGTCATTCAGCTGCGCCGTGAGGGCATCAAGGCGAGCACACCGATGTTCATTCCGTTCCTCGGGGCCGCCATCTTTTCGCGCTCGCTCGGCGACAACGCGGTCGCGGAGGCCCGCGTCGGGTTGGCTGGACCTATCCTCGGCACGGTCGGTGCCGTGGCTGTCGCGGTGGCGGGAGCACTCACCGGCAGCGACCTCTTGTTGGCGCTCGCCTACATCGGTTTCTTCCTCAACCTCATCAACTTGATTCCCGTCGTACCCTTCGATGGAGGTCGCGCGATGGCGGCCGTCGCGCCTTCCATGTGGTTCGTTGGCATAGGAGGGCTTGTCGCGATGACCCTGCTGTTGGGTAATCCGTTCCTGTTGATCTTCATCTTGCTGGCGCTCCGGGAGATGCCGCGCCGTTGGCGCCAGCTTCGCTCGCGCACGATCGAGCAGGCCGCCTTCTACCGCGTGCCTCGCCGCAGCCGGATCGCGATTGGGCTCGTCTACATCGCGCTACTTGTGGTGCTGGCGTTCGGAATGTCTCAAACCCACATCCTCGTGAGCGCGGGCCACAGTTTCCGCTCGATCTGAACCTAGGCACGTCGCTTTCGCGCAGTTGGAATCGATAGGCTTCGGGTAGGTAGGCCGTATGGGCAATCGCGAAGGATCGAGGTCGGTAATGGGACGGACGAGCATGTCGGCACGGGCGCTCGCGGCGCTCGCGGCGCTCGCACTCGTCCTGGTGAGCGGCTGTGGCAGCTCCTCCAAGCCGCTCACTCGTGCCGAACTAACAACCAAGGCAAACGCCATCTGCAGGAAAGTGAATCTAAAGCTGCAGGCCGCCACCAAGAAAGGCGTCGGCACCGTCCAACAAATCGCCCAGATCGCCCCCGAACTGGCTTCCTTCGAGGAGACGGCGCTTGTGGAACTGGGCAAGCTGATCCCCCCAGTCGCCGTTGAAAGCGACTGGAAAGCCTTTGTCTCCGGAGCCCAAACGCTTGCCGAAAACACCTCCAAGCTCGGCGAATACGCGAAGGCGAACAACCTCAAGCGCGCAAAGAACTTGATCAAGTCGAGCACAGCCACCCAACAGCAGATGGTGACCATCGCAAAGCGCAATGGCCTGAGGGAATGCGAACAGATCGCCTGATCAGCGGCGTGCTTCTCTGATACCGCGTTCCATGTCGCGCTTTGACTCGCGCTCGCGGATGGTTTGGCGCTTGTCGTAGAGGTCCTTCCCGCGAGCTAGCGCTATCTCCACCTTTGCGTACGGCCCCTTGAAATAAACGCGTGTGGGCACGAGCGTGAGACCGCGCTCTGAAACCCTGGCGGCGATGCGCTCGATGTCCGACCTGTGCACGAGTAGCTTGCGCGCGCGCTCGGGATCGTGGTTCTCACGCGAGGCCGGCAGATACGGCGGGATGTGAATGGAGTGCAACCAGAGCTCGCCGTCGCGGACCGCCGCGTACCCGTCCTTGAGCTGTGCCCCCGACATGCGCAGCGCCTTCACCTCGGTGCCCGCCAGCGCGACCCCGCACTCGATCCGCTCGAGCAGGTCGTAACGGTAGGAGGCGTAACGGTTGCTCGCGACGTCCCCGGCGCCTACCTTGCGCTTCTTGCCCTTCGTTTTAGCCATTCAGCGAGCCTAGCTGGCCGGCCCCACAACGCGGAGTGTGGCAACGCACGGGAGTGCACGACTCATACAACTAGCCCGCGGGAGCGAGATCGACCCGCCCGGCGGACGCGTCCACGCGAACCACACGCACATCGATCGGATCGCCCAATCTGAGCGTCGCACCGGAGCGCTCGCCGCGCATGATCGTCGACTGGTCGTTGAGTGTCCACCACTCACGATCCTCACCCTCACCGCCTGTGCCCATAAGGGTGAGCAACCGCACGGGGAGCATCCCCTCGAAGACGGGTCTTTTGCTGTCTGGGGAGCCGAAGGCGATGAAGGCACCAGCCGCGATCAGTCCAGTGACCTCCCCCTTGAAGGTTTGCTCGTAACCCTCTTCAAGCAAGATCTGTTCCAGCAAAAAGCAGGCCGCCACGTCATCGCCCTTGTGCTCTATGCGAGCCGCCTCCCGCTCACGCTCAGAGGTCCATTCGCCAAGCTCAACAAGCTTGCGCCTACCGGTGGCGCGCTGCTCGGCGCCGATCGAGGAGAGCAGGGCGCGATGGCACACGATGTCGGGGTAACGGCGTATGGGAGAGGTGAAGTGGCAGTAGCACTGCGAATGCAGCCCAGCGTGGCCCAAGTTCTTGGGCGAGTAGTAGGCCTGCTTGAGCGACCGCAGCACGAGCGAGCTGAGGGCCGCGCGACCGTGACCGGTGCTGTGTATGTGAGTGTCCACCCGTCTTGAAATCTCCCCCACCAGATCGGCCGCCTGCTTGGAGAACATTGGGTCGGGAAGTGGCGGAGTGGGCACTCCCAGCGAGGCGAGCTGGGCGACAAGCGTGCGTATACGTTCGGGGTCGGGACGCTCGTGCACGCGGTAGAGACAGGGAACCGAAGCCTGTGTAAGATGACGAGCGACCGCTTCGTTGGCGGCGATCATGAGGTGCTCGATGAGTCTGTGCGACTCGGTTTGGGGCCGCGGCACGATCTCTGTCACGTTGCCGTCCTCGTCAAAGGCAAACTCTGGCTCCTCGGAGTCGATCACAAGCGCACCGGAATGCTCGCGCGCAACCTGCAGTGCGGCCGCTGCCTCACGTGCTGCCGCAAGTGGCGCTCCCCACGGTTCGTCTGCCCGTCCCGAACCGGCGAACAAGCGGTCCACCTGCTCGTAATCGAGCCGCATATCCGAGCGAACGATGGAGCGATAGAAGCTCGCCGAGCTCACCTCTGCACCCCGCAGCGTGAGCTCGACTGTGACCGCCAAACGCTCCACTTCGGGTGCCAGCGAGCAGGCGTCGCTCGAAAGCGCATGCGGCAACATCGGCTCCACCGCCCCTGGCACATACACGCTAGTCGCACGACGACGGGCCTCTATGTCAAGCGGCGAATCCAGCGGCACATGGGCGGCGACGTCGGCGATATGAACCCATACGCGAACCTCCTCGCTTGACGTGCGTTCGGCCGAGATGGCATCGTCGAAGTCGCGAGCCGTGGCGGGGTCGACCGTGAACGTCGGTAGCGCACGCAAATCGCGGCGCTGCTCGTGCTCGGCCGCCTGCCAGGCGCGTTTTGCGGCAATCCGCGCCTCATGTTCGATTTGCGGCGCAAACTCCCGTGATAGCCCGGCCTCGAGCATCAGCCGCTCGATCGCCTCGCGAGCGGTTTCGGTGCGCTCGGCGGGAGGCCATACAACGCGCGCGTTCGCCGGCGGGTTGGGGCGTGAGCGGCCGGCGCGCCTGGACTCGCTCGGAGTGGCACCCTGCCGGCCGAGGAAGCGCGCGTCCGTCGGGAGGCCCTTCTTGCCAGTACCACGACCATTGTCGGTGACGCGACCCTTAGCTGACGCGGGCCGCTTCCCCTTGCCCTTGCCCTTGCCCTTGTCTGCGGAACCTCCCCGCGAGCGTCCCCCGCGTGGTGGACTCATTTGACCTTCGCCGCGAGTGTGTGAAGCGCGACTTGCAAACCGTGTTCGCTGTCGATGCCATGAGGAACGAGGACTTCCGGTGTCACACCCGCCCCCTCTTTGACACCCTTGCCGCCGAGATTGCGCCCGTTCGGCGTGTAGTACTCCCCCACGGTGATCTTGATGGCCCCTCCTCCGGCGAGGGGCTCAAGCTCCTGAAAGACACCCTTGCCGTATGTGTGCGTGCCCACAACGGTTGCCCGGTGGTGGTCTTGCAGGGCAGCGGTCACGATCTCAGACGCCGAGGCGGTGTTGTGATCTACAAGCACCACCACCGGGATGTGTGTGGATATCGCGCCCCCCGCCGCCGTGAGCACCACCGTCGGCTGGGTACGCCCGCGGGTTGTGACTATGACCCCAGAGGGCACAAAGACGCTCGCCACCAGACGCGCTTCGCTGACGAGCCCGCCACCATCGGCGCGCAGGTCGAACACCAGGCCGCGGGCGCCCTGTTTGAGCAGGCCCTGCACCGCGTCATACAGCTCGTCGTGTGACCCTTCGGAGAAGGTCTCGAGGTACACCCATCCGAGCTTCACCCCGTGGACGGTGCGCATCGCCGACGCCACCACCGGCTCTGAGATCGTGGCGCGGGTGACGGTCACTGTGTGCTTTGGTCCCACCTTGGCGGTGAGGGTCAGCCGCACGTTCGTACCCGGGGGGCCCTTGACGAGGGCGGTTGCGGTGGCGCCCGGCACCCCACGCAGCGAACGACCATTGACCGCGACAATGGTGTCGCCTTCCTTCAGTCCCGCCCGCTGGGCGGGCGAGGAGTCGAACACATGCGCGATCTCAAGACCGGTGGGCGTGGGATTCACGGTGACGCCGATCCCGGCAAAGCTCGCGGGCTGGTCGAAGCCTTTGAATTCGCTCGGCGTGAGGTAAGTGGAATAGGGGTCGTGCAGACTCGACACCATCCCCGCTATCGACGAACTCGCGAGACTCGCCTTGGAGACCGGACGGTAATAGTCGTTTGCCACTTTCTCGATCGCTTCGTTCACGACCTGGGTTTCGTGATTTGAGACGAACGTGTTGCGGATGAATCCGGGCAACTCTTTGGGGTGGCCTCCCAGCCACAAGCCCACCACGAGCAGTACGGGCAAGAGCAGCGCGAGGGCCGCCACGAGGGGCTGTCGTTTGGAGGACATACCCTCAGCCTATGCGCTGGCGCGGCCCATGACTCCCACCATCTCCATGTGGGCAGCGGATGGCGCTTGCCAGAGGAGGATCAGACGCGCAAGAAGCGCCGCAAAGAAATGCCTGAGCCCGCGGCGGAAACAGCGATCGCGCATCCCATCAGCACAACGATGAGCAAACGGAAGTCGATCATCGCGGGTTGAGATATCAGCTTGATGGTGCCCGCAAGTGGATCGATGAGCGTGACCTTCGCAAGGGCAAGCAACGCAATCGCACACACGCCGCCAAGCGCGCCAAGGAAGAGCCCCTCGATGACGAACGGCCAGCGGATGAACCAGTCGGTGGCCCCCACCAACTTCATCACCTCCACCTCACGGCGGCGCGAGAACAACGAGAGACGGATCGTGTTCGACACGAGCAGCATCGACGAGAAGATCAAGAGCGCCGCGAGCAACGCCATTGTGATCTTCACGATGCGGGTGGCAGAGAGGATCTTGTCGGTTTGCGCTTGGCGGTTCTGCACATCGGCGATCGCCGAGTCGGTCACTAGACGCTTGCCGGCAGGGCTCGATTGGTCGAGCTCGACCCTCAGCGCGTCGGCCTCGTCGGGGTTTGAGGGGGTGATGCGCAGGATGTCAGGCAGCGGGTTGTACCCGATGAGCTGGAATGCCTGCGGATTGAGCTTGCGCTCCTGTTCATACCCGGCTTGCTTTGTCACGAGTTCGACGTGCCCCACGTAGCGGGCATGCTTGACCTCACCCTGCACGCGCGCCACTTCGGCGGCGGTGGCGGTGGTGTTGATATCGACATCCACCACAACACGCCCGCGAATCGAGTTCGCGGCGCCGTTGGTGGCTTGCACCACCGGGATGAACACACCAAGCACAAGCGTCGTCACCAACACACACGACAGCGCGGCAAACGACGGCGCTGGATTGCGGCGCATCGAGCGAATCGCCTCCTTGAGGAAGAAGCCGAGTTTCATCGCATTTCGCGCTTGAGACGCTCTGCCAAATCTCCGGTGGTCTCATCCTGGGCGTAGAGGCCGGTGGCCTCGTCGCGGATGATGCGCCCGCGCTTGAGCTCGATCACGCGGCGACGCATCTTGTCGACCATCTCGTTGTCGTGCGTGGCCACAATCACGGTGGTGCCGGCACGGTTGATGCGATAGAGCAGTTGCATGATCCCGATCGAGGTATGGGGATCGAGGTTGCCGGTGGGCTCGTCTGCCAGGAGCAGAGGCGGGTGAGACGCAAAGGCGCGAGCGACCGCCACGCGCTGCTGCTCGCCACCTGAGAGCTGGTGGGGATAGTTGTGGAGCTTGGTGGAGAGCCCGGTGAGGCGAAGAATGTCGGGGAGAGCCGCACGGATTTGCTTGCGCGAGGCGCCCGTCACCTGCAGTGCGTAGGCGATGTTGTCGTACACGGTGCGGGTGGGAAGCAGCTTGAAGTCCTGGAACACCACCCCCACGTTGCGGCGGTAATAGGGGATGCGCTTGCGCTCGATGTCGGCAAGCGAGCGCCCGGCGACTCGAATGACCCCTTCGCTGGGATCGAGCTCCTTGATGAGAAGTCGCATGATCGTCGACTTGCCAGAGCCGGTGGAGCCGACGAGGAACACGAACTCTTGACGGTCAATGGCAAACGTGGCGCGCTCGAGTCCCGTGTCGCCTGAGTCGTACTCCTTGGTGACACCGCGGAACTCCACCACGGTGTTCGCGTTCGGAGTGTTGGTGGGCCGCACCGGCGCCGCCACCGGGCGCGCCGGAGCGTCGCGGTGTAGACGCTGCGGGAGCGCCCTACGGCGAACCGGGTCGTGACTACGAACGTCGCTGTCGGATCGAGACATGGCCGCGCACAGTAGCGATACCACCCGTCCGAGGTCGCACTTTTCCCTGCATGCAAGGGGATTTGCAAACTGCGGTCGTTCCCCGTATTGCAAATAGGGCGACCGCGCATGAAGAACGCCACGGGCGGATGTCCTATCGTGACGGCGCATGGCGAGCATCTCCACCACCACAGTGAGCGCCAACGGGCTGCCGGTGTACAACATCACGCTGCCTGGCACGCGCGCGTTGACAGTACTCGTGGCCTTTGACGCGGGCGCCCGCACCGAGCGAGCGCAGGAGAACGGGATGGCACACTTCCTCGAGCACCTCGTGTTCAAGGGCGGCGAGAAGTACGCCACATACAAGGATGTCAACGAGACCGCCGAGCGGTTGGGTGGGATGTTGAACGCCTATACCTCCCACGACCTCGTCGCCTTCCACATCACGGTCAGGGCGGAGTCTGCGCCCGAGGCGATAGATCTGTTGAGCGACTTCGTCGCACGCCCACGCCTGGACGCGGATGAGCTCGACCGCGAGCGAGGCGTTGTGATCCAGGAGATCAACCGCGCCTACGACCAACCCTCCACCGTGGCTGAGTACTTGATCGACAAAGCCGCTTTCGGCGATCACCCGCTCGGACGCACGGTGCTGGGGCCGGAGGAGAACCTTCGCAACTTCACCCGCGAGGCGATCGTGGCCTTCCGCGAACGTAGGTGGGACGGCGCGAGTGGTGGCGCGTTCCTGGTTGGCAACACCGAGTTCGTACCCGACCAAGATCGGCTGAGCGAGCTGTTTTCGCGGTTCCCCACGCTGCCTGCACCAGAGCCTTACGTGGTGGCCCCGGAGTTCGCTCCTGAGACGTTGGTGGAGCAGCGTGACACCAACCAGTCGCACCTGAGGATGATCTACAGGCCTGAGGTGAGCGTTAGCGATGTCAAGCAACGTGCCGCGCTATCGATCTACTCGACGCTGCTGGGCGGTTCGATGGGATCGCGACTGTTCGAGGAGATCAGGGAGAAGCGGGGGTTGTGTTACTCGGTGTATGCCATCGCTCACGCTTACGCCGACATGCCGATCTTGCAGCTCGGGTCGGGGCTTGACTCGGAAAAGTGCATCGAGGCGTACTCACGGATGCGAGAGATCGTGAACGAGTTGCGAGCGGATGGCCCTACACGCGAGGAGGTGGACCGCGCGCGCGCCTACTCGGCAGGCCGGCTGGTGCTCGCCTTCGAGAACACCAACGCGGTGGCGCGTTACGGGGCGAGCCAGAAGATCGTCTATGGCGAGGACATCGACCCCGACGCGGCGATAGCCGCACTGGATGCCGTCACCTTCGATGAGGTAGTGGAGGTCGCGGCAAACGTAGCCGACAACCTCGCCGTGGCCTGCGTTGGACCGCACACCGCCGAGGATTTCTAGCCGATCGCGACCATCCGGTCGATCGGTATTCGCGCGCGCTCGGCGATTTCAGCAGGCACACGCACCTCGTACTTGAAGTCGCGCAACGCGTCGCGGAGGTTCTCGAGCGTGATCATCTTCATGTACACACACGACGCCTCCGGGTTGGCGGGGATGAACTTCACGTCGGGAGCGGCCATTTCAAGCGGGTAGAGCATGCCTGTCTCGGTCGCCACCACTGCCTCCCGGGGACCGGCGGGGTGAGCCTTCGCATCCTTCTCCGCGTCGCCTGCGTAGCGCAGCATGCCGCCCGTGGAGAGCATGTGGACGCCCTCGGAGGAGATGTCGCCGGCGGCGACGTACTCCATCACGCTGGTCGTGCAACCACACTCAGGATGAATGAGGAAGTCGGCGCCGGGATGGGCGGCACGGGTGGCCTCGATGTCCGATGGGCGGATACCGGCGTGGACGTGGCACTCACCGTCCCACACATGCATCGGCTTGCCCAACTCCTTCTCCACATAGGCCCCCAACCACATGTCGGGGCCGAACAAGACCTCCGTGTCAGGACCATGCGTGTCGTAGATGTGGCGCACCACGTCAACCGCGTTGGCCGAGGTACAGCAGTAGTCGGTGAGCGCCTTCACCTCGGCCGTGGTGTTGACGTACATCACAACCACCCCATCTGGATAGGTCGCGCGCCAGTCGGTGAGTTGCTCGGCGTCGATGGAGGCCGCCAGCGAGCAGCCGGCGTCGAGGTCGGGAATCAGCACTGTCTTCTCGGGACAGAGGATCGAGGCGGTCTCGGCCATGAAGTGCACGCCGCAGAACACGATCGTCTCGCCGTCGGCCGCCGCTGCTTGGCGGGAGAGCCCGAGCGAATCGCCGACGTAGTGGGCGATCTGCTGGATCTCCGGCACCTGGTAGTTGTGCGCGAGGATCGTCGCACGGCGCTCTGTGGCGAGCGTGAGGATCTCCTCGTGCAGCTCTACCACCTGCTCAGGCGTAAGTTGTGCGAGCGGCGGTTGGGTGGGGATCATGGGCAGCGACTGCACCTGCTCCAGTCTATCCCCGCCTCCCATAGTCAGCGGCTGTGCACCGATGAGAGCAGTTGCTCTCCGCGCGGGGTGAGCGTCCAGCGGTTGGGCAGCCCCGGACCAGGCGGACGACTGTTGGCGACGAGGTCGAGCTTTGCGAGCCGCCCGAGTAGCTTGGAGGCCTGTCCCTCGTCGGATATCTCAGCTCCCTCGGCAACCTCGCGGTTGCTTACACCCGGATACTCCCCGATGAACAGGAGGCAGCGCACGGTGCGATACGTAAGGCGCATATCGAGCCGCCCCAACAGCCGTCCATCTTCACCGCGCACCCGGACCAGAGCCTGCTTGGGCAAGTCAGGTACCGGACGCCCGGTTTCCTCGCCCGCTGCCCGCGGTCCAAGGTAGGGCAACGCGATTAGGCCCATCAACTGACCGTGCAGTCCGATCAATGGTGCTGACGCACGGTCGATCAACCGGGCGTGGATCACCGAGAACGCACCTCCCACGATCGCCTCCGCGGCGAGCAACGGCCCACCGGGGACACTGCGCGGCTTGGGCGCCTGCGCCTCGAGGACGGCGATCAGTTCGGCCATGACCTCGTTGCGGCGACCGAGCACAACCTGCCCGGCTCCCATTGCCTCGACTATGCACATGCGTGCCAACTGAGGCTGGGCGTCGAACAACAACAGCAGTGCGGCGAGCGCGTGACGCATTTTGTCGCGCCATAGCCTCTGCGAGCTATATACGTCGACCACCAACGTCCGTACCTGCTCCACGCCCCATTCGAATGCGGCAAGGAAACAGTCCTCGCGTCCATTGAACAGCTCATAGAACGTACGCCGCGAAACCCCGGCGCGTGCCACCACCGGAGCGACAGCGGCGTTCACGTAGCCGACCTCCGCCACCACGTCCACCATCGCGCTGACGATGCGGGCGCGCTGAAAATCATTGACCTCCTCGGGACGGAGCATGCCCTGCAGGGCGCCCCGTCCGTGGACTGGCGCTCTAGCGACCATGCTATTTGCGCCTTGACCCCCTGCCAGCCTTTTTTGCCTTGTGCTTGGGGCACCCGGTCACGGTGATGGGGGTTGTTTGGTGGATCACCAGCCCGTTCTGGGCTGTGAACGCGGTGGGCATCTTCAGGGTACTGGCGCAGAGGTTCCCGTTGGCCGCGAGAGCCGAGTTGGGTCCTTGGGGCAGCTTCAGCTCGAACGTGCTGACCGGCACATCGGGTATCTGGCGGAACGTACTGCTCGTGATCCCAGCTTTACTGATGAACGTTTCCCCGTCCAACTGGACGGTCACGCCGTCACCGGAAAGCATGACTACAAGTTCGGGGAACCCCGCACCACCATGCGACACGAAATACGCCGGCCCCGTCAACGCATCCGAGAGAATCGGGGTCGTCGCCGTCGCCGTGCCTACGCGTGATGCCGCCGGACAGGATGCCGGGTTCTGGCTGAACACGGCATCCGTACACGCCTTCTGCAGCGTCGTCAGCCGTGACGGCAGTTGCTTGGGCAGGTTCACCTTCACCGACTTGATGTTCGCGTACTTACCGAACGAGCCCGACGGGTATGACAACTTCACGTCCAACCCCGCGCCGTTTGCGCGAGAAGTTTTCCCAGTAGTGGAAACGTTGAACGAAGGCTTGAACGCGAGGCTCGCACAGTTGGTCACCTGGAAGGAGTCCGTGACGGCCGAGGAGAGCCCTTCGACGGCTGTGAGCGACCCCAGGATCGACTTCTTCGCACAGCTCGTCGGGTTGAATGTGAACTGTGGCTTGTCGATCCTCACGTTCACCGCTTTCAACTGCAACGGGATGCCGTCCAGCATCGACGGGAGCTGCCCGCTCACGACCCTCAACTGTGCGGTGTGCTCATCCACGAAGATCTGCGCACGAACCACGACGCTCCCGGCCCCATTCGTCCCAGACAGCGTGTAAGGACCGGCGACCGCGGGCACCACTATCGACAGGCCATACGGCGCTCCGCCATAGCCCTTGGTCAGGTAAACGTGACCCCCTGACACCAGGAACGGGTTGGCCCCGGGGCCGGTGAGCGCTTCGACGGTTCCTATCTGGCTGCTCGCCGAGCACAATCCAGCTATCGCCTGTGCTTCTTCACACAATGGGATGCCAGCGATCTTCCCCAACAAGCCAGTTGGCATCGTCGTCGTCAACTGCCCGAGATACTCGTCGTTGTCGGCGCGGCCGAAAGCAAGCGTGAAGCCACCATAGGCACCCGCTTGTATGTTTGGCATCCCAGCCACAAACGACGGGTGGAACTGAGGACCAAAGCAGTTCTGGTCGATTTCAAACGAATACGACGGTGTCACATCGGGCGTGAAGGGCGTACTCCACGGGGTCAGATCGAGATTCGATGCGACCGCCCCACACGTCCTTGGGTTGGCAAGCACAGCTCGCGGGCCACCCGCGAGCTTCAACTTGAATTCGTTGAATGGCAGCTGCGGATTGTTCTTGAACGTAGTGGTGATCTGCCCTGTCGCCTGGTCGATCATCGCGCGGCCTTCCAGCTTGATGATGATCCCACCTTCGCCTTCGCTGACGGCCTGTACGAACAGGCGCACCATCTTGCCGTCTTCGGCGTCTTGTGGAG
>DASXNB010000027.1:0-6428 GCA_036495305.1 Solirubrobacteraceae bacterium | reverse complement strand
GCGGGGGTTGAAGTGGGGATCGTCCGCCCACACCGGCCTGCCCTGGTCGAAGGGCACGAACGCCAGCTTCTGGCGATACCTCGGCACGAGATGCAAACGCGAGAGGATGTGGTCGACGAACTCTTCGTAAGTGGGCGCTTTCCCCTCGAACACCATCACCGACGCCACGTGCATGTGCGCCGAGCTGTGCTCCTCGATGTGCAGAAAGGCCGTGTCGAGCCCTGTCAGCCGGTCGGGGTTTGCCATAAGTGCGGATTGTCGCGGGTCTGGCCCTTCGCGTCAACGTCGAAGCGCGTTTCTTGGCGGGATGCTCACTGTTGCCACGGCGAAGCGACTTTGCGCTCGTTCTTTCAGCCTCCTCGGGGGAGGTGTTGTGTATTGCCTTTTGGGGTGACTCGCGCGTGTGCGCGCGAAGTAAGGCTTACTCCGCGCGTCCGCGCGAGTGCCCCACCAACGTATGTATCCCCACCTCGTCGATGCTCGCGTGCCCCGACAGCGCCATGTTGAGGTCGAGCTCGGCGAGGAGAGCTCTGAGCACCTCGATCACACCCTCTTCGCCCCCGAGCGCAAGGCCCCACACATAGGGCCTCCCCAGGCACACGGCGCGGGCGCCCAGCGCGAGCGCCTTCAGCGCGTCCGCACCCGAGCGGATACCGGAGTCGAACAGCACCTCGCACTCATCCCCAACCGCCTCCACCACGGACGGCAGCGCCTGCAGCGCGCCGATTGCCCCGTCCACCTGGCGCCCTCCGTGGTTTGACACGATGATCCCCTCGATCCCGTGCTCAACAGCGAGCTTCGCGTCCTGTGCGCTCTGGATGCCCTTCAGCACAATCGGGAGTTTCGTGCACTCGCGCAGGAAAGCGAGATCGTCCCACGTGATGGAGGGGTTTGAGAACTGCCACGCCCAGTACGCCACGGCCATGGCGAGGTCCTCCTCCGGGGGCTTCTCAAGCGCCGCGCGGAACACCGGGTCTTGCAAGTAGTTCACGTTACCCTCGCCCCGCAGGAAGGGGAGGAAGCCGTCGGTGAGGTCGGCCGGGCGCCATCCCAATAGCCACGTGTCGAGGGTCACGACTATCGCCTCATACCCCGCCTTCTCCGAGCGGTCGATGAAGGAGCGCGCCAACTGGCGGTCGCGTGGCCAGTACAGCTGATACCAGCAGCTCTGCTCTCCCGCCGCCTGCGCGATCTGCTCGATAGTGTGCGACGCGGCCGTGCTTGCGATGAGCGGTACCCCCACGTGTGCGGCGGCGCGTGCGCTCGCGAGCTCGCCGTCTTTGTGCGCCACAGTTTGCACCCCGATCGGCGCCATCAAAACCGGCGCGGACATCTTGGTGCCAAGGACAGTTCGCTCGAGCGTCCGCTCTGAGACGTCGCGCAGCATCCGCGGCACGATCCGCCACTCGTCAAAGGCCTCGCGGTTGGCTCTGATCGTGTCCCCTCGCCCCGCGCCCCCCTGGATATAGCCGCGCGGCCCCCGCGCGAGCATCGCGTAGGCGTCGCGCTCAAGCTCCTTCCAGTCGAGCGGACGCGCGGGCTTGCGCCCGCCCAGCATCCCCGCGACGTAGATCTCGTGCTCGTAGTTTGAGAAGGGAGGATCGATAGGCATGCGCGCGGGATGGTATTGCTCAGATGCACCCTTTGCGCTCATGATTCATCATTGGCTTCAGGGCTTGTGGCTGTCGTAGGCGCCCCGGCCTCAAACCAACTCTCAGGGAGGCAGCAATGACATTCGACCAATCCAAGATCGGCCAGGTGGTGGCGGCGCAGATGGAGGCGCTTGAAGGGCGCTACGGCGAGGACTGTGAGATCGGCAACGTGTGCACGATCGTCGAGGTAATCGGACCCCATGGCTCAGACGTGTCTGTGCGCTCCAGCGAAGCGCGCCCCCACACCACGATCGGCCTGCTCCGCATGGCCGAGGCGATGATGCTCAACCGGCTTGGCGGGGTCAGCCGGGGCGATACCGATTAGCACAGGCTTCATCCAGGGTGTGTGTCTCACCGCACACTGGCCGCCTCTATTTGTCCACTAGCGTGGTCTGTACCGCTTGACCCTGCCGAGTCGTCTCCGTGAATGGAGGTGAGCGGGGGACCCACTGCCTGGCCTGTTTCACAGACGCCGGGATGGGGCGAATCGGCCGCTGCTGTGGCCGTAACGCCGACTGGAGCACGTTTGGACGCGTGCTGCCATCGCCGTGAGCCCGACAGCTAACCCCGTAGGCGGCTACCAAGGAGAACCACTTGCTACCCCTGCTCGCGGGACCCGTCGTGCCTGTTGACGTTCCCGCTTCAAAGTCGGTCGAACCGACTGCCCCTGTGCACCTGAAGCTACACCTGCGCAAAGGGACGCTGGACGTGCTCGATGGGCACGTCACCACTCTCACCGGCACGCTGCGCCCATCCGGCACACCCACGGCCGCCATGGCCGGGACGCAACATCCCCGGTTGGCGGGCCGGCGTGTGGAGCTTCAGCGCCACGCCCGTCACGGCTGGCGCACGATCGCGCACAGCTCCACCGGCGCTCGCGGGCGCTTCAGGTTGAGCTACACCCCACATCGTTTGCTCAGCGAGCGTCTACGCGTGCTGTTCGCCGGCGATTCCACCTCGCCGCGTGTGGTGCGTAGGGTGGGCACACTTCGCGTCTACCGCCTCGCCGGCGCCTCCTGGTATGGCGGCGGGGGCGGTCTGGCCTGCGGGGGGGAGCTCACGAGCTCCACCATGGGGGTCGCCAACAAGACGCTCCCCTGCGGCACGCTCGTGACGTTGCGCTACGGCGGGCATACCGTGCGCGTGCCGGTGGTGGATCGCGGACCATATGTGGCCGGACGTGAATTCGACCTCACCGAAGCCACCAAGCGCGCGCTCGGCTTTGAAGGGGTGGGAGAGGTGTGGAGTACCCGGTGATCCGTTTACCCGGAGCCCCCCACGGGCATTTACGGTTACATGCGACCACCGTCATTTGGCCATCGTTTGAGGCCATGAGTTCGTCGACCAAGAAAAAGGTTGCGAAGAAGAAAGACGGCAAGAAGTCGGCCGCACAGCGTGAGCGCGAGCGGGCCAGAGCTTTCGCGTTTGCGCTTGCCGCGGTCCGCGCGGCACGCATCGCTCGTCGCATGAAACGGCGCTCCCGTCGCCGTGGTAGATGCCACGGTAAGGGCAAACGCGGCGATCGAGGTGCGCTGTCGCTTGGATCTGTCGCGCTCGGCTCTTTTGCGCTTGGTGCAAGCGCGTCGGGGGCGGTCGCCGCGGGAGCTGTCGCGATTCGCCGCCTTGCGATCAAGCGCGCGGCCGTTGGAAAGCTCGATGTGAGCAGGGTGAAAGTGGGTCGGCTAGAGGTCGACGAGCTTGTTGTGCACAGTCGTAGTTGAATACAGGGCTGTGACCAACGGCCGAGCGCCACAGTGGACCTGACCTTCAGCGAGCGCGAGACCGCGTTTCGCGAGGAGCTGCGCGCGTGGCTCGCCGATAACCGTCCCGCCGCGGAGCCCACCGAGGGAAGCGAAGACGCGCAGTATGCGTGGCGGCGCGACTGGCAGCGGCGTCTGTATGACGCGGGCTGGGCGGCACCCGCGTGGCCGGTGGAGTACGGCGGACGCGGCGCTTCGCTCACCGAATCGGCGATCTACTTCGAGGAGATCGGTCTGGCCCGCGTGCCGCTTCCCGCGAACGTGCTGGGGCTGTTGTTGGGCGGGCCCACGCTGATGGTGTGGGGTACCCCCGAGCAGAAGGAGCGCTACCTCGCGCCGATCCTCTCCGCCGAGGAGATCTGGTGTCAGGGTTTCTCTGAGCCAGACGCCGGTTCTGACCTGGCCGCGTTGAAGACGCGCGCGGTGAAGGACACCCGGTCGGGTGCAGGCGGCGATGGGTGGGTGGTGACCGGTCAGAAGGTGTGGACGAGTGGCGCGCAGTACTCGAAGTGGTGCATGCTCGTGGCTCGCACCGATGGCGATGCCCCCAAGCACAAGGGGCTCACCTACTTCTTGATGGACATGGACCAGGAGGCGGTTCAGGTGCGCCCGCTGCGCCAGATCACTGGCGAGGCGGAGTTCAACGAGCTGTTCATCGAGGAGGCCCACATTCCAGCGGAGAACGTGGTTGGCGGGGAGGGTAACGGCTGGAAGGTGGCCCTCACCACGCTCATGAACGAGCGCGCCGGTTTGGGTTTCGTGCTGCAGGTGCGTTTGCGCCAACTGCTTGATGACACGATCGCCGCTGCCCGCGAGCGCGGGATCCTGGACGGGGCGGGTGGCTCGGTGATCGCCGATGCTCTGGCCGAGCTTCACATCCGCTGCGAGTCGATCCGTCTGCTCGCTTGGAAGGGGCTTACCGACATCGAACGCTACGGCCAGCCGGGGCCGGAGGGGTCGCTTGTGAAGTGGTTGTGGTCTGACACTAACCAGCGCCTAACTCAGCTTGCCGCCGAGATTGTCGGCCCTGAGGCGCTGACGTCGGGCACGAGCTGGAGCTATGAGCTCCTGCGCGCCCGTGGGAACACGATCGAGGGGGGCACCACCGAGGTGCTCAAGAACATCGTCGCCGAGCGCGTGTTGGGTTTGCCGCGGCTGAAGGCGCTCTCCTGATGGACTTCGGTCTCTCAGACGACCAGCGCCACATTCAGGCCACGGCGCGCGAGCTGCTCGCCGATCGCTCCCGCTTCGAGCGCGTGCGCGAACACGCCGAGGCGCGCACCTTCGACGACGGCCTGTGGCGTGAGCTGTGCGAGCTGGGCTGGCCAGGGATCGCTATTTCTGAGACCTATGGCGGTCAGGGGCTCGGTTGTGTCGAGCTCTCCATTCTCTGCGAGGAGCTGGGGGGCACCGTGGCGCCGGTTCCTTTCCTCCCCACCGTCCTTGCGGGCACGCTGATCGAGCACGCTGGCTCTGAGGAGCAGAAGGAGTGCCTACTGCCGGGTCTTGCCGGCGGCGAGGCGACTGGCGCGCTCGGCCTCCACCGCGACGGGATCGCCGAGCTCGTTATCGGCGCGCCCTCGGCGGACGTGCTCGTGTTGCTCGCCGATGACTGCTCGAGTGGGCTCGTATGCGAGCGCTCAGGCGAGGGAGTGACGGTGGAGCAAGTGGAGTCGATCGACCCAACTCGCCCCGCCGGTCGCGTCGATGTGGCAGACGCTGCCACGCAAGAGCTTCCAGGTGACGTTGCCGCGGCATCGGATCGCGCGCTTGTGGCTGTTGCCGCAGAGCTGGTGGGCGTATGCGGCAGGGCTCTCACGATGACCGTCGCCTATGTGAAGGAGCGCAAGCAGTTCGGTGTACCCGTTGGCTCCTACCAGGCCGTCTCCCACCGCTGCGCGCAGATGCTGCTCGACACCGAGAAGGCCCGCTCCACTACGGCGTTTGCCGCGTGGGCGGCCGACGCCGACCCGGGGCGCTTGGGGGAGGCCGCCGCGATGGCCAAGGCCGCCGCTTCAGACGCGGGGGTGGAAGTCACCGCATCTGCGATCCAGGCCCACGGTGGCATCGGCTTCACCTGGGAGGCCGACGTTCATTGGCTTTACAAGCGCGCCCTGCTCGACGCATCCCTGCTCGGTGGCGCAAAGCGCCAGCGCGCACGGCTGGCGTTGCTTCTGGCTTGACACCGGCTCCGCGGACCGGAATCGGAGCCTTTTCACACGGACATACGTGATAACGTACACACGTATGCCACAGGTACGCAACTGGGACGGAGCCAGCTATGACCGCATCTCCGGCACGATGGAGGCGCTGGGACTTGAGGTTCTGGCCCGTCTCGACCTCTCGGGCTCAGAGACCGTGCTGGACGCGGGCTGTGGCTCGGGGCGCATAACTCAAGCACTGATCGAGCGATTGCCGTACGGACATGCGATCGGGGTGGACCAGTCGGCCTCGATGATCGATTCGGCAAGGAAGCGGCTTGGGCCCGCCGCGGACCTGCGCGTGGTCGACCTCACAGAGCTGCGGCTGGAGGGGCCAGTCGACGCGATCCTCTCGACGGCCACGTTTCACTGGATTCCCGACCACGATCTCCTGTTCAGCCGCCTGCGGACCGCGCTACGCCCGGGCGGGCGGTTGGCAGCGCAGTGTGGGGGAGAGGGCAATATCGACGTCCTGCGCGGGCATGTGTCCTCCCTGCTCACCGTCGACCCCTACGCCGAGCACTTCGCCAACTGGCGCCCACCGTGGAACTACGCCGGTCCTAACGAAACGCGTGAACGCCTGCTCGCCGCCGGCTTTAGTTCAGCCGAGTGCTGGCTCACACCGGCCCCGCGCGAGCCCGAGCACCCGCGCGAGTTCCTCTCCACTATCGTTCTTGGCCCGCATGTCCAACAGTTGCCAGAGGGGCTCCGCGAGCCTTTCATGGACGACGTGCTCGACCTACTCGGGGAGCCCGTGGTTGTCGACTACGTACGATTGAACATCGACGCTGTGGCGTAAACCAATCCAGGCTTCG
>DASXNB010000026.1:0-16721 GCA_036495305.1 Solirubrobacteraceae bacterium | reverse complement strand
GCTCGCACGGCCGGGGTGAGGATGCCCAGTTCCTCTTGGGCGTCGGTGTCCAGGAAGCGGGAGGCGACCCAACGCAGGATGTAGTCGGGCATCGACTTGGCGAACGGGATCTCGGGGTTGCCGGTGATTCCCTCCGGCTCGAAGCGCATGTAGCTGAACTTCTCGACGAGCGTCTCGAGCGGTACCCCGTACTGGAGAGCGATCGAGATTGCCGTGGCAAACGAGTTCATCATGCCTTTGATGGTCGAGCCCTCCTTGCCGATGTCGGTGAGGAAGATCTCCCCGACGGTGCCGTCCTCGTACATGCCGGCGGTGATGTAGCCCTCGTGGCCGCCGATTGAGAACTTGTGTGTGATCGACTGGCGCTCGCGGGGCATGCGGTGGCGGCGAGGGCCGGCCTCGGCGAGTGCCTTGGTGACGGCGGCATCGACAACGGCGTCTATGTCTGCCGGAGCGGGGTTCTCCTTCTGCGCGTCGGTGCGCAGCGCCTGCGCGGTCTTGGAGCCGTCGCGGTAGATGGCGAGCGCCTTGATGCCCAGGCGCCACGCCTGGGTGTAGGCGTCGGCGATGTCCTCCACGGTGGCGGTCTCGGGGAGGTTGACCGTCTTTGAGATGGCGCCAGAGATGAAGGGTTGTACGGCGCCCATCATCTTGATGTGGCCCATGTGGGAGATGGCGCGCGATCCCACCGCCACGTCGAATACGGGGAGGTGCTCGTCGGAGAGGCCGGGGGCGCCCACGATCGTGGAGTGCTCTGAGAGGTGGGCCTCGATCTGCTCTATCTGTTGCTCTGTGTAGCCGAGCGTTGCGAGCGCGAGCGGGACGGTGCGGTTGACTATGGTCATCTGCCCACCGCCCACGAGCTCCTTGAACTTGACGAGCGAGAAGTCGGGCTCGACACCCGTGGTGTCGCAGTCCATCAGGAAGGAGATGGTGCCGGTGGGGGCGAGGACCGTGGCTTGGGCGTTGCGGTAGCCGAACTCCTCGCCCAGCTCCACAGCCTCCTCCCACGAGCGGCGGGCGGCCTCGAGCAGCTCCGTGTCGGCGCAGGCGGACTCGGGGATCTCGTACCCGGCGTCGCGGTGCATGCGCATCACGTTGTTGTGCTCCTCACGGTTTTCCTCGTAGCGCTCGTAGGGGCCGAGCGCGGCGGCGATGCGTGCCGACTCGCGGTAGGCGCGGCCTGTCATGAGGGCGGTGATGGCCGCGGCGGTGCCCCTGCCCGCGTCGGAGTCGTAGGGCATGCCGTTGCTCATGAGGTAGGCGCCCAGGTTGGCGTAACCGAGGCCTAGTTGGCGGAAGGCGCGGGCGTTGACGCCGATCTCCTCAGTGGGGTAGCTGGACGGTCCGACGACGATCTCCTGGGCGAGCAACATGATGTCAACCGTGTGCTCGAAGGGCTCGACGTCGAGGGTGCCGTCGGGGCGGCGGAACTTCATCAGGTTGATGGAGGCGAGGTTGCAAGCGGAGTCATCGACGTGCATGTACTCCGAGCAGGGGTTGGAGGCGTTGATGCGTCCGCTGTTGGGGGAGGTGTGCCACTGGTTGATGGTGGTGTCGTATTGCACTCCCGGGTCGGCGCAACGCCACGCCGCTTCGGAGATCTCACGCATGAGCTCGCGCGCGGGGATGGGATCACCTACGGGCTTGCCGGTGGCGCGGGCGATGAGGTTCCACTCGCCGTCAGCCTCCACGGCGCGCATGAACTCGTCGGTGATGCGTACCGAGTTGTTGGCGTTCTGGTACTGGATCGACTTGAAGCCGTCGCCGTCGATCGACATGTCAAAGCCGGCGTCGCGAAGCGCCTGCGCCTTGTCCTCCTCCTTGGCCTTGCACCAGATGAACTCGCGGATGTCGGGGTGGTTGACATCGAGTACCACCATCTTTGCGGCGCGGCGGGTCTTGCCGCCTGACTTGATGGTGCCCGCCCAGGAGTCGGCGCCGCGCATGAAGGAGACGGGGCCGGAGGCGGTGCCGCCCTTGGCCAGGGGCTCCATCGAGCCGCGGATGTTCGACAGGTTGATGACCGAGCCGGAGCCGCCGCGGAAGATGTTGCCCTCCTTGGTGTTCCACTCGAGGATCGACTCCATGGTGTCTTTCACCGAGAGGATGAAGCAGGCGGAGCACTGCGGGGACTCCTCGAAGCCCACGTTGAACCACACGGGGGAGTTGAAGGCTGCCATCTGGTGGAGCAGGATGTGGGTGAGCTCGGCCTCGAACGTGTCGGCGTGCTCTTCGGAGGCGAAGTAGCCGCGCTCGCGACCCCACCCCGCGATGGTGGAGGCGACGCGGGAGATCATCTGCTTGACCGAACGCTCGCGCGAGGGGTGACCGATCTGGCCGCGGAAATACTTCTGGGCGACGATGTTCGTGGCGTTTTGGCTCCACGTATTGGGGAACTCGACGTCTGATTGCTCGAACGCGATACGGTCGCCGTGGCCGATGCGGGCATCGCGGGACTCCCACTGCACCGTGTCGAACGGATGGGTGTCAGGGGAGGTGAAAAGGCGCTCGACAGTGAGCGCGGCGCCGGGGGCGGTGTCCTCTACGATCGTGGGGTGCGGGGTTGAATCCATCGGCCTCATCTCCTCTGCGGCGGCATTGTTGCGACGCCCACTCGACTCTGTTCACTTGGGCCGAGAATCGTCTCGCGCACGTCGGACGGACCCCTCAAATCATCAATTTTAGAGGGCTTTTGGCCTTTGCCGGCATTTAGTGGCCGAGTCTGGCCCAATCTGAGAACTCCGCCCAGGTGGCGGAGGCGTGGAAGGAGGCTTCGCGGAGGGAGTGCATCACCGAGACCGTCCACCGCGGTTCCAGCGCGAGCCAGCGGCTCACCACCCAGATGGCGCAGGCGAGCGCGAGTAGGGCGCCAAGGATGGCAAGTGCGAGCGCGCCGGTGGAGATGCCCTTGGAGGGGGTGGGCTTGTGTGCCACCACGATGGTTGTCCCGGGTGTGGTGGTGGTTGGGACAGTCGTGGCGGGAGAAGTGGTGGAGGGAGTGGTGGTGGCGGGGACGCTTGTGGTGGGGGTTGCCGAAGTGGGGATTGCCCCTGGGGCGACCGTGCCCGGTTGGGCGCCGCTTGCGGTAGTGGAGGTGGTGGTTGGGCTGGTGGTGCCTCCCACGCGGGCGGAGGCGGGCACTGAGATGCCCAGGGGAGACCTTTCGTGAATAGTCGAGCTGGCTCCCGCGGCGCCTGAAGGAGCGATGGCGGCGAGCACCACGGCGGCGTAGACGGGGGCAAGCACGCGACGGAAATTAGGCGCGTGAGAAATCATCCCCGCCCTCATGCTAATCGTTTGGGGGCAGAAGATCGCCGATGGAAGCGAGCGCCAGCTCCAGCACGCGGGAGGGTGGTTGCTCGGCGTCGATTGTGCGGATCAGGTGGGGTTGGGTGCGCGCGAGTTGGTCGTAGGCGGAGGATATGCAGGCAAAGAAGCGCTCGCCTTCGCCCTCGAGGCGGTCGGGGGGTGTGCCGCGGTGGTGTAGGCGCAGGAGGGCCCTATCGGGTGCGATGCGCAGCAATAGCGTGCGGTCGGGGGCGAGCCCGCCGGTGGCGAAGGCGTTGAGGGTGGCGATGTGGTCGATCCCAAGGTTCCTGGCGGCGCCCTGGTAGGCAAGCGAAGAGTGGATGTAGCGATCGAGCAGGACCCAGGTGCCGGCGGCAAGGGATGGGGCGATGCGCTCCTGCACGAGCTGGGCGCGGGCGGCGGCATAGAGGAGGGCCTCCGCGCGAGGGTGCACGGCGATGGATGGGTCCTTCACGAGTTCTCTGATGCGCTCGGAAAGATGTGCGCCACCAGGCTCGCGGAGCAACTCCACACGTAGACCGCGAGCGGTGAGCTCCCCGGCGAGGGCGATGGCGAGCGTTGACTTGCCGGCGCCGTCGAGACCCTCGATGGTGATGAGCTTGCCGGTGGGCATCGAGGGCACCGTACCTCCGTGGGCGGCCGTCTTGCGCGAAGTAAGGCTAGCTTCGCGCGCGCACGCGAGTCACCCCTTTTTAGACATACACAGCCCCACTCACTTCCGGCACGAGAGCGTTCGTGGAGTGGCAGAACTACGATGGGGCGGTGCCCACTACCCCGACCCCGTCACAAGCGACAGAGGGATCGCTGCCCGGCTTGGAGCACCACCCCCACGCCCGGGCGCTGTTGCTGCCGGCACTGCCTCCTGAAGGGAAGGCGTCGCACGCCTACCTCTTTTACGGTCCCGACGGTACAGGTAAGCGGACCGTGGCAAAGGCCTTTGCGGCGGCGCTGCTGGCGGACGGGGCAGAGGACTCGTGGGGAGTGCGTGAGCGGGTGGGGCGCGATGCTCATCCCGACCTGACGTGGGTGAGGCCGAGTGGGGCGAGCGAAGTGCTCGTGAGCGACATTGATGAGGCGGTGGTGGGGGCGGTGGCGCATACGCCGTTTGAGTCAAGCCGTCGGGTGTTCGTGATCGAAGCGGCGGGATCGATGAACGATCAGGCAGCGAACCGTTTGTTGAAGACGCTCGAGGAGCCACCGGAGTTCGCACATCTGATCTTGCTGGCGCGACACAGCGAGGACGTGTTGCCGACTATCGCTTCGCGCTGTCAGCAGGTGCGTTTCGATCCGCTCTCGAGTGAGACGATCGAGTTGCGTTTGGTTGCGGGGGACGTAAACATCGACTCCATGCGGGCACGTGCCTGCGCGCGTCTGGCCGAGGGGGACGGCGCTGTGGCGCAGCGGCTGGCATGCGAGGAGGGCGCTGCCTTGAGGGAGTCGGCGGAGCGTTTCCTAGCGGTGGCTCTCGGTGAGCAGGGGGGTGAGCGACCGTGGTTGGGGCTGCTGGACGGCGCAAAGACGGCGGGGAGCGACGCGGGGGGGCTCGCAACGGAGCGATTGCGGGCGCAAGCGGAGATGTTGCCGAGTAAGGAGCGGCGCAAGCACGAGCGCGAAGGGGCGGATGTGGTGCGTAGGGCGGAGCGCCGTGCGCGCACGGCGACGCTCGACCTTGGCTTGCGGCTGGTGGAGCTGGGCTTGCGAGACGCTTGGTGTGTGGCGGTGGGTGCTCCCGAGGTTGTGTTCGCGTGTGACCGACTCGGTGAGCCGCGCCGCGAGGTGAGCCCCGATTTGCTGTTGGGGGGGGTTGAGCTCGTGCGTGATACGAGGTTGCGACTGGTGCTCAACGTCTCCGAGGAGCTGGCGCTCGAAGCGCTCTTCTACCGCCTGGCAGAAACTCTGGGGGACTAATTATTGGGAGAGGACCCTGCCGGGTCCTGCCGCGTGCTCTGCTTTGCTTGTGGGGCTTGTGGCGTCTTTCGAGTCAGGCCTGCGCGATGGGGCCGAGATTCGGCGTGAGGCCGTGCGTATCGAAGGCCATGAAGCGTGAGAAGAGGCGGTTATCGGGGCCGTGGAAGTCTGCGGAGCCTGTGCTGAGCAGCGACAGCTCAACACAGCGGTTGGCGAGCAACTCCGTTTGCTCGGGGGTGTGAGTGACGTAGAAAGCCTCGATCCCGTCGATTGAGAGCGCGCGAAAGCGGTCGATCATGGCGAGGACTTCGAGCGGGTCGGTGACGTCCCAGAAGGGGTGCGCCCAGATCGCCACGCCCCCGGCGGCGTGGATTGCATCGATGGCCTCGCTGACGGTGGGGGTGACACGCAGCGCAAACGCTGGGCGTCCATCGATCAGATAGCCCCTGATGAAAGAGCCGATGTCGTCGATGTTCTCCTCGCGCAGGCGCTCGGCGTTGGCGGCATGTGAGAGCGCTGCTTCGGCGAGATGGGGGCGGCCGATCGGCTCGCCCGCAGCGATGCGCGTTGAGATCGTTTGCTCGTTGAGCTCGAATCCCTCCTCGCGCAGGCTCTGGGCCATGCGTAGGGTGCGCTGCTCGCGGTCGGCTAGGAAGCCCTCGAGCGTTGCGTTGAAAGTGGGGTCGGTGTGATTGACGAGATAGCCGAGGATGTGCAGTTCCCGTGGAGTGCCGCCCTCGCCGCCATGGTCGATGGCTGAGATCTCGATCGCCGGGACGACAGCGACCCCGTGTTCGGCGCCGGCCCGCAGCGCCTCGGGGACCCCGGCGAGCGTGTCGTGGTCGGTGAGCGCCAGCAGCTCGACACCTGCGGCGGCGGCAGCGGCGACTACCTCGGTGGGCTCGAGCGCGCCGTCGGAGCGAGTGGAGTGCGACTGCAGATCGAAGCGTGGCGTGGGATTGGTCATCGGTTGCAGCCTACGGATGATCGCGGAGCTGCGCTTTCGAGGGTAAGCGAGAAACGTCAGGCCGCGCGCGGAGCGCAGCCGCCGGTCTGTGGAAGCTGCGTCTCGCCGCGCGCGTCCATGACCCGCAGCCCTTCGGACAGCAGCCCCTGGTCGATCTCCAGTGTGGGCTCGACGAAGGGTGTGATTCGCTCGGCGACGATTTTGCGTAGCGCGCGCACGAAAGTGTGGTAGCGGTCGGCGGAGCCCGTGAGGGCGTTGTGGCCCCCATCGCGGGCGTGTAGGTGGTCAAACGCGGCATCGGTGGCGTGTGCGCGGGCGGTGGCTTGTGTCCACGTCATTTCGAGGTAGGCAAGCGCGGCGCCGACCTCTTCCTCTGAGAGCAACTCACGCGACTCGACCTGGCGCAGCACGGGGATCACTTCGCGGTGCAGCCAGCTTCGCTCCGCATCAGCGCGCAGCATCAAGGTGATATCCGAGGGTAGTAGTGAGGGATCGAACGATGTGGACATGGCGAAATCCTTTTGCGGTCTGCTGATGGCTTCGACGCTCCTCGCCTCCGGCTTTAGGAGCGTGGCGGCGCGCTCCACACTTTTCCGCGAAGTGCGCGCGATAAACGTCCAGGTAGTCGAACAGTCGGCCAGCGCGGCGGGAGGCCGGTAACGCTCGTCCGCGCCGGCACGGAACTCGAGACCCTCGGCTAAAGATCGACGCGGCGGAAGGCCGATGGTTGAGTAGATGTCGATCGTGGACAGCTATCTGGTGCGTGTTCCCAGACGCGTTGATCCCGCGTCGCGCCTGCCTGGCCAGCACGCGCGCGCGACTGTCTTGCGATTGCGCATGCGGACACTTGTGACGCTCGGTGTGCTGGCGGTTTTGACTACCGTGTTCGGTCGTGCGTTCGGGCTGCACAGCCCGCTGTTCATCGGCTCCGAGCTCGCGCTGCTTGTGACGATGTTCCTGGTGTCGCGTTACGTGCTGCCGCTCGTGGACCGCCACGACCGAGGCGCCACCGGCGAGGAGCAGGTGGGAGCACTGCTGGATGAGATGCGGGGCGAGGGATGGCGCGTGATCCACGACGCGAGCTTCGCTCACGGGAACATCGATCACATCGCAATAGGTCCGCCGGGATTGTTCACAGTGGAGACCAAGAGCCATCCCGGGCCGGTCAGGATCAGGACGATCCACGGCGCGATTCTGCGCCAGGCCCAAGAAGAGCGTGAGACGGTGGAACGGGTGACTGGGGAGCGTGTTGAGGCTCTACTGGTGTTCAGTCGCGCGTGGGTGGACAAGCCGCTCGCGCGTCGCCGTGGCGTGAGGGTGATGCCGGCGCGGATGTTGCCGCGCTATCTGGGGCGCGGCGGGGACGCGCTGAGTCCCGAGCGGATCGAGAGCGCTCGCCGCCGGGTGGTTGTGGCTCTGGAGGAAAGCAGGCGCTAGGCTGGGGCTGTGGCCACCGCCGTTGCGCAGCCCGCTGTAAAGCCGGTCGGACCTCTCGTGGAACCGCCCGCGGAGGCGCTGCCGCCTGGCCCGCGCGTGTGGCCGCTTGCCTTGACTATGGTTTGGGCGCTGGCGCCAACCTGGGTGCTCGACAGGTGTGTGCGCCGCTATGGCGATGCCTTCACCCTGACTTTCGGCCCGAGCGGGCGCAAACTCGTGATGTTGGCCGACCCCGAGGCGGTGAAGGCGGTGTTCACCGCTGCGCCGGAGGTGGCGCCCTCGGCGGCGGGAGCATCGCCGATCGCGCCGGTGATGGGTCCGAACTCGGTGATCACGCTCACCGGTCCCGAGCACATGCGCCAGCGCAAGCTCCTGCTACCGCCCTTCCACGGCGAGCGTATGCGCGAGTACACCGATGTGATCGTGCAGGCGACGCGACGCAGCATGGCGCAGTGGCCTATAGGGGAGTCGATGAAGTTGAGTACGCAGACACGGGCGATTACGCTCGAGGTGATTCTGCGGGCAGTGTTCGGCGTTGAGGCCGACCGCATGGGGGCGTTGCGCGAGGCGATCAGCGGTTTGCTCACGCCCAGCCAGACGCCGGCGTTGCTGCTGAACGCGTTGCGCCGACCCGTGGAAGCGCGCCCGACGGGCTCGCTCGGGCGCGCGCTCGATCGCTTGGATGTGGTGATTTACGAAGAGATCGCCCGCCGCCATGCGCAGGAGGATCTCGGTGAGCGCACGGACATCCTGTCGCTGCTGATGCTCGCGCGCGACGAGGAGGGGCAGGCAATGACAGATCAGGAGCTGCGCGACGAGCTCGTGACGCTTTTGCTCGCCGGGCACGAGACCACGGCGACTTCGGTGGCGTGGGCGGTGGAGCGGCTGGTGCGTCATCCCGACAAGCTGGCGCGGTTGGTCGCCGAGATAGACGCGGGGGACCCCCCATCACACCCTGAAGGGCACACCCTCTGGGGCGCAAGCAAGCGGGGGGCAGGTGGCGATGAGTACATGGAGGCGGTGATATCTGAGACTTTGCGGGTACGCCCTGTGGTGCCGATGGTGGTGCGGGTGTTGCAGGACTCGCTCGACGTGGGCGGGCGCGAGTTGCCGCGTGGGACGAGGGTGGTGCCGTCGATTTATCTGACGAACCTCAACCCGAAGGTGTATGAGGCGCCACGCGAGTTCAGACCCGAGCGTTTCCTTCAGAAAGCGCCGGAGACCTTCTCGTGGATCCCATTCGGGGGCGGCATTCGCCGCTGCATCGGGGCGTCGTTTGCGACGCTCGAGATGAAGCTGATGTTGCAGACGATGCTGAGCGAGTTGACCCCGAGCCTGCCGATACGCGGTGGGCGGTGGACGCGTGCGGGCGAGTGGAACCGCAGGCGCGCGATCACGCTCGTGCCCTCGCGGGGTGCGCGCGTGGTGTGGAACAAGCGCTAGCGCGCCGGGTACCGCCCGGGGCGGGAGGTAGCTTCTCGGGGGTGTTGGATTTGAGCGCTCCCACTGCAGGCGCGACGCCCGAGCAGTTGCTCGAGCGCTTCGGGTTGCGCGCGTTCAGGCCCGGCCAGCGCGATGCGGTGCAGGCGGCGCTCGAGGGGCGCGACAGCCTTGTGGTGATGCCAACGGGAGGGGGCAAGTCGCTCTGCTACCAACTGCCGGCGCTCGCGATGGACTCTCATCCGGACAGGCCGCTCGTGGTTGTGGTGAGCCCTCTGATCGCGTTGATGGCAGACCAGTACAAGCGTTTGGAGCAGGCAGGTGTACGCACGGCGATGTTGGCCTCGGGCATGGAGGAGGGCCACAACGAGCGGGCGTTGCGGGCGATCGGATCGGGCGAGGTGGCACTCGTTTTGGTGGCACCAGAGCGTTTTGGGTCGCGAGCGTTTCGTGAGACGCTTGCCAAGCGCCAGGTGGGTTTGTTCGTCGTGGACGAGGCGCATTGCGTGGCGGAGTGGGGTCACGATTTCAGGCCCGACTATCTGCGCTTGCACGATGCGATCGAGGTGCTCACTCGTTCGGGTGCGGGTGGCAGGCCGGCGGTGATGGCGGCCACCGCGACGGCGACGCCGCGTGTGGCCGAGGAGATCGCGGCGCGGTTGGGTTTGCGCGACTGGTTGGGAGTTAGGTCGGGCTTTGATCGTCCCAACCTCACTTTCGACGTTGTGAACCTCGAGGGTAAGGGGGCGGTGGGGCGCAAGCGGGCGACTTTGCTGCACGTGCTCTCCGAGGAGGGGGCGCGGCCCGCGATCGTGTACTGCGGGACGCGCAAGCACACCGGAGAGGTGGAGGCGCTACTTGCCGAGCATGGACTGAAGGCTGTGAGCTACCACGCGGGGATGTCGCCGCAGGCACGGAGGGAGAGCCAGGAGGCTTTCATGGGTGGAGACGCCGAGGTGGTGGTGGCAACCAACGCATTCGGCATGGGGGTAGACAAGGCGGACGTGCGGACAGTGGTGCACTGGGCTGTGCCCACGAGCCTCGAGGCCTACTACCAAGAGGCCGGGAGGGGCGGGCGCGACGGTGAGCCCGGCCGTGCGGTGTTGCTCGCGTCGAGGATGGATTTGGGTCGGTTGATCCGGTTCATCAGGGAGCGCGAGACAAGCGTGGAGGATGTGAAGGGGTATGTCGCACGGTTGCGTGGACGAGCGGTGGAAGGGGTGGCGGCAATCGGCCACGGAGAGTTGGATGAGCGCGAGAGGGTGCTGTTGTCGATAGCCGAGAGGGCTGGCGCGGTGAAGCTGCAGCCGGGGGGACCCCAAGGACTGTGGGTGGCGCTCACGGGCGAAGGTAGTGCGCGCAAGGCGTATGAGGCGATCAAGGCGGCGCGTGATAGGGGGTGGGAGTCGTATCGCTCGATCGAGCGGTTCATCTCGACTGGCGAGACGTGTCGCAGGCGCCAGATCCTTGACCATTTCGGCGACAACGAGCCATGCGCGGCGGGTGTTCGCTGTTGCGATGTGTGCGAGCCGGATATGGCCCTGGTTGAGGCCTCAGTGCGCACCGGTCCTCCTCAGCGCAGGGCGCGCGGTGGCGGTGGCGGCGCAAGGAGCGGTGGGGTGGGGAGCGGTGCGGCGGCGGGGGAGGAGCAGTTCGAGCCGGTGGACGAGCACGACTACGAAAAGCTCAAGGTGTGGCGGTTGGGCCGAAGCGAAGGCAAGCCGGCGTTTACGGTGGCGGCAAACACGACGCTTGAAGGGATTCTGCGCGCACGCCCAGCAAGCCTTGCGGAGCTGATCGAAGTGAAGGGCATCGGCCCCGCCTTCTGCGAGCGCCACGGGGAATCGCTGTTGCAAATGCTCGCGGAGCTTGGAGAGAACGCTGCCGCGTGAGCCGCGGCGTCGCTAGCATCCAGTGTCCGCGCCGACGTAGCTCAGCTGGTAGAGCACTTCACTCGTAAGGGAATCCCCGCAAGGCGCTCATCTCTAGGCAGAGCGCCATTTTCTTGCTCCTTTGCGGGGTATTGCGCCAGCCCAACGATGGACAGACGCGGACAACTACGGGCAAAAACTTATACCGAACGACGATGACGCTGCGGTAACGGAAGAGGAGAGCCGACGGCGAGAATCGAACTCGCGACCTCTGCTTTACGAGAGCAGCGCTCTGCCAGCTGAGCTACGTCGGCCTGGCCCCCGCATCCTACCGACGACGCGCCTCGGATCGAAGCGACGCAACTGGGACGTCGTGGTATTCTTTGAGGTACCGAGGTACCGAGAGTTATTCGTGGGCGATCGTGAACGCCGGCATCTCCTTGGGCGTTGGCCTCTCCTTCGCGTGGAGATCCAACAGAAACTTGCGCAGACTGTCCGGGCCCTTTCGCTCGGCGGTCACGTAGTCGAACACGTGGGTTGGGGGGTTTGGGCGTGCTCAGGCTCGGGGGAGCTCGACGATGAATCTGCCGCCGTCAGGACTCTTGGCATCGGCGGTCACGTCTCCCCCTGCGGCACGGGCCAGGCGGCGTGCGAGTGCGAGGCCGAGCCCGACGCGGTTCATGGTGGGGGTCGCGGTTGTGCCGGTGTCGTTGTGGTATCCGGGCTCGAAGATGACCTCGGTCTCCTCGGGGGGTACGCCGGGACCGTCGTCCTCGACGATGTAAAGAATGCTCGCGCCGTCTTGTTCGACGAGGAGGCGTATGTGGTGGCGGGCGTAGCGGCAGGCGTTCTCCAGTAGCGGCGCGAGGATGCGCTCGATCAGCGCCGCATTGACCGCGACCTTGAAGTTTGTTTGCGGGGTCGGCGTTTTGATGGCCACGCCGGTCTTCGCGGCGAGCGTCGTGCAAGCTTGAGCGGCTGCGCGTGCGCAGGCTCCAGCGTCAGTGGCGGTGCGATCGGGATGAAGCTCGGCTCGCGCGGCGGCGAGCAACGTCTCCAGGGTGTGCCGCATCCGGGTCGCGCTCTGGAGTATCTGCTCGTAGCCGCCGCGGTTCGGGTTGTCCCCGTGGTCGTGGCGAAGCGCGTACTGGGCCTCGGCGGTGATGTGCGCTAGCGGGGTCCTGAGCTCGTGGGAGAGCTCGGCCGATAGGCGCTGCTCGTGGCGCAGGCTGGCGGCGAGACGATCGAGCAGACCGTCGAGGGTCGCGGCCAGTTGGGTCAGCTCGTCGTGTGGCTCGCCGAGTGCGAAACGACGCTCGAGATCGCGGTCACTCCATTCCGCCGCTTGGCGGGTCATTTGGCTGACGGGACTGAGCGCCCGCGAGATCAGCCAGCGGGCCGCGACAGCGACGGCAAGAAACGCCATCAGCGCGAGCACGATCGAGGCCAGCAGCGCCGTGTGCTTCGTCTGCTGGTAGGGGCCCAGCGCGCTCGCCGCCACGACCGCGCCGACGCGTATGGCGTTCTGGACTATCGGTAGCGCATACAGCCGTACGTTGCTCGCGGGTACATCCGCGAAGCGGCGGGGCCCAGCGGCGAGCGCGACCGCGGCGCGCTCGATGGCAACGTTGGCGCTCGGCCGCTCGATCTCTCGTGCGCCTTCGAACACCCATATGGGACTTTCTGAGGCCGCCGCATCTGAGGTCTCGCCGAGCGCGATTCGCCCGCCGGCTACCCGCAACGCGGCGAGCTCCGAGGAGGCCCGCGCGATCGTGACGGTGTTGGCGTCGTGGTCGAGGCGACTGGAAAGCACGAGATTGAAGCCGACAGTAAGAAGCGCCAGCACAACCGCGATCGCGCCCAGCACGGAGAGCATGAGCCGTTTGTGTAGTCCGAGAGGGCGTGTTCTGAGTTTCATTGCAGGCGGTATCCGAGGCCGTGGACGGTGGTGATCGACGGCGCCTTGGAGAAGGCGCGCAGCTTGCGACGTAGCCGCGCGACATACACGTCGAGCGTGTTGTCGTGGACGATCGCGCCGTGTGGCCAGGCGACGGAGATGAGATCACTGCGGGATATGGCCTTGCCGACGTGGCCGGCGAGCGCCGCTAGCAGCCGGAACTCGGTCGGCGTCAGCGACTGAGTCGATCCTCCGCATGAGATCGTCAGCTGAGTGGGGTCGAACTCCAGGCCGGCGATAGAGGTCTCTCTCATTTCGCCAGAACGACGGATCAGCGCCCAGATGCGTGCGGCCACCTCCTCGATATCGAAAGGCTTGGTCACGTAGTCATCGCCGCCCGAACGAAAGCCAGAGAGCCGGTCGGTCAGAGCGTCGCGGGCCGTCAGGAACAACACCGGCGCATAGCACCCGCGTGTGCGCAGCACTTGGCAAACATCGCGGCCGTCGGCGTCGGGCAGGCCGATGTCGATCACCAGCGCCTGCGGACAGGCTCCCGCGGCGCGCTCCAGCAGCTCATGACCGCTCGCCACCGCCTCGACTTCGAGGCCCTCGGCGCGCAGGCTGCGTGTGAGCACTCCGCGCAGCGCGGCGTCGTCCTCGACGATCAAGATCTTGGGCTGCATAGGAGGAGTATCGCCGCCGCGTGGGTTGACCGGAGGCAGTCGTTCAGGAGATAGTCAGGCCGGCTTGCGAGGGTTCTGGCATGTCACGAATGCGTAACCTCACGTTGTTGGCTTTCGCGGCTGGGGTGTTTGTGTCTTGCGGCTGCGGCTCATCCAAGTCATTGTCGTCGACGGGCAGCTCGACCGCTACGACGCCGTCGTCGCCCGCTTCCGCCGCTGCGTTGTCGGCCGACGCGGCCTCTGCGGCGACCGGCGATATACCGGACAACCAGGTCTTCCTCGTCTTTCACAACAATACGGCGGGTTATTCGATCAAGTATCCCGAGGGCTGGACGCAACGCGGCTCGGGCCGCGATGTCACCTTTCAGGAAAAGAACAACCTGGTGCACATCATCGTGAGCACGGGCCCTGCGCCGAGCACTGCGTCGGTCGCGGCGGCGCTCCATGCCCTGCGCGCATCGGACCCGACGCTCACGTTCAAGGCGCCGGTGCGCGCGCGGATCGGCTCCACCAGTGCTATCAAGGCCACCTATACCACCCAGAGCGCACCCAACCCGGTGACCGGCAAGCGGGTGCTGCTGCTGGTCGATCGCTATGAGCTCGCAAACGGCGGCAGACATGTCGTGGTCGACCTTGGCACCCCGCAGGGGGTTGACAACGTCGACGCCTACCGCATGATGATCGAAAGCTTCAGGTGGCGGTGAGCAGCCTTTGGCGGGAGCCCGAGCGCCCGGAAGTGCAGATCGACTGGCCGGCGCTTCACCTGCGCGATGTGTTCAGGATCTACCGCTCGGGGCCCGTGGAGACCGTCGCGTTGCGAGGGCTGGAGCTGCGCATCGAGCGCGGAGAGCTAGTGGCGGTGCTAGGACCTTCGGGCTGCGGCAAGAGCACGATGCTGTCCCTGGCGGCCGGTCTCGATCAGCCTTCTGCGGGCGAGGTGCGTGCCGGCGAGCGTTCCCTGACGCGCCTGGAGGAGCCCGAGCTGGCCCGCTACCGGGCACGCGAGGCGGCGCTCGTGTTTCAGAGCGACAACCTCTGGCCGGCGCTGTCGGCCCGGGAGAACGTCGCGCTCTCGCTGCGACTCGCAGGCATCTCCGATGGCTCCGAGCGCGTCGAGAACGTACTCGCGACGTTCGGGTTGGGTGCTCGCGCGAACCACCGCTCCGGTGCTCTGTCGGGCGGAGAGCAGCAACGCGTGGCGATCGCCGCCGCCGCTGTTCGTCAGGCGCCGCTGGTGCTGGCCGACGAGCCGACCGGAGAGCTCGACGCCGAGAACGAGCGGATCGTCCTGGAGGCGCTCGCACACCTGCGAGAGCAGCAGGGCAGCACCGTGGTGATCGTCACCCACTCCTCCGAGGTCGCCGCCGCCGCCGACCGTGTCGTTGAGATACGCGACGGGACGGTCGTTGGATGAGCAGCACAGCTACGACCGGTGAGCTGGCGGTGTGTCGCGCGGTGAGCGTCGTGCATGGACGGGGAGACGCGCGCGTGGTCGCCCTGCATGATGTCGATCTGCGGCTCGGCGCGGGCGAGCGGATCGGCCTGTGGGGACGCTCCGGCTCAGGCAAGACGACGCTGCTACACGTCCTCGGTGGCCTCGTGACACCAACCGAGGGGGATGTCACCTGGCGCGGCAAGCGCCTCTCCTCGCTCGACGCGGCCGCTCGTGGTCGCGCACGCGCACGTGGAATCTCCTACGTGTTCCAGGGCGCCAACCTGCTGCCGACGTTCACTGCGTATGAGAACGTCGCGTTCGCGGCCCACGCCTCGGGCGGAGGTGACAGCGATAGCGAACCGGACGAGCTGCTTGAGCTCGTTGGTCTCACCGCCAAGCTCGACGCGCTGCCCGCCGAGCTCTCGGGCGGTGAGGCGCAGCGCGTGGCGATCGCCCGGGCGCTCGCGCAGCGTCCATCGCTTTTGCTGTGCGACGAGCCCACCGGACACCTCGACGGCGACACCGGCGAGCGCGTGCTCGATCTGATCGACGCGCTACAGCGGCGCTTCGCCTTCGCGCTAGTCATCGCCACCCACGACCCCGAAGTGGCAGCGCGCTTGCCGCGGGTGATCGGACTGCGGGACGGTCGGATCGTCGGAGAGGACAGGTTCGCGTGAGTGCTCCCGCCCGTCTGGCCCTGGCCGGGCTCCTGCGCGCACCTGCGCGAACGATCGTGCGAATCGTGGTGCTGGCGTCCGCAGTCGCGCTGCTCGGGTCGATGCTGCTGTTCGTTAGCCACTCGCTGCGCACGATGGCCGGATCGGCGATCAGAAGTGTGCCGCTCGACTGGCAGGGTCCGGTCGCATCGTATGAGCAGGCGCGGAGGGTGGCCATCGGCGTCGCGGCCCAACAGGGAATCCTGCAGGCCTCGCCGGTGGCGACCGCCCCATTCGCCGGCGCCGTGCACGCCGGCGCGAACGAAAGCACCAGCGCCGGAGCGGGCACGATCCTCGCCGTACCCCCCGACTACATGACACACATCGACACCTTCCACTTCCTGCAGGGAACGGTGCGTCCCGGCGAGGTGGCGCTCGACCAGCAGATGGCCGCCACGCTCAAGACCCAGATCGGAGAAAGCGTGAGCCTGACCCCTCGCCCGGGCGCTCCCGCGCGAATGTTCAAGGTGTCCGGGATCGTGCTGGTCACCGCCCCGGACGTGCTCTTCCAGCCACTCAATCCCCTGCTGGGACCAGCGCCGGCACAGCCGCCCGCGAACATCGCTGTCATGGGAATCGACACGTTCTCAAGGACGCTCGCCCCGGCCCTGCCCGCGATCACCCCAGCGAGCGCTGGCTCCTCGGCCGTCCCGGGCGCCCAGACCGGCGTCCAGTGGCAGGTCCAAGCGCAGGTCGATCCCCGGAGCCTCGGCCACACTCCGGCTCAGGCGCTCACACAGGCTGGACGGACGGCCAACCGGGTGCAACGCTCGCTGCCCGGACAGGTGCAGTTCGTCGACAACCTCTCCGACGCGCTGAACACCGCGACGGGCGACGCGCTCTACGCCCAGACCCTCTACATCATGCTGGCGCTCCCAGGAGCGCTGATCGCGCTGGCTCTGGGGTACCTGGCGGCGCTCGGCGGCGTCGAGCGCGACCGCCGCGACCTGGCGCTGTTGCGCGCCCGCGGCGCGACACGCCGGGGACTGCTCGCACTCGCCGCGATCGAGAGCTTCATCGTCGGGTCGCTCGCCGGCCTGCTGGGAGCCGCCATC
>DASXNB010000025.1:0-64258 GCA_036495305.1 Solirubrobacteraceae bacterium | reverse complement strand
CGGGCAGCATTCCCGCTCAACCTCGACGGTTTCTGCGACTAGCTCTGCGTCCACATTCTGATCGAGGTCTGCGACGAGGCGTCGGGGTGTGCGTTCGACCACGCGAGCGTTCCGGCCGGCCTGTCGGTAGCGCTCTAGCTGTGAGCGAAGTCCGGCCTCGTCAAGCGCGCAACTTGGAGCCATCGGTAGGTCCACAGCAACCAGCCTACAAATCAATGCGTTTTAGGAGAGCGATGATCAGCTGACATGTGAGCGCGCCGATCCCGACGGCTAGGCAGTTGCCGAGGAAGCAGGTAGCAGGAGGGGCTCGTCTTCACAAATCCGCACAAATATGGTGGAAATTATGAGCATTCGTGCTAGCGTCGTTCAGATCCCGGCTTGAAACCCAGCCGAGGCCCCCTGAATCGCACCTCCGAATCACGAAAGGAAGCAAAGCCAATGTCCGAGATCCAGGTCCCCAATGCGCCGAGCCGAACCGAGCGGCGATGGCGCCGGGCAAGTACCGCGGTTGTGGCGACATTCGTAGCGGCACTCTCTACGACCGCGTCGTTGGCAAGCACCACTGTCGCCGACGCCGCACCCACCCAACCCCCGCCGGTGTCGATTCTCACCTCGCAAGGCAACCTCGGGAGGGGTGACTTCTTCATCTCCCCGTTCGGCGATGCCACCACTTATGCCGACGGCCCCGAGATACTCGACCGGAAAGGCAACGTGGTTTGGTTCCAGGCGGTACCCGCCGGAGAGGAGGCCAGCGACTTCCGCACTCAGACCTACCGGGGTCAGGCTGTGCTGACGTGGTGGCAAGGCACCGGCCTTGGTGGGCTGGCCTCTGGCACGGACTACATCTACAACGACCACCACCACCAGATCGCCACCGTGCAGGCCGGCAACGGTCTCAGCGCCGACGGTCATGAGTTCCTGATCACGCCACAGAACACCGCGCTGATCCTGTCTTACACCTCGGCCACGGCCAACCTCTCCTCGATCGGTGGGCCCTCAAATCAGGCCGTGATCGACGGTGTGGTCCAGGAGATCGACATCGCCACGGGCCACGTGCTGTTTCAGTGGAACAGCGCAGACCATGTGCCCTACTCGCAGAGCGAGCAGCCTCTGCCGAGTTCGGCAAGCACACCGTGGGATTGGTTTCACATCAACGCCGTCAAGGTTGACACCGACGGGAACCTGTTGATCGACGCCCGCGACACCTGGACCACCTACAAGGTCAATCGCTTCAACGGCAACATCATTTGGCAGCTCGGAGGAAAGGCCAGCAGCTTCACGCTTAAGGCGGCTCCTGGCCAGAGCCTCAACGATGCCGGTGACATCTTCGCTTGGCAACACGACCCCGAGCCGCGCGGTAACGACGAGTACACGATCTTCGACAACGAGTCTGCCGGCGTGGCCAACAGCGGTGTTGGCTCCACGTCGCAGTTCGGTCTCAGCCGTGTCGTGCGGTTCAAGCTCAACGAGCGCAACCACACGGCAACGCTGTTGCAGTCCGAGGACCAACCTGAGGGCCTCACAGCGCCCTCCCAGGGCAACGCCCAGCCGCTCGCCGACGGAGGTGAGTTGGTCGGTTGGGGATCTCTTCCCTACTTCTCAGAGTTCGACTCCTACGGGAACCTGATCTTCAACGCTCAGCTCCCGGCGGGCGTGAACAGCTATCGCGCCTACCTGCTGCCATGGAAGGGGCCGGGCTTTGGCCGCTCCTCAGGTCACGGTGGGCATCGCAGACGCTAATCGCATAGCTCGGCCCGGAACTGCCCGCGCACGACCGGGCCGAGCATCTCGATGTTCTTCCAAGGGTGTAAGCGCAAGGCGAACGGGTACCAAGATGTATACCCTCCGCGCCGATCTGCCACGATCGCGATCGTCCCTTGCCCCTAAAGGAGAGCCCATGCCCGAGTATGCACCTGGAACCCCGTCTTGGATCGAACTTTCCTCACCAGACACCAACGCATCCGCTGCGTTTTACGGCGAGCTCATGGGTTGGAGCGCCACCGAGTCAGGGTCGGAGGAGACCGGCGGGTACCGCATGTTCCAGCAGGACGACAAGAACGTCGGCGGCTTGATGGGGATCATGCAGGAGGGCCAGCCCACCGCTTGGGCGACCTATATAAGCGTCGCTGACGCCGATGAGACAGCGGCCAAGGTCAAGGCTGCCAAAGGCACGATGATCGTAGAGCCGATGGACGTGATGGACATCGGACGGATGGCGGTTTTTGTCGATCCCACGGGTGCCGCGTTCGGTGTCTGGCAGCCCAAGAGCTTCACGGGCGCCGATCTCGTCAACGAGCCCAACTCACTGTGCTGGAACGAGGTACTCACTCGCGACGCCGATGCGAACAAGGCGTTCTACACGGCGGTGTTCGGCTGGGAGGGGCGTCCTCCAGCGTTTGAGGGTGCCCCCACCACTTATACGGTTTGGGAGATCGATGGGAAACAGGTCGGGGGCATGATGGAGATGAGCGACGAGTACTTCCCGCCCGAGATACCCCCGCACTGGGGCGTCGTCTTCGCGGTCGCCGACTGTGACGCCATCGTCGCCAAGGCCCGCGCGCTCGGCGCAACCGTAACCAATGAACCGATGGACATGCCGATCGGACGCTTCGCTGGTCTCATCGATCCGCAAGGAGCCTCCTTCACGGTGATGCAGCCGGCGCCCACTGCCTGATCCGCTCGCCGGCGCGCCCTACCTAGACTCGCGGTGAGGTCTTGTGGCTCAGGCGTCGCCTGGGCTTGCCTCACCGCGCTTGTCCCAGCCATGGAAGTGTGAGAGATCTCCCGCGTCCCAGGCGTCGCGCAGGCCAGGGGTGCCGAGGTCCCAGTCGGGGCGGACCGCCCGCGTCACGGCTCGCAAGTCGTGGCGGAGATCGTCGATCGAGGGGCGCCCCCAGAACCAGTAGCCGTTGTAGATGCTGTGGATGACCAGGCCTGGCTTCAGAACTAGTGTGTACGGGATCATCGGGTCGTGCTCGGGGTCTGTGTACTCCTGGATCTCCAGGTCCTTTTGCACCGTGCGCTCGGGGTCGGAGAGGAAGGGCCACTGAGCGCCGACCGACGCGCGGAACTCTTGGGACTCGTGATGGGCATCGGTTGAGATCGTGGCCATCTGGGTGTAGCCCACGGCGATCTTTGGATAGAACTCCGCGAGTTCGTAGTGCTGCTGATGCTCCTTCGGGCAGTAGTGTCCGCGTGCGAGCGTGAGAATCAGAGGATCCTCTCCCTGCAACTCGCTGAGCTTGCGTGCGGTGTTCGTGTGATCCGGCAACTGGTAGTCAGGGAAGGTGCCGCCGGGTGCAATGTCGGAGCGCATGATTGACCGCCTTTCGGTTCGCCTTGGTGCGGGTTGGTCTTCCTTTAGCAGCCCGGAAGCCCGAGTCAAGTCGCTCAGACGATTGGTGCCTGTGTCAGGCCTCGAGCTCGAGCTTCACCTCGCACATGTCCACGGAGACACGGACGCCTGGAGTCTCGGCCGCGTCCATCGAATTGAACGCTTGGGCTCCGGCGTTCATGTCCTCCTTCGTGGCGAAGTGCTGGAGCACTACCGCCGTTCCCTGATCATCGTCGAAAAGTATCGTCAAGCCAGTGGTGGGTACGCCTGGAGGGGGTCCGTCGGATTCCTTGATACGGGCCAGCAAGCCCTCCATCCGCTCGGCGTTTACATCGGCGAATCTCACAGTTCGTACGTACATGGAAGCCTCCTCGCGTTGGTGGCTATCAACATACCCACCAGGCTGGTACTTCTTTCGGTGTAAGGCCGCCGGTTGGTTAGTGGTTTGCCGCAGTAAGTTGCACGATGGGAATTGTCCGGCCCACCTTTCCCGCTTCGTTGCGGTAGGTCGCATACGGCGCGAACACACGGTCTGCGAGTATCCAGATTCGCTGACGCTCGGTCTCGTCCTCGATCACGGTCGCCCGCATCGGGATACCACCGAACGTGATGTCAGGGTAAGCACAGAGATTGTGAAACCAAGCAGGGTGTTTGTCCGCCCCGGCCTTCGAGGCGACGATCGTCACCTGCTCTCCGTCGTGGAAGTAGATGACCGCGTTGCGTCTCACCGCCCCGCTCTTTGCGCCTCTGGTTTCAAGTAGGGCGGTAGGAAGGACGAGTGCCATGCCGAGTCGGCCCCGGGTAGCTCGCAGGATGTATGGATCGACCTTCCACACCACCCTGGCCGAGAAGAATCTCCCGAAGCGGGTGCTGGAAAGCGCAGCATACGCGCGGCTGAACCAGCCGCGTGGTCGGTTGGGGTCTACGGACCTCAGGTGAGCGGCCATTGCGGGGATTCTCCCATACGCCCCACGACACGAAACGATGAAGCGCTGGAGATCCTTGACCGGACCGGACCCCTCGCCTCCATGGCGCCCAACCAGCATGCGCGCCAAAGCGGGATCAGAGGAAACTTTTCAGGATGTGGATCGTTGCCCCGCCGAGTATTACCTCGAGAGCGATCCCGGCGATACCGAGGAGAAGCGCGAGGACGACGATCAGGAAGTCCTCGAGTAGAACTCCGAGCGAGAGAAAGACTGTGCCGAGGGCCGGCAGCGTGTCGAGTCCGGTGAATGGAGGTGCCAAGAAGGCTCCTGTGGACCCCGCGACGGTCAACAGCCCGAACGCGATATTGCTCAGACGATGATGAAATATGAATCGCAGACGAGGTCGCGAGAGACGCTCGAGCCAGCGGATGACCTTTATTAGGCTCGTGATGAATCGTTGCTGCTTTTCACCCGCGAACTCAAGCTTGCGCCAGCGTTCGGGCAGCCATACCTCCTCGCGGCCGGCGATCAACTCGAGCGCGAGCAGCACCGCGATTATCTCAAAGACGTGCGTCGCACCCCCAGTGGGGAGCGGTAGCGCGGGGACGCCGAGAAGGACGATGAACAGGATCGCGAAGCTCCTCTCCCCGAAGAGTTCGACAAGGCTCCCAACAGTCTTCGCGCCGTCGCCCATGAGCCAGCGCTGAAGTTCGTCGCTGATCTTCTGCGGAGGCGAGCTCCTTTCACCACGAGTGGGGCCCGCATCGTGCTCAGTCACGCTTGGATGAGCACGTTTGGAGGTGATCGTTGCTTGATGCGGCCATAGCGGCATTCTTGCGTGGAATGGCTTGGGTGCAGTCCGCTCGCGGAGTAGTTCGCTCGTGGATGCCGGCCGCGGCCCTCATCCACAGTCGAGTACATGAGCGCCGGCGCTCGCGTACACCTCCTGGGCGCCCTCTGGAGCGCGAGCGCCTGGCGCAAGTAGGCCGAGCACGTGTCCTCCAAAACCTCCGCCCACGATTCTCGCGCCGACGGCGCCCGCCTGGAGCAGCCGCTCAACGGTGGCCTCGACCGCCGGCGTGGAGACCTCGTAATGGTCGCGTAGGCTCGCGTGGGAAGCGTTGAGCAGGTGTCCCACAGCGGGTAGATCTCCTACCCGCAAGGCAGCCACCGTGTTCTTCACCCGCGTGTTCTCGCTGAGCACATGGCGCGCTCGTTCTTTCAGTCCCTCGGGCAACCGATCGAGTGCCTCCCAGCTTGTCTGCCTCAACGAATCGACCCCGAGCAACTCGCACGCCCGCGAGCATTCGGTCCTGCGCTGGTTATAGGCGGAGCTCGCGTTGGCGTGGTGTTCGCCGGAGTCGAGCGTCACCAGTCGCCAGCCATTCTCGAGTCTAAGTGGCACCGGATCGATCTCGAATGTCTGGAAATCGATGCGTATCGCCATGTCGGGCGCCCCATATAGCGAGGCGAGCTGATCGAGCATCCCGGTGTGTGCGCCCACCCATTTGCTCTCCGCGAGTGAGCACAGCCGGGCGAGTCCCACACGGTCGGTTTCCCCCTCGCCGGACAGGGCGAGCAGGACGAGGCACAGTGCGACCTCGAGCGCCGCAGAGGACGACAGGCCGGCGCCTGGTTGGAGATCGCCGCCGATCTCCAGATGGGCGCCCACCAGCGGGTGTTCCGCCTGGCGCAACTCGGCTACGACTCCACGCACGTAGGCACGCCACCCCGTCGCGCCTGTAGGCTCGGCGAGCGCGAACTCATCCTGCTCGCCGAAGTCGAGCGCGTGCGCGAGGATGCGCTGATCTCCGCTTGCGGTGGCGCGCACGGTGATCCCTTTGGCGATGGCAAACGGCAGCGCAAGTCCTTGGTTGTAATCGGTGTGCTCTCCGATCAGGTTCACGCGGCCGGGGGCGAACGCGCCGGCGCGCTCACGTGGCACTGACGATCGCCTCGCGCAGCGCCGCAGCGGAGTCCTCGGGGAGGGTGTCGCCGACGAACGTGCCCCCACCCTGCTCGGACCCAGCGGGGTACTTGAGCTTGGTAGCGGTGCGCAGCGGCGGGTAGAACTCGACGTGCAGGTGCCCGTCGGAATACCCGTCGGTGGGCGCCTGGTGGACGACCATCACATACGGGAAGGGCCTGGCAAAGAGGGCGTCATAGCCACGAGTGAGGGCCTGTAGGCACTCGGCGAGCAAACGCAACTCGACGGGCTCGCAATCGAGCAGGCTCGGTCGATGGCGTCGGATGACGACGTGCGTCTCGTACGGCCAGCGCGCCGCGTAGGGGATGTACGCGGCGACGCTCTCGTTCTCGTACACGACTCGACGCCCGTCGCTGAGCTCACGGCGCAACAGCTCACATGGTGCGCACCCCTGCAGGCGCGCGTCCGCGGCAAGCTCGAGCTTTGGCACCGGCGGCAGGAACGGGTAGCCGTAGATCTGACCGTGCGGATGGTGCAGGGTCGCGCCCACCTCAACCCCACGGTTCTCGAAGATGAGCACATACCGCACGTCCTCTCGGCCCCCTAGCTCCTGGTAGCGGTGGCGCCAAACCCACATCAGCGCCTCTGCTCGCTCGGGCGCCAGCGTGCCGAAGGAGCCGTGGTGGGTGTCGGTGTACACGATCACCTCCGCTGCTCCCTGCGGCGCTCGAAACGTGGGGTACAGGTTGTCGAAGACGGCGATCTCGAAAGCCGGTAGAGGGATCTCCGTCTCCTTGGCGCCCGTGGGTCCCGGATCGGACGGCGTGGGGCACAGGGGACAGCGATCCTCCGCGGGAAGGAAGGTGCGTTCCTGGCGATGGATCGCGTATACGACCTCCTCTCCGCGCAGCTCGTTGAAGCGCTGCTCGCTCATCTGCCCTCGTGCTTCCGTCGGGCATAGAGGATCAGTCCTCGGCCGTCGTCCTTGACGCGTCGTTCGACGTCGAGGAGGCCATAGATCTCATGCCGCTCCTCTTTCCCCTGAGACCGATTGCGCTCTCCGTTTTGAGGGATGCCGGGCCGGTCAGCGGGAGGTTGAGGGCTGGCGGACGCCGAAGCCATGTCTTGAAGATAGACCCCTCCTCGCGAAGTCCCTGAATACGAATGGTGTCATGGGGGAAAAGTAATGGTGGGCGCTGCGTCGTCCGGCGCAGCCTCCCAAGAGGAGGAGATATAGATGCCACTGACAGACCAGGTCGATGAGCTCGCGGAGCGACTGGAGAGCTTTGGGCTCTCAGAGACCGGACAACGAGGTGTAGACCGTCGTGCTTTCCTGCGTCGCACCGCGCTCACCGGCATAGCCGCCGGCTCGGCGAGCAGCATACTGGCAGCCTGCGGTAAAGGCGGTGGCTCAAGCGCCGCTGCCGGCAGCGGCAGTGCAGCTGTATTCGGCTCGCACCCGAACTACAAATTCGTGTTCGTCAACCACGTGACGACGAACCCGTTCTTCGTTCCCACCCAGTATGGCGCGGCTGACGCATGCAAGATCTTCGGCTGCTCCTACCAGTGGACGGGTTCTGAAAACAGCAACGTCAACGAGATGGTGAACGCTCTCAACAGCGCCGTCACGAGCGGCGCGAGTGGGATCGCCGTGTCGTTGATCGATCTGCACGCGTTCAACCAGCCCGTTCGGGCGGCGATCGCGGCGGGCATCCCAGTCGTTGCCTACAACGCCGATGCCGAAGGCAACGCACGTGAGGCCTACATTGGCCAGGACCTGATGAAGGCCGGGGAAAAGATGGGCGAACGAATCGTGGAACTCGTGCCCTCAGGTGATGTGGCTCTGTTCATCGCCACACCCGGCGCGGCGAACATCCAGCCTCGCATCGACGGAGCGATCAAGGCGATCAAAGCGTCGGGCAAGCCGATTACCACCCACACGATCGCCACCGGCGCTGTTGTCCCGGGAGAGCTGTCTACGATCGACGCTTACTGGGTCGGTCACCCGAACACCAAGGGCCTGTTCGCCGTCGATGGTGGCAGCACCCAGAGCACGGCTCAGGTGATGCAGAAGTACGGCCTGCCGGGCAAGGGCGTCAAGGCCGGTGGCTTCGATTTGACGGAAGTCACCCAACAGTTGCTGGCGGCCGGGCAGATCGACTTCACCATCGATCAACAGCCCTACCTCCAGGGTTTCCTGCCCGTTCAGCAGCTTTTCCTCTACAAGGTCTCGGGGTCGCTCACCGGGTTCGCCGACACCAACACAGGTCTGAAGTTCCTGAACAAGACCACGGTGATTCCATACAACAAGACCAAGACGCGCTATGAGGGTACGTCCTCGGAAGTGAAGGTGGTCGCGGCGGCCTAGCGTCTCGATCGATCCTTTCACCTTGGGACTGGTGACGATGGCGAGCACTACAGGTGTCTCAGCCTCCGGCGACCCGGCTCCGGCGCCCGCCAGTTCGGCGCGTCGTCGCAGCCGGGCTGCTGGGCAGGACATTCTCGGGCTGGTCAAGCGCTTCTTGACCCTGCGCGAGGGAAGCATCATCGTCGTCACGATCATTGTGGCGATCTATTTCACCGTGAGAACAGATACGTTCTTCACAACGGAGAACTTCAAGACGCTGTTGCCCTATTTTGCCCCGTTTGCGATCCTCGCGGCGGGTGAGGTCTTCCTGATGATCAACGGTGAGATAGACCTCTCTATCGGAGCGGTCTACCTGTTCACTCCGTTTCTGTTCTACGAGCTACACAATGGTGGCGTCCCGTTGGTGCTAGGTGTGATCATCGCGCTGATCGCGGCGGCAGGTGTGGGTGTGATCAACGGTTTCTTCACGGCGATCGTGGGGGTCAATTCGTTCATCGCGACGCTGGGGACGCTGTTTGCCTTTGAGGGCCTCACCCTCATCATCTCCCATGCCCAGCCCGTCGCAACTCCCGGCGCCCAAGTGACCACCACCACCGTCAACGTCGAACACGTCGTCAACGGTCACCACATCGTGTTGCCTGAAACGGTCAATCACATCAGCACCTTCGCGAGGGTCTTCGGTGGCGGGACCTACTCCGAGTTGATCTGGGCGCTGGCGATTATCGCTGTCCTGCAGGTGCTGCTCAGCCGTACTCGCTGGGGCCTTTACACCGTTGCCGTCGGTTCCAACAGATTGGGTGCGAGCGAGGCGGGTGTGTGGGTACGTTTGGTTGTCATACGCAACTTCATCTTGTGCAGCACCTGTGCCGGTCTCGTCGGCATCCTCGAGGCGGTGCGCGCGACCTCAGTCCAACCGGACACCGCGGGGGCGAATGCGATTCTGCTTGAGGCTATCTCCGCGGCGGTGATCGGTGGCACGCTCTTGGCGGGCGGGTCGGGGACCGTCGTGGGTGCGCTGATTGGCGCACTGTTCCTCGGGATCTTGCACGACGGGCTGGTGCTCCAAGGCGTCAACGCCAACTACCTCGCGCTCTATCTTGGGCTGGCGATCATCTTGGCGATGGTCATAAATACCTATGTCGCGCGTGTGCGCAAGGGATCCGGACTTGGCTGAGCAACCCCTCCCCAGCGAGATCGTGGTCGGGCCTAGCTCGGCCTCAGACGACGTCCTGCGCGTCGAGCACATCGCCAAGCGCTTTGGTCCGGTGACGGCGCTGCGCGACGTCAATCTGCATCTGCGCAAGGGTGAGGTCCTTGGCTTGCTCGGTGACAACGGGGCCGGCAAGTCCACACTCATCAAGATCATCTGCGGCTTCCAGAAGCCGGACTCGGGGAGGATCTTCCTGCATGGGGATGAGGTGGAATTGAAGAGCGTCGACGACGCCCGCTCCAGGGGCATCGAGACCGTCTACCAGGATCTGGCTTTGATCGACGAGCTGTCGGTGTTCCACAACATGTTCCTTCGCCGCGAGCGGGTTCACCACCCGCTGCCACTGCTTGCCAACCGACTGATGCGCGAGGACACCCGCAAGGCGTTGGATGACATTGGCATCAACATCCCGAGGATCGACGTGCCCGTCGCACGCCTGTCCGGCGGCCAGCGCCAGGCGATCGCGGTAGCCCGCACGGCCAACTCCGACGCTGACATCCTGCTGCTCGACGAGCCGCTTGCCGCCATGGGCGCCAAGGAGGGCTCGATGATCCTCGACCTGGTGGCCCGCCTGAAGCAGGAAGGGCGCGTCTCGATCGTCATGATCCTTCACAACTACATCCATGTCCTGGAGGCATGCGACCGGGTGAACATGATCCAGGACGGTGTCATCGCTCTGGACAAGCCAACCGCCGAGACATCCGTCGAGGAGCTCACGGAGATTGTCGTCAACGAGTACCGACGGGCACGGCAGCGAGATAGGGTGGTTGACGAGCAAGCTCCGGGATGAGTCAGCTCGATGCACACGGTCTTGATTACCGGCTCTGAGGGAATCATCGGCTCGGTGCTTCTACGCGGATTGAGTGACAAACACAAGGTCAGAGGTGTGGATCTGCCGCAGGACATCTCGCGTTATGAGGCCTTGTGGGCGCAAATGGCCGGCGTGGACACCCTGATCCACCTCGCGCGGAAGTTTTCACCATCCGACCCCGTCAAGCGGCGCATGCGCATCTATCCAGAAAATGTGCAGATAGACGTCAATGTCTTCACCGCAGTAGTGAAAGCAGGGGTGAGACGTGTCATCGTGGCCAGCTCGGTGCACGCAGACAAACACCGCGATCCGGCGACAGCGGGGCCATTCACCATACCGGGCAGTTACAACCCAGCGACGCCATACGGCGTGTACAAGCTCATCGAGGAGGAGGTGGGCAAGGTCCTCTCAAAGCAATTCGGTTTCGAGTTCGTCGGCGTGCGGTTTGGCGGCGTGACGCGTGATAACTCTGTGAAGAGGGGAGAGGGACAGGCGGCAACCTGGCTGAGTCACGACGATCTCCTGAGCGCCATCGATGCGTGTTTGGCGGCTGAGCCAGTGCCGGGACGCTCCACCGTCTTCTATGCGGTGTCCAATAACACGGACAGAATGCACGATACGAGTAATCCGTTCGGCTGGAAACCAAAAGACAGTTCGGCGGATCATATGTAGAGCGGCCCACGAGCCATATTCCCTATGACACGAAACGAGCGATCCCTTCGGCCAGGCGCACAGGCTGGTCCTCCGGCGTGAAGCTGTAGGAATCCTCGATCTCCACAAGGTGCCCGTCGGTGAGCGCCTCTGCGTACCGCCTTGCGTCTGCTACGTCGAACACGCGGTCCTCGGGGCTCCAGGCGAGCAGGACGGGGCGCTTGAAGTCGGCGATCAGCCGCTCCCCGGCCTCATGCACGGGTGCGGTCGCGGCGGTTGACATCACCTTGCTCGTGTCATAGAGGATGCCCTCGTCGCTCACACACGGCAGCGCGTAGGAATCCGAGACGAGCGCGTCGATGGGGTGCTTGATCAGAAGCCCATACGCGGCCGGGTTCGCGCGTACAGCCCGGTCGCGCAATGCCTCGAACAGTTGACCGAGCGCCGTGGGGTTCTGCGCTATTGCCGGCAACCCGTCGAACGGCGGAGGCGGGAAATCGCTGTAGGGAGTCTCACACGAGTTCAGTACCAACCGTCCCACGCGCTCTCCGTCCGTGGCGACCGCGATCTGTGAGTAGGCCCCGCCTGAATCGTTGCCCACGAGTGTCACGTTCTCAAGGTCGAGCTCGTCGAGCACAGCGGCGATGAGCGATCCGCACCCCGCTGGGCTGAGGTCGGCGCCTGGGTGCATCGGTAGGCGGTGCGCCCCCAAAGGAAGGTCGAGGACGTAGCAGGCGTAGCGGTCTGCCAGCGCGTCCACCACATCTCGCCATAGGTTTGCGTTCGACAGCCATCCGTGAGCGAACACGATCGGCGGTCCCTCTCCTCGGCGGAAGTATTGGAGGCGAGAGTCGCCGATCCACAGCTCCTTTATTTCACCGAGCGCGCTCGACCGCCAGAGGTGTGGCGCGGCTTTTGCCCCACCATGCTGGCCTGCAACACCGTCCTTGTCACTCATCTCTGCACCTCCGATAGCCGGAAACCACGATGCGCAGCGTAGCATTTTATGACGATACCGTCAGTTTTCTATGACGACCGGGTCATGTATCCTGCCGAAGATGGCTGTCAGGCCACAGCTCCCCGCGGTACCTGAACCTGTCACGCCGAAGGGCCGGCGCACGCGCGATGCGCTCATCGAGGCGGGGGAAGGCATCGCCGAGCGCGACGGCCTAGCGGGCTTGAGCGTCGCCGCCGTCGCCCGCGAGGCTGGAGTCGCCAAGGGCACCTTCTACCTCTACTTCCAAGACCGCGATTCCTTCATCGACGGTATGCACCAGCGCTTCTACGCGCACGTCACCGAAGCTGTGTTGCAAGCGGTAGCGGACCTGACCCCCGGTTGTGATCTCCTGCTTGCCGCGATCGATGCCTACCTCGATGTGTGCCTCGCCCACGGTGCGGTCAAGGCGCTCGTGTTCGAGACCCGCGCGCAGGGGAACCTCACGACCACGATGGAGCAGCGCGAGGCACTATTTGTCCGTCTTGCCGAACCGAGCATGCGGGCGATGGGGATGGGCCCCGCCAAGGTCACCGCCCGCCTTGTGGTCGCGTTGACCTCCGAGGCGGCGCTGATCGAGATGGAGGCAAAGCGCCGTGTTCCGGGTGCAAGGGGTGCGATTCGTGAGCTTCTTACCAGCAAGGAGTTATGAAGGTGCCGAGTCGTGCCATGAATGAGGATGACCCACTGGAGGACTTCGATGCCCGCGCGCTCACTCTCGACGGTGTCAAGAAGGTCGTGCACGTCGCGGGCAGCGGGCCGGCGGTGATAGTCATGACCGAGATGCCCGGCATCAGCCCGCAAGTCGCGCGCTTCGCTCGCTGGGTGAGGGACGCTGGCTTCACCGTGTACATGCCCTCGCTGTTCGGCCGTGATGGCGCCGTGCCGCGCGTCGAGGAGGGGGTGGAGATCTTTCGCCGCGTGTGCGTCAGCGCGGAGTTCCGTGCGTTCGCGGCGAATGAATCGAGCCCGGTGACCTCGTGGCTGCGATCGCTCGCAAAGCTCGCACACGAAGAGTGCGGCGGTGCGGGTGTGGGGGCGGTCGGGATGTGCTTCACAGGCAACTTTGCGCTCACGATGATGCTCGAGCCGGTGATGCTCGCGCCAGTTCTCTCCCAGCCCTCGCTTCCGCTTGACGATCCCGAGGGCCTTGAGATCGCACCCGAGGAGCTTGCTGCCGTGAAGGAGCGGCTTGACCGCGACGACCTCATCGTCCTCGGATATCGCTTTGCGGGGGATAGCTTCTGCCGTGCGCAGCGCTTCGCTGCCTATTCGGAGGCACTGGGTGAGCGCTTCGTCGGGCGTGTCCTCCCCGACAGTGCCGCCAACCCCGAGCCGCCGCCCTTCTTCAAAGATGTCGTCGCGAGTCCCCATAGTGTCGTCACCGCGCACCTGATCGATGAAGCGGGCCAGCCGACGCTCGGCGCTCGCGATGAGATCTTGGCGTTCTTCGCCGAGCGGCTGGGAGTGGTTCCCGGCTAGCTGCCCTCGCTCAAACACAAAGGCGTCGGATATCCCTTGACCGTACGCGCCACCCCTTTCAATTTAATTCCAATCGTTAGTATTGACGGGATGAACGGCATTCGACCTTCATCGTAACGCCGCGTGTATGAGTACCGCGGACTCCCAGACCCCGGATGAACCTGTCTTAGGCCGCGTCTCGATCGGTGGCTATTGCTTGCGGGTTGGGGACCCCTCGGGCGCGAGCCTTGTCCCGGTCACCTCCAAGGGGAAGTCTTCGCCGCCGGAGTACGGAGACTCCTCGCCGCTGGCGGAGGCTCTCGAGGAGGAGCGTAGCGAGCGCGAGTCGCCGACCGCCACCGGAGAGCTTGAAGAAGCCGTTACCGATGCCTCACTGGTGACGGGTAAGGTAGAACGTGCACTGACTCTCTTCAGGGAGGTTGCCGAACACCACCTCGATCCATCTGAAGTGAGCGACGAGGTAGACACGTTGGTGTGGTTGCTGCGCAAGCTCGACCACGAAGAACGTTTTGAGGACGTTCTACGGGTCGCACACTCGCTTGCGATGTTGCTAGGTCTGATCGGGCGCTGGCTCGAGCTATTGCGTTCGCTGGAGTCGGCGCTGAGCGCAGCCGAGCGGCTTGGCGACACTGTGAGTAAGGCGTGGGTGCTACACGAATTAGGCACACTCAACCTCGCGGCTGGACGGGACGCCGCCGCCGACCGGATGCTCAGTGAGGCGCACGAGCTGCGGCGGCAAGCCGGGGACACGCACGGTCTGGCAATAACCGAGGGCAATCTCCAGGTTCTCTGTCGCAAGCTGCGAGCGCGGCTTCACGGCAAGCCTCACCGTAGCGTGATCGAATGGCTCATTCACAAGCCGGCGATTGCGCTCTCTCTGGCCGCCCTCCTCTTGGTCCTCGGGGGCGTAGTCGGTGCGGTCACCCATGGCTCGAGTACCACCGCCGACACGGTGAGCAACAGCTCTGCCTCGGGCGGGAAAACGAGCGCGGGCGATGGCAAATCCACGACGACCGGAAAAACAGTCACAGGCAAAACAACCACTGGCAAAACCGCTACAGGTAAAACATCCAGCTCGCAACAAATCGAGCCCTCGATTGGCTCAGCGAACACCGCAACATTTAAAGAAGGGACCAATGGCACCTTCACCGTCACGGCGACGGGCACTCCGAAGCCGACGATCACCGAGACCGGAAGGCTACCCAGCGGAATCGCATTCAACGGTGGTGTGCTGTCTGGGCTCGCGACTACCAACGGTAGGTTCCAATTTGTCTTCACCGCTACGAACAGCACCGGGACAAGCAGCCAGAGCTTCACGCTGGTGGTGGTCCGGGGGAGGACGGTGACCAGCGAAGAACCCGTCACCGGCACGGTCAGCAAGCCGGAAGCGCCATCGCTACGGGCGGGCTGATCCACCACCCAAACGGGTGACAGCCACGGCGCAACACGCCCACTCTCAAATGCGGAGTCAATAGGCGCGGGCGACTACAGCCACGAGCCCCGTCTCATCGTCTCCCTGTGGGAGCGAACCGTCCTCGCGTTGCAAACAGCGCACACTCACACCCTGCTCGAGCAGGGTGCGCTCGCCGTCGGTCCCCAATTGGGCCCAGGGGATGCGCGCTACGCCGCTCTTGCCTGCCTCCGCCGCTTGCTCCACTGTGGCGGCGTCGGTGAGCGAGCTGTCGCGAAAGCGCATTGCATGCGCGAGCATGTCGCGCTGGATTTGCGTGAGGATCTCGGGTACCGCCGCCGCCGCCCGATCTATCGCTACGGTCTGCGACTGTTCCGCGTCACGCCGGCTGAGCGTCACGTTTCCCTCCTTGAGGTCGCGCGGGCCGACGTCAATGCGCACCGGCACTCCCTTCAGTTCCCATTCAGTAGCGCGTCTGCCAAAGCCCACGTGCACGGCATCGTCGAGCTTCGCGCGCACTCCCAGCGCGGCGAGCTGCTCGACCAGCTGCGCGGCTTGCTCGCCAGCACCCTCCTCGTCGCGCACCACTACAACCACCGCCTGGATAGGCGCCACCTGGGGGGGGACGCGCAGGCCGCGGGCGTCACCGTGGGCCATGATGAGCCCCCCCACCATCCGCGTGGAGGAGCCCCAAGAGGTGGTCCATGCGTGCTGCACTTCGCCCCCGGGGTCGGTGTAGGTGATGTCAAAGGCCTTCGCGAAGTTCTGCCCCAACTCGTGGCTGGTGGCGAGTTGCAGTGCCTTGCGGTCGCCCATGATGCCCTCGCAGGCGAACGTGTTGATCGCGCCGGCAAAGCGCTCGGCGGCGGTCTTGCGCCCCAGGAACACAGGTATCGCCAGTGCGTTGGTGAAGAAGTCGTTGTACACGTCGAGGTGGATCTGCCTCGCGTAGGCGGCGGCGTCGGCGCGGTCCATGTGCGCGGTGTGGCCCTCCTGCCAGAGGAACTCGCTCGTGCGCAAGAACAGTCGTGGGCGCAGCTCCCAGCGTACGACGTTCGCCCACTGGTTCAGGCGCAGCGGCAGGTCGCGATAGGAGTTCACCCACTTCGCCATGTGCTCGCCGAACACGGTCTCGCTCGTCGGACGGATCACGAGCGGCTCGGCGAGCTCTTTGCCGCCGGCCACTGTCACCACGGCAAGCTCGGGGCTGAACCCCTCCACGTGCTCGGCCTCGCGGTGGATGTAGCTCTCTGGGATGAGCAGCGGGAAGTAGACGTTCTCCGCGCCCGCGCGCTTGATCCGTTCGTTTATCTCCTCCTGGATGCGTTCCCACAGCGCATACCCATAGGGACGGATCACCATCGTCCCGCGCGCCGGTCCGCTCTCGGCGAGCTCCGCCTTGGCGAGGACATCCTGATACCACTGCGGGAAATCCGCTTGGGGGTCTGTCACCACGGGGGGCTTGGCCATAGCGGGCAATCCTATTGGCGCGGTCGTGCTCGCACTCGTACGGTCTGTCGATTCATGCGCTCTCCGTTCGTCTTGAAGGAGACACCACCCCTTACGCTGTGAAGGAGACCCTATGAAGTACATGCTGCTGATTCACCAAGGCACGACCCCGCTTCCAGGCACCGACGCATGGGAGCGGCTCTCAAAGGAGGAGCAGGGCGCCGTGTACGGCGCCTACCGCGCGATCAACGAAACCCCCGGCGTCACTCCGGGAGTGCGCATGGGTATGCCCGACACCGCCACCACCGTGCGCGTGCAAGACGGCGATACGCTCACCACCGACGGCCCGTTCGTGGAGACCAAGGAGGCGATCGGCGGCTACTTCTTCTTCGAGGCCGACGACCTCGACGCCGCCATTGAGGTGGCTTCGCGAGTGCCGGCGGCGCGGATGGGTGGCGCTGTCGAGGTGCGCCCTCTGGTGGAGGAATCGTGGTGAGCATTGGCCTGAATGTGGCGGTGGCACGCTGATCGAGCGTGTCTTTCGCGAGCAGTGGGGTCGCGTGCTCGCCGCCCTGATCGGTTTCCTTGGCGACTTCGACCTCGCCGAGGAAGCCGCGCAGGAGGCGTTTGCGATCGCCGCGCAGCGCTGGCCGCGCGAGGGTGAACCAGCCAAACCGGGTGGCTGGCTGATCGCCACGGCCCGCAACCGCGCGATAGATCGCATCCGTCGCGACCGCACGCTCGCCGCCAAGACGCGTCTGCTTGAAGCCGACTACGCGCACGAGTCCAGCGATGACGCCGAAGTGACTAGCTTTCCCGACGAGAGGTTGGAGCTGATCTTCACCTGCTGTCATCCCTCGCTTGCGATCGAGGCCCAGGTTGCGCTCACGCTACGCACGCTCGGGGGGCTCACCACGGGCGAGATCGCACGTGCGTTTCTCGTGCCAGAGGCCACGATGGCTCAGCGACTCGTGCGCGCCAAGCGCAAGATCAAGATTGCGGGCATCCCCTTCAGGGTGCCCCCCGCGCATCTCCTGCCCGACCGGCTTGCCGCCGCGCTCGCGGTTGTGTACCTCATCTTCAACGAGGGCTACGACGGACGCGCGGATCTCGCCGGTGAGGCGATCCAGCTCGGACAGGCGCTCACCGAGTTGATGCCCGACGAGCCCGAGGTGTGGGGTCTGCTTGCGTTGATGCTCCTGCACGACTCCCGCCGCGCCGCTCGCTTCCGGAAGGGGGAGATGGTGTTGCTTGCGGACCAGGATCGCCGGCTTTGGGATCGCGCGCGGATCGAGTCGGGTCGTATCGCGCTCCGACGCGCGCTTGCGCTGTCGGGCGGCGCCGCGCGTGGGCCGTACGCGTTGCAAGCGGCGATCGCTTCGCTGCACGCAGACGACGTAGCTGACTGGGGCCGGATCGTGACGCTCTACGATGAGCTAGCTCGTGTCACGGGCTCGCCGGTGGTCGCGCTGAACCGGGCAGTGGCGCTCGCCGAAGCGCAGGGCGCGCAGGCGGGTCTCGCCGCTATCGAAGATCTCGAGGAGTTGGGCGGCTATCGCTATCTGCACGCCGCGCAGGCCGATCTCCTGTGCCGTCTGGGCCGCTCGGATGAGGCGCGCGCAGCCTACGAACGGGCGCTTGCGCTCACCGATTCAGAGCCCGAGCGAGGTTTTCTCGTACGTCGCATCTCAGCGCTCTGAGACGGTCGCTATCACGTGTCGTCCCTGCGCAGTGGTCCTCGACAGGCACGCACGGCATGTCATTTTTCCGAGCAGGCTTTGCGTACGTGGCTCATCCCAGGTAGGCTCAGGGCATGGGGAGCCGCGTGGTGGTGCTAGGAGCGGGCTTTGGGGGTCTGGAGCTTGCGACCGTCCTCTCGCGGGAGCTCGGCGAGAAGGCCGATGTCACGCTCATCGACAAGGCCGACTCGTTCGTGTTCGGCTTCTCAAAGCTCGACGTCATGTTCGGCCGCCAGACGCTCGACGCGGTGCAGTTCCCTTACCGCCACATTGAGAAGGCGGGAGTGCGCTTTGTCAAAGACACAGTCACCTCGATCGACCCCAACGAGCGGCGCGTGACCACCGAGAGTGGTGTCCACGAGGCCGACTATCTCGTGGTGGCGCTTGGTGCCGACTACGATTACGACGCCACCCCGGGTCTTGCCCAGGCAACCGAGTTCTACTCGGTCGAGGGTGCTACTAGGCTCGGTGGGATTCTGCCGTCGTTCACTAGCGGCCATGCGCTCATCGGCGTGTGCGGCGCGCCGTTCAAGTGCCCTCCGGCGCCCTCGGAGGCTGCGCTGCTGTTGCACGACTATCTCACCGCCCGTGGCTTGCGCGAGGCTTGCGAGATCTCATTCGTGTTGCCCCTCCCGAGCCCGGTGCCGCCCTCTCCCGACACCTCGAAGGCGCTACTCGACGCTTTCGCGGAGCGCGACATCGCCTTCACGCCTGGTCGCCGTGTGGCGTCCGTTGACAACGACCGCTCGATCGCCGTCCTCGACGATGGCAGCGAGATCGCTTACGACCTCTTCCTCGGTGTGCCAAAGCACCGCGCGCCAAACGTTGTGCTCGAGAGTGGGATGGCCGAGGAGGGCTACATCCCCGTTGAGTCGCGCACGCTACAAACGCGCTTTCCGGGCGTCTATGCCGTGGGGGATGTCGCCACGGTTGGCGTACCCAAGGCAGGAGTGTTCGCCGAGGGGGCGGCGCGGGTAGTCGCCAACGAGCTGATCTCCCGCATGCGCAGCGAGGGAGAGCCTGAGGGCTACGACGGGCTGGGCTCCTGCTATATCGAGTTCGGGGCCGGAAGGGTGGGTCGAGTAGATGTCGACTTCCTCTCGGGGCCAAAGCCAACGGGCACTTACCACGAGGCCTCGCCTGAGCTTGTCGCCGAGAAGCTCCACTTCGGCTCGAGCCGCCGCGAACGCTGGTTCGGTAGCTGAGGAATCTGGACATGTGTTCGATTGCGCGTGATGGTGGGTAAAGAACACTGATATTCCAACCGTAGATATTTCTCATGTACGCGCGCGCAAAGAGGGACTCGACTCGCCGCACGTCGAGTCCTCCGGCCACAACGCCCGCGCGGTGAAAGGCACGATGCGAGCGATGACCACCTCCAACGATTCCCCTACTTCCTTCGGCATCATCCTGCGCGACCGGGACGCCCGTACGAGCGTTATCTCGGTGCAAGGCGAGCTTGACCTCGACACCGCGCCTCGTCTGAAGTGGATGCTGGTGGACGCGATCGAGAAGGGGCATAACCGGCTAGTCGTGGACCTCGCGGATGCCACCTTCATGGATTCGATGACGCTGAGCGTGCTAGTCACCGTCCAGCGCATGCTCGGCGAGCAGCCACGGCTGGCGATCGTGTGTACACGCGAGAACCTGCTTCAGATCTTCGAGTTCGCGGGGCTCGATGGCGTCTTCTCGATCTTCCCCACGCTCGACGAGGCGCTCGCGCACGTGAGCGCAGAATCCCCCAGCGAGGTTTGAGCGCCGCGTGACCATGACCGGTAACTCTCCAGCGCATGCGCACACCCGTAGTGTCTTGCGGCTACTTCAAGCGCTGGCCGTTACCTGCTGCATCGCGGTGTTCGCGCTCGTTCCTGCCGCCACGGCTCGCTCCGATCATGGCCACCATGGACTACTAGGCAGCGCCGGACAGGGCGGGCAGGGACAGGGCGGGCAGGGACAGGGACAGGGACAGGGCGGACAGGGCGGAGAGGGACAGGGCGGACAGGGACAGGGACAGGGCGGGGCGGGGCGGGGTCACGACAGAGGCCAACCGGGGCACGCCGGCGCCCCCGACCAGGAAACCGCGCTGCTCCCGAGCTTACTCGTAGCCCCTCAAGGCGAACAGGGCGCTCCGGGCGAACACGGTCACGATCGCTTCCGACACTACGGCTCGAACGGTCACGACGGGGCGGGGCAGGGCGTTGCAGACGGTCATGAAGGCTCAGCTGGGCAACCAAGTCCAGAACGCCGCGGTCATCACCTTCAAGAAGGCGATGAATCCGCAGGAGAGACAGGTGATTTGCAGGGCCGTGCCCGCCATGCCGACGGTGGGCAGGGAGTTGGTAAAGCCGCCGAATCCGGCGCCGCGGCAAGCAGCGCCAGGCACGCAACCACCCAGACGTCTACCGCGTCGCTCAGGGGGGCAAGCGCTCCGCAGGTGGTAAGTGCGGCGACGACGCCTGCGCCAGCTCCCGTAGCGGTGCCTGTTTCCGCGTCACCCCCGAGCGTCACGCCGACAGTCGTCTCGCCACAACCCGCGGCGGTGAGAGCCGCGCGGCAAGCGGCCACCCACTCGCACAAGAACCGGGGCCAAGGTCGGGCGCGCGGCGGCGCCGCCTCGCTTGCATCCGCGTCATCCGTCGCTGCCGGTGTGGCGGCGACCGCAGCAGTTGCCCCAGCAACACGTGCGGCACACCGCGGCGCCAAGCCCACCACTCACCGCAGCACGGCTGCACCGGAACGGTTGGCGCCGCTAGTCAGGACGATCACGAAGATCGTCGGTGTCGTGCCGGTGGCGATGAGGGTGCTAATCGGCCTGCTGATCGCGCTCACGCTGGCACTCGGCGTGCGCTCGCGCGTCGCGGCGGTGCGTGCGCGCCGGCTCGATCGCCAACGCTTGCAACTACTGGCAGACGTCGGACTACTGCAGGCCGCTCTGCTCCCCGTTCCACCCGCACGGCTCGGTCCGGTGGCCACCTCGGTGGCATACCACCCGGCAGACGGTCCGGGAGCGGGCGGCGATTTCTATGACGTGTTCGCCCTCGAGGACGGACGCGTGGGTGTCATCGTGGGTGACATCTCAGGGCACGGACGCCAGGCGTTGCCTCACACCGCGCTGGTGCGCTTCACCCTGCGCGCATACCTGGAGGCGGGCCTCTCACCGCGCAGCGCGGTGCAAACCGCGGGCGATGTCCTCGATGGCGCGCTCGCGGGCTCGTTCGCGACGGTGGTGGTCGCGACCTATCACCCACGCGAGCGCACTCTCACCTACGCGTCGGCCGGTCATCCACCGCCACTCGTGCTTGGTTCCGAGCCGCTCGCCATGCACACGGCCGGTGGCTCGCCTCCAATCGGCACGGGCAGGCGTACCGGCACGCGCCAAACAGTCGTTTCGATTCCCGGTTTCTCACAGGTGTGCTTCCACACCGATGGTGTCACAGATGCACGTACGGGCTCGGAGCTATTCGGGGACGAGCGGCTTACCGCGACGCTCGCCGAGTTGGGGCCAAAAGCGGACGCGAAAACACTGCTCGACCATGTCGCCGAGCGCACCGATGAGCGTCCCGACGATATGGCCGCCTGCCTACTCACGGTTGCGGGTGACGCCATCCCACCGAGGGTGTCGGTCGAGCAGTTCGAGCTCTACGGCGCCGACGCCCAGTCGCGTCTCCACGCGGAGCGGTTCCTGCTCGCCTGTGGTGTCGAGCCCGGCGAGGCAGCAGAGTTGCTGCGCTCTGCTCAGGCCATGCTGGCGCTTGGCGGACCTGTCCTGATCGAGGCGCACCTGGGCGCGAGCACAGTGCGCGTGGGGATGCACCGAGACAACGTCGCGTCCTTGGCGGCCGCACGTCAGGTGCGCCCGGCGGGGGGTTTGCGATGAGTGCCGTCTCAGAGCTCGCGCCGGATACGGCGATGGTGCTGGGAATCGCCTCTACCGCGATGCCTTACGCGCGCACGCGCGAAGAGCAGGCCGAGCGCTGGTTGCGAGTGCTGCGTATGCATGGCGAAGTTGGCGTCGCTCTGCGGGCGCTCGGTGTGGCCGAGGGCTCCCGGCACGATCTCGGCGGTTCTCACCACGACGAGCACACGGATTCAAGCGACTCCTCAGATCTCGACGCGGTTGAGCTTGTCACCAGGCAGGCTGCCCAAATTGCCGCCGAGCGCGATGCCCAAGGAGTAGCCACCACCGACCTGTTGCTCGCTGTGATGTACGTCTACGGCGCCGACTTCGACAACGTGCTCCACGCCCACGGCACAAGTCGGGGCGAGCTCATCGAGCGGCTCGGTGCCCAGGCCGACGTGCCCCGTCCCGGCTGAGCGCATCAGGAAAGGTTTCTGAGTTGCGCGCGCCTGCGCGCAGCTTGCACCGCGGCCGTGAGGTGTTCGATGTCATAGGCGCCGTGGTGGCGCTTGCCGTTGATAAAGAAGGTGGGTGTCCCGGACACACCACTTGCGTCGGCGCTCGCCACGTCGTCATCGATCCGCGACGCGTACTCGCGTCGGCGCAGCTCTTCCCAGAAGCGCTCGACGTCTAGCCCGACGGTCTCGGCATGGTGCCTCAAAGCGGCCGCGCTCAGCTCGCCCTGATGGCTCAAGAGCGCGTCGTGCATCTCCCAGAAGCGGCCTTGCTCGGCGGCTCCCTCGGCGGCCTCGGCCGCAAGCTGCGCGTCGGGGTGGACGTCGTTGAGCGGAAGGTGGCGCCACACATAGCGCAGCTCATCGCCGAAGGAGCCCAGTAGCTCGCGGATCACGAGCTCCGCCCGGCCGCAGTAGGGACACTCGTAGTCTCCGTACTCCACGAGTGTCACAAGGGCATCCTTGGCGCCTCGCACGTGGTCGCGCTCCAGGTCGATGTCGTCGGCCAGGTCCAGGATCTCCTCCTCCGTGCGCATGATCTGACGCGCCCGGACCGAGGTGGGGAGTCGTGCGATCGCGCGGAATACCGTCCACGCCGTCGCTGAGGCGAGCAAACCTGCCGCAAGCACACCAAGCGTTGCCTCTTCGAGCGTACGACCACGGAAGGCGAGGCTCGAGATCAGCAGCGCCACGGTGAACCCCACGCCCGCCACCGCCCCGCCACCCGCAGTGGCAGGCCAGCTCAGCACACGCGGTAGCCCGCCCAACCGCGGACGCGAGGCAAGCCACGAGGCACCGAGGATGCCGAGTGGCTTACCCACTACGTAGCCGAGAACGATGCCCAGGGTCACAGGGGATGCGATCGCGTCTGAGAGTAGCCCGCTGCTGATGTGGATGCCGGCGTTGGCGAGTGCGAACAAGGGCACCACCACGTAGCTCGTCCATGGGTGAAAGCTGTGCTGTAGACGCTCATTGGGGGAGATGACGGACGCCAGCCCTTGTTGAGCCGAGCGCGCGAGCGCGGGCGTGGGTTGCTCGCGAAACGAGCGTGTCAGCTCGCTGACTTGCTCGAGCTCTTCGCGCTTGGGGGGATATGCGCTCGTGGCGAGCCCCACCGCGAGGCCACCGATTACGGGGTCGATGCCCGATTCAAATAGTGCTACCCACAGGCACAGGCCGAGCAGGGGAGCCAAGCGCCTGCGCCACAAGCGGGGGAGGTAGCGCAGCGCGAGCATCCCCGCGAACAACGCCGCGGCGATGGCGAGCGCAAGCGTCGATACGTGGCCGGTGTAGGCGATGGCGATCACAAGCAGCGCCACCACGTCATCGGCGATTGCGAGCGTGAGTAGGAAAACGCGCAGGCGTGTGCCCCGCGGCGCCACCAACGCGAGCACGCCGAGCGCAAACGCGGTGTCTGTCGACATCACCGCTCCCCAGCCGTGTGCGCCGGGTCCGCCGGCGTTGAGCGCGAGGTAGAGGACGATCGCTCCAGCCACGCCTCCGAGTGCCGCCATCGCGGGCAGTGCGATGCGCCGGCGCTCGCGCAACTGGCCCATGTCCATCTCACGCCGCGCCTCAAGTCCGGTGACGAGGAAGAAGAAGGTCATCAAACCATCGTTCACCCAGTGGCGCAGGTCTTGGGAGATACCGGCGTTGCCCAGCTCGATCGAGAGCTTGGTGGCCCAAAAGGAGTGGTAGGAGCTCCACCAGGGCGAATTCGCCCACAACCACGCCGCCACTATCGCCGCCAGCAACACGGTTGCGCCGCCCGTCTCGGTGGCGAGGAAGTCGCGCACTGGCGTCGCGAGGTTGCGTGCCCAAGCGGTGCGCTCGACTAGCGCCGCGCCTCGTGTACTGGCCGTCGCATCCGAGGCAACCGACTCGCCTCCCGTTGACATTGCGCGAGCCTACTTCACGCGGCAAGCCGCGTCGTTTTGGGGGCGGTGGTGGTAGGTTCGTGTTGGATGGCAGCGCAACCATCACCCCCAACCGAGGCCTCCGAGCCACCCCCAGGCAGCGGTCTGAGTCTCAACATCGTGCTCGCTCTCCTAGCGCTCCTGGTGATCGTGGGCGGAGTTGCGGTGCTCACGCTCGGTGGCGGCAAAAGCAGGCCGAGCGCCGGTGGAGTGCAAGGTGTCGCGTCCTCCAAGTACAGCGGCTCGCTCGCTTCGCCCAGTCAGCTCGCGCCGCCGCTCAGCTTGCGCAACTACAAGGGCGAACGCGTGAACATCGCGCATTACAAGGGCAAGGCGGTGCTCGTCACGTTTCTCTATACAAAATGTCCTGATGTGTGTCCGATCATCGCGTCGAATTTGGGTCTCGCGCTCACCAAGATGGGCGCCGCCAATGCGGCAAGAGTGCAGGTCATCGCCGTGTCCGTGGATCCGCGTGGGGACACGCCCAAGGCGGTTGCTGCTTTCCTACAACGCCACGGCGTGACGGGTCGCATGCAGTACCTGATTGGCTCGGCGTCGGAACTTGGGCCTGTCTGGCAGGCATGGGGGGTTGGGGCGGAAGCGGATGCCCAACAACCACAACTTGTCAACCACAGCGGCTTGGTTTACGGGGTAAGCGCCGCCGGCAAGATCACCACGATCTACGCCGCCAGCTTCATCCCCCGGGAAATCGTTCACGACGCGCCGCTACTCGCGTCAAGCTAAGAATCCAGGACGCGACGGGGGCTGAGCACGTTGGTCCGATCGCTACGTGCCTGCCGCCCACTCGAGAAGCGGTGACATACACTCACCGCCGCATGAGGCTCCCGCGTCCTCCGCTGCCGCTTGCACTTGGAGGCGCGGGCGTGGCGACACTCCTGTTCCCCGCAGTGGCCCAGGCGCACGGGATCGTGGGGAAGGCCGACTTGCCAATTCCTGTGTGGCTGTTCAGCTGGGCGGCGGCGGTGGTGCTGGTTGTGTCGTTCGTGGCGCTCTCCACGCTCTGGCGCAGCCCACAGCTACAGAGCGAGCATCGCGTGCGACTGTTCGCGTTGCCCCGCTTCGTGCCCCATCTGGCGAGTGTCGCCGGTATGGGGATCTTCGCGCTCGTGGTGTACAGCGGCTTTGCCGGGGCCCAGGTCGCGACCGTGAACTTCTCGGTCACCTTCATCTACGTCATCTTCTGGGTCGGGCTGCCAGTCGTGAGTGTGCTGTTCGGAGATGTGTTCGCCTCGCTGAGTCCATGGCGCTCATGTGCCCGTGCGATTCGCTTCACAGGGCGTCGACTTGCGCCCAAACTGTTCGCGCGCATTCCCCTTCGCTATCCGGTCAAGCTCGGGATGTGGCCGGCCGTGGCCGTCTTGATCGGCTTTGCGTGGCTGGAGCTCGTATACGTGCCTGCAGACCGCGATCACCCAGCCACGCTTGCCGCGCTCTCGCTCGCCTATTTCCTGGCGATGCTCCTCGGCATGGCGCTGTTCGGGGTGGAGGAGTTCTCCGAGCGAGCGGACGGCTTCGGGGTGTACTTCAAACTGTTCGCCCGGATGTCGATGCTGTGCACCGAGGGGCGCGTGCTCTACAGGCGGCGGGCGCTCAGCGGGCTGACCGGCATGCCGGTCATCGCGGGCACCGTCGGGCTCGTGTGCACCGTCATCGGCACAACAACGTTCGACGGCTTTAGCAACGGCGGGTTGTGGCGCACCCTGGAGCCAGAACTACAGAGTGTGTTCGCGACGCTCGGCTTCAACGAAACACCGGCGGTCGAGTTCACCTACACCCTGGGGTTGCTCGCTTGCGTGGCGCTCGTTGCCGGCGTTTACCGCATGGGCATAGCAGGCGTGCGCAGCGTCAATCGCCGCCACGGCATGTCCGAGCTTTCGCACTCCTTTGCACACACGCTCGTGCCGATCGGTTTTGCCTATGTGCTCGCCCACTACTTCTCGCTACTCATCTGGCAGGGCCAGGCGATCGGCTACCTCGCCTCCGACCCACTCGGCAATGGCGCGGATGTCTTCGGCACCGCCTCCTTCCAGATCGACTACGCGATCGTCTCCTACGCCGCGATCTGGTATGTCCAAGTCGCCGCTCTCGTAACTGGACACGTCGGCGGTCTTGCGCTCGCCCACGACCGTGCTCTGAGCACGTATCGCGACACGCGCGAGGCGGTGCGCTCGCAGTACTGGATGCTCGCCGTGACGGTCGCCTTCACGAGCTTCGGTCTGTGGCTTCTCTCCTCGGTAGGCACTTGACCGTGCTGGCTGTCGGGTCCCCTGAGAGTAGGGTTCGGTCTGCGGTGTCACCACAGAGCAACACGCGCGATCGCATTTCTTCGCTCTCGGGTCGGCGAGTATCGGTCCTGGTCGTGCTGATCATTGCGTCCGTGGGGCTTGTGCTGATCGACCCCAACGCGCTCTGTGTCGTGCCGGCGCTGTTGCTCCTGGTGCCGTTGCTACTGCGCCGCTACCCCGGCGAGCTCCTGCTCGCCGTCCGCCGTGTCGTCCCACGCCACGGCGCTCCCGATCTGGCTTGTGTGGCGCCCGGTACGCGGCGTCCCCTCGTGAGGGTCGCACGCGGCGGACTGTTGATCGCCCGCTCGTTGGCCGTGCGCCCGCCGCCACAACTGTTCCCGGCGAGCTAGCCCAACCCTCAAATCGCGGGCTCGTCGGTGGCTGCTTCGCCTGTGCGTGTACACGCACAGGCGAAGCCGCACCTTTCCACCCCGTCCATCTGAAGCGAGGAGTCATTCGATGCTTCGTCGTCTCATCGTCGTCTTGACAGGCACTGTCGCGTTTGCCTGTGCGGGCGTCGCACATGCCGCCACCACGTCCACCGGGACCGCCCCCACCGAGAGTGGCAGCCCGATCGCTGACCAGGGCAGCAGCTACCACTACCGCTCCTACATAACGGCCATAGTGCCGCGCTTCCCCGGGCTCGAGATCGAAGTGCTCGAGTTCGCCGATCGCCTGATCCTTCGCAACCACACCGGTAAGACAGTCACCGTCTTCGGCTACTCGGGGGAGCCATACGCGCGCGTACAACCCAACGGGACCACCGAACAGAACGTGCGCTCCCCTGCGGTGTACCTCAACACGAGCTTCTACGCCACGGTGACGGTGCCGCCAACGGCAAACGCCGCCGACCCGCCGAAGTGGGTTGTCGTTGACCGCACCGGGGAGCTCGAATGGCACGACCACCGCATCCACTGGATGAGCCCCCTCACCCCGCCGCAGGTGAAGGACACCTCCAAGCGCACGAAGATCTTCAACTGGAGCGTCCCCGTTGAGGTCGGCGGCACCCATGGGGTGGTGCGCGGAGAACTGTTCTGGGTTCCCGAGGGCTCCAAAGCGCCGGTCGCCGCGATTGTTGCACTGATTGCGGTGGTGCTGGCGGGCGGCGCCTTCGTGCTGGTTGTGCGACGCCGCCGTGCGGCTACAGCGCCACCCGGCTCGGGCTCTTCCCCACGCGACGGTGAGGATGGAGGGACGGAGGCGTGGTGATGGGACTCTGGCCTGTGTTGCCGTGCCTATTGGGGGAAGAGTGATCGTGCCTTTCGTCTCGCTCGCGCGCCGGTCGGGGATGCTGGCCGGGTCGATCTGCTGCGCGAGCCTACTGTGGGCCTCTGTCGCTCTGGCCCACGCCCAGCTAGTGGGCAGCTCGCCCCAGTCCGGTTCCACCGTTGCCACCCAACCGGGCGAAGTGATCTTCGAGTTCAACCAGTCCGTCGGCGGCACGCTCGGTGCCGTGCGGGTATACGACGCCAACGGCAACGAGGTCGACAACCTCCAGGTGAGACACCCGAGCGGGCGTCAGTCGTGGATGGGCGTCGGTTTGAAGCCGCACCTACAGGCCGGCACTTACACAGCCACCTACCGCGTCATCTCCGCCGACACACACGTGGTGTATGGCGGGCTGGTGTTCAACGTCGGCCACGCCGGCGCCGCCCCGCGCTTCACCGTGGCGGGACTGATCGACCGCAACAAGGCCGGCGAGGCGACACTGCTCGCCTTTGGCGCAACGCGTTTTCTCGACTACGTGTCGCTGGCGCTCGGGATAGGCGGTCTTCTGTTCCTGCTGCTTGTCTGGCGCCCCGCGCTGAGAGCGAGCGCAGAGCAAGACGACCAGTGGGTTGGGGCCTCGCATGCCTTTGCCCGACGTCTGCGCGCGCTCCTGATCGCAGCCGTCGCGATCGGCATCGCCGCGAGCTTGCTCGGCGTGCTACTGCAGGGCGCAGTGGCGGCAGGCGTGTCTCTGTGGTCCTCCCTCACGGGGACGATCGTCAACGACACGCTCAAAAGTCGCTTCGGCGTGGTGTGGGCGGCGCGGGCGATGGTGTGGGCGCTGCTCGGACTTCTACTCCTCGTGGCGCGTGTGGGACGGGCCGAGCCGGTCCCGGCGCTCAGGCCATCCGCAAAGGGCGACCCCGGCGAGGCAGCTGAAGTGCCTCTGCGGCGCCCCGCGGTCCTGGTCGCGGTGGTAGGTCTGTGCATCGCATATTTGGCGATCGCGCCCGCCCTGAGCGGTCACGCAAGCATCCAAAGCCCGACCTGGCTGTTCTTCCCCGCGGATGCAATCCATGTGCTTGCCGCAAGCGTGTGGGTTGGTGGGATCGCGTGTCTGCTGTTCGCGCTCCCAGCCGCCACCCGCGCGCTTGAAGGCCCGCAGCGCAGTCGCCTGCTGCTGGCGGCGCTCGCTCGCTTCTCTCCGCTTGCGCTGGCATGCGTGCTCGCGATAGTCCTCACGGGCGTCGTTCAGGCGTACATCGACATACGCACATTTGAAGGTCTTTTTCATACGACATACGGGGCGCTCGCGCTCGTCAAGGCGGGTTTGCTTGTGTCGCTCATAGGCCTTGGCTGGATCAATCGCGCACGGGTGATCCCGGCGATAGAACGGCTCGTGCCGGCGGCGCGGGCGCCCGGCGGCGCGGGAGTGCTCGCCCGTCGCACGATCCGCTTGGAGCTTGCCGCGATGGTGGCGGTCTTCGGCGTGACGGCCGCGCTGGTCGCTTATACGCCTCCGATCGATGTCGCCAATGGACCCTTCTCCACCAACGCGAGGCTTGGGCCCGCCGAGCTCGAGTTGACGGTGGAACCGGCGCGGGTGGGTCTCAACACGATCCACCTCTACCTCATCGACGCCGCCACCGGCACTCAGTTCACGGCGACCAGGGAACTGACGATCACAGCCTCGCTCCCATCGAAGGGGATCGGGCCGTTGCCGCTGCGCTCCAACCTCGCCGGGCCGGGTCACTACGTGCTTGCTTCCGCCGATCTCTCGCCAGGCGGAGCGTGGGCGCTCCACATCCTGGACCGCGTTTCTGAATTTCAGGAGTACGAACGAGAAGTTCATGTCCAGATTCGATGAACCATCAACCAAGGAGGCAACACATGAAGAAAGCGGTTCTCACGCTCGCGACGATCGGCGCCCTCGCGCTCCCCGGGGTGGCGCGGGCGCACATCAGTATCCACCCCAACACGATCCCCGCTGGCGCGTTCGCGACGCTGGATGTGCGCGTCCCCGGGGAGCAGGAAGGGGCGTACGTCAAGAAGGTCGACACGCTCCTCCCGTCTGGGTTCACGAGCGTCGCCTATGAAAACGTGCCGGGCTGGAGCACTCACTTGGTGACACAAAAGCTCTCCACTCCGATCCAAACCGACAACGGGCCGGTGAGCGAAGAGGTTTCGCAACTCATATGGACCTGGGTGGGGCCGCTCGGCAAGGTGAACAACAGCCAGTTTGTCGACTTCCCGCTGTCGGTGGCGATCCCTGGCAATCTCGCCGGGCAAGCGCTCCGCTTCAAGACCGTCCAGACCTACAGCAACGGACAGGTTGTCCACTGGATCGATCCCTCCCTCCAAGCCGAACATCCGGCGCCCACCGTCAACATCACCGCCAAGGGCGGCACGATCGAGGATGTCGCCGGAGACGAGGCGGGCCCTGTGGCCGGTCAGACCGTCGCCGGCGCCGTCAGGCAAGCTTCCAGCACATCGTCCGGGGGCGCCTCGAAGGGGCTTGCCGTCACGGGGCTCATCGTGGGGGCTTTGGGACTGATTGCGGGTCTTGCCGCGCTCGTGCTCGTGCGTCGCGCGCGGGTGCATGTGGATGAGTAGCCCACTCGCTTCGATTGTCTCGAGCGAGTGGGATCGTTAGCGCAAGATGAGGGAGTCGTAGGCTGAAATGCCGATGCCTCCGCCGATACTTGCCCATCTCGGCCACTGGTATGTATCGCTGCCCGTGTTCATGGGTCCGGTGCTGCTGCTCGTCCTCGCGCTCAAGGTGCAGACGTGGCGCGAGCGGCGGCCAAGGGCCAAGGCATCGGGTAGACGTTCGACCGTGACCGCCACAAACGATGGCTCGAAGACGATGATCGCGGTGGCCGGCGTTCTCGACTATCCCACCGTGCTCGAGGTTGAAATCGAGTTGGGCGAGGCCACACGGTTGGCGGGTGGCGTTGTACTCGATCTGCGTGCCTGCACGAGCGTCGATCAGGAATCCGCGTGGTGTCTGTGCGACGCCCTCGGTCGTATTCCTGCGAGCGATGAGGTCTTGGTGCTGCTCGACGACGGTGACTCGATGCGTGTGTTGAGCGACGCGCTAGCCGCCGAAGGGGTGAAGGCAGTCTTGCGAGAACGTGGCGCGCGTCCTCACGAGCGGGTGCTACGAGACAAGTGAGGCCACCAGCGCCTCGTCGCCCACGTTGACCTGCCCCTGAAGATCCAACATATAGACGATTGTCAGCTTTATTCAGGGCCCGTACGATCTGGCGGCTGAGCTTGGATAACGTCGCCCTCACGATGTCAACCTCATTCAGCAACCGAAGGGTTCCCTATGGGCGCAGATGAGCGGGAGCGTCTGGGCGAGCTCGGGGTGTTGCGCCTGCGCGCGCCCAACCCGGGGCCGCTCACCCTCTCCGGCACCAACACCTGGGTAGTGGGCCGCGATCCCGCCTGGGTGGTTGATCCAGGGCCGGCTCTCCCTGCGCACATCGAGGCGCTCGCCGTAGCGCTCTCCGAGCGAGGGGGGCTCGGAGGGATTGCACTCACCCATCATCACGTCGATCACTCCGAGGCCATCGCCGCGGTGCGAGAGCGCGCTCCGGCCCCGCTTGCCGCGGGCAGCGGGTCAGCAGAGGTCAAGTTGGCGGAAGGTATCCGCTTCGGCCCGTTCGAGGCTGTGTATACCCCCGGCCACACACCCGACCACTTCGCCTTCCTTGTGGATCGCGTGTGCTTCACGGGCGATGCGGTGCTGGGCGAGGGCAGCGTGTTCATCTCTCCCGACGATCCCAATGCGCTCGCGGGTTATCTCGACGGGCTCGCGCGGTTGCAGGAGCGCGAGCTCGACGTGCTCCTACCGGGACACGGACCGCCGATCTGGGAGCCGGCTGTACGCTTGTCGGAGTACGTAGCGCACCGTCTCGAGCGCGAGCGCAAGCTGGTGCAGGCGCTCCAAGACGGGAGGCGCTCCACGAATGAGTTGCTTGACGCCGCTTGGTCGGATGTGCCCGAGGCGCTGCGTCCGATGGCGGCGATCACCCTTACCGCGCATCTGGACAAGCTCGCCGGAGAAGGCCGCCTGCCAGATGACATGCGCCAAAGTGACGGTGGAGGGGTAGACCTGCCGGATGGCCTGCGAGGATGATGTGGCCAACCTCCATGCCGTCTCCGCCGCCCGACTCGCCGTTTCCTCCGATAGCCGATTACGGTTTCCTCTCCGACTGCCACACGGGCGCGTTGCTCGCTTCAGATGGGTCGGTCGAGTGGATGTGTCTGCCGCACTTCGACTCGAAGTCCGTGTTCGCCGCGCTACTCGACCGTGGCGCCGGCAGCTTCAGGGTGGGGCCCTACGGCGTGTACGTGCCTGTGGGACGGCGCTACCTCCCCGGCACAAATGTGATCGAGACCACTTGGATGACCCCACAAGGATGGTTGCGCGTAGTGGATGCGCTCACGATCAGCGACTGGCACTACGAAGATCGCGACACATCCCATACGCGTCCGCCCACTGACTTCGACGCCGATCACCTGCTCGTGCGGGTCGTGGAATGTCTCCAAGGCCAAGTGCAGGTGGAGATGGTGTGCGAGCCGATGCTCGACTACGGCACGACTATCGCGAAGTGGAGTCACGTCGAAGACGAGCACGGCCAAGCGCTTGACGCGAGCGACGGCGTAACCGCGTTTCGCCTCTTCAGCGACACGCGCATGGGTATCGAGGGCAACCGTGCCCACTCCCGCCACACGATGTCCGAGGGTGAGAAGCGCTTCTGTGCGATTTCATGGACAGAGGAGCTGCGCGGACCACGCACCGTTGAGCAGGCCGAAGCTCGCATCGAACGGACTAGTCACTTCTGGCGGACGTGGCTTGCTGAAGGCACCTACCCGGACCATCAGTGGCGCTCGCATCTGCAGCGCTCGGCGCTCACGCTCAAGGGCCTCACCTTCATGCCCACCGGGGCGCTCGTGGCGGCTCCCACCACCTCCCTGCCCGAGACACCGCGGGGATCGCGCAACTGGGACTACCGCTACTGCTGGATGCGCGACGCCTCATTCACGCTGTGGGCGCTGCATGCGCTCGGGCTCGATTGGGAGGCCGACGACTTCATTCAATACGTGGGCGACATGGAGCGAAACGAGGACGGATCGCTCCAGATCATGTACGGCATCAAGGGCCAGAAGGATCTGCACGAGTCGACGCTCGACAATCTCAAGGGCTACGAGGGAGCGCGTCCTGTACGTATCGGCAATGGTGCTTATAACCAACGCCAGAACGACGTGTACGGGGCGGTGCTCGACTCTGTGTACCTGCACTCAAAGCAGCGCGACCACATTCCCGAGCGGCTCTGGCCCGTACTCGTCGACCAGGTGAAGTGCGCGTGCAGAGTGTGGAGGGAACCGGATCAGGGGATCTGGGAGGCGCGGGGAGAGCCGCGCCACTACGTCTCCTCCAAGCTGATGTGCTGGGTCGCCGCCGACCGCGGTGCACGACTTGCAGAACGTCGCGGCGAGGATGACTTGGCCGAACGGTGGCAGCACACGGCAGGCGAGGTGAAGGAAGACATTCTCGCGAAGGGTCTCGACCAACGGGGGGTGTTCCGCCAGCACTACGACACAGACGCGCTCGACGCGTCCAACCTGCTCGTGGTGCTGATGCGATTCCTACCACCCGACGACGAGCGTGTGCGGGCCACGGTGATGGCGATCCGCGACGAGCTCACGGAGAACGGTCTCGTGTTGCGCTATCGCACAGATGAGACAGACGACGGTCAAAGCGGAGAGGAGGGCACGTTTCTGATCTGTTCCTTCTGGCTCGTCTCGGCGCTGTGTGAGATAGGTGAGCATCTGCACGCACGGCGGTTGTGCGAGCGGTTGCTCGGGTACTCCTCAGAACTTGGTCTCTACGCAGAGGAGCTGGAGGCCTCGAGTGGCCGCCATCTCGGCAACTACCCGCAAGCCTTCACCCATCTGGCACTCATCAACGCCGTCACGCATGTCGCCGAAGGCCGCATACGGCCTTAGCTCAAACCACGACGGGCCGTGGCGCGTAGGGGGAGACGGGCGGGGATCTGATGGCGTGCCCCGGAGCAATGAGACGGCGCTCTCAGGCGTAGCCCGGCTCGCCCGGGAGCAGCACACGCGCCACCTCGCCGTCGAACCACACCTTCGGCTGGACCGGCAGCACCTCGCGCCCGGCAGCGTAGCTCAACAGCTCGGTGACGTTCGCAAATGCGCCCAACTGCTCGAGATGCTTGATCGTGGGAAAAACCAGCTCAATCTCTTTGCGCTCGTGAGCTTCGAGCGCCCCTCGAGGAGTGAACCAGCCCTCATCGACGCACTCCTCGCCGTCGATTTTCGTCTCCTGCCCCTCCGGTAGTTCGACCAGGAAGAAGCGGGTATCAAAACGGATCGTCACCTCCGCCGGGGTTATCCAGCGCGAGAACTCCACGAGCGAGCCGGGGTCGGCGATCGTGATCCCCGCCTCCTCCGAGAGCTCGCGCGCCGCCGCGTTTCGGTGTGCGTCGCTGCGGCCCGCCCCCCGCGATGGGGGGTCGTCCTCGTCAACGGCACCGCCAGGGAAAACCCATACCCCTCCCATGAAACGCGCCTTCTCGGTGCGCTTGACCAGCAGCACTTCGAGCGCGTCCTCGCCGCCCCGCAACACGATCACGGTAGCTGCTTGACGCGGTGGCGTGGCCTTCTCGGTGGCGAGCGCTTGGCCCGGGCCGGAATGCACATCGAGATTCAATTCCTGTCCTGGCTCGGAGAGGGAGCCCGCTTCGGTGCTCCGGCCGGGCTGGTCATCGCCACTGGAGGTCGAGCCGCTCATCCCATGACCCTACCGCCCGGTAATCTTCAGTGCATGAGCACCACCCAGACACTCCAACGCTGGATTTGCGAGTCCTGCGGCTACATCTACGATCCCGACGAGGGCGATCCCGATGGGGGTATCCCCGCAGGCACGGCCTTCGAGGACATTCCCGACACCTGGTTCTGCCCGGTGTGCGGCGCGCGTAAGCGCGACTTCACCCTCTACGAGGACTAGTCCGCTGGCGGACTGGGACGATTTGCTCGCGCTCGATCGCGAGCATGTCTGGCATCCCTACGCACCGCTTCCCGCCATCGGCCCTCCGTTGCCGGTCGTCTCGGCGGAGGGGGTACGGCTGCGGCTCGCCAACGGGAGCGAGCTGATCGACGGGATGTCCTCGTGGTGGTGTGCCATTCACGGTTACCGCCACCCCGCGCTCGACGCGGCTGTGCGCGAGCAACTAGGGCGGATGGCGCACGTGATGTTCGGCGGGCTCACCCACGAGCCGGCCATCCGCCTTGCTGAGCGCTTGGTTGCGATGACGCCGGTCGGGTTGGAGCGCGTGTTCTTCGCTGATTCGGGTTCCGTTTCCGTGGAGGTGGCGATCAAGATGGCGCTCCAATACCAGCGCGCCGCTGGGCGCCCCGAGCGCACACGTCTGCTCACCTGGCACGGGGGCTACCACGGCGACACATTCGGGGCGATGGCGGTGTGCGATCCCATCGGTGGCATGCACAATCTCTTCACCGGGGTGCTTGCCGGGCACGTCTTCGCCGAGCGCCCGCCGGACGGGTTCGAGCACCCGCTTGACGAGGCTTGGGTGGCGGGGGTGTCCGAGCTGATCGCCGCCAATGCGCACGAGGTTGCCGCCGTGATCGTCGAGCCCATCGTGCAGGGGGCGGGGGGGATGCGCTTTCATTCGCCGGCCTGCGTCGCGTTGCTACGCCGGCTCTGCGACGAGCACGGGTTGCTGTTGATTCTGGATGAGATCGCCACCGGTTTTGGGCGTACCGGTGCCTTGTTCGCATGCGAGCACGCCGATGTGTCCCCCGACATCATGTGTGTCGGCAAGGCGCTCACTGGCGGCTACATGACGCTCGCTGCCACGCTTTGCACGGCAGAGGTTGCGCATGCCATCTCTACGGGCGAGGGCGGCGCGCTGATGCATGGCCCCACCTACATGGCCAACCCGCTCGCTTGCGCGGTCGCGCTTGCCTCGCTCGACCTGCTCGCCGATGGGCGCTGGCGTGAGGACGTCGCGCGGATCGAGCGCGGCCTACGTGACGGCCTCGCTCCGGCGCGCGACTTGCCCGGTGTGGCCGATGTGCGTGTGCTCGGTGCGATTGGGGTTGTCCAGTTGGACCACGAGATCGATATCGCTGCCGCCACGTCCGTTGCCGTGGCCCACGGAGTCTGGCTGCGGCCGTTCCGCGACCTGATGTACACGATGCCGCCTTACGTTATTACGGACCACGACGTCGCTGAGGTTGCCAAAGCGATAGTCGTCGCCACCGGCGCTGTCGTTTCCGGTACGAGTTGCGCATAGGGGAGATTTCCTCGCGCACGATGCGATCGACTGGCGGCTCTCAGGATTTGACAATAGTGCACCTGTGTAGTCTGACAACAGTGATATTAAAAATGCGGAATTGTCAAGAAAATGTCCCGGTTTTACGACTTCCGCCCGAAACACATAGCTTGTGTAGACCTGTCGCCACTCGTCGATGAATAAGCACGCACGGTCTGCGACATAGCACCCATCTTTAGAGATTTATTTGCGATTTGGCAGGTCGATTTGCCAAATAGCCCCTTGACATTTCATATTACTTATGTATATGGTCAGCAAGGCCGCTCCGCCGTGGATCGCGGTGTCAGGGATCGACTATGAAGGGGGGAGACGTGGTGGTTTCATGGCGTCTTAGCATTACGTCGCTGGTGTGCTGTGTGTTTGGAGTAACCGGGGTTCTGCTTCTCACCGCGTCTCACGACAGCGCGACGCTTGCTAGTAGATCCGTCGATCCCACCTCGCTGTCGATCGCATCCAGCCCGCTCGCTGTTCCGGGGGTGCAGAACCTCGATGGCGGGGAAGAGGAACGCGATCGGATGCTTGCGCATCGCACCAATCCAGAAGCTGTCGATGCTCGCTTGGTGTCGCGCACGCAGTACGAGCGGCTCAGTGCCGGAACAGCAGTCAGGGCGATCGTTCAAGCCGTGCCGGCGGTCGTGGCGAAGTCTCCTTCGGGTATTGACCGGCTCCCGCGGGGCGCCAAAATATCAAGCTACCTCGACTCCACCACCGCGCGTGTTGACCTTCCAGCAGGCAAGCATGCCCTTGTCGCCTCGCTCACCCCGATGGCAACACGGACTCGATCCGGTAGGTACGCCGCGGTGGATCTCGGCCTGCATGCTTCGGGTCAGAGCTTCGTCGCAAATAACTCAGCGGTCCCAGTCAACATTCCGCGCTCGCTCGCGCAGGGAGTGAAGATAGACCGTTCAGGCGTATCCCTGACTCCCGTCAACGCGTCGGGCTCGCCCCTCTCGGGCAGCGGCACGATCGAGGAGGGCGCCGTTGTCTACCCCAACACGCAGACAGACACCGATACGGCGGCGAAGCCGACCGACACGGGCATGGAGGTCTACGACACGCTGCGCTCGGTCGACAGTCCACAGAGGCTTTCTTACACGGTCGGGATGCCGGAAGGGGCTTCGCTCGTGCCCAGTAAGGTTCGTACCGGCGCCGCCAGTGTCGTTGTGGCAGGCCGGAGTATCGCGACCATCCCAGCGCCGTCGGCGGTCGACGCCGAAGGGACGCCGGTATCGGTATCGGCGAGTGTCTCCGGCCACGAGCTCGAGATCGAGGTGGACCACCGCTCCGGCGACTACCGATACCCGGTCGTCGTCGATCCGACGGTGATCGACACCTGGTTTGCCTATTTTGGCGAGACCAACTGGCGTTTCGAAAACGGGGGTGGCTACATCCCCGGACGTATCTCCGGCTATGCGGAACCGAGTGTGTGGAAGATGGAGGTCGGGTCAGGGCTGCAGGCCAATGAATGGGGAGCTTTGCTCTACCCAACGCAAGGCGAATCGCGCATCTACGAGATGACTATGGAAACGTCGTCGAGCACTGGGAGCGACGTCGAAAACCATCTCGTCATTGCGGGTTCCGGTGGCTGGGAAGGGAGCACGGCGCTTGCCAAAACGTACGGAAAAACCGTTTCCACAGTCTGTGTTCCCGGCTGTGCTTCGACGGGCGGCTCGGCTGCCAACATCGCGTCATATTGGATCAACGCGATCTCGAGCGTATGGGAAGCCGGAGAAGTCATCGGGTACGCCGGATCGGTGTACATCGCGCAGAACAACGGTCCGGCGATCGCAAAGGACACCGCGAAAGAACGTAATATAAATGGCGAAATCAATGTCTTCTACGGCAGCGGTGGATGGCTTTCCACCCCCGCTAAAACTGTTGCTCAGTTCAACGCCAGCGACCCCGGTGTGGGTGTCAAGGAAATTCAATACACCGTGGGCGAAGACAAATGGTCCGCGACGGCTGGGTGTGAACGGTCGGATCAGTGCCCGCCAACATGGACGCACTACATAAGCGCCACAAGCGGGGGTGGGCTACCTGAAGGCGAACGGACCATTGAAGCCAAGGCGCTCAATGCAATGGGAGGTAGCTCGACCGCGAGCGCGACGATAAAGGTCGACAGAGCCGCGCCACATGAAATCACGCTCAGTGGCTTGCCCGAAAGCAAAATCATCAACGATGCGACTCAGGGAGCCAACGGCATAAAACTGACGGCGCATGCGACCGACGGTGTGACAGGCACACTTAGCTCCGGTGTCGCGTCACTCAAGCTGGCTGTCGACGGTCGTGAAGTTGGTAGTCCGAGCGGCAGCTGCACTCCGGGGCCATGTACCGCCACAGGCGAATGGACGATCGACGGAGAAGAATTCGCGGTAGGCGAACACACGTTGACGGTCACGGCGACCGATTTCGCCGGCAACATCGCCACCAGCAATACCCTCTTCAGCGTCCATCACACGAGCCCGGTCTCGTTCGGTCCCGGCGAACTTAACCCGGTGACGGGGGAGTTCGACGTCGAAGAAGAAGACGCTTCGATCTCGACGACCGGCAACGATTTGAGCATTGTCCGCGGCTACAGCTCGCGCGAACCCAATGCCGGCGGTACGGGCGCGTTTGGCGCACCGTGGAGCCTCAGCGTCGGAGGAGCGCAGGAGTTGGTGCGCTACCCCAATGGAAACATGGTGCTCGTTTCGGCTACCGGTCAGCAGACGACCTTTACCGCCAAGGGGGGCGGAAAATTCGAAGCGCCGGTCGGCGATACGAATCTCACTCTCGGTGTCAACAGCGGAGAAACGGAATACACGCTGGCCGATAAAGGGGCGAGTACGGTATTCAAGCACATAGCAGGCGACAGCGAAAGCGTTTGGCGCGCTTCGATTGCCGCCGGTGTGGTCGGTACCAACACAACTCAGTACACCTACCAGTCGGTGGGCGGCTCGGTCGAGCCCGAAGAGGAGCTCGGTCCGGTCCCGGCCGGAGTCTCCTGTGCGCCCACCCTGAACCCAGGCTGTCGTGCGCTGACGTTCAACTATGCAGCGTCCACCACGGCGACGGGCGAATCGGCGAGCGAATGGGGCGACTACAACGGGCGCCTGACACGGGTGTATTTCGCCACCGCCGAAGAAAAAGAAGGCAAAGTCGTGCAGGTCACAAAGACTGTCGCCCAGTACGCCTACGACAATAAAGGCCGCCTGCGCGCCGAGTGGGACCCGCGCATCTCGCCCGCGTTGAAGACTACCTACGGGTATGACGCGGAAGGGCACGTCACCACGATCTCGCCGGCAGGCAAAGAGAGCTGGGCATTTACCTACGGCACCACCCCAACGGATGTGCGTCCCGGCAGACTGATCAAGATGATGCGTCCGCCCGCCACCGAAGCGCTATGGGGCGGCACAATCCTCAAAAACACCACGGCGCCAGTGCTCACGGGCACGCCGTTCGTCAACGTTCGCATGACGGTGTCGGACGGCGCCTGGTCCGGCGGTCCCGTTGCGTACGGGTATCAGTGGCAGGACTGCAACAGCGCCGGTGTCGAATGCAAAGCGGTCGGGGGAGCTACGAACGCCAATTACACGCCGGTGTCCGGCGACGTCGGGCATACGTTGGTGGTACAGGTGACCGCCACCAATGGTGGCGGCTCGGTGACCGTCAGCTCCTCGCCAAGCGCGGTCGTCGCCAGCGGCACCGGCGGCGCGCCAAGCGTCACGCAATCGCTCGGATCCAGTGGTCTCAATGCGGTGTCGTGCGTTCCAGCGACTACCGACTGCACCGTCAGCGACAGCAAAGGCAACGCCTATTACTCGACAAATGTGAGCGCTAGTGGCCCGTCGACCTGGACGTCTTGGTCGGGTCCGGGCACGAGTCCCAGCGAGGGGCTGTCGTGTCCCTCCACTTCGCTGTGCGTGATAGCCGACGGCGAAAAAAGTGGCTTCGGGGGCACGCTGTACTACGCCACCTCTTTGGGCGGATCGTGGACGCAGGCGGCTAATCCAGCCTACGGCGCGGATGCCATCTCATGTGTGTCCGCATCCTTCTGCGTGGCGGGCCAGGACAACTATGGATACTTCCGCTATTCGACCAGCCCGGCGTCGTCGTCTTGGACACTTGAGGAACAGGGAACAGCGGCGATGAAGTCTGTCTATTGCCTGTCTACGTCATTCTGTGCCATAGGCGACGGGGCGGGCAAAGTGCACGTTGCGACAAGTACGGCACAGATCGAGTCCTCTACGTGGAAGCAATCGAGCGTTGACGGCACCACAGCGCTCAACGGGGTGGCATGCACGTCCACGAGCGCCTGCATCGCGGTGGACGCAGCAGGCAACGTGCTCAACCTGGCAATCAATTCAAGCGGCGAAGCGACGGCGACTACGCAGGGCATCGATGCCGGCAACAGCCTGACTGCCGTTACCTGCACGGGGACCACGTGTGTAACGGTGGACAACCAGGGGAACGTGTTCGTCTCGGCCGACGGCGGCAAAACCTGGCTCGAGCAATATCGGCTCAAACACGCGCTGACCAGCGTGTCCTGCGCCTCTGGAACCTTGTGCGCGACTGTCGGCTCGAGTGGGAACCTGACGACGTTCAACCCGGGCTCCGTCCAAACCGTCGAGGCCAACGGACTCAATGCCGTGGCGTGCGTCCCCGCAACGACAGACTGCGTGGTCAGCGACAGCAAAGGCGGCGCGTACTACGCGACCAACGTAAGCGTGTGGTCTGGGGCGACGTGGAAAGCATGGAGCGGTCCGAGCGGCATGAGCCCGAGCGAGGCGCTTTCCTGTCCCAGTACCTCGCTGTGCGTGATGGCCGATGGCAGTAAAGGGGGCTTTGGCGGCAATCTGTATTACGCCGGCTCGCTGGGAGGAGCATGGAGCCTGGCGGTGGAACCGTCCTCCGGATCGGATGCGATCTCCTGCGCTTCGACGTCTTTCTGCGCGGAGGGGCAGGACAGCGGCGGCTACTTCCGCTATTCGGCAAACCCGGCCTCGACCTCGTGGACTCTGAAGGCACAGGGAGCCAAGACGATGAAGGGCGCGTTCTGCCTGTCGTCGTCCTTCTGCGCGCTGGTGGACAGCGGGGGCGTGCTGTACGTGGCCGCGAGTGCGGCGCAGATCGAATCGTCCCCGTGGAAGGCGTCGAACGTGGATCCCGGGACCGCGCTAAACGGTGTGGCGTGCACGTCGACGACTTCCTGCGTGGCCGTCGACGCCGCGGGCAACCTGCTCAACCTGACGGTCGGTTCGACCGGGGAAGCCACAGCCGTAAAGCACGACATCGACGAAGCCAACAGCCTCACGGCGGTGAGCTGCTCTGGCGCAAGCTGCGTGACGGTGGACGTCCACGGCAACGTGTTCGTCTCCACCGACAGCGGGAAAACGTGGTTGCCGCAGTACGAGTTTGGCGACGATATGACCAGCGTCTCGTGTGCGTCGAGCAAACTGTGCGCGGCCGCCGACACGGCCGGTCGTCTCGTCGCATTCGACCCCACGACCGGCGGCGTCAGCCAAGGAGAAGAACGCTCGCCACAGCCCGGGACCACGGTCGAGTACAACGTGCCGGTGTCCGGCGGCGGCGCGCCCTATTCGCTGGGGAGTGGCGAAGCATCACAGTGGGCACAGACCGACGTGCCGAGCGAAGCGACGGCAATCTTCCCGGCGGACGAGCCGGTGGGCTGGCCGGCGCCGGACTATCGCCGCGCGACTATCGACTATCTCGACATCAACGACCGCCTCGTCAACATCGCCACCCCGAGTGGAGGCATCACGACCAGCGAATACAACTCGCGCGGGGACGTCGTGCGCAACCTGACGGCGGACAATCGCGCTGTTGCCCTCAAAGAAGGCGCGAAATCTGCCGAAGCGTCGCAGACGCTCGATACGCAGAGCACGTACAGCAGCGACGGCGCCGAGCTGTTGAGCTCGCTGGGCCCGCTGCACACGATCAAGCTCGCGAGCGGCGCGACCGCGAAAGGGCGCCTGCACACCATCTACAGCTACGACGAAGGGGCACCCGAAGGCGGCACGTACAGGCTGGTCACGAAGGTGACCGAAGGCGCTCAAATCAGTGGCGAACCGGAAGCCGACGTGCGCACCACGGTCAAGTCGTATGCCGGACAGAACAACCTGGGCTGGCTCCTGCGCGAGCCCACGGCCACCACCGTCGATCCGTGGGGCCTGAAATTGGTCGACAGCACCGTCTATGACCCGAACACGGGCAAAGTCACGGAAACTCGCACACCGGCGGCCGGGGCCGCGAACGAAAGCTACGTGGGCTACGAGTACAGCTCGACCTTCGGAAGCTATGGCGCCGGGAACGGGCAAATGAGCGGGCCGCAGGGGATCACCAGAGACTCGGAAGGCAACCTCTGGGTCGCCGACACCAACAACAACCGGATCGAGGAGTTCTCCTCCGCCGGCACGTTCATCCAGAAGTTTGGAGGTTCCGGCTCAAGCGAAGGGAGCCTCGAACGGCCATCGGGGATCGCGATCGACGGCTCTGGCATCGTGTGGGTCACGAACGCTGGGAAGAACTCGGTGGTGGGCTTCACCAAGACGGGAACCCACGTCAAGACGATGCTCACCGGCGGCCTGCTCAAAGAACCGATTGGGCTCACCTACTCCAGCTACAACCGGCGGCTCTACATCGCCGACACGGCTGACGCTCGTATCGTCGAGGTCAACCCAGAAAAAGAAGCAGAATACGCGGTCATTGGCAAACGGGGGACGGGCAACGGCGAATTCACCTACCCCGAAGGCATCGTCGCGGACTCGTCCGGAAACCTCTATGTGACCGACGACACCAAAAGGGTGCAAAAGCTGAGCGCAACTGGCGCGTATATATCGCAGTTCACCAGTGGCTACATGAACCGGTTGATAGGGATAGCGCTTGACAGCAAAGGCAATATCGTGATCGCCGACAGCACCGGTAGCGACGTGCAGGTCTATTCGCCATCGGGCGTGTATCTGTACCAGTTCGGCGAATACGGTTCTGGCGCGGGACAAATGGTGTATCCAAGCGGTGTCGCTATCGACGGCTCCGACGATGTATTCGTACTGGACCCGGGCAACGCGCGGGTCCAGGAGTGGCTGCCGTCCGGTGGGGATCACAAAAGTCGTGGTAACGGTGGTACGCACGGCATGCAGACGATCTACTACACCGCTGGGACCAACTCCGAAGTATCCGCCTGTGGGAATCGTGGGGAATGGGCTGGTTTGCCGTGTGAGAAGCGACCGGCGGCGCAGCCTGAAACTAGCGGGGTACCGAATCTGCCGGTGACGATGCTCACGTATAACGTTTGGGATGAGCCGTTGGTGTCGACTGAAACGGTGGGGTCAGCGACGCGGACGAACACGAACGTTTATGACGAAGCGGGCCGGTTGATCAAGGATACGGTCAGCTCGTCTGTCGGTACGGCGCTGCCGAGCGTGGAATATGAATACAACCCGGAAACGGGTAGTGCGACGAAGTCGAAGACGACGGTGGAAGGTACGACGCGGACCTTGGAATCTGTGTATGACAAGCGTGGCGAGCTGTCGTCTTATAAGGACGCGGATGGTAACACGTCGAGTTTCTATTACGACCCGTACGGTCGCTTGGAATCGTTGAACGATGGGAAGGGCACACAGACCTACGCGTATGACACGACGACGGGTCTTCCGAGCAAACTGGTGGATTCCGCGGCCGGCACGTTCACTGGTGCGTATGACGTGGAAGGTAACCTCACGACCACGGGTTATCCGAACGGGATGAACGTCAACCACACCTATGACGCGACTGGTAGCGAGACCGGGGTGGAATACGTAAAGACGACGCACTGTTCTTCGGGGTGTACGTGGTTTAGTCAGAGCGAATCGCCCTCGATCCATGCGCAGACGCTGAGCCAGTCGAGCACGCTCTCCACCCAGTCCTATACCTACGATGCGGCTGGCCGGTTGACCAAGACTCAGGACACTCCGGCGGGCGAAGGCTGCACGACAAGGATCTACGCCTACGACCAAGAAACGAACATCAATAGCCTGACCACTCGTCCGCCTGGGACGGGAGGGGTATGCGCCACCGAAGGCGGCACAGCACTCAACCACACATACGACACAGCGAACCGTTTGACCGACACGGGGATCGCCTACGACTCGTTCGGCGACATCACGAAACTACCCGCGGCCGATGCCGGTGGGAGCGAAGTGACGAGCACGTTCTACGCGGATGAGACGCTGGCGAGCCAAGTACAGAAAGGGCAGACCCTCGGCTACAACCTGGACCCGGAAGGCCGTGACCGGCAGATCGTCTCGACCGGGACGATCAACTCGACGATTACCTACCACTATGCGGGCGATGGGAGCTCGCCGGCGTGGACTGAAGACACGGCCGGGAAATGGACACGCAACATCTACGGCTTCGAAGGCCTCGTCGCGACGCAGAACGGCGGCGAATCGCCCGTGTTGCAGGTGCAGGATCTGAAAGGGAGCATCGTTGGCACGATGCCGGTTAGCGAAACCGCGACGGGGCTATCCACCAAAGGCGATTCGACCGAGTACGGTGTTCCGCGAACGAGCACCCCGCCGAAGTACTCCTGGCAAGGAGGTTCAGCGCTACGCACAGAACTCCCGTCTGGGATCGTCGCGATGGGCGCCCGCTCATATGTACCCGAGATCGGGAGGTTCCTGCAACCCGACCCGATCGAAGGCGGCTCAGCCAACGAGTACGCCTACACCTACGGCGACCCCGTCAACAGCTCAGACCCGAGCGGCGAATACACCGTCGCCACACCCAGCTGGGTCAGCGGGTTCTTCACTGAACAAGCCGAAGTAGCGACCGAAGCCGCGATCCAGAAGGCCGCCGAAGAACAAGCCGCACGCGAAGAAGCAGAAGAAAAAGCCAGAGAAGCCGCCGAAGCAGCAGCCGACGAAGCCGCCGAAGCAGCAACAGAAACATACACCGGCGGCAGCAAAAAAGGGAAAAAAGGCAAATCCTCCGGGAGGGTCAACCCGGCCGTTCTCATGATGCACAATAAAGGTGGATACAAAGGCAAAGCATGCAAAGGCCCCGGCCCGTACAAATGCGCGAAGCCCGGTACGGGTACCAAAATTGAACCGAACAAACATTGCGAGCCCGGTGAAGTGCAACCAGAAAAAAATGGGTATTGCGAAAAGGGACCAGAAAAAGGACAACGACCCGACCCACCAGTGCCACCCCCAGGCATCGTCGGAGAAGTCGGGAAAGCCGGGGAGGAAGCTGCGGAAGACGTATGCGACGTGGTATGCCCGGAGCTCTGACGACCTACATAGTCGCGCGATGCGGCGGCGCAAGTGGACTGCGCCGCCGCATCGGGAGATGGAGCCGGCCACGCGGATCAGGCAAGGGCTCCTACCGACGAGTTGCTACAAAACTCGTCCGCACCAGCCAATCCCGCCATGGCAGGCGACCCCCGGCCCGTGTCAACGCTGGAATGTCGCCGCCTGCAATTTCTTCAAGCGTCGCGACCTCCACCGCTCCCATTCGAGCGATCGTCTCCTGATTGGAAAGCTCCATCCGCGAGGGCGTGGCGGGCCATGGCGTGAGTACAACAGCCGCGACGTTCAGCCCGGCGGCTCGGGCCGCTTCGAGAGTGAGCAGCGTGTGGTTGATCGTGCCGAGGCCGGGCTGGGCGGCGATCACCAGCGGCAGCGCCAGTTCGACCGCGAGGTCGCACACTGTGAAGTCGTGCGCTAGCGGTACGAACAGGCCACCAACGCCCTCGACCAGGAGCGTGTGGCTGGGCTCGCACCGGGCCCCCGCCACGAGCGCGGCTGGGTCGATGGCCTCGCCCGCAAGCTCTGCCGCCAGGTGCGGCGAGACGGCAGGGCCGTAGCGCAGCGGCGCGACCTGCTCGGGCGTCATCCCAGCGGCGAGCGCCAGTAGCTTGTGGTCCGGCGGCCACTCCCCGGCAGGCTCGTCAAGTCCAGTGACTACCGGCTTGTAGGCATATACGGGCTCCTTCTCCGCGCGCATCGCCGCGAGCAGCGCGGCGCTGACTATCGTCTTGCCCACGCCCGTACCCGTACCGGTAACAAAAAGCCCACGCACGGCGCTCGCCTCAGGCCACGCGGGCGAGACGCTGCTTGGGTGAAGGAGGTGAGCCGATGGCGGCCGGGTCGAGCCCCACAGCACGCGCGGCGTCGGCGAGTGCTTTTGCCCCCTCGCGCAGCTCCTCGGCTGAGTGGGAGGCCATCGCCGCAAGTCTCAGTCGCGCGGTGCCGTCGGGCACGGTGGGGGGGCGGATCGCCTGCGCGAACACCCCGCGCTCCAAAGCCGCCTTGCACATGTTCACAGCGTCATTGCTGTCGCCTACCACCAGCGGGACGATGTGCATGTCGCCTTCTGCTATCGCGAACCCCGCTTCGACTAGTCCGCGCCGCAACGCCCGCGCGGTGTCGTGCAGGCGTGTCACGAATCGAGGGTCTCCTTCGAGTAGGTCGAGCGCGGCAAGGGCGCCCGCGACCGACGGTGGGGAGGGTGCGGTGGAGAAGATCAACGGGCGTGCCGTGTTGAGTAGGTAGTCGGTCATCTCTTGGTTTGCGCACACATACGCCCCGTAGGAGCCGAACGCCTTGCCGAGCGTGCCCACAAGTACGTCCACCTCGCCCTGGAGGCCCGCTTGGGTGACCGCGCCGCGACCGCCGTCGCCCAGTGCTCCCGTGGCGTGCGCCTCGTCCACCACCACGCGGGCGTTATAGGCGCGTGCGAGACTCACAATCTCCACCAGCGGCGCGATGTCTCCATCCATCGAGAACACAGAGTCGGTGATTATCACCCGGTGTCCCTCGCCGGAATAGTTGCGTAGGCAGCGCTCGAGATGGTGGATGTCGAGGTGGCGATACACCACAACCTCCGCCCGCGAGGCGCGGCAACCGTCGATGATCGACGCGTGGTTGAGTTGGTCTGAGAACACCACATCCCCGGGACCCGCAAGCGCTCCGATGACGCCGAGGTTGGCGAGATAACCCGAACCGAACAGAAGACACCCCTCGCTTCCCTCGAAGGCGGCCAGGCGCTGCTCCAAGCGAGCGTGGATCGTCATCGTGCCCGACACCAATCGCGAGGCGCCGGCTCCTGCGCCCAGCTCCATCGCCGCGCCCGCGGCCGCCTCGCGTACCAGCGGGTGGTGGGCGAGGCCGAGGTAGTTGTTGGAGCACAGGAGTAGCACCGGCTCGCCATCCAGCAGCACCCGCGGGCCCTGCGGCCCGGAGACGATCCGCACGGACCGTTTCAGCCCGAGCCGCTCGAGCTCGGCCAATCGCTCTTCGATGTCGCTCACGACCACCGCCCTGATCGCCTCGTCGTCGTTCTCAGATCGCGCGTCATGGCCGTGCGCTGAGCCGCGCCCTTGACTCGCTCAGTCGCCCCAGCCGGCGGGGATGGCGTTGCGGGCGCCATCGGGACGGGGTGGGACGGCGCGTTTGGCCTTGAAGCGAAGCTGCGTCGAGGGGTCCCAGAGCCGGATCTTCAGGTCCCCTTCTCGATCTGGTGTCTTCCCCCTCTGCTCGCCAGGGCCGTCCAGGAACTTCTCCACCACGTCGGGGGTCTCGCCATCGAGCCACCCCGAGCGGTTGTCGGGGCGGGGGTTGGCGCCGTTGTCCACTTGCCGCCCCACGTTGAGCCCCAACTCCTCGAACATCGCGCGATCCTGTTCGGGGGTGGAGCCGAGAGTGGTGAGGAAGTTACCCATCATCACCCCGTTCAACCCCGCCTTCACTGCCAGCGGTTGCAGCTCACCGAGGTTCTCCACACGTCCCCCGCACAGACGGAACAAAGCTTCGGGGAGGATCAGGCGGAAGATCGCAACCCACTTCACCGCCTCCCACGGATCGATGTAATCGCGGTCGCCGAACTTCGTGCCGGGGCGCGGGTTGAGCAGGTTGATGGGCACGCTCGTGGGGTCGATCGCTGCCAACTCGAACGCCATCTCAACACGCTGCTCGCGGCTCTCGCCAAGGTTGAGGATGCCCCCGACACAGGTCTCGAGGCCTGCCTCGCGCACCGCCTGGATTGTGCGCAGGCGGCCCTCATAGCGTACGGTGGTGGACACTTCGTCGTAGTAGCTCTCGGCGGTCTCCACGTTGTGGTGCACGCGTTGGATGCCCGCCTCCTTCAGCGCCTTCGCGCGGGCCGGTGACATGTGTCCGATGGAGGCGCACCGCTTGAGGTTGGTGTGCTCTGAGACGAGCTTCGCGCCTTCCAAGATCTTCTCGAAATCGCGTTTTGAGAGCCCCTGGCCCTGGGTGACCATGCAGAAACGGTGCGCTCCCGCGGCCTCGGCGGCACGGGCGTGCTCCAGGATCTGCTCGGGGTCCATCATCGCGTGTAGCGGCGTCTCGGCCTCGGCGAAACGTGACTGGGCGCAGAAACCACAGTCCTCTGCGCACCCCCCCGACTTGGCGTTCACGAGCGAGCACATGTCGGTGGAGTCGGAGAAGCGCTCCCTCCGCGCTTCCCAAGCGCGCTCGACCAGCGCTTCGATGCCGGCGTGGTCCTCGATCTCTCCGAGCGCGATTGCTTCCTCGCGGGTGATCAGCGGCGGCATCGGTCAGAGATTATGGAGGAACACGGACGATCACGGGTTGCCGTCCACGCGTGCTCGCGGAGGGTCGTGGGCTTGCCAACCTGCTTCTCGCGAGGGCCTGGTGATCTAATGCGCGGGCATGCCATCTCCGCAAGCAGGCTGCATCAGCGTCAACGGGCGCCTCTTCGCGCCGCACGAAGCCACCGTGTCGGCGCTCGACGCGGGCTTTTTGCTGGGCGACGGCCTGTTCGAGTCGCTGCGCGCCACCGGCGGGGCGCCCTACCTGCTCGACCGTCACCTCGCGCGTTTGCTGTCCGCCGCGCGGGAGATGGAGTTCGAGAACATGCCCTCGGCCGAAGAGCTGGCCGAGCAGGTCCAGCGAACGCTGGAGCAGGCGGCGCTCACCGACGCCTATGTGCGGGTGACCGTCACGCGCGGAAGCGGTGCCACCGCGTTGGCCCCACCCGCGAGTGGGCCTACGGTTGTGATCGCCGCCCTACACGCACCCGCTCGCGTGAGCGGCGGCGTCGAGGCGACGTTGCTAGGACCGCCGAGCGAACGCGGCGCCACCGCCAAGAGCACGAGCCGCCAGCAGGCGGTGCTCGCGCGACGGCGGGTCGAGAAGCGTGGGGCGGCGGAGGGGTTGTATGTCTCGCAGGAGGGCTACGTCCTCGAGGGGGTGTCCTCGAACCTGTTCGTGGTGAGCGGTGGTCGGCTGTTGACCCCACCCGCCGAGCACTGCCTACCCGGCATCACACGGGGACGGGTGTTGGAGCTTGCGGTGCAACGGGGGGTGGAGGTGGCGGAGAGTCCCGTCGAAGTGGATCTCCTCATGGGCGCCGAGGAGGTGTTTGTGACCAATGCCGTGCAGGGATTGCGCCGCTTGAGCGCAATCGACGGCACAAACATCGGGGTGGTCGGCCCGGATGGTGTGTTGGTGGGGTTGATGGCGCTCTACGACGCCGACCGCACCGCGGTCGCGAGGATCTAGCGACCCTGCCAGCTCGGGGGGCGCTTCTCTGCGAAGGCCTTCATCCCCTCGCGCATGTCCTGCGAGGCGAAGGAGGCCCGGCGCAACTCGATCAGCTCCGCTTCGACATCGGCTTCGAGCTCGCCGCGAGCGTCCAGGAGCGCCGCGATGACACGCTTATTACCGGTTTGCGAGAGCGGTGCATTGCCCGCCAGCTCGGCTGCGACATCGAGCGACATCGTGTCGAGATCCTCGGCTGAGGCCACCCTGTTGACAAGTCCCCAGGCAAGAGCGGTGGGGGCGTCGATGTAGCGACCGAGCAGGAACAGCTCGCGCGTGCGGGCCGCGCCGATCGCGTCGATGAAGCGGCGCAACCCGGTGTGGGAGTACACGAGCCCGAGCTTTGCCGGAGGCATCCCGAGCTTGATCCCCTCCTTGGCCACGCGCATGTCGCAGGCGAGCGCCAGCTCTAGTCCACCACCGATGGTGTGGCCGGGGAGCGCCGCCAGAGTGGGGTAGGGGAAGGCCTCGAGCGCGTCGATGGCTTCGGTGAAGGGGTGCGCCACGAGTGCCTCGGCGCGCTCTTCAAACTCTTCGTCGGGTATCTCCCCGATGTCATACCCGGCGGAGAACATCCCGTGCGCGCCGGTCACGATCACGCAGCGCGCCCCCGAATCGGTTGCGCCCAGCTGTGTGAGGGTGGCGCTGATGGCGTCAAGGATGGGGTGGTCGAGCGCGTTGCGCTTCTCGGGATTTGAGATCGTCAGACGGACAACGCCCGTGGCGGGTGTGTCCAAGAGCAGCTTGCCATTGGCAAGCTCGCGAGTGGTGGTGTCGGATGGCATCGCGCCGAGAACGCTATCCGAGCGGCGCCCAGGGAGTCGGGAAGGGGCCTAAGAGAGTACGACTAGGGTGTCACCCTCGTTGACAGCCTGGCCCTCCTCGCAGAGGATCTCCGTGACTGTGCCCCCGTCTTCGGCCTCGACGGGCATCTCCATCTTCATCGACTCGAGAATCGCCACCGTGTCGCCCTCCTCGATCTGATCGCCCACCGCGCATTCGATCTTCCAGACCGTGCCGGTGATGTGAGCCTCTACGTCAGGCATGCTCATGACCTCCAGGGACGCCGTTGGGGTAACCGCGCTCCCTCGCCTGGGCGGGTGGAGTCGCCGTCGGGATGACGGTGGTGGAGAATAGCCCCCTGCCCCGACCGACGGCGGGGTCGCCCCCGACCGATGATGGCCCCGCTACCCCCAACAGACGCCGATGTGTTCGCGATCGTGGCCGCCTACAACGAGGCCGACCGCATCGCCGCGACGGTCGACGCGCTCAATGTGGCATTTCCGGGTGCGCGAGTGTGGGTGGCCGACGACGGCTCCTCCGACGGCACCGAGGACACTGCACGTCAAGCGGGCGCCACGGTTGTGCGTAGCGAGCGCGTGGTAGGCAAGGGCGGCGCGATGACCCTTGCCACGCGCGCGGCGCTGGCGGAGGTGGGAAACGACGAGGGGATAATCGCGGTTTTGTGCGACGGCGATCTCGGTGAGTCGGCCGCACGGCTGGGTCCCCTCGTGGACGCGGTGCGTCGCGGTGAAGCCGACCTCGCGGTTGCCGCCTTCTCAAAGCGCGTTGGCGGAGGGCTCGGTGTCGCCGTCGGCTTTGCCCGTTGGGCCATCAGGAGGCGGTCAGGCCTCGTACTCGATGCCCCCATTTCGGGGCAGCGGGCGCTGCGGGCGAGCCTGCTGGGCGGGGTATTGCCCTTTGCTGAGGGGTATGGCATGGAGATAGGGATGACTGTCGACGCGTCTCGCGCCGGCGCGAGAGTGAGGGAGGTCGAATTGGAGCTCTCCCACCGTGCCACCGGCAGGACGCTGGCTGGATTCCTACATCGCGGACGCCAGCTGCTCGACTTCGTGCGCGTGTATGCGCGCCGCCGGTAGGCTCGCTTACTACGCATGTCGCGCAAGCGCCACGGGCGCGCATTGGTGAGTGACGCACGATGCTCCTATCCATAGATCAAGGCACAACCGGCACCACCTGCATCGTCTTTGACGAGCGCGCTGAGCCGGTGGGGCGGGCCTACCGTGAGTTTCCCCAGCACTTCCCTGCTCCTGGGTGGGTTGAGCACGACGCGAATGACATCTGGGAGGTCACCCACGCGGTGGCGGGGGACGCTCTCGCCGACGCGGAGATCAGGCCTGGGGAGCTTGTGGGGGTGGGGATCGCAAACCAGCGCGAGACGGTTTGCGTATGGGACCCCACCACGGGCGAGCCGCTTCACCGCGCGATCGTGTGGCAGGACCGCCGCACCGCCGGACGCTGCGAGGAACTGCGCGCCGCCGGTCACGAGCCGCTCGTGCGCTCCCGCACCGGACTGGTGCTCGACCCTTACTTCTCCGCCACGAAGATCGAGTGGCTGCTTGCCAACGTCGAGGGATTGCGCGAGCGTGCCCGCGACGGGCGGGCCGTATTTGGCACCGTCGATTCCTGGCTCATCTTCAAGCTCTGCGGCGTTCACCTCACCGACTCTTCCAACGCCTCGCGCACAATGTTGTTCGACATCGCCTCAGGCCAGTGGGAGCCAGAGCTGTTGGCGCTGCTAGACATACCCGAGCGCTCGCTTGCGCAGGTGGTGCCGAGCGCTGGGGTGCTTGGCACGACAAAGCCCGAGGCACTCCACGGCCACGCGGTACCCGTGGCGGGTGTCGCGGGCGATCAGCAGGCCGCTCTGTTCGGCCAGGCCTGCGTCGATCCCGGCATGGGCAAGAACACCTACGGCACCGGCTCCTTCGCGTTGATGAACACTGGCTACACAGCCCCCGAGCCGGTTCAGGGACTGCTTGGCACGGTGGCGTGGGGGATAGGGGGCGCAACCTCCTATGCCCTGGAGGCGTCAATCTTCGTGACCGGCGCCGCCGTGCAATGGTTGCGCGACGGCCTTGGCATAGTCGAGCGTGCGTCCGACACTGAGGCGCTTGCGGCTTCGCTCGATGGAAACGACGGCGTGTATTTCGTGCCCGCCCTCACCGGGTTGGGCTCGCCCCACTGGGACCCCCATGCGCGCGGCACCATCGTCGGGTTGACTCGTGGCAGCGGCCGCGCCCACCTCGCCCGAGCGACACTGGAGGCGATCGCCTACCAAACCGTGGACGCGATGCGGGCGATCCAAGCCGCCTCCTCTGAACCCCTCGCCGAACTGCGCGCCGACGGTGGCGCCACGTCAAATCGCTGGCTCATGCAGTTCCAGGCTGACGTCCTGGGTGTGCCCGTCGTGGTGCCCGAGGTGGCCGAGACCACCGCGCTCGGCGCCGCCTACCTGGCGGGCGTGGGGGTCGGCGCTTGGACCGTCTCCGACGTGCGCGCGGGCTGGAGCGAGGGCGCACGGTATGACCCGCGCATGGGTGTCGATGAGCGGGATGCGCTGCTGACCGGCTGGGCCGACGCGCTCGCCTGTGCCCGTATGGGTGCGCGTGCCCGCGCGTAACTTTGCGCCGCCCGCGAGGTAAAGCCCTCTAGATGAGCGATCTTGCATCGATGCGCGAGCAGGTCTACACCGACCCACGCCCCAAGGAGTACTTCGACGGCTTTCACGAGCGCGCCCGCACGCGCGAACCGGATTGGGCCTACGAGCTCACGCGACTTCTCACCTCGCTGTACGCCTACACCTTCTTCCGCGCCCGCCCCATCTCCACCGAGAAGGTGCCAGGGAGCGGCGCGGTGATCCTCGCGCCCAACCACTTCTCCTTCATGGACCACTTCCTGATGGGCTGCTACATCCGCCGCAAGGTTCGCTTCATGGCCAAGTCACAGCTCTTCAAGCCTCCGATGCAGTTCATCTACACCCACGGCGGCGTCTTCCCCGTGCGCCGCGGCGCCCGTGACGAGGAGATGTTCGTCACCGCCAAAGCCATCCTTGCGCGCGGTGGCGCGATCACCATGTATTGCGAGGGGGGACGCTCTCGCGATGGCAAACTCGCCGAGCACGCCAAGACCGGGATCGGGCGGTTGGCGCTTGAAACAGGCGCCCCGATCGTGCCGATCGCGATCCACGGCTCGAGCAAGATCCGCAATTGGAAGCGCCTGCAGTTCCCGCAGGTGACCATCCAATACGGCGACCCCGTCCGCTGGGATGTCCTAGAGGACTCAACGCGCGAGCAACAGCAAACCGTCGCCGACGCTGTGCTCGACGAGATCAAGGTTCTCTACAACGGTCTCGACCAACACGGCCGCAAGAAGATGCTGCAAAAGGCGCGTGAGTTGCGCCGCGCCGAGCGCCGTACGCGTCACAAGGACCCGGCTACCGTCTGAAGTAGCGGCGAAAGCGCCTGGGGCCAGGCCCGTGAGCCCGGCCCCAGACAGATACTTCGCTACGAAGTCATCCCGGTGAACTGACCGCCGGTGATGTTGAGGATCTGGCCGTGCACATAGTTAGACCACGGCGAGCACAGGAAGAAAACACCGCCTGCCGCCTCCTCGGGTGTGCCCGGGCGACCGAGTGGAATCAGCATCGAGGCCATCTGGCGCAGTTGCTCGGGGATGCCGAGCTGCACCTTCTCACCGCCGATCTCCATCGTGTTGTCCTCCACCTTCGCGGCGGTGAGCCGCGTCTCGATGAAGCCGAACGCGACCGCGTTGACGTTCACCTTGAACTGTCCCCACTCCTTCGCGAGGGTCTTTGTGAGGCCCGTCACTCCCGCCTTCGCCGATGAGTAGTTGGCCTGACCGGCGTTACCCATGGTGCCCGAGATCGAGGACACGTTGACGATCTTGCGGAACACTTCCTTGCCTTCCTCGCGCTCAATCTTTGCGGGCTCGCGCAGGTGTGGGGCGGCTGCGCGGATCACCTTGAACGGGACGATCAGATGGATGTCGAGCATCGCCTGGAACTGCTCGTCGGACATCTTGTGGATCGGCGCGTCCACCGTGTAGCCGGCGTTGTTAACGATGATGTCGATCTTCCCGAATGAGTCGATCGCCTTCGCCACGAGCTCCTCAGCCGCGTCGCCCTTAGTCAAATCGCCCGAGAACACGGCGGTTTCGCCCGCGATCTCGTTCGATGCCTGCTCGGCGATGTCGCCGTCGAGGTCGTTGATCAGCACCTGCGCGCCCTGTGAGGCGAGCAGCTCAGCCGTCGCGCGTCCGATCCCCCGCGCCGAGCCTGTCACGATCGCCGACTTGCCGTCGAGTACTCCCATTTGGTCACTTTCTCCTTGTCGTTGTGGGGTCGCGAGAGGTTACAGCCCGAGCAGTCGCCCGAGTATCTCGCGCATGATCTCGTCGCTGCCGCCGCCGATCGGCCCAAGCCGGGCGTCGCGGGCGGCGCGCTGGGCCCAGTGCTCGCCCATGTAGCCCATGCCTCCGTGTATCTGCAGGCACTCATCCATCAGCTCGAAGGAGGCACGCTGGGTGAGTAGCTTCGCCATCGTCACCTCCTTGAGCGGTTCTTCCCCTTCGTGGAAGCGGCGCAACGCGTCGTAGGTGACGCAACGTGCGGTGTAGGCGCTTGTCGCGAGGTCGGCGAGCTTGTGTCGGATCGCCTGGTGCTTTGAGATGGGACGGCCGAAGGCGGTGCGCTCGCGCGCGTATTGCGCTGTGCGTTCGTACGCCAGTTGCATCGCGCCGACTGTGCCGAGGGCCATCGCCAACCGCTCCCACTGGAAGTTGGCCATTATCAGCTTGAAGCCCTCGTGCAGCTCTCCGAGCAGGTTGCTCTCGGGAACAAACACATCTTCGAAGGAGATCGTTGCCGTGTCGGAGGCGTGCCAGCCCAGCTTCTCGAGCTTCGAGGATTTCACACCCTCGCCGCGGTCGATTATGAGAAAGGAGATGTCGTGGTGGCGGGAGGGTGCGTCCTCATTCTTGGTCTTCACCGCCGTCACCATGAAGTGGGCGCGCACGCCATTTGTGATGTAAGTCTTCTCGCCGTTCACCACCCAGCCGCCGTCGACCCGCTCGGCCTTCGTGCGCAGCGCTGCCACATCGGAGCCGGCATCTGGCTCTGTGATCGCGAGCGCGCCGATCTTCTCGCCCTTGATCGCCGGCACGAGGTACCGCTGCTTGTGCTCGTCGGTGCCGAACTTCCAGATTGGGGGCGTGGCGATGTTGATGTGCGCTCCTATGCCGGCCGCGGTACCCCCCGAGCCGATGCGCGAGAGCTCCTCCACGAGCACCGCCTCGTGCAGATAGTCGCCGCCCTGGCCGCCCAGCTCGGTCGGGTACTTCAGACCGAGCAAGCCTTGGGTGGCGAGCTTGTCGAACACCTCTTCGGGGAACCAGCGCTCGGCCTCCCACTTCTGCGCGTGGGGGGCCAGCTCACGGTCGAGAAAGCCGCGAACCGACTCGCGCAGCTCTTCGTGCTCTTCTGTGAATGGGGGCATCAACATGAGAAATATGTGGCTGTTCCGACCGGTACATGTACCGGTCGGCCCGACGGTGCATGCACCGTCGGGATCAGGGCCGCATGCGGCCCTGATTTCCAATCAATGATTTTTATAGTCCGTAAGACCGGCCGATCACGTCGAGCATGATCTCGTCGGTGCCGGCCCCGATGCGGTTCAAGCGCATGTCGCGCCACACGCGCTCGACTCCGTACTCGCGCATGTACCCCGCGCCGCCATGGATCTGGATGCACTCGTCTGCCACTTCCACCGCGATGCGCGCGGCGTGGAGCTTTGCCATCGAGATCTCCCGCACGGGGTACTCGCCGTTGTTGAAGCGCCACGCGGTCACGTACACCATCTGGCGCGCGCTCTCGATCTTCGTCGCCATCTCCGCGAACTTGTGGCGGATCACCTGGAAGTGGCCGATCGAGCGCCCGAACGCCTTGCGCTCGTTGGCGTATTCGAGCGTCCTTTCAAAGCACTTCTGCGCGCCCGACACGCACCCGGCGGCGCCGATCAAACGCTCGCCCTGAAGCTCCCACATGATGTGGTAGAAGCCCTTGCCCACCTGCCCGAGCACGGCCGTCTCAGGCACCCTCACGTCCTGGAAGGCGAGCAGCGCCGTGTCGGAAGCGTGCATACCGAGCTTCTCGAGCTTCTTCTCACGGATCACCCCCGGAGCATCCATCGGCACGAGGAAGAGCGTGAAGCCGTCGTATCCGGCGTCGGCATCGGTCTTGGTGACGAGCACGATCACGTCGGCGCGGTGACCGTTTGTGATGTAGGTCTTCGACCCGTTGATCACGTAGTCGCTGCCGTCCTTCACCGCGCGTGTCTTGATCCCCGCAACGTCGGAGCCGGCGTCGGGCTCTGTGATGCCGATGCAGAGGATCTTCTCACCCTTGATCGCGGGCACCACCCACTCCTGCTTCTGCTCCTCGCTGCCGAACGCGAGGATCGGGGGCATCGCCATATCAGTGTGCACCGCGATACCCATCGACAATCCGCCGCTCTGGGCGTTTGACATCTCCTCGGCGAGCACGAGCGCGGTGTAGTAGTCGCCACCCTGCCCTCCGTACTGCTCGGGCTTGTCGAGGCCGAGGAAGCCCAGTTCGCCCATGCGCGGGAACACGGAGTCGGGGAAGGTGGTCTCCTCCCATTCCATCGAGTGGGGCGCCAGCTCCTTGATCGCGAAGTTGCGGATCGACTCGCGCAACTGTTCGTGCTCGTCGGTGAAGATGAAGTGCTTGCGCTTGGCTTGGAAGTCGGGCTTGAGCACGTCGGCGGTTGCCATCGGGTGGTCTCCTCGTTGGGTCGTTCGGGTGCTGGGGAGGCTAACGCAGAGGGATCGAAAAGTAAACAGTAGGACTTCTCACTTCTCACCGATGCGAGATCGGGTTAGGATGCGCGCATGAGCACAGACGAGAGCACGCACCAAACACCATCGGCGGGAGCCGGCGAGAAGGTCCTCTACGAGGTCTCAAACGGCGTGGCAACGATCACGCTGAACGAGCCTTCCACGCGCAACGCCCTCTCACAAGAGGTGCTCGACGGTTTGATCTCCTCCTTCCAGCGCGCGCGAGAGGACGACGAGGTGCGCGCGGTGGTGCTCGCCTCCTCACACGACACGGTCTTCTCCTCGGGTGCCAACCTCGCCGGTTTCGCCGGGGACATCCCGCTCGTGCACAAGCACTTCGGCTCCGATCGCTTCGTCTCGCTGTTCAAGCTGATTTCAGACCTGCGCAAGCCCACGCTCGTCGCGGCCTCCGGCCATGTGCTCGCCGGGGCCCTTGGCATCGCCCTTGCCTGCGACCTGATCGTGGCCAAGGACACCGCCACGTTCGGCACACCCGAGATCAACGTAGGGGCCTTCCCCTTCATGATCATGGCGCTCATCTACCGCAACGTCCCGCGCAAGAAGGCCAACGAGCTGCTGCTGTTGGGGGAGCGCTGGTCTGCTCAGGAGGCGCTCGCGGCGGGGATAGTCAACAAGGTTGTCCCCGCGGAGGAGTTCGACGCCGCCGTGGCGGAGTGGGCGGGCAAGCTCGCCTCCAAGTCGCCGGTGATCATGCGCCTGGGCAAGGAAGCCATGCGCCGCCAGCTTGACATGCCGCTCGATGACGCGCTCGACTATTTGCGCGCCCAGCTCTCCCTCGCCGTCTCCACCGAGGACATCGTTGAGGGCGTCACCGCCTTCTTCCAGAAGCGCGAGCCCGAGTGGAAGGGGCGATGAGGATGTATTTGCAAAAACAGGTGACTCGCGTGCGCGCGCGAAGAAGGCCTACTTCGCGCGCGCACGCGCGAGTCACCCCCTGGAGGAACACATGACCACCGAGCAGAAGACCTCGCTCTTGCGGCCCCTGGTCGAGGATCTACACGCCCGCCGTAAGCAGATCAGGCTTGGGGGCGGCCAGGAGAAGATCGACCGCCAGCACGAGAAGGGCGCGCTCACCGCCCGCGAGCGGATCGCCCTGCTCGTGGATACCCATCCGGGCACTCCCCATGACGGGGGGCAGGCAGGCTCCAGCACGTTCGTGGAGCTGGGGATCCACGGAAAGCCGCACACCTCCCAGCGCGCGATGGACGGTGTGGAGGCCCCCGCCGACGGGGTGATCACGGGCTACGGCAAGATCGACGGCCGCCTCACGGCCGTGTGTGCTTACGACTTCACCGTGATGGCGGGCTCGATGGGTATGACCGGCGAGTTCAAGGTCACCCGGCTGCGGGAGCTGGCTCTCACTAAGCGCATCCCCTTCGTATGGCTGCTCGACTCAGCCGGCGCGCGCGTGCAGGAGGCGGCTGGTGCAATGTTCGCCGGTTCCGGTCACCTCTTCCGCGAGGAGGTCATCATGAGCGGCGTCATCCCACAGGTGGCCGCGCTCATGGGGCCGTGTGCCGCGGGCACCGCCTACATTCCCGGTCTTGCCGACTTCGTGCCGATGGTGAAGGGGCGCGGGTCGATGGCGCTTGCCGGTCCCCACCTCGTACGTGCCGCCGTGGGCGAGGACGTCACCCAGGAGGAACTGGGCGGCTCGCGAGTGCACTGCCGCAAGTCGGGCGTGGGCGACATGGAGGTGGCATCGGACGAGGAGTGCATCGAGCGGATCAAGCAATACCTCTCGTTCATGCCGCAGAACTGTGAAACGAAGGTGCCGCTGAGGCCGGTGGTGGACCCGATCGAGCGCGGGGACGAGGAGCTGCTCGACGTGCTCCCCGAATCAAACCGCAAGCCCTATGACATGTACGAGGTGATCCGCCACATCGTGGACGACGGCGAGATCTTCGACATGAAGGGCCAGTGGGCGAAGACCATCATCACCTGCTTCGCCCGCTTCGGGGGACGCCCGGCGGGGATCGTGGCCAACCAGCCCAAGCAGCTCGGGGGAATACTCGACAACGACTCCGCCGACAAGGCCGCCCGCTTTGTGAACCTCTGCAACGCCTTTGGCATCCCACTTGTCTTCATCCAGGACGTCCCCGGCTTCATGGTGGGCACGAAGGTCGAGGCCGAAGGCATCATCCGTCATGGGGCGAAGATGCTCTACGCAGTCGCCAACGCCACTGTGCCGAAGCTCACAGTCATCACGCGCAAGGCCTATGGTGCCGGCTACTACGTGATGTGCGGCCGCGCGTATGAGCCCGACCTGATCGTCGCGTGGCCGTCCGCTGAGATCTCCGTGATGGGGGCGGAGGGGGTCGTTGAGATCGCCTTCCGCAAGGCGGTGGACGCCGCCGAGGACCCGGTGGCCAAGAAGGCGGAGTTGGTCGAGAACTTCAAAAAGATGTTCGACGTGTACATCGCCGCCGGCAACGACCTCGTAGACGACGTGATCGACCCGCGCGAGACACGCGCAACGATCTGCCGTGGACTGGAGCTGGCGGAGGGCAAGAAGATCGAGCGTCCCTACAAGAAGTCTGGAGTGGTGCCTGTATGAGTCTTGAAGATCCCGTAGTCATCACCTGCTCGATAAGCGGTGTGATCGCCAACCGCGAGCAGTGCCCGGCAATCCCCTACACCCCCGAGGAGTACGGTGCCGAGGCCAAGCGCGCCGTGGACGAGGGCGCCTCGATGATCCACATACATGCGCGCAAACCCGACGGCACTCCCAGCTATGAGATCGAGGATTTCTCCGCCATAACAGAGGCGATCCGGGGCGCGGTGGACGACGTGATCGTCAACTACTCCACCGGCACGATCGGGGTGCCGGTGGCAAAGCGGATCGAGTACCTGCGCGAGTGCCGTCCCGAAGTGGCGGCGCTGAACATGGGGTCGATGAACTACGCCAAGTACTCCCGCACCCGCAAAGACTTCGTTTTCAAGATGGTGTTTCAGAATCCCTTTGAGGAGATCGTGGAGTTGCTGCAAGCGATGAACGAGCTCGGGATCAAGCCCGAGCACGAGTGCTTCGACCTGGGCCACGTGGGCTCGCTCACGCCATTGGTGGACATGGGCGTGTTGAAGGCTCCCCTGCACGTCGATTGCGTGATGGGGGTCGTCGGTGGCATCCCGCCGACCCCGCGCAACTTGGCGGCGATGGCCGACAATATCGGCGATGTCCCAGGAGGCGGGCATGTCAAACACCACTGGGGGGTGATCGGTATTTCCCGCGACCAGTGGACGCTGATTGCGACGGCGCTCACGCTCGGTGGGTCGATCCGCGCGGGCGTCGAGGACAACCTCTACCTACCCGACGGGACGATGGCGCGCTCCAACGGCGACCTCATCGCCCAGGCGCGCAAGATGACCGAAGACGTGGGCCGTCGACCGGCGACGGTGGCGGAGGCCCGCGGCCTGCTGGGCATCGCCTGATGGGTTGCCCGCCTCTCCCACGATCGTGGAAGGCCCGATGAGCCTTCCACTCTCAGGTATCAAGGTTCTGGACATGTCGCGGCTCCTACCCGGCGGCTTCTGCTCGCTTCTGCTCGCCGACTTCGGTGCGGAGGTATTGAAGGTGGAGGACACCGGCGCCGGCGATTACATCCGCTGGGCGCCCCCCTACTACGAGGGCGCCGAGGACAGCGCCAAGTCCGGGCTGTTCCTGTCGCTCAATCGCAACAAGCGCTCGATTCGCGTCGACCTCAAGAGCGAGGGCGGCCGTGAGGTGCTGCTGCGGTTGGTGCGCGAACACGACATCGTGCTCGAGTCCTTCCGCCCGGGCGTGCTCGACCGTCTCGGCGTGGGTTACGAGCGCATGCGCGAGGAGAACCCCGGGCTCGTCTACTGCGCCATCACCGGCTACGGGCAGACGGGTCCCAAGCGCGACGCTTCCGGCCACGACATGAACTACCTCGGTTTGATCGGCCTGCTCGGCCTCACCGGGGAGATTGACGGCGCGCCCGTGCAAGCCGCGGGCCAGATCGCGGACCTCGGCGGGGGAGCCTTGATGGCAGCCTTCGGGATCATGGCGGCGCTGCGCGAGCGCGATGGCGGTCCGGGGACGCCAGGCTCCGGTCAGGGGCAGGTCGTTGACGTGTCGATGGCCGACGGCGCTCTCTCCTGGCTTGCGATGGTCGCCGGTCAATACTTCGCCGATGGAGTGGTGCCGCGCCGGGGAGAGCAGATGCTCGCGGGCTCTGTCATCTGCTACCGCCCGTATGAGTGCGCCGACGGTTGGGTGACGCTCGGTGCGCTAGAGCCCAAGTTCTGGCAGGCGTGGTGTCGTGGCGTGGGGCGCGAGGAGCTGATCGAGAAGCAGTTCGAGAAACCGGGCTCAGAGGCCCACGGGCAGGTATGCGACGTCTTCAGGTCCCGCACGCGCGCGGAGTGGACGCAGTTCGCGACAGAACACGACTGCTGCCTGGAGCCTGTGCTCGACGTGGACGAGGCGTTCGCCTCCGAGCTGGTGCGCGAGCGCGAGATGGTGGTCACGCTCGAACAGCCTGGCGTTGAGGGTGGCGTGCGCCAGTTGGGCGTTCCGGTCAAGCTCGACCGCACCCCCGGGGAGCACAATCGCCTCCCCGGCCCTGGGCTTGGCGAGCACACAGAGGAGGTCCTGCGCGCCGCCGGCTACGGCGATGAGCGCATCGCCGAGCTGCTGGAGAGTGGAGCGGTGGCGGGGCCCACTGGGGCCGCCAAGCAAGACTCGTTCTTGGGATGAACACCGACTCGCTCCTCAAGATGAGTGAGCTGGCCGACCGTTCCGGTGTCAGCGCACCGACGATCCGCCACTACATCCGTGAGGGATTGCTTGGCGGCGGTGAGGAGATCATGCGCACCAGCCGCAACATGGCCTATTACCCACCAGAGTTGGTGGACCGCATCCAGCTCATCAAGCGACTCCAGGAAGAGCGCTTCATGCCGCTGCGAGTGATCAAGGAGGTGCTGGAGGACAACCCCGAGCGGGTGAACGCTCTGCTCGAGATCGAGGACAGCATCCTCGAGCGCGCCATCGCGAGCGCCGAACGCCGCAGGGTGTCGGCGAAGGAGGTGCGCGAGCACTACGAGATCCCCGCAAACGTGCTCGACAGGTTGAAGGAGATCGGCGTGCTCACGCCACACCGCAGTGGCTATGACCAAGACGACGTGAAGATCATCGAGGCGATCTCGCGCTTTCGCGCCGGCGGATATGAGGAGGCGCTGGGCTTCACCGTGTACGACACGCTGCGCTACCGCGAGGCGTTGGAGCCGCTCGTGCAAGAGGAGGTGCGCTCGATCCTCGACCGCCTCGTGGGCGAGGTGGAGGTGGAGCGCGCGGTGGAGATCATCGCCGCGGGCGCCGAGCCGTTGCGCGAGCTGATCGGCGCGATCCACTCGAAGTTGCTGTTGGCTGAGCTGGCCTCGCAGCGCGAGCGGGGACGCTAACCCCGTGACGCTCGCTATTCTCCGTTGATTGACTGACCAGTCAATCTATTCAGCAGCCGTTGTCCAGCTGAACTCTGGCTCGGATGTGGAGGCGAACATCGCCGCCGCGGATACGCACGTTCGTGCAGCCACCGCCGCGGGCGCTCGGCTTGTGGTTTTGCCTGAGAAGTGGACCGTCATGGGCAGCCCCGACGATCTGCGCGCGGGAGCGCAACCGCTCACTGGTGACGCAATTACCTGGGCACGGGAGACGGCGCGGGAGCTGCGGATCGATCTCATCGCCGGCTCGATTGCGGAGCGCTCAGATGGCGAGCGGCTTGGTAACGCCAGCGTGCACGTCGATCCGGAAGGGGAGATCAAAGGTGTCTACCGAAAGCTCCATATGTTCGATGTGGAGATCGAGGGTAAGTCCTATCGCGAGTCGGACACCGACGAGCCGGGCGAGGAGATCGTCGTGAGCGAGCTTGCGGACGGGACGAAGCTCGGGTTGTCGATTTGCTACGACGTGCGCTTTCCCGAGCTATACCGGGCGCTCGCGTTGCGCGGTTCGCGTGTGGTGGCGATCCCGGCGGCGTTCACCGTTCCCACGACGCGCGATCACTGGGAGACGATGGTGCGTGCCCGCGCGATTGAGAATCAGGTTTTCGTGCTTGCCGCAAACCAGACTGGCGAGCACCCCGGCGGTCATCGCTCGGGAGGGCACTCGATGATCGTGGACCCGTGGGGAGGAGTGCTCGCCCGACTGGGCGAGGAACCCGGATACACGACCGCGCCGCTGGACTACACAGAGCAGGGTGCGATCAGGCAGCGTGTGCCGCTGCTGGAGCATCGCCGTCCGGAGATCTACGGATGAGTGCCACGCGCGCCAAGGGCGCCCACAACCGCCGTCAGGCGATTCTCGACGCGGCGGTGAAGGTGTTCGCACGCCAGGGTTTCCATGGCTGCCGGGTCTCTGACATCGCCGACGAGGCGGGGGTGGCGTATGGGCTGCTCTATCACTACTTCCCCTCCAAGGACGAAGTGCTCAACACGCTCTTCCTGGAGCGCTGGGGGATCATGCTGGAGATGATCCGCGCGGTCGACGCCGAGCAGATC
>DASXNB010000024.1:0-103881 GCA_036495305.1 Solirubrobacteraceae bacterium | reverse complement strand
TGAGCGGCCGGACGTTGTTATCTCCTCGGGCGCCGCTCCAGCGGTACCGTTCTTCTACCTGGCTCGGCTTGTCTGGCGAATTCCCACCGTCTTCCTTGAGTGCTTCGATCGGATGGATCGTCCAACACTGACAGCGCGACTCGTACGCCCGGTCACATCGATGTTCATTTGCCAATCATCGTCTCAATTGGCCGGATGGCCACGCAGAGTAGAGATCGGGCCGAGCCGCTAATGGCGCTGAGAGTGTTTGTCACCGTTGGAACGCACGAGCAGCCATTTGCGCGGCTTCTTGTCGCTGCGAAGGTCGGTGCACAGACGCTGGAGGGCTCTGAATGGGTCGTCCAATACGGCGTTGGCGCCTTTGACTCAGATCGTATGATTCGCGCCGAGCCGTACTTTGCCCACGAGGAGATCCAGGCTTGGAATGGATGGGCGGACATTGTTCTTTCGCACGCGAGTCCGGGGGCGGTGTTCGATGCTTTGGGTGGCGGCGCTCAACCGATTGTCCTTCCGCGTGCTCGCGTTCACGGCGAGCACGTCAACAATCACCAAGTGCGATTCGCTGTCCAGCTAAAAGCTCTAGGACTTGCTCAGGTCGCTCACAGCGAGGCCGACGTGACGGCGTTGCTGCGGGCGACCGCTCTAGAGGGGCGTGTCGAGCGGCGGTCCAGGCTCGCGGCGATCAATGCCGCCAGTCACGATCGTACCTCCGCCTTCGTGGTTGGCTTTGGTCAAGTGATCGAGGGCTTGCGACCAGCGGGAGCGGCTATTGGCAAGGATCAGGTCTTCTAGTGGTCGAGCCGACCAACTTCCAGCGAATCTCCTCGGGCGAGGAAGCGGAAGCGCTTTGTTCGAAAGTGCGAGAAGAGGACCCGCGGTGCGAGCTCCCTCCAAGTATTCATTTCATCTGGGTGGGGGCGGAGCCGGCGGCTGAGACCCTGCGGCGAATGCATGGCTGGGCGTGGCTCAATCCATCGTTTACCGTCTGTCTTTGGGGGAATCGAGCACTGGAATCGCTTGCTGATGCCTGCGCTGAGCCCATCCCTCAGGTGCAGGAACTCATGGACGCCGCTCCCAATGCGGCGGCGTTGAGCGACGTCGGGCGATTTGCCATTTTGGACAGGCTCGGCGGAATCTACCTCGATGCCGACATGGAGGCCTGCCGGCCCATCGCACCTCTCCTTGGTCACAGGGGCGGCTTTGTTGTGAGGGAGTCGAGGTGGCTGCTGGTGGCGAGTGCGCTTGGTCTCCCACGCGCCGGCGCATACGGACGGGTGGCGCTACGGATCATGGCCAAGGCAAAGCAGCAGCGCGGGGCGATCGATAATTTTGTTACCGGTCCGCCACTGATTACCGAGCTTGGTAGGGCGGTTCGACTGCTTGGTGTCAACGGTCCCGATGTATTGCCCGAGTGGACGTTTTTCCCGGACAACCCGTTTCGCTTCCCAAGGCGAACGCGGTCCACGCTTCCACCTTTTGGGGTCCATCTCTTTGACCACAGTTGGGCAGAGGGAACCGAGTTGCGGCTAAGTCGACGGATTGCGCGCGCCGCTCTCCAGTCGTTGTCACCGCGCGATGTGGCAGTCGGCAAGCGGCGCGAGGTGCAGCTAGAACTCAGACGACTCGCGATGGTCGAGATGGCGACTGCGGCACCGGGCGGGAGTTGACGGCGTTGGGCTCGGCGGTTCAACGGCTTGACCTACGGGCCAGGCCATCAGAGATCGTGAATACGTCTCATGCAGTGGTGGCGCTTAGCTTTGCGTCGGTGGCAAGTTTGGCCTTGTCGTTCTATCTAGGGGGAGCAGCGAGGATCAGAAGTCACGTCAATCTGCCGGCAGAAGCCACACATGCGTCAACCATCAGTCTGCGTGTCGGGGCGTTGCTCGCGGTGAGCGCTGGCATATGCGCGTTGGCGCGGCGCAGGGCTCCCATGGGCGTACCGTATGCGGGAAGTGTCGTCCTGCTTATGGTGTTGATCGTGGGGACCGAGAAGTTCTCCTGGGGCGGGGTACCGTGGTCGGTTGTAAGCCCCACCGTTACTGGGACGGCGATTCTACTCACTTTCCCAGCCGCGTTGCGGTTGGCGACCGACAGGCAGATTCTCGTGGTTGTGAGCCCGCTAGTGGCGCTGTGCGCGCTGTCAGTGCTTGCATATGGGCTGCATCATCAGTATTTCTTCCCCTGGTATAACCGCTGGGGTTTGGTGGCGGTTTTGATCGCAGCCGCGGCTGTTGCCCTGACCGAACTGCCTGTTTGGGTCAGGCTTACGCTGGGGAGCGTGGGTGTTCTCTCGGTGATGATGAGTAGTTCGAGGCAGGCTTTGCTTGGCATTCTCCTTCTCGCGGCCGTGTGGTTGTTGCGGGCAAAAGGGCTTGGAACTAAGCTGCGAGGGCTCGCGGGTGCTTCGATTGCCATCGGCCTGATCTACAGTTCGATCCGGGCATCGCAGCGGATTGAAGCGGTCGGCGGCATCGCCGGCAGCAATGGACGCAACGAATTGTTTCATTCCGCATGGTCTGTCCTGTCACGCTCACCCCTATACGGGCTCGCCGGCAACAAGCCAAACCCTGACCTGGTGTCGTCGCTCACGACAGTTGGAATGGGATGGTCGACGAGCGTCCACAATTTTATCCTCGATTCATGGTTGCGTGGGGGCCTCATCGCGGCGGCGGCGGCGGTTGTATTTGTTATCGCGGTGACATGGCCTCGCAAAGCGCGCGGTCGCCTGTTTGGTGTCATTTTGATTCCGTTTTTCTTGCTCGGCTCCGAGCTCCTGTATTTCGGTGATACGGCCGCATCGCTAGTAATCGGGTTGGCTTACGGAATTGGTATGAGCGGGTATCGAAGTGGTTCCATCCCGGAAACAGGGTCGTTGGGGCGAGGTGCGCTTTTATGACCAATGTTTCGGTGGTGATACCAACTTGTGGGCGTAAGTCGCTCCGGCTCGCCGTTGAGAGCGCAACGAGACAAGTCGGGCTGGAAGTGGAGGTAATCGTCGTCGACGCGTCGGGTATCGGTGCAGCTCGCGAGCTCTTGGAGCCTTTGGGCGCTGTGAGGTACATCGACACGGGCGTGCCGCTGCGTCCAGGAAAGGCGAGGTCGCTGGGCTGCGCGCACTCCAGCGGAGATTGGGTTGGGTTCTTGGATGACGATGATGTGTTCGCGCCAACGAAGTGTGGCGAGCAGCTATCCGCCGCGACACGCTCGAATGCGGCACTTGTGACGTCAGACTACGCGACAATCCCGTATGAACAACTCTGTGATCTGGCTGCAGGTGGTGTGTCCGGCTGGGATCGCGACGTAGAAGCGCTCATCGCGAGCGGCGATCGCGGTCCGCGGGAGCGGCCAGCTGAGGACCAGCGGCTGGCGAGCTATCTTTTCGAGCGACGTAGTCTTCGGAGCCGTAAGCGGTTGGTAACCAGTTCCATTCTCGTGAACGGTGGGATTGCGCGTGACGTGAGTTGGAACGAAAGCCTGATGCGATTTGAGGACTGGGAGTGGCTTCTGCGGCTTGATCGTATAGGAGTTAGTTGGGTGCACGTGGCTAAGCCTCTTGTTGGAATCGCGGTCAATGGTCCTGAATCCTTGAGTTGTTCTGACCTGTGCCTCGACGCGGTGCATGGAAACTGGCCAATAGCACTTCTTTCAGACCACGCGCCTAGACCGCTCGGTGATTTGCTTACCTGTGACATCGGTGTGGCTTTTGCCCACATGGGTGACGTTGGTGGAGCTGTCAGGATGTTCAGGCTGGGACGCGTCGTGGGTAAGCCCGGATGGCATGCGTCGGCGCGACTTGCCGTTGCCATTGCGGCCGCGCAGGCGCGGCGTGGAGTTAGCCGCCTGCACTCGTCTGTAACGGTGAGATCGTGAAGCATGCGCTCCTCCCAAATGCCTCACATGAGGCGAGTGTTGTGAGTCTCCGTCATCGGTATGTGCTGGTCGTAAACAGCAAGACCGCCGGCACTACGCTAAAGACCGTCGCGGCAAGGGTTGAGGGCGAGTGGCTTGCCGCGAGAGACGGGCGCGGAGGCGATGATCCTGGTCAGCGAGTGGAGAATTGGCTCTGGACACCGACGCTAGCGGACTTGAACGACCGCTGGCTGCGAGAGGTCTTTCTGGGTGACTCGTTTTTTCGGTTTACCACTGTGCGGCATCCGCTGGCTCGGTGTTGGTCGGCGTGGATCGACAAGGTGGTGCGCCGTCACCCAGAATTTTTGGCGAGGTTTGGAAAAGAGAAATGGTGGCCGGACAAGCTCTCTGATGTGCGTGACCTCGTAGAGAGCTTTGCTCTATTCGTGGACGCGTTGCAAAGTGAACCGGGTCTGTTGGGCGCCGATCGCCATTGGGCACCGCAGCATCTCGTGTTGCAGTGGGGAGCGTTTCCTTACGACTTCATTGGCAAGACTGAGTGTTTCGACGACGTGATTGCCCGGTGGGAGATGGCAACCGGGCTAGCAATCCGGCCGTATGCGAGTCAGGTTGGGCTACGCAATACCAATGCTCTCGCGCTACCGGGGTCATTGCTTCCTGAGACCACCTGGCGCCAGCTGGCGCTTCTATACGAGGCTGACGCGGATGCCTTTGAGTATTCGGTGAAGCAGGATGACTGGCCTGTGGGGCTCGAGTGGGAGGGTATCGCTCTTGGACTGCTGCAAAACCGCAGGGAGCCAGTTGAGCCTCATCGCGCTTTGGTCGACGCGACGTGGCGTCGGCTGCGTGTCCAAGGCGCGCGAGCGTGTCGCTTGGCGGCCGTTAGACTGCAACGAGCCCAATGAGATTAGGTCGACGCCTAGTACCTATGGTCCGCCCAGGACGGCGATGGTAGCCGGCTGCCGCCAGACGACTCGGTGCTCTGCGGGGTGGCGGCTGCGAAGTGCGGGAAGTAGACTATGCACTATCTTCTTGAGCCTCGAAATGCCTGACAGGCACTCTTGGTACCGGGCAAATCTAGCTCCTGAGCCTCGGACGCGGCAAGAAAGGCAACTTGATGGACTCTGAGCAGGCAAACATGAGCCTTGAGCAGGTTCTGGGCGTCCTTCGGCGCCGTGCGCTGTGGATCGTGCTTTGCATTGTGCTGACTACCGCTGTTACCTACGGTTACTCCAAGCATCAGACAAAGAAGTACACGGCGACGGCTTCACTGGTGTTCAACAACAGTCAGACCAATCAGCAGGCTGCCGGGCTCCAGACCATCGGAAGCGGCGGAAGCCAGCTACCTCAGGAGAACACGAACGTCAAGCTTGTCCAGTTGGGTGATATGGCGGCGATGACGGCCAGGCGGCTTGGCGGGGGGTTGACAGAAGAAAAGGTCAGGAACGACCTGAGCGTGGCCGCACAGGGAGAATCAAACGTGGTGAACGTGGCAGTCACAGCGACAAGCCCGGAGCTGGCAGCAAACATCGCAAATACCTATTCAAAACGCTTTGTCACCGAGCAGCAGAACGCCAACCATGCCTTCTATGCGTCGGCTCTAGAACTCGTTAACAGGCAGCTTGCGTCGCTGACACCGAAGCAGAAGCTGAGCCCATCTGGTATCGCCCTCGCGGGCCGCGCCCAATCGCTCGGCGTCTTGGCCGAATTGCGTAACGGAAATGTCGAAATCGCCCAAGTAGCGACGGTGCCGACCGCTCCTTCGTCGCCGAAAACCGCCCGAAACACGGTCTTTGGTGGCTTGCTGGGCCTCTTGCTCGGCCTTGGCGTAGCTTTCCTGCTCGACCGTTTCGACCGACGCATCAGGGAACCGAAAGATCTTGAGATCATCTATGGCCTGCCGCTACTCGGCGTGATCCCGGAGAGTAAGAGGCTCTCGCGGTCGGCGAGCGGAGCAAGCGAGCCCAAAGCCATGCTGTCCTCCGCCGAGGCAGAGTCCTTCCACCTGATTCGCGCCCACCTGCGTTACTTCAACGTCGATCGAGAGCTGCGCACGCTCATGGTGGCCTCCGCCGCCCCCGGTGACGGGAAGACAACGATCGCGCGTCATCTGGCCGCCTCCACGGCTGCGATGGGCTCGCGGGTGCTCTTGATGGAGGTCGATCTGCGCCGTCCCACGATCGCCCAGCGCCTTGAGATCCCGCCCGGCCCGGGCCTCTCGGATGTCCTGATCGGAAGCCTGCCGTTGAGCGAGGCCGTGAGGTCGATCGCGCTCGATCTTCCCAGTGGAGAGGGTGGTCAGGGACGGACACTCGACGTGCTCGTCGCGGGCGCCTTGCCGCCACCCAACCCGGCCGAGCTGATCGAGAGCCACGCGATGGACGCGCTACTCGCGCATGCCAAGGCCACCTATGACCTGATCGTCATCGACACCCCACCTTTGACGGCTGTGTCGGATGCGTTCCCGTTGTTGCGCAAGGTGGACGGGGTAATCATCGTCGGCCGGGTCGGACGCAACCGGCGCGATGTCGCCGAACGGCTCCACGAGACCCTCCAAAGCGTTGGCGGTCCGTTGCTCGGCGTCATCGCCAACGGCGTGAAAGCAGGCGGGTTGGAGTCATATTCCTACGCCTACGACTACGCATCGACGGGTTCACACCCAGGTGCTTCGCTGGCTTCGTCAAACGGCGATACGGGCATGCGTGGTCCGGGCGAGCAGTCTGCTCCGAAGATCGAGGTCTGACATCCGCTCCACCGGCCTGCAGGATTCGGGGCCAGAGGAGTCGGGAGTTGGGCGTGTCGTGCGTATAAGCATCTGAGCACGGACGCTCTTTAGCGCCGCCGACCCATCCCACTGCACACGTGTACAAGATGAACGACACCACCACGGTTGCCGGCGCCGTCGACGGCGACGTTCGAGAACACGTCAACGGCCGGCCGCAGGCTGGTCGCAGTCCAAACGTGAGGTGGCAGCGCTCGGCGCTGACCCGCGAGGAGCGCTGGGAGGCGCTGGGATGTGCGGGTGCCACGATCTGGTTTACCGGTCTCCCGGCGGCCGGCAAGTCCACGATCGCGGGCGCCGTTGAGGAGCGACTGATCGCGGCCGGACGGTCGGCGTTCATGCTCGACGGCGACAACCTTCGCCACGGCCTCAACGGCGATCTCGGCTTCGACGAAGATGCCCGTCGTGAGAACGTGCGCCGCACCGCCCATGTGGCAAAGCTTCTGGCCGAATCGGGCACGGTTGCGCTCGTGGGGCTCGTGAGCCCCTACGCGTCAGATCGAGAACAAGCGATCAAAGTGCACACAGACGCCGGTTTGGTGTTTCTTGAGGTATTCATCGACACGCCGCTCGCCCTGTGCGAGCAGCGCGACCCCAAGGGGCTCTATGCAAGGGCGCGGGCGGGAGAGCTGAAGAGCCTCACGGGCATCGACGCGCCATACGAGCGTCCCACCCAACCAGATCTCGTGCTTCGTTCAGGCGAGGAAGTCATCGAGGACGCGGTTGAGCAAGTCATGCAGGCGCTTGACGCCTCCTTGGCGCGCTTCGTGCCATCGCTCGCAACGCGCGACTGAGCCCTCGCCGCGTGCCTCGAAAGACGGAGGCTTGGGTTCCATCGCGACGTTGGACCGACTCGTGTGTGGCGTTTCGTCCGCATCGGCTGGGAACATACGTTCGATGTCTTCCCACAAGATCAGACGCAGTCGGCGTACCACGCGCGGCCTACCCATCAGGCGCTGGTACCTTGGAGCACATGCGAGCTGTGGTTCTCGACTCCTCTACGGCGGGCTTTGACGAGCTGTTGGAGCGTCGTCGCCGCTCCGGTCTGGACCGCTTGGACGAGGTGTGGGCGGGAGTACTCCACATGATCCCAGCTCCAAGCCTGGCGCACGCACGTGTAGCGCAGCAACTTGCAGAGTTGATGGGACCTTTGGCTCGTGCGGCAGGCCTCGAGTCGGCTATGCACGAGTTCAACCTCGGCGAGTCAGACCGAGACTTTCGTGTGCCCGACGGTGCTCTTCTTCGCCCTGGAGCGACCGGAACATGGCTTCCCACTGCCGCACTCGCGGTTGAGATCGTGTCACCGGGCGATGAGACTTGGGAGAAGCTTGAGTTCTATGCCAGCCATCGTGTCGATGAGATCTTGATCGTCGATCCCCACGAACGCACTGTGCGCTGGCTTGAGTTGGCCGACGGGCGATACGGCGATACCGACCGCAGTAGTCTGATCGACCTCGGGCCGGAACAACTTTGCGGGCTGATCGACTGGCCGTCGGTCGAGCGCTGACCGCTCCTTCAGTCCGCGTTTGAGGGCGCGTGCGTGTGCCGGCTCCGCGCCGTGTAGCTTTCGCCTGTGCCCGACGGTGTGGCGATAGAAGCCGACTCCCCGTCATACGGGGGTGCCCCGGCCGAGGACGACACCGCCGCCGCGCGCGGCGAGCGGCTCGCGTTGACGCTCCTCATGCTCCTCCCGGGCGCGCTCATCGTGCTCACGGGGTTCACCGCCGGCGGGTACTTCCCCGCCACGCCGGCAATCGGGGCGTTTGTGCTCACGCAGATCCTCATCGTGCGGCTTCTGCAATCGCGCCATCCCTTCGAGGGTTTCGGAACGCTCACGCTCCTCGCAATCGGGGCTCTTGCGCTGTATGCGGCGCTTACGCTCGCCTCCGCCCTTTGGTCGCACGCCACTGCACGCGCTTTGATCGCGTTCGATCGGGTGTGGTTTTATCTGCTGATCTTGGTCGTGCTCGGTACCGTCCGGGCCACGACGCGAGATCTCCGTTGGCTGGTCCGCGGGCTGGTGGTGGGCGCGTCGATCGTCTGTCTAGCTGGGCTCATCAGCCGTGTGGCGCCCGACGTGTGGCACACCGCCCCCAACGTCGCCAATGAGCGGCTCAGTTATCCCGTCACTTACTGGAACGCGCTCGGCGTGCTGGCGACGCTCGCGATGGTGCTTGCCTTCCATCTCACCTGCTCGCTCTCTGAACGACGCTTCGTGCGTGTGCTCGCCGCCGCGGTCCTCCCGCTACTCGCGACCACCCTTTTCTTCACGTTCTCACGAGGGGCTATCGCCGCCGGCGCGATCGCGATCGTCGTCTATGTCTTTGTGGGGCGCCCACGTGGGATGCTCAGTGGCTCAATCGCAACTGTCCCCCTTACAGCCGTCCTGGTTGTGGTGGCCTACAACGCAAGTCTGCTCGACACCGTGGATCCCACGACGCCCGCGGCAACCTCCCAGGGCCACCGTGTGGCGCTTGTCGCCGTGGTCTGCGTGGCGCTCGCGGCCGGGCTACGCATGCTCATGAGTCATCGCCTCGATCCACGCTTGCGTAGTGGGGTACGGAAAGCGAGGATAAGTCCCACAGCTCGCACGGCGGCAATCGTTTGTGGAGTGCTAGCCGTCCCGCTACTCGTGATCGCGCTCGGCGTCCCTCACCGTCTGGCCGGCGACTGGAACCGTTTCATGAGCGGTGCGACTCCAAGTGGTACACACAGCGACCTGCGCCAGCGTCTCACCGACTCCTCCAACAACGGCCGTACCGACCTGTGGCACGCCGCTTTGCACGGATTCAACGAATCCGCACTTCACGGCAGGGGCACGGGGACCTACCAGCTTGTTTGGGAGCAGAATCGCCCCCGCTTCATCTTTACGCTCAACGCCCACAGCCTCTACCTCGAGACAATGGCCGAGCTCGGCCTACCGGGTTTGCTACTGCTCTTGACTGCCATCGGTTCGATCCTGGCGGCCCTGGCCGTCCGCGCACGCGGCCCCCGCCGCTCGACCTACGGAGCGTTGCTCGCGGCTGCAGTCCTATGGGCACTACACGCTGGCATCGACTGGGACTGGCAGATGCCGGTCACCACGATCGCCTTCTTCGCCGCCGCCGGTCTCGCGATCGGCCCCCGCAAGGGCGCGGGGTCGGGTTGGACGCCCAACCACGGCACTCGCCTGCTGCTCGGAGCGTTCCTTTTGGCGACCGTCGCATTGCCTGTGCTGATCGTGGGCTCTCAGCGCCAGTTGGGTACCGCCGAGCATGCGCTGTATGCGTCCAACTGCCCAAAGGCGAGTGCCGCCGCGCTGTCATCGATCGGCTGGTTGGATGTTCGTCCCGAGCCCTACGAGGTGCTCGGTTTCTGTGACCTCGAGCGTGGCCTGCCGCGGCTCGGTATCACTGCGATGCGTCAGGCCGTGCACTACGACCGGTCGAGCTGGGAGCCCTACTACGCCCTCGCCCTCGCTCAGGCCTCGGCGGGCGTCGATCCCCGTGCCAGCGCCTCGAGGGCGCTGGCTCTGAACCCGCACGAGGCGCTCACCATTCAGGCCGGCAAGCTCCTATTGCACGCCACCCCCAATCAGTGGCTCACTCGCGCCGCCACCCTCCGTGTCGCCGCGCTCGCAAGCAACGATCTCTCAATCCGTCCCGCGTAGCCCCGCGCGTCGGCAAGCAACCGTCGCGCTCACCCTCCCGGAAGCGCCGACGCCGCTACTCCATCTCCTCGCGTAGCTTTCGAAGCGCGCGATACACCCGGCCCTCCACGGTCGTGAGCTTCTCCTCTGTGAGCTTGGCGATCTCCGGCACCGTCAGCCCCGCCCCAAAGCGAAGAGCTATCGCCTCGCGCTCCTCCTCGCTCAAGACCTTCAAGCTACCGCTCACGAGGTCGCGGTCGGCGATCTCATCGATCTCGCTGCTCGATCCCCGTGCGGGTGCCGCGGCCATCCGCTCCACCGCCCTCCCCTCGGCGGCGCGTCTGCGGATATGGTCGCGCAAGCAGTTGAGGGCGATCGTGTACAACCACGTCTTCTCGCTCGCCTTGCGCGGATCGAAGCGCCTGCGCGCTCGCAACACTCGCTCGAAAGTGTCCGCCAGGAGATCCTCCGCCAACACTCGATCCCCAGTGCGGTAGCTGAGAAACCCGTACAGAGCCTGGGCGTGCTCTGCGTAGAGCCGCTCGAACGCGTCGTCTTGCATCGCCAGCATCATCCCCGATATCGGCAGCCTGTAAAGGCAAGAAAAATGCAGTCAGGAATCGTTGGACTCGCGCGTATAAGACCTACATGAGCCGCATATCCAAAGATCAAAGCTTCTCGGACGACCTGCAAGAGGTCGCCGATGCGTTGCACGACCAGCGCCCCACGCTCGACCCCCTCGCACTCGACCGAGTGAAGTTGCGGGCCATGAGTGGAGCACGCCGATCCAGCCACTCTCGAGACAAGGGATTCTTCATGAGGTCACGCCTTACAACGCTTCTGGCAACTGCATTTCTAGCCCTCGGCACGGGTGGCGCGGTGGCGCTGGCGTGCGGCGGCTTCAGCAGTGGATTCGGTGGCGGTAGCGCCGGTTGGAGCCAGTACAAAGAATGCGACCATGGCAAAGACTGCGGCAAAGGCGGCGACAAAGGCAAAGGCGGCGATAAAGGCGGCCAGGGCGGCGGTGGCGATAAAGGCGGCCAAGGTGGCGGCGATAAAGGTTCCCAAGGCGGCAAAGGCGGCCAGCAGGGTGGGGGCGACAAAGGCTCCAAAGGTGGCGACAAAGGCAAAGGTCGCCACTAGCCTCCCGCTCGCATAGCAAGGTTTCCAAGAGGGGCCCGCGATCGCGGGCCCCTCTTTGCTTTGTGGAGCCTGTCGCGGCGCCGGCGAGTCAGCAGCGCGCTCCACATACCCGCGCGTGCGGTTAGGGTGAGCACTCGATGCGAACGATCACAGCCCTCGTTGTGTGCTCACTGGTCCTGGTCGGCATCGCCGGCGCGGGGGTAGCGGTGTTTGGAAGGGGGGGCGAGGAATCCTTCCGCTACGAGCAATCGCGTGCGCTCGCGCTCAATCCAGCGACCGTCCTCAGCGCGAGGCACGTAGAGGCGTTCGTGGCGAAGGCTCCCGAGCCCGTGGCACCTGCTCAGCGAACATCTCCGATGCTCGTACGCTGCCGCCCGGGTGGAGGTGCGGTGTTGCGTAACCCGTGGTCGTGCACGATCCGCTATCGCTCAGGCAAACTCGCTGCCTACAGGGTAACGGTGCAGCCGAATGGTTTCTATCGTGGCGTGGGGCCCGGGATCATTGAAGGCTGTTGTGTGGTCACGCCCACGAGTGGCTAGCGTGACGAGCAGCGTGACGAGTCGCTTCCGCTGTTGAAAATTTGGAACGTTTCCTTTAGATCGATGGAGATGTGAAAATTTCTTCGCAAAATCCACCTTAAAAGCCAAATCCATGTATCATCCGGCTGGCTTCGGACGGAGGAGTAGCAACACAGAATTCGACTGGTTGGCACGGGAGACCAGAGACTAAAGAAGGGGCAGGCATCCTTAGTACAGTTTGCACCGTCTAAGGGGCTGTAAGGACAAGGACATACACGGATGAGCACAAGCAGCGACCACGGACGGATCCATGCTGCAACAGCCCCACCTCAATTGGGGTTGGCGACGTTCGCTCGCGCCGTAACGAGGCCCGTGTCGGGGCTTGTGGGGTGGACAACCCATCGCGCCACCAGCTTCGCGCACAGGGGTGGGCATGCCATGTACAGCCGTCCTGGCCGCCGGCCTCCGACGCAAAGCACGGCAGGAGAACGCCGGCAAATAGCCGCCGATGTGCACGACCTGGTGATGCAAGACCTCTCGCTCGCGCTCGCCACCGCGCGCATGCTGGCCGACGATCCCTCCTCCGCGTCGCATGTGAAGGTTGTGGTGGAAGCCGGCGAGCGCGCTCTGGAGGGAGCACGTGAGTTGGTGCGAGGCCTAACCAGCGACGAGCGCGGTGAGCCGATCGCACAGGCCATGGAGGCAAGTGTGCGCGCCGCCGCCAGAAACGCGCCCCTCGACTTCCAAGCTATCGACGTCGATGCGGCCGAGGAGCCTGATCGAGTGACCGCGCACACACTCCTGCATGTTGCCCGGGAGGCTGTTACCAATGCGGTCAAGCACTCCGGTCCGGACACGCCCGTGGAGGTCCGCTTCGCGCGCGATGACGAATGGAGACTGACGGTCCGCGACAGAGGCCGTGGATTCGATCTCACGCAAGCCCCGAAGGGGTTCGGTTTGGAGAATATGCACACGAGCGCGCGCCAGCTGGGGGGCGTACTGCACGTCCTCAGCGCGCCCGGTGAGGGCTCGACTGTCGAGCTCGCTCTCCCATGAGTTCCGTCGAACCCACAATCGTTATCGCCGACGACAACCAGGTCGTGCGGATGGGCGTGCGTATGGCGTTGATGCGCGGCGGCTTTCAGGTCGTCGGCGAAGCGGCCGACTGCGAAGGTACCGTGAGCGCGGTTCTACGCGAGCGCCCCGACGTATGCCTGCTCGACGTGCGTATGCCGGGAGGCGGCATCGAGGCCGCCCAGCAGGTGGCAGAAGTGGCCCCGTCCACTTCGGTGGTGATGCTCACCGTGTCCACCTCCACCGAGGATGTGCTTGGCTCACTTAGAGCGGGCGCGGTTGGTTACCTGCCCAAGGACACGAGCCCCGACCGGCTCCCGGCGGCTCTCTGCGGGGTTCTCAAGGGAGAGGCAGCGCTACCAAGGGTGCTCGTGGGACGCGTATTGCAGGAGTTCCGCTCTTTCACCGCGGGAGCGATTGGCGGTCCGGTGCGCGTCGGCAACGTGCAGCTCACCCCCAGAGAGTCTGAGATCTTGAGGATGCTTGGCTCAGGGTTGACCACCGTTGAGGTGGCCGACATGCTCTCGCTCTCGCCGGTCACGATCCGCCGCCACATCTCCGCTGGTGTCGCAAAGCTCGGCGTGGCCGACCGGAGTGCTGCGCTTCGCGCGATCGAGCCTTACAGCGCCACCGCGTAGCTCCGCCGTCCCGGCCTTCGGGTTCAAACCAATCCCGACCGTACACCGTAAACGGCCGCTTCCACGCGATTTCGCACTCCCAACTTCTCGAAGATGTTCGTCACGTGCTGCTTGACGGTGTGGCGACTTATCGACAGCTCGAAGCCAATTGCGGCGTTGTCGGCGCCCTCGACTATCAGCCGCAACACATCCATCTCGCGAGCTGTCAGCGCCGGGGCACTCGGCCCAGAGCCTAGCGTCCCGCGGCCCTGATTCTCCGAACGCACCCCGCCCACCAGGGCCCGGATCGCGTCGGGGGAAAGCACCGCCTGCCCGCAAGCGGCTTGGCGGATGCCCGTCACCAGATCCTCCACCCGCGTGCTCTTGAGCAGGTAGCCACAAGCCCCCGACTGCAAAGCGTCGAGTACTCCTGACTCATTCGCCGACACCGTGAGCACGATCATTCGCGAAGCTGGGCTCGCGGCGGCGATCTTGCGCAACGTCCCCCCGCATGACACATCCGGCATGTTCAGGCCGATCACGATCACTTCGGGTTCGAGCCGGCCCGCCATCGCCTCCGCCTCCGCATGGTCGGCGACGTCGCCAACCACAACCATTCCGGCAGCTTCTAGCGTCCCCCGCAAGCCGTCCCGAAAGAAGTGCTGATCATCGGCGAGCAGAACACGCAGAGAGTCTGAGGAGCAGTCCACTACGCGAACATAGACGAATCGAGCTTCGCCTTGTTCTCAAGTTCGCGACAACCTCTGCCGACAAGTATTGTAGGATTGGCCCAAGTTGCAGGGGTAGTTGAGCGTTGGTTGCGAACGGATACGTAGCCACTCGGGGAAAACTGTGCCCATTCAGGGACGTGTGCCGCTACAGGAGATGCGTGATGCGCAAGCTTATCCGTCGCTCTCTCACAGCAATTTGCGTGTTTTTTCTGTGCGCCGCCGCTACGGCTTTCGGCGCCGTTGACAGACGTGCTGCTGCGCCGGCAAGCCACGTCGGGTCCAACGCCCAGCAGGCGACGGCCAAGAAATCGTCAACCACTGCCGCCCAGCGTCGTGCCGCGGCTCGCAGACGCGCCGCCCGCAGGCGCCTCTGCAGACGAATCGGGGCACACTCACTTAAGACCAAGAGTCAAAAGCGCCGTTGTGCCGCAAAAAAGCACGCGCCCGCCAAGTCCAAGATCTCAAAGCCTCTCGCCCCCCCTGCTCCTGCCGTCACGCAAGCATCGCCGCTCACGGCCGTGGTGGCCCCGGTGCCGATCGTCCCCACTCCTCCCGCGGGAGGTCCCGAAGAACGGGGCTCTCCCCGCGAACCGCCCGTCAAGCCGACCAACACCGTTCGCCCTGCGCTCATCGGCACACCGGAAGTGGGCAATACCCTCACCGCCACTACCGGGGTGTGGGCAGGCGAACCAACCGAATTCACCTACCAGTGGGAGGACTGCCTCAGTAGCCGCGCCGGCACGAGCTGCAATGCCATCGACGGCGCCAACGCCCCCAGCTACACGCTTGGCTCCCAGGATGTTGGGCTGAAAGCACTGGTAACGGTGGAAGCGATCAACGCCGCCGGTAGCGCCGTTGCCAACTCGGAAACGTCCAAAAGAGTCGCTCCCGAAACGACCGAACCTCCGCCCACTGAACCCCCCCCGACTGAACCACCGCCCGTGGAAGCGCCAACCAACACGAGTCCTCCCGCGATCGGCGGTTCTCCCGTTGAAGGACAAACGCTGACGACAAGCACAGGTGCATGGTCCGGAAGTCCCACTTCCTATTCCTACCGATGGCAGGATTGCGACAGCTCCGGTGCGAACTGCGTCAACACGGCTGGGGTTACGGCCACATATCGGCTCGCCGCCAGCGATGTCGGGCATAAGGTTCGCATAGTCGTAACAGCCTCCAACGAAGGTGGCTCGACCGGCGCAACCTCTACCGCAACGGCGGTTGTGACGGCGGGCGTGGTTAACACGGGTTGTACCACCACGATCAGCTCGGGTCTGCAATCTGCGATTCAAAGCGCGCAGGCAGGCTCCACGATCTGCCTGAATGCGGGGAACTACGGTAGCTTGACCGTCACGACCAGCAAGTCGAGCATGGTTACCGTCATGCCGGCTCCTGGTGTCGGTCAGTCGCAAGTGGTCCTTGGGTACACAGACGTTACGACCTCTTCGAATCTCGCCTTCGAAGGTCTCACGATCGCGGGTGGTAACAACGGCAGCTCCGCGGCGCCGGCCACGCATATCCGCTGGATCGCCGACGCGTTTACCAGCGGTCTGTGCATCCAAACCCCCACAAGCGCCAACATCGATCTGCTCGTGGAAGCCAGCACCTTCGTGAATATCAGCACAGGTGGGTGTAGTAACGAGGGGCGCTTGGAGGTCAACGGCGACAACAAGGAAGTGTCTGGTGTAAATGGTGTCGTGATATCGCACGACCTGTTCCAAACGGGAAGCCCGAGTGGGTGCACAGACGGTGTGAACATCACGGGGGGCGCCAGCGGCACACAGATTGGTCCGGGCGATGAATTCAGCGGTCTCAAGCAGGGTTCGTGCACTGCTCACGTCGACTCGATCCAGTTCTACGGCGCCAGTAACACCACCGTCACAGGGGATTACTTCCACGGAAACTCAGATGGAATCATGTCACCAGACGGTAACGGCAGCCCGATGACGGTCACTAACACCGTTTTTGACACAGACGGTGAATATCCCGACCAGATCGTGATCGGCGGCGGCGGACACGATGTCATCAATCACGACACGTTTGGTCACGGCGCGAGGCTTCGCATCGGGCACGTGAATGTTGGCGCCACCGCTTCTGACGAGACGATCACAAACAACGTGATCACCGGCGGCTTGGAACTGTCCGAGGGCCAGTCGGATAGCGGCTGGGTCGAGGAATACAACCTCGTTGAAGGCGAAATCCTTGGGGTCCATTCCATCAACGGCAAGCCGATCTACGCGGGCGGAGGCTCAGAGCCCGCCAGCTGGGCAGGCTGGACGCTCACAAGCGGCTCGCCCGGACACCTCGCGGCCGGTGACGGCGGCGACATGGGTACCAATTACTTCGGATTTTGAGCTCCCCGGGGCGGTTTGCTGCCCCCGCTAGGTAGTTCAACCAGGAGACGCGAGCGATTCTCCCGCTCGTAGGTATGTCGAGTCTGCTCGATGCAGGTTGGGAGGTCAGTGCCCACCGCCGACGGTGTGGGAACTGGCACCAGCCACCAATGGGAGATTTTTCCGATGCTCGAGTTCCTGATGCGCCGTTCATTGCCTATAGCCGCACTGCTGCTGGCAATTTCATTTGCTGCCGTACCATCGGCACTCGGTGCCAGGCGTTCACATGTTGAACGTTTGCATGCAATTCATCACCGAAATGCGTCTCGTGCAAAGCGGCATCGGCACCAAAAGGCCGACACCAAGTCCGGTAAAAAGGGCAGTCACAAGTCCGCCAAAAAGCACCACATGGTGATTAATACCTCGACGATCTTCAACGCAAGGCTTACCTCCGCGACGATCCTCTTCGGGGAAAGCGCCACCCAGTCCCATCGCGCCTATCTCGACGCCGGGCGCTCAGAAGCGGTTCGCTTCCGTGCCGTGTCCTCTGGGGCAACCGGCTTGGCACAAATTCTCATTGACTCGTCAAACACCGCACGCTCGGTTCTCGTCGGTGTCTACAGCGACGCTAACGGTCACCCCGGCTCGCTTTTGAGCTCGGGGGTTATCGCTGCCCCGATTGCCGGTGCTTGGAACTCGGTTGCGATCACACCCATGGCGATCACCCCCAACGCCTACTATTGGCTGGCGATCCTGGGAGAGGGTGGAACCCTGCACTATCGCAACCACCAGCGTGGCACGTGCCTCAGCTCCATCAGTGCCCAACATACCCTTGCCGGATTCCCCGGCACCTGGAGCAGCGGCAGCCTCCGTCATGAATGCCCACTCTCGGGCTACGTCACGGCGACTGACCCGATACTGGTCCCTCCGCCTCCTCCGACGCCCCCCCCAGCGGCGCCACCGCTACCCGCGTCGCCGGTTGACACGGAATTGCCTGTGCTCGACGGCACGACGACAGAAGGCCAAGTGCTGTCTACCACCACCGGCACGTGGACGGGAACTCCCACTTCCTTTGCCTACCAATGGCAGGATTGCAATGGCGAAGGTGCGGGTTGTGCCAACATCGCCGGCGCGACATCGGCTACCTATACGCTCAGCGGGAGCGACGTAGGGAGTACGGTACGCGTCCTCGTCACGGCCGCCAACGCAGGTGGAGTCGGCACTGCAAGCTCTGCCGTGTCAGCAAGGGTCGCCGCGATCCCACCGCCCGCGCCTGTAAACACACTGCTGCCCACCCTCGGCGGTGCCGCAACCGAAGGGCAGACGCTCACAGCCACCACCGGCGCCTGGACGGAAAACCCAACATCCTTCAGCTATCAGTGGCAGGACTGCGATGCCCTAGGCAACAACTGCGTCAACACAAGCGGAGCGTCGGCTCAGACATACACGCTCAGCGCAAGCGACGTAGGCGACACGGTGCGCGTCGTTGTGACGGCCACCAACGGTGGCGGCTCAACAGCCGTGACTTCGGCGCCCAGCGCTACGATTGCCGCTGTTCCCCCGCCGCCTCCTTCGGCCCCGGTCAACACGGTGTTGCCGGCGATCAGTGGCGCGACCACTGAAGGTCAGATGCTGTCGGCGACGGCGGGTACTTGGACGGAAAGCCCGACCAGCTTCACCTACCAGTGGCAGGACTGTGATGTTCTTGGAAGCAACTGCGTCGACATAAGCGGTGCCTCGACTCAGACCTACACCCTGGGTGCCAGCGACGTGGGGGACACGGTGCGCGTAGTGGTGACGGCCACCAACCAGGGCGGTTCGGTGCCGGCGGATTCAGCGGCCAGTATCGCGGTGGTCGCACCACCCCCAGCCGCTCCGACGAATACCGAAATGCCCGCCATCGGAGGCAACGCGATCGAAGGCGAAGTGCTCAAAACCAGCAACGGTGGGTGGACGGGTAAACCGACCTCCTACAGCTATCAGTGGCGCGACTGTGACTCCACCGGACACAACTGCTCATCGATAGGTGGAGCAACGGCTGCCAGCTACCGGCTTTCCTCGAGCGACGTCAGCCACACCATGCGCGTGATGGTGACCGCCTCGAACACAGGTGGGTCAAGCTCTATGAGTGCTCCCGCCACGGCGTTGGTTGCCGCTGTACCGCCGCCGGCTCCGAGTAACACGGTGCTACCGGCGGTCAGCGGCGCGAGCACCGAAGGTCAGACCTTGACCGCCACGGGAGGAACGTGGAGCGGCAGTCCGTCATCGTTTGAATATCAGTGGCAGGATTGCAACAGCTCGGGGAGCAGCTGCTCGAACAAGAGTGGTGCGACCTCATCCAGCTACACGCTCGGCTCGAGCGATGTGGAACACACGATGCGTGTGGTCGTGACGGCGACGAACAGTGGCGGTTCGACCGCCGCAACTTCGGCCGCAAGTTCGGTGGTCGTCGCGCTTGCGCCCCCTGCGCCGGGCAACACGGTATTGCCGGCGATCAGCGGTACGACCACTGAAGGGCAAACTCTGTCGGCGACGACCGGGACTTGGACGGGAAGCCCGACGGGCTTCACCTACCAGTGGCAGGACTGCAATAGCTCGGGGAGCAGCTGTTCGAACAAGAGTGGTGCGACTTCCTCTAGCTATACGCTCGGCTCGAGCGATGTGGAACACACGATGCGTGTTGTCGTGACGGCGACGAACAGCGGTGGTTCGACCGCTGCGACCTCCGCCGCCAGTGCGAGTGTGGCGGCTGTGGTGGTGAGCAGCGGCTGCACGACCACGATCGGCTCCGGTCTATCCACCGCCATCAAGAACGCGGCGGCGGGATCGACGATCTGTCTAAACGCTGGAAACTACGGTGAAGTGAGTGTTACCGTTAGCAAGTCGAGCATGGTTACGGTCAAGCCCGCCGCCGGCGTCAGCCAATCGCAGGCGGTACTTGGTTATGCCAACGTCACGACCTCCTCGAATATCACCTTTGAAGGTTTGACCATCGCGGGTGGCAACACGGGTGGGTCAAGCGCTCCAGCTACCCACATCCATTGGGTGTCCGATACATTTACGAGCGGCCTGTGCATCCTCACGCCGACGAGCGCCAACATCGACATCCTTGTCGAAGGCAGCACCTTCTTCAACATCGGTGAAGGCAAGGGTGGCTGTGGGAACGAGGGTCGTTTGGAGGTCAACGGTGAGAACAAAGGGGTGTCAGGTACCAACGGCGTGGTTATCTCGCACAGCACCTTTGGCCGCAACGGGTGCACCGATGGGGTGAACATCACGGGCGGCGGTTCGGGCACGGTGATCGGCCCGGGGGATGTGTTTGAAAACATGAAGGAGGGATCGTGCGCCGCCCACGTCGATCCGATCCAGTTCTACGGCGCACAGGGCACAACCGTCACAGGCGACTACTTCCACGGCAACTCCGACGGAATCATGTCCCCGGATGGCAACGGCAGCCCGATGACCGTCACCAACGACGTGTTCGACACTGACGGTGAATACCCATGGCAGATCGTAATCGGCGGTGGCTCGCACGACGTCATCAGCCACGACACGTTCGGTCATGGCGCGATGGTGAGGATCGGTCATGTGAATGTGGGGGCGAGTTCCTCCGAGACGATTTCCAACAACGTCATCACGGGCGGGTTGGATCTCAGCGAGGGGCAGTCGACCAGTGGGTTCACGATGGTGGATAACCTCACCGAAGGACAGGCGATCGGCACCGGTGGGATTGTCGGGAAACCGACGTATGCCGGTGGCGGGTCAGAGCCCTCCACGTGGGCCGGTTGGGCGCTTACCAGTGGCTCGCTTGGTCATCTCGGGGCCTCTGACGGCACCAACGTGGGCAGCGGTTACTTCGGGTCCTGAGGTTTCGCCGGAATAAGCCGGCAGAAGTTACTGAGAAGAAGAAAGCGTTGAACGCCCCGCGACCCCCGCGGAGCGTTCAACGTGTGTCGGCCTCGATAGGCACTCGTGCCAGCGGCGCTCGCATGCGCAGCGCCCGGCGCGCACGCGCGCCAAGCTCGCCGCGCATGAAAGCACGGAACTTCGGATCCTCCACCTGCTGGACACGGGTCATCCCTGACCACAAGTAGCCACCGAGGAAAGCCAAACCTGAGAGCACCCGGGGACGCTCCCACGCCGTCTTGAACGCGCGGAGCCATACCCAGGACGCCGGGTAGTGAGTTATGTAGAGGCAACGCCCGTGTCTTGCCCGACCGCGGAGGATGCCGTCGGCGCTTGCACATGGGCGGTGGTGAAGTGCCACGAGCTCGGGGAGGGTGCGCGTGGAGAAGCCCTCCATGCGAGCGCACACCTCGTCGATGGTGTCCCACGCCAGGCGCTCCTGGATGCCCCCGATGGCAACCAGGCATTCGCGTGTGTAGCACTTCAGGGCACCCCGCACGTGGTAGTCGCTGGCAACGTTCGCAGCGCTCCATCCCTCTCCCTCAGGCTCTCGCAGGACACCTCCCGCCAGCCCGAGCGTGGCGTCCTCGGCAAAAGTGTCGAGCAGCACTTGGAAGTAGTGAGGGGGCAGCTCGATGTCGCCGTCGAGCTTGGCCACGTGCGTGAACGTCTCCCACGGCGTGGCTGATAGGGCGGCGTTGAAGGCGCGCGCCTCGGCCGCTACCGCCAGGCGATCCTTTGAGGCGGTGTCGCTCGCGGGCGGGCTTTGCAGCACTGTCATGAAATCCAGGTGCTCGGCAAGGCGGGAAAGAATCTCTGGTGTGTCATCGGTGGAGCGGTCGTCGATGACCACCCACTGGTCGGGTGGGCGTGTTTGCGCCGCCAATGCGAGACCCACCCGCTCGATATGAGCGGCCTCGTTGCGGACCGGGGAGACTACGAGCAGCCGCTGCGCCATCGCCTATTAAACGCCGTTTGGGCGGTTGAACTTGTGGGACGGTAGCCGGCCGCAAACGGCAGGCAGCGCGGCTTCGAGCCGGGCTTGCCGCTCCAACGGGCACGCCAGTGGCGCACGCTGTGAGGTCCGCTGGCCGAGCCGTCCTGGGAGACGTTGTAGTCGTAGGTCCCGAAGGCACGCCACTCGCTCACATCGGGAGTGCCACCCGAGGTGGCGCCGAAGATGTTGTGCTCCACGACATACCCTCGTCCTCGCCCGGCGTCGGGGTCGTCGGCGCGGAATATGACGCCCCAAGTGGAGCCCACGAACGTGTTGTAGGTGAATGTGAGTCCTTCGACTTGAAACATCTGCACCGAATAACCGGAGGAGTCGTGGTCGAAGAGGTTGTTTTCGACCCGTACGTTGTGGTAGACGCCTTCCTGGAAAAGCAGCGACTCCTGCGTTTCGGTGTTGTGCGCCACGTTGTTGGCGAAGCGTAGGTTGGCGCCCCCGCCAAAGACCTGCCACAGGTCTTGGTGGACGGTTCCATGGGATTGACGCAGCGATGGTCCGAAAAAGAGGTTGTGCGCCACCGTCCAGTTTTCGCCGCCCCCCAACTGGACGTAATCGTTGGCTACGTGGGCGATCGTGTTGTTTGCCACCTGAACGTTGTCGACGCCGCCCACTGCCTCGATCCCGTAGCCGCTGCACACTCCTTCGGGCCCCGTGAAGTCGAGGTCGTGGATGTAGTTCTGTGCGATGGTCACTCCCTGGAAGGCTTCGTGCTGCCACGCGTACAGGTAGACACCACAGGTGCTTGGACCGATGTCGTTGTTCACGAGCTGTATGTCGTGGGCCGACTGAATTATCGAAACCGAACCATGGACGGTTAGTTTTTCCAGACGCAAGAAGCTGACGTTTTGTCCTTCGATCCCATCGAACTGGGCTTCCCGTTTGTGAGTTGAGCGCAAGGTCACATAGCCGCTTGGTTTGACGCCTGAGAGTTTGAGCGTGGGGTAGCTTCCCCCCCTCAGACAGATCACGGCGCCGTGACTTGCGGAGGCCACCGTGCCTGCCACATCCTGTCCGGGTGAGAGTGTGACGCTGCAGTGCCCGTGCGCAGGGGATGCGGCTACGGATACGATCTTGGCGCAGCCGGCCAACGCGGGCATTGCGAGGAGCATCAGGAGCAATGCCGGCACGCGATGGGCCGGCACGCGATGGGCTATGCGATTGCGAGACATCGAGCTGGGTCGGCTCAGCAGAGCGCGACCTCGTCGCCGTCTCCAACCTGCAGGCGGATCGCACGCGGGACCGAGAAGTCTCTGAAGATGCGCGCCTCGCGTCCCACCACGCTCGCGACGAGGCGTCCACCGACGTGCTGGATGGTGGCGCCCGCCAACACGATCGAGCGCTCGATCTCCGCACACTCGACGTGCACCCCGTCTCCGATGGAGGTGTGTGGTCCGATGTAGGAGTCCGCGATACACGCCCCTGCTCCCACGATCGCGGGACCGCAGATAACACTCGAGGTGACCGATGCTGTGGGGTCGATCTGAATCCTCCCCTCGAAGCGGTTGCCATCGGTATCCGGTGGGGTGGCGTGTTCGTCGAGCGTGTCGAGCACCGTGCGGTTCATGTCGAGCAGGTCGGTGGCCCTGCCGGAAAAGCCGCGCCACGCGCGTACAACCCGGACGTGAATGCAGCCGCCGTTCTCAGCGAGCCCTTCCGCCATAGCCTCGAGCTCCAGTCCTTGGGGGGACCAGCTGACCGCACGGACATGGCGTAGGGCCCCTGGAGCCAGTACGCAAACGCCGACGACCCCAAACGACGATTTCTCGGGGTCGAGCTCGGCGATCCGCAACATACGCTGTGAGGTGGGAGCCAGGCGTTCGGTGTTGCGGGCGCCCTGGGCGACGAGCAGCACCATGTCCGGCGAGTTGTCGTCAATCAGCTCGAGCAGGGGGGCAAGGGGCTGTCCCAACAGCCCATTTGCCCGGTGCACGATCGCGGGCGCGTCCCCGATCAGCTCTGCTATGGCGTCGACGGCGATGGCAGGATTGAGCCCGTACTCATGGACGACAGGGTGGATCTCGATCCCGGAAGGAGCTTCCTTCTCGATGCACCGCGCTATGTCGGGGGCAACCTCGGCGGGCGTCACCAATACGGCCTCCTCGATACCGGCGCTCACAAGCCCGTCGAGGACGTGGCAGACGATCGGACGGTTGGCGATCCGTTGCAGCGAGGTGGCGCGTGTGGCGTCGAGCCACGATCCTATGAGTCGGTCCGTCGGCGGAACGATGATGATGCCCTTGACATTCACGGCTAAATAACGGCCCTGAGGCGTCCGGGCTCGCGTGCGGAGGAGACAGGTTCGCTCCCGAGCAGTAGTTCGATCTCGCGGGAGAGCCCGTCGAGGGTCTGCTCGACGCGGAAATGAGAGGCCACGTGCGCATGACCGCGTTCGGCCATTGCGCGGGCGACGAGGGGGTTGGATACGAGCTCCATCACCGCGTCAGCGAGTGCCTTGGGGTCCTCTGGGCAGATCAGCAGGCCGGACTGACGGTGGTGCACGACGTTGGCGACGCCTCCAACGTCTGTGGCGATGACCGGCTTTTCTTGCGAAAGGGCCTCCATCAAGACAAGTGGGGTCCACTCGCCGCGCGAGGGTGCGATCACGATGTCGGCGCGATCGAGATGGGGTTGGATGTCCTCCACCTCGCCTACGAACCTCACGGCATCGTGCAAGCCGGAGGCACGCACCTGCTCGTGCACCGTGGCGGCGAACTCCACGTCGAGCTCCCTTCCCACCAGATCGAGCGTTGCGGGGACGCCTCGAGCATGTAGTTGTGCGAGCGCGACGACCGCCACATCCTGGCCCTTGCGCGGATCGATCGCGCCGACCAAGCAAAGGTGCGGGGGCGATCCGAATGTGCCCGACTCCTCGACGCGTGGCGTTGCGTTCACGCTGATCCCGTCGGGGATCAACGCGAGCCGGGTGCGGCGTCCGGTGCGAAAGTAGGGGGCTAGACCGTCGGCGATGACGATCACCGTGGTGGCGAGTTTTCCTTGCAAAGCCATAACCAGCGGAGCGAGCCGCGATTTGGGGACATCCCGTGCGTGCACCACGACTGGGACACGAGCAAGTTTCGCCGCGATCACCGGCGCCAGACACACCGAGCTATTGGTGAGTACCAACTCGACGCGGCGGCGGCGGATCAGCCGTGCCATCGCGATTGAGTCACGCAGTGTGCCGGCCAGACTGCGAGCCCAGCGCAGGGGTGGCGCGCCCCAAAGGGGCAGGGTCGCCGCTCCATCTACCAGCTCGCCGTGGGCGGCGAAGCGAGACCGCAAAGGGCCCTCGGGGAGGGAGAGTAGTAGCTCAAACCGGGCCTCCAGGTGGGCTGCCTCGAGCAGCGCCATCCGCTCTGCCCCTCCCAGCTTGGCGCTGTGAATGACGAAGAGGATTGGCCTCCGTTTGGCGGCCCTCCTTTCGCGGTTTGCGCCGAAGTGAAGCTCGGCCGACAGCGTTTGAGTCATCCCTTGATAAACGTCTTTCGCGGACGGGAACTTCTGGTCAGAGGATGGTTTGAAGGCGATCGCGTGCCTCCACCAGGGCGCGTCTCACAAGCGGCCACGGGTTGATCGCAGGCGCGGGAATCTGATCGGGGCTCAACGGCGCATCTGCCGCAAGCGTGAGCTCGAAAGCTCTCTCGCTCTCGAGGGCAAGTGGCTCGGATACGCCCACGCCGGCGGCGAACGACAGGGGGAGGGTGCCGTGAGGATGTGTCACTCGCTGCCCGGATGCTCCACCGTGGGGCTCCTCCAAGAAGATCCGTGCAGAGGTGGCGCCAGGTGGGGGAGCAAGCGCAATCCGTCGGGAGTGCATCCGCACCAGCAGCGATTCCCCGAGGTTGCGTGTGGAGTAGTTGCCGCGTGCGATCCAACCGACCGAGCCCCACTGAACGTCCCCGAGTGCGTTGATGTCGTTGGTGGCTTGCTCGAGCACGTCAAGCCCTTCCCTGAAGTCGCCGTGGTGGCCGTAGAGGATCAAGGGTTGGCCCAGGAGTGCGCGCAATGGGAGATCGTCGCGTGGGGCGCTCAGTGGATAGCGCGGGAGCACGGGTAGTCCGCCCGCCACGAGGTCCGCCGGTTGCCATCCCGCGATTGCGCTCGCCGCCGGCTGGTTGTCGCGCCACGGGTAAGGACGACTGATGCACGCTGCATCGACCCCCAACCTGAAAGCGGCACGCAGCGCGGCCTCTGAGCAGGCGCCGTGGGGTGGCGCGAGGATGGGCTCCACCGCCACGTTGGAGCGCCGTTGCAGTGCGGCGATTCGCCGCAGTCCTTGTGCGATTGCCGCCTGCGCCTGTGCGTCGTCGTTTAGGCGGCCGAGCTCACGCGCGACATGGTCGTTGCCATGCGTTATGAGTGAAAGGACGGTGGTGTTCTGAGCAAACAGGGCAGCCGCTTTGCGGTTGACCAGCCAACCGTCGAGCGGGACGGTGGCGAAACTCATGTGGTAGCCATGACGGGTGGCGTGCTGAATGAGCTGCTTGTAGTTGAGGAATCCGTAGGAGCTCCAGTGCAGGTTGGGATCGTCAACCACAAAAGAGGCGCGTAGGGGTGGCAAGGTCCAGCCGTCCTCACCGAGGGTCTGCTGGAGGAAGTGAACGAGCGGCAACAGGCCCATGAAACGACCGGCTCGCAGGTGCTCACGCAACGCCTCGCCGTCCCCTAGCTCGGCGAGCGTAAAGGCGCTCGTCTCGAGCGCCGAGTGGCCCTTGCCGAGGCGCCACCAGACTGGTGTTCCGTCAATGGTCGCGAGCACGCCTGACCCCGCAGGGGCGAGGGCGTACGCTGTCGCGGCTTGACTCTCACGAATCGTTTGGCCACGTAGGGGAGGTTGCAACGTGCTCTCGCTACTGAACAGCACCCGTGGCTCTCCGACGGACTCATGCGTATGCGCTGGCTGGGCTGGATAGGTCTCATGGCGGTCGCCCGCCGCGAGTAGGAGCCGCGGCACACCGGCGCAAGCTTGCCCGAGGGATGATGGACCGAGCACGAGCGCAGCGTCTATCCCCTGCAGCTCGTCGCTCTCGCGCCTCTCGAAGCGCACCGGGAAGACTCGCTCGAGTGCCGCGAGCAACCTGGAGTGGCCGGCGGAAAGTTGCCGGGCGCGCGTGGAGTGTGAGCCCTCTCGTTGCCCCGTCATCGCGGAGGTACCATGGTCGGGCGCGACGATCACGGCTATGAGCTTGCGCGGCTCGAGGAACTTCAGGTCCTCAGCGCGTAATGCTCCGGTCGTCACACGATCGAATCTCATGGGATGAGTTCGGGTTGCATGCACATCCACCAAACGGCCCTTGACGATTGTGGCTTGCGTGCTCCGTGCAAGACACTCGCCCGGGTGTTCGTTGATCGAGCGTGAAGGAAGGGAGTGACATGGACGAGCAACCGGGCGTGTCTCGCTCGCGACCCCAGCGGATTGTGATGTTGCTGGAGAACTTCACCTACCCGCAAGACACGCGGGTGCGCAACGAGGCCGAGTCGCTGGTGGCGGTTGGCCACCAAGTGACGGTGCTTGCCCCGCGGGGGACGGGGCAATGCTCGCGCGAGTGCTTGAGGGGCGTTGAGGTTCGCCGCTACCGCACAGTGTGGGCGAGCCGCTCGCGTTGGTCGTATGCGCTCGAGTACGGGGTCGCTCACGCTCAACTCCTCGCGGCCTCGCTGATGGCTCTACTGAGGGGCGCTCGTACGCTGCATTTCAATGGGCCTCCCGACACGCTTGCGCTCGCGGCGGTGCTTGCGCGGCTCTTTGGGGGGCGCGTGGTTTATGACATGCACGATTCCGGTCCTGAGCTGTTTGAGGCCAAGTTCGGGGTTTCCCCGGCGTTGCGCTTGCTCCGCGTAGCCCAGCGTGCGGCGATCGATTGCGCCGATCAGGTGATAGTCACCAACGAGACCCAGCGTGAGTTGGCGCTCGAGCGCAGCGCCCATCCGGATTCTCTTGAAGTGACGGTCGTGCGTAATGGTCCACGGGGGGGGGAGTTCCCTGATCCACCGACGGCGCGCGGCGGCGAGTTGGAGTCGCCGAGGCTCGTGTATGTGGGCACCTTGGACGTGCAGGATGGGGTGCTCGATCTACCGGACATCCTGGCGGCTGAGGGGCTGAGGGGGGCAACGCTCACGATCGTGGGCGAAGGCGCCGCGCAGGGGGAGCTGTTCGAACGTTGCAAGCGAATGGGCGTGCTCGAGCGTGTTACGTTCACGGGCCACGTGCCGCACGAGCGTGTGGCGGGGTTGATCGCCGACGCCGACATTGCCGTCGATCCCGCTCCTGGCACCGAGCTCAACCACGGCTCCACGATGATCAAGATCGCTGAGTACATGGGGTGTGGGCGACCAGTCGTCGCCTTCGACCTGCGCGAGTCGCGTCGCACGGCCGGGGAGGCCGCCGTATATGCCCCCTGTGGACAGCTACCGGCGTTCGTGTCGCTTGTGGCCGGCTTGGCGTATGACGGTGAGCGACGTATGCGACTGGGAGTGCTCGCGCGCGCTCGCGCGCTCGAGTTGAGTTGGGAGCATTCCGAGCGGGCGCTGCGCGAGGTTTACGATCGCCTTGGGTGAGCCCGCTCGGTTACGTCGCTAGGGTGAGCCCGCTCAGGTAGTCGGCGAGGCACCCGCAAACGGGGGTGGCGCGAAACCGAGGACCACCGCGAGAGCTCGACGCTCGGCTTGCGCGTGGGGGGCCTGAGCGCGACGAACGAGGGCAAGAGCACTGAAGGCACCGGCGCGCAGAGCGTGACGTATTACGAGTGCCGCGCGGATCGCCGCTACACGTGCCCTGCCGTAGTGCTTGCGCGCGAACAGCACCTTTGCATGGCTGAGCTGTGCGTTGAGATCGGGTCGGGGGGTGCGGGTGGTGTGGTGTGCCACCTCCATCACCGGAAGGTGTGCCACCTTCCATCCGGCTTGGCGAAAGCGATAGCACCAGTCTGTCTCCTCCGAATAGAGGAAGAAGCGCTCGTCCAGCCCTCCCACCTCCCGCAATGCCTCGGCGCGCGCGATCAAGAACGCGCCAACCAGCCAGTCGGCGTAGGTCTCGCTGCGGTAGCGCGCGGCGCGCGGCTCCTCCTCCCCGAAACCCAGGAATGGGAACCAGCGGGACGCCGCCAGCGCCTCTGCAAAGGCCGATGTGGGTGAGGGGAAACGTCGAATCGAACGCTCCAAGCGGCCGTCTGGCATGGTTTGGGTGACACTGGCAACCCCGATCTCCGTGCGTGCGTCGAGCGTCGCTACGAGCCCGTCATACGTGCCGGAGAGGGTCTCGACGTCGGGATTGAGAAGCAGTACGTAGCGGCCTCGAACCAGTGACAGTCCGCGGTTATTAGCGGCGGCGAACCCGATGTTGCGCTCGCGCAGCACGGTCACATCGGGGTGCGCGGCTTCGATGCGCTCGGGTGTGTCGTCGGTCGAGCCGCTGTCGACCACAATCCACTGAACGTCGAGGTCGCCGATGGCGGCCAGCGCGGTGTTGAGCGTCAGCAGCGCGAGTTCGGGCCGATTGTGGGTGACGACGATGACGCTGAGATCGGGGGGACGCACGAACTCCTTGCCCTTGAAGGCTTCGGTGCGCTCGATTACCGCCGAGGCGCCGGCGTGAGGCAGCGCGCCTCCCTCATGCGCACTCTTCGCCACAGAGGTGGGGGCGCCATCGAGCTGACTTCCGGTCGCTGGCATCGCTAAAGGAACGCTTGCGCCGCGGGTTTCTCGCGCCCACCAAACGCCGCTTGTGCGGTGGTGGCGCCTCGCGGTTAGATCCGGCGCAGGCGCGCGTCCGGGCTCCAGCCGGCCCGGCAGGCTTCGGCCAGCCGAAAAATAAGGACACCTCCAGATGGGGAGACGATTCGTTAAGACAACGTTGCGAACCAAACCGGCGCGCAAAAAAAGAGCGGTGGCAGGCGCGTTGGTTGTTCAACTTGACTAAGTGACGAGAGGATCTACCTGATGGAGTTCGCACTAGTACTACGAGAGCTTGCGCGCCGCCGGATTGCCCTGGCAATCGGCGTGTTCGTTGCCGTGATCGCGGCGGTTCTCAGCGTGTACCGTCTCGATGGAGTGAGCCTCAAGCCCCGTGCGCTTCTCTACTCGAGCGCGAGCACCCGTGTCTTCGTCGACACCTCCTCCTCAGTCCTCGGCAACCTCTCTCAGTCCTTTGAACCGCTGCAGTCGCGCGCCACGGTGTACGCCAACTTCATGGCCAGCCCCACCGTCCTCAGCTTGATCGGCCAGCGCGTTGGGCTCTCCGGCAGCCAGATATATGCGGCTGGGCCGGTCGATCCGCAAGTGCCCCGCATCGTGCAAGAGCCGACCGCCGTGCAACGCAACGTTCAAATCACCGGGGAAACGACTCCCTACAGGCTGAACTTCAACAGCGATCCCAACCTGCCGACGATCGGGATCTATGCGCAGGCGCCCACGACCAAGCTGGCGATCGCCCTCGCGGACGCCTCGGTTGCGAGCCTCGAGCAGTACGTGGGTTCGCTGGAGAACGCGGATCACATTTCCCAGCAGTCACGGATCGTGATCCGGCAGTTGGGCGAAGCCAACGGAGGGGTCGTCGACGGCGGGATCAGCAAGGCCTTGGCTGTAATGGTGTTCCTTGCGGTGTTCGTGCTGTGGTGTGTGCTGATGCTGGTCGGCACCCGCTTCCGCGAGAGCTGGCGCGCGAGCGGCAGCGTTGCCGAGGAGCTCGATCGCGAGAGCGAAGAACAGCAGGGAAACGAGGCTCAGATCATTCTCAGAACCCCTGTGCGTGAACGCACCGCTCGCGACTCGGTGGAGCACGGGACCCTGAACAGCAAAGAAGCGGCCGCCGAGCACGCCTCGGCCGGACCGGCGGCGCTACGCGGCCGCCGGCGCGCCAGCGGTTCGTGACATGGCCGGCTCCGGGGTAGGGGCGACCGTCGTCACCCGGCCCGGCCAGTCGGCGACACCGGTCAGGCTGTCAAAGCGCTCAAAGGGCGGGCGCGCTGCGGGTGCCCCCTCCGCGCGAGACGCGTTCCCGCACACGCGCCGTCCGCTCCCTTGGTTGCTCGCGGGCTTCCTGGCGATGTTGTTCTTGGTGCCGATCGACTCGACCGAATTGAAGGTCCATATGCCGGTTGGCTCGCAGATCGACAGGTTCGCGATCGGTGGGTTGGTGTTCGCTTGGGTGATCCTCGGTGGCGATCAGCGCGCATTTCTGCGCACGCGCCGCTCAAAGCTGTTCGTGGGCGCCGTTTGTGTATTCCTGGCGATTGCCGTCGCCAGCGTTCTCTTGAACGCCGACCGTCTCATCAACCTCGGTGAGCTGGAACTGGCGGCCAAGCGGTTCGGTCTGCTCGGCTCCTTCCTGGTGCTGGCGTGGTTCACGATCACCGCGCTTCGCTTCGAGGATTTGCGTGGTTTCTCCACATACCTGATTGGACTCGCCACGGTGATGGCGTTCGGGATGATCGTGGAGCGTCAAACTGGCTACAACGCCTTTTACAACTGGAGCGGGACGATCTTCAAACCGATCGCGAACGTGGCTCCCTCACCGACCAATATCCATCCGGAATTGGGTAGCGACGGTCGGGTGGCGGTGTTCGGGCCAACGCTTCACGGTCTTGCCGCAACTACGATGCTCGTGTTGGTGATGCCCTTCGCGCTCGTGCGCATCTTCGACGCGAAGACCAAACGGCAGTGGTGGCTGAACGCGTTCGCCTTCACCTTGATGCTGGTTGCGGCGGCTTCCACAGACCGCAAGACCGCGCTGCTCGTTCCCATCGCGGTGGTGATCTATTTCGCCATCTACCGTCCCCGTCAAGTGTTGCGGCTCGCCCCGCTCGGGTTGGTGGCCGCGGTAGGCCTCGTGCACTTCGCCTCCCCAGGATCGCTCGGCACGATCTTCACCCCCACTGCTGGGCTTCAGAGTAGTTCGACCACGCACCGGCTTGGAGACTTCAGCAACGTCACGCCCGATGTGCTCGCCCACCCTGTGATCGGGCGCGGATTTGGGACGCTCAACCAGGACAGGCCCGACCAGTTCCGCATCAACGACGACGAGTACATCGACGAGATTTGGCAGGTAGGAGTTTTGGGGTGGCTCGCCTATCTGGGGATGATCATCGCGCCCATCGCCCTCTCCCGCCGGGCGATCCGCGGCCGTGATCCCACCGTCTCCTCCTTGGCGCTTGCGGCATCAGCCGGGTGTGTGGGGTTCTTGGTGGTGAGCGCGCTGTTCGACGCCCTCTCCTTCCCGCAAGCCCCGTATATGTTCTTCTTCGTGGCTGCCCTCACGACGATCGCCGCGGCGGGGCCGGAGGGGAATGTGCGACCGGCGCGCGAAAGGGCGTACGAACTGGCGAGGTCCCGGCGCGGGGCCTTGGTGAGCGCGCCATCCTCGTGAGCGCTTCTGAGACCCGCCGGCGCGTCTTGGTGCTGGCTCCGGGCGAGCTTGGAGAGCGTTTGGTTGGTCCAGAGATCCGTGCGCTGGAGTTCGCCAAGGCGCTCCGCGGCCACTACGAGGTGACGTTGGCGGCTCAGCGCGAGCACGAGGGTGAGTGGGACGGCATTCCGGTGGTGCCGTTCACGCGACGGCGGTTGTTGCGCGAGGCTATGCGCCACGACATTGTGATCGGGGCGTGTCTGCCTCCGTACCTACTGGCCCTGCGCCAGATGAGCCGGTTCGTAGCAGTTGCGGATCTCTACGATCCACACGAGCAGGAGCTGGCGACCCTGCAGGCCGGCCGCGAACGCTCCCGCGAACTACGTGCCAGGAGCGCGATCCAAACGCTCCAGCTTCGCGATACCGATGTTGTGTTGTGTGCGAGCCAGCACCAGCGCACAGAGCTCTTACGTAGCGCTCGCGAGTCGCTTGGTGCGGGAGCGGAGGGGCTTGACCCGGTGGTAGTTCCGTTCGGCATCCCCGATCCGCCGCCTCCCACGGGTAGCCATAGGTTGCGTGAGCGGTTCCCCCAGATCGCTGAGGAGGACACGCTCGTGTTGTGGTGGGGGAGTGTGTGGCGTTGGTTGGATGCCGAGACGCCTGTACGGGCATTTGCACATCTGGCCGCCAAGCGTCCCGATGTGAAGCTTGTGATCACCGCCGGGCGTCCCCCCAACAAGAGCGCTGAGGAACGTTTCGATGCGACCGAGGAAATGCGGTTGCTAGCCGGTGAGCTGGGAGTGCTCGGTAGTTCGGTCTTCTTCTTTGATGAGTGGATTCCCTACGAGCAACGCTATGACTACCTGCGCGAGGCCGATATCGGCGTGACGCTTCACCGTCACGCGAGTGAGGCGCGGCTTGCGGCCCGTGCCCGGTACATGGATTATCTCTCGGGTGAACTCCCCTGCGTGCTCGGTCGCGGGGACGAGACCGCCGAGGAACTGGGAGCCGGAGGCTTTGCCACGCTGCTGGACGATCCCGACCCCGAGGCGCTAGCTGGTGTGTTGTTGACTCTCGTCGACGATCCACCTCGCCTTGCCGCGGCTCGCGCCGCGGGGAAGCTCCTCGCCGCGGAGCGCCACTGGAGCGCAGTCGGGGCAAAGCTGCGGTCGGCGCTGGCCGACGCTAGCCGGGAGCCGACAACGATCAAGCGCAAAATCTCGCTGGCGCCCGTAGGTGGCGCTTGCGCCTACTACGCCAAATCGTTGGTCAATCGCATCCCGCTGCCGGGTTGACGGCCCCGGCGGTTCGGCGCCGGTGGTCTGACAGTGCTACCGACCTGACAGTGTGCTGGCGCCCCGATTGTGCTACTTGCCTGACCGTGCTGCCGACTCGATCGCGCCGGCGGGTGGGGACCCCAACCTGCCGGGCTACGCGGGGGCGCCGGCCTTCGGCTTGGCTTGATTGCCGGTGGTCGTCTCGGACTCGCCGCGAGTGCCGTCAATTGCCGTGGAGTCCGCGGTGGGCGAAGCGTTGCGCTTGGCTGACCGGGCGGCGGCATTGGCCGCCCGCTTGGCCGCAGCCCGCTCGCGCGCGATTGCCACGCGCCGTTCCAGTCGGCGGGTACGCAGCCATTCCGAGAGTACCGCCGCCAGCGGGATCGCTATCGCGCAGGCCAGCTGGGCATACAGGGTTTGGGTGGAGGGGTAGAGCCCGAACCACTGTCCCGCCCACACCGGCAATTCGAAGTGCACCGGCGTGATCGCAAGCCAGCCGACAGCCTGGAGCGCCCGCATCGCTTGTCCCACCATGACAACGGTGAGGATGCCGATCAAGGTTGCCGTCGCCACGACCACTCCCCGGTATGGCAAGCGCCGTCGCAAGCGCAACATCAACAGGGCGATGGCGGCGGTGAACGCCGTGCCAACCAGCACGCCCTCGATCACCGCGCCGCCACCCGCTTGCTCGCGCAAAGCCTGTAGGTAGAGGACGGTCTCAAAGCCCTCTCGGTAGATCACCATGAAACCGAGGACGAACAGTCCAACCGAAGGGGCAACGACCCCGGAGAGTCGGGTGCGCCCCAACACCCGCCGGTGACGCGCCTGCTCCTTGGCCACGAAACGTGTCCAGCAGAACTTCTGAAAGAACCAAGCCAGCATGATTATCAGTACCGCGAGCGCGGCGATGTCCAGCGCGGCCTGCAACTGCAGGCCGTAGCCGGTGAAAGATTTGAGGATCGCGTTGGAGAGCGCCCAGGTGAGAAGCGTGGCCGGTACCGCGGCGATCGCTCCGGCGATGGCCGGCCGGCGCCAGCGGCTGCCGGCCGTCACAAATCCCGCACCCAGCGCGGCGACGATGAGCAGCGCCTCCAGGCCCTCGCGAAACACCACGATCCCGCTGTTGACCGCCACCGCGGTGGCGCTGTGGGAGGTTTCGAGCACAACCGCCGCCTGATCCAAGGCGCCTTCCAAGGTTGCTTGGGGGCGGCGTAGAGAAGTAGCGGTGACTCGACCCGCAAGCACTTCGAAGAGCGAGGGATCCCCCGTGCTTCCGTTCCAGAAGAGTGCCTCGATGTGTGCGGCGAGACTTGGGTCCACGGCGAGCAAGCGCAGCTCCGGCGTGAGGTCGAAGATCGCATACGCTTCGCGCGCCGCCGCTGCGGCTGCCGACACTTCGCCGTGTTCGACCGCCATCTGAGCGCGATGCAGCGCTTGATCTATCCGTTCGAAGTCGGCGTTGTCGCCGTGTTGGCGCCACGCCGCCGGGAAAACCCCGCTGATATCGCTCGTGGCCTGAGTACACGCGGCGCGTGCGCCGGCGCTCTGCCGGTATGTCTTTGGTGAGCTCTCCTCCCCGCTGATCCCATATGCCCCCGGAAGCGTGCTCAGCACGCCGGCGGCCCGTGTCAAGCGGGCTGCGTCAGCGGCGTTGAGGCTGGGACGTAGCTCATTGATGAGGCGTGTTACGACTGGCGGTCCTGACACAGTCCCCTTTGGCTCGCCGTTGAGCGGGAGCGGCTGGGTACGTCCGCACAGGCGGACGATTGTGAAGCGCATCGCTTCCACGAGTTGCTGAACGCGGTGGCGCTGTTCGATTGCAGTTGGTGGCGCCGCGACGAAGGCGCCGAGCGCGGCAAGGGCGGTGTTATCGGCGGTTTGCAAGTTCAAGCGCGCGGCCGCAACCGAGGGTGTGGGCGACGTGAGCGCTGCGCTTGCTATCGGGACGCCGCCGGCGGGGGCTGCCAGTAGCGTCGCAAACGCCGAATCGGCTCTCACCGCCTGGGCAGCGCCGAGGGATTGCGTGTAGATGGGGGCAAGCACCCCCCAGTAGGCCGAGGAAAGCGCAGCCGCTTCGAGCTGTGAAGGGCCGAGCCCGAGATACCCGGCAAGTGTGGCCTGCTGCACTAGCGCCAAGGTTCGGCGCTGGAAGTAGTCGAGCTCGTCGCGGCGCACGGCCAGCGCTGCCTCAGAGGGTGTGAACGTCTGCGATCGAAGCTCATCGACAGCTTGAACTGCGTCATCGTTCACCGTGCCCGTGCCCGTGCCCGTGCCCGTGCCCGTGCCCGTGCCGGCGCTCGGGCCGAGATCGCGTACCGCGGCCCATTCGCGCGCCACGGTCGGTCGGCCCCCGGCCACATCTCGCAAGGTCAGTTCGTAGGCTCCCACGGCAATCGCCGCAATCGCGACGCCGCGCGCTCTGGCGAGGGCTTCAGCATCTCCCTGGTGAGCCGCGCTTGTCGCCTGCCCGAGTGCGCGCGCGGCGCCACTCGCAGCACCGAGCCTGGAAGCGAGAACGCGCGTGAAGTCCTGTTGGGCTTCTGTCGCCGCGAGCGCTGCCCCCTGGCGATTGCCGAGCATCAGCTGCCAGCGAGCACGGAACAACGCTTCCCGTATCTCTTGTGCGGATGTCGCGGCCGGCCCTTGCCTTCCGTCACCACGCGTTGCTTCATTGGTTAGTTGCGCCACGCTCCAACTCGCCTCTTGGGCGAGCGATGCCTTCTGTTCGATGCTGAATGGGAGCAGGGTGAGCAGCCAGCTCAGATAGCTAAGACCTGGCGCCAGCGAGTGCAGCTCGGTTGTGCCCCCGGCAGTCCTTGTTTGCTGGAGTAGATCGGCGACTGTGGCACGCGCGTCGGCCAAGTTCGGAGCGGCGCCGGTAGGTGTTTGCGCCCACTGCTGGGTGATTTCCGATAGGCCCTTCAAGCGACCTGCCGGGCTTCCGCCCGCTGAGGGCGGACTCACACTGGTCGCGGGTACCCCGGCGGGGGTTGGGTAGGCGTTCGCGAGGCCACATGCCCCCACGAGCAACACCAGCACTGAGAGCGCCGTTACGCTCGCCCCAAAGCGCGCCAAGGCGCGCCTATTCTGGCTGGCTGGAGCGGGGACCTCGGTCGCAGGGGTGGTCAAGCGCGCGGAAAGCATCACTCAAAACAACGACTCGAACGACCCGTTCCTCACGCGCCGCCCGTACCGATGCCGGTCTTGCCATACCGCCGGTCCTGAGGTGTCGCCAGTCCCGGGCGCGCCGTCTCCTGACCGGTGGCGAGTGGACGGATCTGCTTAGAAGAGCCTGATGCTGCTGGTTGTGAAGCTGCTCGTGCTAGCGGTATTGCCGAAGATGTCCTTCACCGCCGCGTTCACTGTGCCGCTCACACTGCCCGGACCGCCAGCAGTCAGGTTTTTGCTGGGGTCGTTGATCGAGCTCACGGTGAGGGTGATTGTCGTTGTGCCCACAAGCGTCGTAGCCGTGACCACGGCACTCGTGCCGCCGGTTTTGCTGTAAGGCGAGAACAGCGAATCGCCCGCGCTCCAGTTACCCAGGCTCAGACCGCTGACTGTCAGCGCGGTTGCCCCGATGCCAGAGCGCGCGTAGGTCAACGTCACGCTGCTCGGGATGCTCGTGGCGAGGAGGGTGTCGCTGAATTGGAGCGTGATCGCATCGCCTACCTGCGGCAGGCCGGCCGTTGTTCCCGGTGTGGTGTCTGTGATCCCGGTGAGCGCCGGCTTGGTTGTGTTTACCTTGACGGTCGCGATGGCGGATGTGGTTGCATTGCCGGCGAGATCCGACACCGTGTACTCGTACTCGTAACAGTGAGCGGTGGTGACCGTCGTATCGCTGAAGGGCGAACTCGCCCCGGCGGCGCCGACATTGGCGAAAGCTCCATAGACGCCGCAGGTGTCGTTCGAGGCCGTGTAGGTCGCAGTGGCCCGCTTGAGTTGGCCCACCGCCGTATTCACGCCGGAGCCCGCGTCTGTCGCGCTAAAGGTCACGGCAACCGCGCCATTGGCATCGGCGGGGACGCTCACGGTGGCGGCCGGGGGAGTGGGGTCGAGCTTCACGGTGCTCGTGAGGCTGGCTGTGTTGCCCACCTTGTCGGTACCGGTGAGCGTGTACAGATAGCAACCTTCCGTGAGTCCGCTTTGGGCCGGGTTTCCGGAGATGGTCACGGGTGCGGCGTAGCTGCCGCAGGTATTTTTGCTGAGTGTCCCCGCGGCGCGCGTCAGCACCGAAGAGGCGAGGCCCGAGCCGGTGTCAGCGTTGTAGTCGGTGCGTGTGCCGATCGTGAAGCCGGCGGCTTTGGCAAAGCTGGTGCTGCCCGCCGCGCTGGCGGCGACTCCGTTGACGGTCAACGCACCGCCGGTCGGGACGCTCGAGTCGGCAACCAGGTTGTAGGTGGCGTTTGCCGAGGCGCTGCCTACGCCGTTGGTGGCAGAGACGCTTGGAGCGGTCGAGGGGGCTTTGGCTGAGACACCGAACGCGTACACGTTCCGTCCGTCTGTCTGGGTTTCGGCGAAGCCGCTTGTCGCCAGCGGGCTGAAGGTATACCCGGCGATGCCGCTAGCCGGGTCGGTGGAGCTGGCCGTCACAGTGAATTCTCCGGAGCTTGCCGGATTGAAGTACAGGGTGTTGTTCGCTTGGTTGTAGTACGTGGCGGGGGAGAGGGCCCCGAAAGCAAGCGACGGTGTCGTCGGCGCTGTCGTGTCCACCTTGATGGTGGTTGAGACGTGCGCGGAGTTACCGGCATTGTCGGTACCGGTCAGTGTGTAGCTGTAGCAGCCGCTTGAAACTGTCTGCGTTGGGCTGCCTGCGATCGTGGTGGGCGTCCCGAACGTTCCACAGTTGCCGTTTTCATACGGAGCGTTGGCGACGGTGAGCGTGCTCGAGGCTAGCCCCGACTGGTTGCCGGCTTGTTCCTCGCTGTAGTCGGTGCGGCTGATGGCGAGGCTACCGGTGGTATTGGAGCCTGTGGTGCCAGCTTTGCTGGCGATGGTTCCGCCTACGCTCAAGGCGCCTCCGGAGGGCGGTGTGGTGTCCTTGCCGATCCCCGTCTCGTAGTGCTGCAGGATCGTTGCAGGGGTGAGCGTTTCGCTGTAAAGGGCGACCTCGTCCAGCCCACCCGCTCCGAACAGGGCGCTTGCGTTGCGCGACATGAAATTGAGCGTGGAGTTGGCGAAGTTGCCCGCGCCTGTGTGGTTTTCGGTCTTCGTGTAGGGCACAGCTTCGCCGTCGATGTAGGGCGTGATCTCTGATTCGCCCGCCGCGGTCGTGTCGATCACGAAGCTGTAGTAGTGCCATGCGCCCGCGCTTGGGCGTGCGAAGAAGACGTTATTGCGTGAGCCGCCGGTGCCGATCGCTACGCCGAACTTGCCGCCTTCTTCGGGGGCGTTGGGGTCGATCAGGAAGCCGCCCGTGTTGCTGTTGAAGTTCGGGGTGAACTCCATCGCGAGCGAGTCGTTGTTTTCGTATTTGCTCCAGTTCAGCCAGAACTCGACGGTGAGCTTGCTCGTCACCGACAGGTTCACCTGGGCTTGGGCGGCCCCCCTGATCCCGTCGAATCCTGCCGCAGTATCGGATTCGCCTATCAGGGCGCCCGGTTGGCCCAAAGCGACAGATCCAGCTTCGCTTACGATGCTCGCCGGGGAGTTGCCGGCGGCGTCCACCAAAGTGGTGCCACTGCCCTCGCCCATTCGCCAATAGTGCGACACGCCGGGCGTTTCCAGGATGTCTTTCGCATAGGCGGTGGTGGTCGAGCCGCCGATAGCGATCGTGTGAGTGACGGTCGCGCTCTGGCCATTGCTGTCGGTCACCTTGAGTGACACGTTCACCGAGCCGGGCGTCGTGAAGATGTGTTTCAGGGTGGGGGAGGCGCCTGCGTCAGTGGCGTATTCCCCGCTTCCGTTAAGGTCCCACTTGTAGTCGGTGATCGTCGCACTCCCCGCCGCGAAGGAGGTGCTGGCGTCAAGCGTCGTTTCCTGGCCGGCGGATATGGATGGGCTCGTTTTGAAGACGGCCGTCGGGGGCGAGCCGACGCCCTGTCCGGTGCCGGTCCGGTAGTGGTTGAGGATCGCCGCCGCCGCCAGCGTTTCGTTGTAGAGGGCGACATCGTCCAGGCTCCCCGCTCCGAAGAGGGCGCTTGCGTTGCGCGACATGAAATTGAGCGTCGAATTGGCAAACGGGCCCGCGCCGGTTCGACTTTCGGTCTTGGTGTAGGTAACCGGTTGACCGTCGACAAACGGGGTGATCTCGGTGGCCCCGGGTGAATTGGTGTCGATCACGAAGGCGTAGTAGTGCCAAACCCCTGCGCTCGGGCGAGGGAAGTAGACGTTGTTACGGCTCCCGCCGGTGCCGATCGCGACGGCGAACTCGCCGCCTTCTTCTGGCGCGTTGGGGTCGACCAGGAAGCCACCGGCATTGTTGTTGAAGTTCGGGGTGAGCTCCATCGCGAGTGAATCGTTGTTTTCGTATTTGTTCCACTTCAACCAGAACTCGATAGTCAGCTTGTTCGTAGCGGACAGGTTGACTTGGGCTTGAGCGGCCCCACTGGTCCCATCGAAGCTCGCGGCGGTGTCAGAGACGCCTGAGAGGGCGCCGGGCACGCCGAGTGTTACCGCGCCAGGGGCGCCGTCGATCGTCGCGGGCGAGCCGCCCACGAGATCGGCGAAGGTGGAGCCGGAAGTCTCATCCATGCGCCAGTAGTGGGAGAGGCCTGGGGCTTCCTCGATTTCCTGGGCGTAGGTAGGCGGTCCCTGCACTTCGATTGTGCGGGTAACGGTCGCCGTCTGCCCATTACTGTCGGTGATCTTCAGCGAAACGGCCACCGGCCCGGAGGAGGTGAAGCTGTGGCTGACCGTGGGCGTGGAGCCGGTGTCGGTCGCGTAGGTGCCGCTGCCGTCGAGGTCCCACTTGTAGTCGACTATCGCTCCGTCGGGGTCGGTTGAGGAGGAACCGTCGAAAGTGACGGGTTGATTGACCTTGACCGGACTGGGCGTGTTGGTGAAAGCGGCCGTGGGGTTGGGGCCGGTTGAGTTGCCCGACCCGAGCTCATAGTGCTGAAGGATCGTTTCGCTGCTCAAAGCCTGTTCGTAGAGGGCCACCTCGTCGAGAGTGCCGGCGCCGAACAGCGCGGCGTCATTACGTGACATGAAGCTCAAGGTTGAGCTGGCGAAGTTGCCCGCGCCGGTGCCGCTTTCGGTCTTGGTGTAGGAGACGGGGCGACCGTCGACGTAGGGAGTGAGCTCCGACGAACCAGCGGCTCCCGTGTCGATGACGAAGGTGTAGTAGTGCCAGGCCCCCGCGCTCGGGCGGGCGAAGTAAACGTTGTTGCGGGAACTCCCGTTGCCGATTCCCACCCCGAACTCGCCGCCCTGCTGGGGCGCGTTGGGGTCGATCAGGAAACCACCGGGGGAGAGGTTGAAATTGGGGGTGAACTCCATCGCGAGCGAGTCGTTGTTTTCGTATTTGTTCCACTTCAGCCAGAACTCGACGGTCAGTTTGTTCGTGCCCGAAAGGTTGACCGCGGCCTGCGCGCTGCCGCTTGCCCCGTCGAAAGCCGAGGCTGTGTCGGTGTTCCCGGTAAGGGCTCCGGTTTGATTTAGCGCCACCGCGCCCGGCAAACCGGTGATAGTCGCGGCATTGCCGCCCGCGATGTCGGCGAAGCTCGAGCCCGAGCTCTCATCCAGGCGCCAGAAGTGGGCGAGTCCGGGAGTTGCGAGAACCGCTTGGGGGTATACCCCAGTGACGGCGCCGCCGACGTTCAAGGTACGAGTGGTGGTCGCGGTCTGGCCACGGCTGTCTGTGACCTTAAGGCCCACTAGGTAAGAGCCTGCCGCCGGGAATTCGTGCGTCAGCGTCGGCGAGGTGCCGGCGTCGGTGGTGTATTCCCCGGTGCCTTTCAGATCCCACTTGTAATCGACGATTTTCGCGCCGCTGAGGGCGTAAGAGCTGGAGGCGTTCAGGGTGATCGACTGGCCCGCGGTGATGACCTGAGGACTGGTCGAAAATGAGGCCGATGGCGGCGGTTCGCTGCCGTCGAGCACCACTCCGACGGGGGTCTGAGGCTGAACACCCATTTCCGAGAGGATGTTGTAGGTCGCCTGCTGGATGCGCGAATCGGCCGATTCGACCGGCGCTTCGCTGTAGGTGTTCTGCGGCTGGTTGAGGAAGTGCGGCCCCAGGCCCCATGACCACTGCATCGTGCCGGCCGCGAACACCAGAGCGCCACTGGCTGCCCTGTACTTCACGGCCTCGGTGAAGCCCGCTTGGCCCGGGGGAGGGGACGAGCCGTATTCGCGGCCATAATCCTGCAGCCACTCGGTGCCAGGCAGAGTGACGTTGGTCTTGGCGACCTGGATGACACCGCCGGGCTCAAAAGCCAGGTAGCCGGGTTGGCTTGGCACCACATCCCACTCCCAGCCCACGAGGTTGGTCCCGATCGTCGCACCCGTGCTGGGGTTGATGCCGGTGTTGCGCCAGATCGAATCCCCCGAGTACTGGTCCTGTCCTTCGGCGGGCGGGACGGTCAAGCCGTAGCTGGTTTCCGTCGTGGTGTCGCCCATGTACATGATTCCCCAAAGCGAGTTCTCGGGCGTGTTGGGGCCAGGCCGTCCGCTTTTGGGAGCTTCCAGCGACCCGGCTGGAGCGCCTGGGTCGCGGAACGTGGTCGTCGGCGATTCGGTTCCGGGGTCGTTGACCCCTTCCGAGCCATCCTGGACGGTCTTGTAAACCGTCATCCGCTGGTGGTTGTTTTCGTACTCAACCTTCCAGTAGGTGTCGTTGGCGCCGAAGGAGGCGAGGCTGACCCCGTGTTCGCGAGCGTTCTTGACCGCCGTCAGCTCCTTGCCGGACCAGTACTCGTCGTGGCCTGAGAACAGCACGACCTTGTGCTTGAGCAGAGATTCGGGGTTCTCGTCGATCCCTACACCGTCGGTGTAGGAGACGTTGTAGCCCTCCTTCTCCAGCCAGTAGATCATCGGGTAGTCGACCTTGAAGAACCAGTTCTCATCGGCGCTCGAGGCGATGTCTTGGAAGGGTCGCTCGAAGGAGACCGAGAATGCTCGCGGCGACCCATTGGCGAGATTGGGAGCCGACGAGTTGTAGTTGTAGAGCGACTTTCCGCCGAACCAGTTGTACGCCTGATATGTCGAGGTTGGAATCTTTGCGAGGATTTCCGAGCCGGGCGTGGGGGTGTCTTCGCGGACCACGAAGATGATCTGGTTATCATCGCCTTCGCTGTCGGTGAGCTTCGCTATGTATACGCCCGTCGCCGGGATGGTCGCTGCGGGGATTGTGTAGGTCGTTTCCCAGTTTTCGCAGTTCACTTCCCCCGTTTTTGCGTTCATCGCGTTGCAGGAAGGACCGTTGTTGACCGGAACTTCGTTGACGGTGGAGATGAGTCGCCCGCCCTTGCCGCCGTAGTAGCCGATGCGGAAGAGCTGGATGTCGACCGTGTCGGCGTATGCCCCGATCTTCAGGGGGATGCCCTGGCCGAGGTTGTAGCTCGTTTGGGTGGCGAAGCCACCGAGGTCGTAGGTGCGCCCGTTGCCGATCTGCCAAGCGCTTGAGCCGGCGCCCTTGCAGTTGTTCTCGTTGACGATCGGGTTGGCGTTGGGGCAGGTGACTGCCGCAGAGGCATGGATCGGCTGGATCAAGCCCAGTAGGGCGCAGACGAGCACTCCGAGCGTGAGCACCGTGGCCCGTGTGCCACGGTAGGGGAGGAGCCGATCGATTGGGTTGACGGAGGTGGAAATGGGTTTCTTCTTCCTTGACTCGGAGTGGTCGGACCGAAGCCGAGACGCTCAGTTGACAACGGGTGCGGACCTACTCCCGTTCCACGGGATCAACGCACTCGCAGTTGCGTTTCTTTCGCGGGTAACAGGACTTTTTCTTAGTGCTCTACCGATCAACGGAGCCGCCGGTCGGAAGCTTGCGTGCTTCACGTTTCGCGCCGTTCATAGACGCGATATGCCTGCGAAAGAGGGCCGCCGAGGCGAGATGCGAAGTCGCCAAATCCCGCTACCTGACGATAAGACCGCGCCACATAGGCGAGCAGTAGCCGGTCGTAGTCGACTCCGATCTGAGGCTCCCCCCAAGCGTCGAAGCGGGCGTTGCCAAGAATCACGTAGCGCACCCGCTCGTGCTGCAGGCGCGCGATCGCTTGCTGTTGATCTGCCGTGGAGGCGACATCGCCCGGCAGGAAGGCGAGGTTGTAGAGCGCGGGGGGACGGTCGACGAGGAAGTAGAGCGCGCCATAGGGGAGCGAGAGGATCGGTTCTCCCGGGCTCGTGTGCGCGTCGATGAAGCCGATCGTCTGTCGCAGGGCAGGCGCTGCCGCGGGGGTCGTCGCGAAGGTTCCTCTGGCGCTTCGCACAAGTGCGGTCTGTCCAGCGGTTGTTCCTTTGCCGAGCGCTACCAGTAGCGATAGGACGACGATCGCCATGGCGGCAAGCGAGACACGACTCACCCCGCGCCAGCGCTCGCCGATCTGTTCGTGCAGGATCGCCAACAAGATCAGCGCCGGAGCGGCGTAGTAGGGCGCGAAGGTGTCCGTCGTAAAGCTGTCATAGGCGCGCAGCGCAAGCACGGCGGCAGCCGCCAAGAGGGCGAGGTCCAAGGGCCATGAGCGCAAAGGCGCGGCGCGTCTGAACAGGCGCGCCAGGGCAATGACCCCCGCCAGCAGGATCAAAGCGGGAAGCCAACTCATACCGATCAACAGGCGCCGGCACTCCGTCTGAATCAGCGAGCGTGTGTCCGGGAAAGCGCCGAGCACGCGCAACACGCCGTCGAGAGCCAGCAGGCTGAGAACGGCAAGCGCCAAGGGCCACGCCGCGACGAGGCGGCTCACACCACGCCGAGTGGATTCCTGTACGCGCAGAGCAGCGGCGAGTAGGCCGCCCAGAAGCGTCAGGTAAACCAGTCCCCGACCGAGTGTGGCGACGAGGCTCGCGAAGCTGAGCGGTGAGAGGCTGCGCTGGTAGTTGGCCTCAGAGCTTGCAAAGTTGACCGGGAAGAGGTTCTGAGTGATCAGGCGCGAAGTCCCGACCTCCTCGGCGAACAGACCGAGCACGATCAGGGGGATCGCGAGCCCGGGCACAGCCATGCGGAACAAGGCACGTACAGCCGCGCGCCGGTCGTGGACCCGGGCCACTCCGATCGTGTATGCCAGCGCGGCCGCGGCGCCCGCGGCGGCGAACTCGATCCGAGTGAGCGCGAGCAGCCCGAAGGAGACACCGGCAAGGACGGTACGGTCGCGGCTGAGGGCGAGCAGAGCCAGCAGCAGGAACAACAGGCCGAACGTCGCCGAATTGGTGTTCGGCAGCACGAAGTCAGCCCAGCCCGAGAGGCCGATCGCGATGAGCGCCGCGGTAGCCAGGCCGGCGGTGAGTGGGCGGACCCACGTGCGCGCGAGTACGTAGAAGACGATCAGGATCGCCAGGGTTTGCAGCAGGCCAAAGGCGATTGCGGTGGACACGCTCGAGCCGAACACAGCGAACGCGAGCGCGAGGCTGTAGAGACCGACAGGACCGTAGGAATACTGAACGTCGCGATAGGCGAGATGGCCGTGGGCGATCAGGTCGGCGACCGTTAGCTCGAGGCCGGTGTCGGTGTCGACGATTCCCCAATGCCGCCAAGTCAGGGCAAGTAGTAGCGTCAGCAGCGCTCCCACCACAACAAGTACGGCGCGATCGCCGGGAGCCCAAACCTTGCCGGCCGGCGCGGGCGAAGCTTGGGTGGGACGGTGTGAGACGGGGGCGGTCGACTGAGCTACTGCCATCACGCGCTCCTAGCCGCGGTGTCGACGCGCCGAATCGCCCCGCCGAGTCCCGGGACGCCGAGCGCGAGTGCACCGACCAAAGCTCGAGCGCTCAAGCCGTAGCGCAGAGAGCGACGGTAGGCGCTCCCGGCGCGGTCGAGCCGACCTTCGTCGAGGTGGTAGCGCCCGATCTGGCGCAGATCGTCGGCCATCACCGCTCGCGCGAAGTCCGGGTCGTCCAGATCTTCGGCGTAGAGGCGGTGAATCTCATAAGCCATCTCGCGCATATCGAGTAGGCGAGCGGAGACGTTGGCACCGTGTCGACGGAAATTGATCAGCAGACGGGGGTCGTAGTAGAAGACCGCCTTCGCCGCCAGCGCGCGCATCCAAAACTCGTAGTCCTCACAGGCAAGGTCCTCGCGAAATTGCCCCAGTCGCTCGTACAGTGCGCGACGGATCAGCGCAGTTGGGGCGGGGATCAAACAGACCTTGTACATGGCGCGACGGAAGCTCTCGTTCTCGAGGATCCCCTCTCCAGGCGGGCGCTCGTAGTCGGCATCGGAAAGGCCGAACTCGCGTGCGTGGCCGAAGGCGATGTCGATGCTGGGATCGGAGGCGAGCGTCTCTGTTTGCCATTGCAGCTTGTGTGGCTCCCAGATGTCATCGGCTGGACACATCGCTATGTAGTCGCCGGTAGCGGCGGCGAAGGCTCGGTTGTAGGCGGCCGACGGTCCACGGTTCTCCTGGCGAATCAGACGAATCCGCTCACCAAAGCGCTCGAGCTCTGAAACGGTGGAGTCGGTCGACCCGTCGTCGACCACGATTACCTCGAAGGGCGGTTGCGTCTGAGCCAGGACCGAGTCGATCGTCGCGCCGATCCAGGGCGCGGCGTTGTAAGCGGGGATGGCTACGCTGATTGATGGACTGGCCATGGTGTGCTGTCGAGCGGCTCGCCTGATTTGGATTCTTGGTCGTCCTCGTGCTGCGAGGACTCTGCTCTATCCAACGGTTTGGGCCGCTCGGCGCTTGCGCGCGGAGCGGCATGCCCCACCAAGCTCCTGCGCACGAAGCCAGGCGCGAGGCGGCGAATGCGGGCGGGAACGATTCGAGCGGCGATCATCAGCACGTCAGACCAAGCGGCGGGAAATGCCAAACGCAAGGCCGTTAGATAAGTGAGGATGGCACCGACGCTGACCAAAACCGGACTCACTGGCATCGGCAGCTCAGCGCCGGAAAGAGAACGCGAGAGAACGACCGCGACTGCCGCCATCGCGCCGGTGCAGAGCACGGCCGCGGCGAGGTCTGAGACGAGCTGTCCTGCCGGCATCTGCACGAGCCGGTTGAGGATCACGGCGTACGCAACGGTGACGGCGAGCTGGAAGGCGACCACACCGATGCACACCGCGACCAGTCCGTGGGTCGAGCACAACAGAATCGTGCCTGCATAGCCGACGAGCTGAAAGACGTTGAAGACCGAGAGCTCGCGTGGACGACCGGCCGCCAGCAGAAGGGGCGAGTTGGCGTTGTTGATCGTCGCAGCCATCCCAGCCACGGCGAGAATCTGGGCCGGGAGTACCGCCGGTTGCCAGTGGGCGCCGAACAGCCACGGCATCACTTCAGGGGCCAGCACGATGAACAATCCCAAGACCGGAAATACGGTGGTGACGTTGGCGCGCACGATGCGAGCGCGTAGCGCGCGCATGTGCGCAAGGTCTTCGGTTCGCGCGTATACGGGGAGCGCGAGCCTTGTGATGATCCCGCTGATCTTGCTCTCCCCTTCAAAGCTCACCGTGTAGGCGCGGTAGTAATAGCCAACCTGGGCGGCGCTCAAGCGAGCCCCGAGGATCATGTAGTCGATGTTGCGCTGAAATACCCACGTCAGGCCGGCGAACGCGGCCGGCAGGCCGAATGACAAGAGCTCGCGGATCTCGGCCAGGCGTATTCGCGGCAGTGGAGGTTTGGTGACGAGGAGTAGCAGCGTGAGCGTGAGCACCCCAGCGGCGATCTGCCCAAATACATACGACTTTGCCTGCAGTCCGAGCGAGGCGGCGAGGGAAACCGCGACCACGGCGGAGAGCAGCGATCCGCTCAGTTCCACCAAGCTGCTGGTGCGGAAATCAAGCTTGCGCTGCAGGATGGCGAGCGGCACGATCTTGATCCCCGACAGCAGAAACACAACCGAGAACAGCTCGAAGAGTGTGGCCGTTTGGCTGCCGAACACGGGCGCTATCACGAGCGGTCCAAGGACTATGGTCAACGCCATGAGTGAAAGGCCGGTGCCCAGGCCGATCGCCATACCCCCCTGTAGGTGGGCACGTCTTAGGACCCGTCGCTGCACGAGTGCGTTGCCGAGTCCCTGGCCGGTGATGGCTTCGGCCATCTCGTTCACGATCACCGCCACCGCAAGGCGACCGAATTCGGCGGGTACCACCAGGTGGGCGAGGACGATGCCCGAGGAGAAGGCGACGACTTCCGCGAATATGCGGGCAATCGATATCCAGCGAACCGCGTCGAGGGTAGCCTCGTGCAATTCGCCGCGCGAGATCTCTTGCGGTGCCGCAGTCGAGTTGGTCTCGCTTGCGGGAGCGGTCTCGCTCATGGCCTAGGCTCGCTTACGCGGTGCTCGGGCGCGAGCTGAGGGCGCCCAACAGGACTTCGAGCTGCGGGCGTGCGAATAGGCGCAGGCCGGCGAGGTATAGACCCACGCCCACCGCTCCCCCGACGACGGCCTGGGCAAACAGGCTGGAGAGAGTGGCTCCGAGCGCCCAGCCGATTCCGAAGGCAACGATCGCCACGAGCAGGAAGCGGCCCGTAACCGCCATGAGCTGAAGTGCGAGTTGGACGCGTGCATCACGCCCCGCGCCAGCCGCCAGCAGCACGATGGCAAAGCATGCCGGCGCCACAAAGAACGCCCCGACGGCGCCATCGATCCCAAAGAGGACGCTACCCAGCGCAGTGGCAGCCACATGTGCGGCCACCAAAGGCACCGCGAGCAGGTTCAGCAGACGGGTGCGCCCAAGCGCGAACATGACCGGCAACAGGAAGTTGACCAGCAGCGCGAAAACAGTCCACGGCACGAGCAGCGCGACGTACGTCCGCAGCGTATGCACCTGGCTTGCCGAGAGGCTTCCCGGGAGCACGGCGTGGACAAGGGGCGCGCCGGCAACAATCAGACAGGCCAAAGCCGGGGCGACGATCATCATCGAGAAGCGAAAGCCTTGAGGAAGCGCGCCGGTGAATACCGCTTCACGAGCTCTCGCCTGACGAGTCAGGTCGGGGATGCTCGACATGCCGAGCGCCATGCCCGTTCCGGCGACCAAGTAGCTGGCAAACAGGTAGGAGTAGGAGAGAACGGTGGTCCCTCCAGCGGTGGCGTGGCTGGCGAACGCGAGCGTGATTACGAACAGAACGTTGAAGGCGAGATAAACGACGGTACGTCCGAGAACCAGCACCGCATCGCGTGAAAGCGTGCCAATCCGCGCGCCAAAGCTTGAAACCGAGGTTGGTAGCGCCTCGTCGTCAAAGCCGCCGCTGCGGCGCACGCCCGCGAGCATGCAGCTACAGGTCACCACCGCCATAGTGAGCATCGACCAACCGAGGGTTTGCTCACCGGCGCTGCCCATCAACGCGAGGAAAGCAACCAGCCCCATGCCCGCGCCAGCCATGTAGGCGGTGGCGATCACGTTAAAGCGGTCGCGGATGGCCAGCACGGTCGCGCCGCCGGCGGCCCAAAGCTGCAAGATCATCGCGAAGCCCAGCACAGGGAGAGCCGATGCGGTGATCGATCGTCCCTGTGCGTTCAGCCCGGGAGCAATCAGACGAGCGAGTGGATGGGCGAGCGCCACGGTGACTATGAACACCAGTACGGCGAGGAAGCCAAGCGTGGCGGCGAATTGACGCGTGCTCAGTCGCGCCCCGGGCTTGACCAGCAGTGGGACCGAGGTGAGTCGCAGGCTCTGGCTGAAGACCCCAAAAGTCGAGTAGAGGGCGAAAGCGATGAAGAAGCCGTCGGTACGGTCGTTGGTTCCAAAGCGGCCGAGATACAGGACAGCCTGGATCGCGGAGGCGGCGGCCATCGCGAAAGTGGCCATCGACATAGCCATCCCTGCCCGTGCTTTGCGCGAGGCCGTGTGCTCCTCCGAGGCAGAGACTTGGACCCTTGGTGGAGCGAGGGTTGCGCTATGGGAGCTCATGCTTCACAAACGGATCTGATCCGCTGTTTCTCGCAAGGACTCGCGAGCCGGGCGCAGACGTTGCAGGGCTTCCTGGGCCACCTGCTCGGCGAGTCCGACGACCGACTCGCCGTTGAGCAAGCGAGGATAAATCTGACTTGCCGAAGCAAGCGCAAGGCCATCGACCCCCGGCCACACCGGTGCGGTGCGTGGCTCCTGGCCGAGCGCATGAACCGGCTCGACCAGCGGCGCCCGTTGCACAGTCCAGTCCACCACATCGTCATCGCTGAAATCGGGCACCAGGCGCGCGAGCATCTCGGTGAAGCGCTTGTAGATCGACTCGTCGTCCTCACTGAACTCCGGGGCGTCGGGATCGCAGTACTTCGGTAGATACGCCAAGCGCAGTCCGTCGGTATGTTGGGTGCCCACCACGTGCGAGGTCTCCACCACGGTGGTGATGGGGGTGGGGTCGCAGATGTTGATCGAGTAATAGGGCGTCAGCGAGCGGCGCAACTTGAGAATCAGGCAAACCACCCCCAGATAGCGCTTGGGGTAGGCGTCGAGTAGATGTTGCAGATCGCTGGGCAGGAGATGTTTGAGGCCGGGCGGCTGTAGTGTGGGGATCGTGAGGTCGAAGTGCTCGGGCTTGCCGTCGACCATCACTCCCGTGACGGCTCCCCCGGGCTCATGCACGAGACCTTCGACGCCGGCGCCCAGCCGCACATCGACGCCAAGCTCTGTGGCGCGCGCCGCGGCGGTGGCGATCAAGGTCTCATGCCCACCGCGTAGGCAACCCATCTTCTCGCCTGAGCTGCCCTGCTCGCGTGCGGAGCGCATGCGATTCGTGCGCGCCCATAGGTAGGTTGCCGGCAGCTCGGAGTGGCGGGCATTGAAGCGCGAGTCGAGCAGAGGTCGCCAGATGCGCTGCACCACCCGCCTGCCGCAGTGGCGCGTCAGCCACTTTTCCAGAGACTTGCGCTCGAGCGCCTTGTAGTCGCGGCGTAGCTGGCAGTACAGGACGAACCAGGCCAGACGTGCGCGACCGAGCACAGAGAGAGGTGGGAAGCGCAGGAAGTCTCCGATCCCGTTGAAGGGGTACATCTTGCCGTCGGCGAAAAAGCCGACCCCGACCGGACTGAAGGAAAGCTCGTTGGTGAGTCCGAGCTCCTCTGTGAGGGCGATCATACGTTGGTCGGAAGGCACGATCACGTGGTAGAAGCGATCGACGCGATGTCCTGAGAAGTCGATTGCGCCTGCCAGCCCGCCAAGATTGGGGGCGCGCTCGAGCAGCGTCACGCGGGCGCCGCCTTCAGCGAGGCGCAAGGCGAGCACAGTCCCTAGGATTCCGGCGCCGACGATGCCGATGTGTGGGCGCCCGTCGGCGTTGCTCTCGGGCTCAGTGCGCGAGGGCTCGCGGCTCATGACGAGCCCACCGGTGTTCATCGCTTCTCGGCTACCGCGTGCAGATGAGAGATCAGGCGCTCCTGCGAGCGACCGATCGAAGGAGCGCTGCCGAGCGGTGAGATCGGGGGTGGTTGGATGCGCCCGACCAGGTGCGCCGCCATCAGTCGCCCATAGGCGAGGATCGTGGGCCGCAAGTTCATCTTGGAGGTGCCCAGACGACGCGACCAGTCGTTGACCGTCGGCACCTCGGCGACAGTCGCTCCAGCGTTGTAGAGCTTCAGCAGAAGCTCGACGTTCGCGGCGAAGCCCGGCTCGCGGACCAGTAGGTAACCATACGTTTCCGCTGCTCGCCGCAGGGTGCCCGCCCGATAGACGCGGTATAGCGAGGAGAGCGTGTGGATGTCGCGCAATCCACCGGTGTAGCGGAACACATTGGAGACGGATTTCGAGGCCGCCAACCGCCATGGCGCGACCCCGAGAATACGTCCGCCCGGGGCGTACACGGAGGCGAGCACCACATCGGCGCCTTCGTGGAAGCACTCGAGCATCCGCGGTAGGTCTGAGAGGTCTGAAGTGTTGTCGGCCTCGAGCGTCACGATGGCGTCGTCGTCTTTGGACTCGCCGAGCGCCGCGCGCAAACCGGAGTTGATGGCTGTGCCGAGACCGCGGTTGACCTCGTGGCGGACGATTGCGAGGTGTACCGAGTCGCCGTGCGCTTCGATCGCCTCGGCAGTTCCGTCGGTGGACCCGTCGTCGACGAAGATCACCCGGGCGCCCAGTTCGCGGGCGACAGGTCCCAGGCCCGCGAGCAGGTTCGGAATGTTCTCGCTCTCGTTGTAGGCGGGAATGACGAAGCGGATCATCTCTATCTCCTCAGGCTGCTATTCGGACTGGTTGCACGGTGGGCATGTCAAGCAGGGTGATGGGACGGTTATTAGCGGCCGAGTCGCGGACAGCCAGCGCCGCCGCAAGCGCACGGCAGCCCTCTCCGGCCCCGACCGGCTCCGGCGTGTCCTCGAGGACACAGCGAGCGAAAGCTTCGAGCTCGGCTTGAAGTGGCTCGACGCGCGGCAGGGCGAAGCGGATCGCCGCGCCCTCGGCGTCTCCGCGGATGCGAGCGAGCTCGTTCCAACCCATCTGCGCACCTGTTGACTCGGTGAACCACACGTCCTGGGTGAGGTAGGAGGCGCTCAGCATCCCGCCCTCGCCGATCACGGTCATTTCGCGACGCTTTTCCGGGGTGAGCCAGTTGACGTCCAGTAGGCCTTGCGGCCCGTTCTCGCCAAAGCGCAACAAGCAGGAGATCATGTCCTCTTGGGTGGGGTGAACGCAGCGGCTGCCTTCGGCATAGATGCTGGTGATGTCGCGGCCCAGAACAAACTGCATGAGGTCGAGGTCGTGCGTGGCGAGGTCGATCGCGACGCCCGTATCTTGGATGCGGACGGGGAGTGGCCCCACGCGCGTGGCGTGTGCCCTGAAGACACGCCCGATGCGGCCCTCGTCGATCAACTCGGCGAGCTTGCCGACGGCAGGGTTGAAGCGCTCGACGTGGCCAACCATCAGCTTCACGCCCGCGATGCGGGCCGCGGCGGCCATACGCAAACCGTCCTCCAGCGCGGTGGCGATGGGCTTCTCCACGAACACGTGCATGCCGGCGTCGATCGCGTCGAGCGCGATGGGAGCATGCTGGGCGGAGGGGGCGCAGATGCAAACAGCATCGATGTCTTCACGTTCCAGTAGCCGGTGGTAGTCGCCAACCCAGTCGATCGGCCGCCGGCCGATGCGCTCGCGCGCTACGCGCTCGTCGGGCTCGGCTACGGCTACGAGTTCACCGAGTCCGACACGCTCCCAAGTCTCTACGTGGTAGGCGCCCATGCGTCCGGCGCCGATCAGGCCGACCCTCAGCTCATGCATGTGCAAGCGCTCCTTCGGGGTTCGTTGGTTTCGCGTCTCTCAAGAACGTGGCCACGACCTCGGCGATCTTCTGGGCGGCACCGCCGTTGCCGAAGATCGCGGGCCGCGTCGGCGGCAATGGGGTGTCAAAAGCGGCGGCAAACGCATCCGGATCGACGCCCACGACCGTGTTCCAGCCGGTGTCCACGGTGTCGGTCCACTCGGTCTCCTCACGCAGGGTCACGCAGCGCACGCCCCACAGGTAGGCCTCGCGCTGGACCCCGCCGGAGTCGGTGGCTATCGCCCCGGCGCCGCGCTCGAGCTCGAGCATCCGCGTGTAGGGCACCGGCTCTAGTAGCTCCACATTCGAGGGGACCCGCAGGCCCCACGCGTCGATGCAGGCGCGGGTGCGGGGGTGTAGCGGCATCGACACCGGTAGCGGTGAGCGCGCCAGGCAGGCGAACACGGCTCCCAGGCGCTCGGGCGTGTCGGTGTTGTAGTTGCGATGTACGGTGGCAAGCGTGTAGTTGCCTTTGCCCGCGGGCTTCACGTTTGGACGCCAGCGCTCGAGCATGTCGCACAGCGGGTCGCCCGTGACGTGGATCTCGCCACTTACGCCCTCGGCTTCGAGGTTGCGTTGCGCTCCGGGGCTCGGTGCGCAGAGAACCTGGGCCAGCTTGTCGGTTTCGATGCGGTTGAACTCCTCGGGCATGTCCTCGCGGTAGGAGCGCAGGCCGGCCTCAACGTGCACGAGCGGGACCCCGGCATTGGCGGCGGCGCGAGCTCCCGAGAGTGTTGCGTTGGTGTCACCGCGCACGATCACAGCGTCGGGGCGCTCGGTGGCGATCAAATCTTCAAGGCGCTCCTGAGCGAGCTCGACCTGCTCCTCGCGTCCGCGCGAGCCCACTCCAAGATTGTGGTGGGGGCGAGGGAGATTGGTTGCGAGGATCTGGCCCTCGGACATGGCCTCGTCGTAGTGCTGCCCTGTGTGCACGAGGATCTCCTCAACCAGCGGAGCGAGCGCTTCGCAAACAGGCGCCGCCTGGATGATCTCCGGGCGTGCGCCGATCACCGAAAGCACGCGCGGGCGACTGTCGTGGCGCAGAGTGGTGTCTATTGCCATGGTTGACATGCTTCAGGCCGCCGCTCTGTCTGTGAGCACCGGTAGCGCGAGTGGTGCGCCGCCGAGTCGCATCGACTCCTGGGCGAGCTCGATCGTCGCGACGATCTCGACACCCAACGCAAGGCTCGAACGCGGTTCCTCGCCTGTGCGAATCGAATTTGCGAAATCCTCTAGCTCGAGGCGTAGCGGCTCCTGAGGCTCCACCCGCGGGATCAGCACGTCACCGGTGCGGTAGATCAACTGGTGCTCACCGAAGTTCGCTGGTGTGGGCGGCAGCATGTCCATGCCCCGGTCATAGATCCGCACCGGTTCGTCGGAGGCGGTGTCGTCGTACTGCACCATCCGCTGGCTTCCCACCACGATCATCTGGCGCACCTTGCGCGGCGCCAGCCAGGAGATCTGAACGTTGGCGGTCTGTCCGTGCGCGAAGGTGAGCGTCATGAAGGCCGTCTCTGAGACGCCTTCGCGCAACACGCTACTGCCGGAAACCGCCACTTCGACTACGGGCTGCTGGAGCCAATAAAGCAGGATCGAGAGATCGTGGGGCGCCAGATCGCACACGACACCGTCGTCGTTGTACTTGCCGAGATTCATGCGTGAGGAGGTGATGAAGTGAACGTCGCCGATCACGCCGTCGCGGATCAGGTCGCGCACGGTGTTGACAGCCGGGCTATAGATGAACGTATGCCCTGGCATCAGTACGAGTTTCGCGTCGGTTGCGATCTCGGCGAGCTCGTGCGCGTCATCGAGACGGGTCGCGAGTGGCTTCTCCACGAGTACGTGCTTTCCGGCTTGCAGCGCTCGCTTGGCAAGAGCGTGGTGGGTTTGCGGTGGGGTCGCGATGACTATCGCCTCGATCGAGGGATCGACCAAGATCGCGTCGAGATCCCGCACGGTGCGGGCCTCGGGGTGGCGGCGGCTGAAGAGGTCCAGGTTGGCGGGGTTCAGATCGCACAGAGCCTCCAACCGCAGATCCGGGCATTCGGCGACGTTGCGGGCGAGATTGGGCCCCCAATAGCCGTACCCTACGATCGCCGTACCCAGTGGTGCCTCGCGCGGCAGGATGCGCTTTGCGGGCGGAAACTCTCCGTTGTTGAACATCAGGCCACCCCCTGGCGGCGTAGGACGACAGGGACGGTCTTCGCGAGAATGAGTAGGTCCAGTAGCAGCGACGCGGACTCCGCGTATTGGATGTCGAAGGACACCATCTCCTCGTAGGTGCGCTCATTGCGCCCGCTCACCTGCCACAGGCCGGTCAATCCCGGCTTGACCGCGAAGCGGCGGAGATAGTCCTCGGGGTACATCTCAACCTCATAGGGAATGACGGGTCGTGGTCCGACGAGCGCCATATCGCCGCGAATCACGTTGAGTAGCTGCGGTAGCTCATCCAGGCTCCACGAGCGCAGGACGCGCCCGATGCGCGTGATCCGGTCGTCGACCGAAAGCTTGTAGAGGCGTCCTCGTTCAGGGTTGTCGGCGCCGTCAATCAGCGTTTGCACGTACTGGCGGTGGCGCGCCGCGTCGGCGTCGCGGCGCATGGTGCGAAACTTGAGCATCGTGAACTCGCGTTGCCCGCGCCCTACGCGGCGTTGACGGAAGAGCACAGGGCCCTTCGAGTCGAGCCGGACCGCAAACGCGATCAGGATCATCACCGGCGCCGCCACCAGCACGAGGAGTGTGGCTACGAGCAGGTCAAGCGCTCGCCGCGTCGCGTTCTTGCTACGCGATTTCGTGTCCGCGCGCTCAGCGCGGGCGGCGATGCGAGACGGGCGTGTGTCCGCTCCGTCGAGCACTGCCACGGTCAGTCTTTTGACCGGTTGTGTGGGGGCGACGCTCATGTCTCATCAACGCGTTGATGTAGCCGGCTCTTTCGTGAATTCGTCCACCGCGGTAACTATTTGCTCAAGCTCGCGGTCGGACATGCCAGGGAACAGCGGCAGCGAGCAGATTCGTTGCGCGAGTCCCTCGCTCACCGGCAGGCTTCCAGCTTCCAGGTCGAGATCGGAGTAGGCCTCGGTCATGTGAATCGGGGAGGGATAGTGGACCGCCGAGGCCACTCCACGTTGCTGTAGGTGCTCGCGCAAGGCGTCGCGGCGATCGCTGCGAACGACAAACAAGTGGTAGACGTGATCGGCTTGCTCAAATGGGAGCTCGACGAGCTCGATCGGGTTCTCGCCTTCGAGTGCTCCAGCCGCTGTGAGCCTCGAGCGCAACTCGGCTCCCACTCGCCGGCGCTCGTCGTTCCAGTCCTCGAGCCGGGCAAGCTTGCGTCGCAATACCGCCGCCTGAAGCGCGTCAAGGCGAGCCGTGCTTCCCACGATCCTGTGGTTGTAGCGTGGCCGCTCGCCGTGTGCGCGCAACAGGCGGATGCGCTCGTCCAACTCCGGCACGTTGGTGACCACGGCGCCACCGTCCCCCCAGGCGCCGAGGTTCTTGGTGGGGTAGAAGCTGAAGCACCCCATCACGCCGAGAGTGCCCACACGGGCCCCGCGGTAGCGTGCGCCGTGGGCTTGACAGGCGTCCTCGATCACATGGATTCCCGCTTTCTGCGTGAGCTCCAGGATCGGGTCCAGGTCGACCGTGGCGCCGAATAGGTGCACGGGGATCACGCAGCGGACATTCGGGGTGAGGTTGGCGGCGACGATCTCCGCGGTGATCAAGTGTGAGTCGGGGTCGACATCCACCAGACGCGGGGTGGCGCCGACGGCGCTCACTGCCTCGGCTGTCGCGATGAACGAGTTGGTTGGCACCATCACCTCGTCGCCCGGGCCAATTTCGAGTGCCCGCAAAGCCAGCACCAGCGCCTCGGTGCCGGAGGACACCCCTACCGAGAAGTCGCACTCGCAGTAGGCGGCGAACTCACGCTCGAATCCCTCCACGGGCTCGCCCAACGTGAACGCGCCGCGCTCTGCGACGCCGCGAACCGCCCCCATCAACTCCTCGAGCAACTCGGGGTCGGCGAAGTCGAGCCGCATCAGGGGCACGGTGGTCCCTGTTTCGCGGGTCTGGGTCGATGAGGCTGCGGCCCCTGTCATGCCGCTGCCAGGGTTGCGCCCGTCGCCGTCGAGGGCGAGGAGCCGAGACGGGTGAGCTCGGCTTGAAGTGCCCGCCGGCCTCTGTGGTGAAGGCCGTGGATCGAGCTCTCAGTGCGCCCAAGCTGCTCGGCGATCTCCGGCGGGGAGAGGCCCACAACGTGGCGCATGACCATCACCTCGCGTTGCTCGTCGGGGAGCGAGGCGAGTGCCGAATGCAGGTCGCGGGCGCGGTGACGTGACTCCTCATCGGCGTGCTCATCGGGCCCGTAGACCTCTTCGGTCGGCGTCGGGCGACGCCTGCGCAAGTGGTCGAGTGCGACGTTGCGCGCGAGACGCAGCAGCCAGCCTGAGAACGGGACGCCGTGATCTTTGTACTGCACGATCACGGTGATCAGCTTCATGAAGACATGCTGAGTGAGGTCCTCGGCCTCTTGCTCATCGCGCACGATGCTGCAGATGTAGCCGTACACGTTGTTGGAGTAGCGCACGTACAGGAGCCGTAGCGCGTCTCGGTCTCCCTCCTTGGTTCTGGCGATCGCGAGTCGAATTTCGCGCGCCGCCTCCGGCGATTCGTCGAGTGTGGTGCGGCGACGGAAGCCCACTTGTCCGTCCGTGACATTGTGGTGGCGAGACATATATTCCCCGTTTGACGGTAGGTGTCCCCTGTGGCTCCGATCTGCACAGGGGTGGTTGTGTAGCCGATGATCCGGAACGGGTCACGGGCTCACAATGGCCCGTTGGTCGCTACCTCCGTTCAGGCGGTGAACGCGTTTGTCCACCACCTGACCAATGGTGCGGCTTGATCGTTTAGCTGCCAAACGGTCGCGGGTCTTCGCGCATATGCGGGCCTTTTTCGCCCAATTTGCGCGTTCATATGGGACAGCCGACCGCGAAATGGCGAGAGCCGCCATTTTGTGTCAAGCGTTACAAGCCGCAGCCGACAATTTGTCGGCCGGGTGGTCGCGGCGCTGGCTCAGAGCCGACTGATGGCTGCTACACACCGCTCGGCGGCTTTGCCATCGCCGTACAGCTCCGGGCGATCCGTCGGGACCGGTCGCTCAAGCGCGGCAACTACCCGCTTTGAGTCGAGGTCAACCAAAATGTTCCATCCGCTCTGCACCGTCTCCACCCACTCTGTGGTGGACCTCAGCGTCACGCACAGCACGCCCGCCAGATAGGCCTCCTTCTGTACGCCCCCGGAGTCGGTCAGTACAGCGCGCGCACTCCGCAGGAGCGTGCCGAACTCGATGTACCCAAGGGGCTCGCACAAGCTGACGTCGGTGAGGGCTTCCAGCCTGCTCAACAGGCCGGTGGCCTGCAATCGCGCGTGAGTGCGAGGGTGCACAGGAAACACCACCGGCTCGGTGAATGACTCCACGATTTCAACCAGCGTCCGCAAACGCTTTGGATCGTCCACATTGCCGGCGCGATGGGCGGTCAGTAGGAGATAGGCGCCTGGCACGACGCCGTGTCTTTTCAGCGTTTCGTTCTCGGCGGGGTCTGCCTCACGCCACCTGTACGCCAAGTCCACCATCACATCCCCAACCACCTCGATCCTGCCGTGCGCCGACTCTCTGCGCAGGTTCTCTGCCGGGGTCTCCGACGTGCACAACAGCAGTTCGCTCATGTGGTCGGTGAGCACACGGTTGAGCTCCTCGGGCATCGAGCGGTCGAACGATCGCATCCCCGCCTCCACGTGCACAACCGGTAGGCCCTTCTGTGCGGCAGCAAGCGCGCCCGCGAGCGTCGAGTTGGTGTCGCCGTACACCAGTACCGCGTTTGCCGCGGTTTCAGCCAGTAGCGGCTCTAGCGCCGCCAGCATGCGCGCGGTTTGCGAGGTGTTCGTCCCCCCCCCGATCCCCAGTTCGTGCTCCGGGCGCGCGAGGCCAAGCTCCCGGAAGAACACCTCCGAGAGCGCGTCGTCGTAATGCTGGCCGGTGTGCACGAGGATCTCCTCGTGCACCTCCCGCAGGGGGCGCGACACTGCCGCCGCCTTGATGAATTGGGGGCGGTTGCCCACGACCGTGAGTATCTTCATCGAGCGCAGCCTATGTGTTGAGTCAGCCGGCAAACACCCCGCCGATTCCGCCCATGGCGCTCTAGGCCGCCGCGCCCACCACAGAGGTCGACCAGTCGATCACCGAGGTGGGCTTCACCACATGGCGCGCCAACCCTAGCTCCTTGGGCTCCAACCCGAGCGCCAACCCCACGAGCTGGGGGAGGTGCAGGACGGGCATCTCAAGCTCGCGGCCTACCACTTTTTCAGCCAGCGGCTGCTGCATGTCGAGGTTCAGGTGGCACAGCGGACAGGGTGTAACGAGGCAGTCGGCATCGGCGTCCACCGCGTCGCCGAGGTGGCGTCCAGCCTGTTTGAGCGATGCATCCTTGTTCATGGTGATGATCGGGAAGCCGCAGCACTTGCGCATGCCCGCGTACTCGATCACGGTGCCCCCAAGCGTGTCGATCACCTGCTCCAGGTAATGGTCGCGCGGATGCTCCTCGTCGATGCCCAAACGGTTGCGAGGGCGCACGATGTAGCAGCCGTAGAAAGGACCCACCTTGAGGTTCGTGAGGGGGCGCTTCACGAGCGAGCTCAACCTCTCCAGGCCGATCTCCTCCACCAGCAACCACAGGAAGTTCTTGTTGGTGAGGCCCTTCTCGTAGGAGAGCCCCTCCTCGGCGAGGGTCGAGTTCACGTGTGCGCGGTACTCCGCGTTCGCATCCAGCCGCTCCTGGCACTCGCCCTGTGCGCCTTGACAAGTGGAGCAGATGTTCATCATCAACTCCGCCCCCTCCACCTGCTGGGCCAGCGCAAAGGTACGCGCGTTCAAGGTGTCGGCGAGCTCCTGGTTGTGCTCGGCGATGACCCCCGCGCCGCAGCAGTTGCCGCGGTCGAGCTGCACCAGCTCGATGTCGAGCAGCGGCGCCACCTTTGCCATCGAGCCGTGCAGCTCGGGAGTGAAGCCCCTGCTTACGCAGCCGGGCCAGTAGGCGACCTTCACTGTGCGCTCCCTTCTTCGGCGCCGACGGCAACCTGAGTCTGCTCCACCTCTTCGTCCTCGCCGCTCACATACAGGTTCAGCTCGTAGCGCTCGGGGCGACTCTCGACGGTCTCATAGATCTTCTGCACAGCCTTGAGGTCCTGCTTGGGAATGCTGTGTCCGAAGATCGCGATCTTCAGGCTCACCTTGCGTTTCATCACCCCGCGGATAGCAACTGGTAGCGAGCTGAGCAACTCCTTACCGGCGGCCGGGTGGAACTTACCGAACCACGAGTTGCCACCATAGGAGCGCGGGATCATCTCCGCCTCGTGCAGCAGCCCGTAATCCTTGATGAGTGTCACCACCGTTTCCTCGTGGCGGTGCCCGTTGTTCTGGTCGTTGATGTGCTGGTCAGCCCCGGCGATCCGTCGCAGCCTCATGATCTGGCCCATCGGGTTGACGTCCTTGGGGCACGCCTCCACGCACTTGAAGCAGTGCGTGCAGTCGTAAATGCCCTGCGGGTCTTCTGAGAGGTCCACGAGCCGCTCACGCTGCTCTTCATCGCGCGGGTCGCCCACGAAACGGTAGGCCTTAGCGAGCGCCGCCGGGCCGATGAAGCCGGGGTCCACCTCCATCGCAAGGCAGTCGCTCACGCACGCTCCGCACTGGATGCAAGCCATCGTCTGGGTCACGTCCACCATCGACTCGCGCGGGACGATGTGCTCGCGCTCGGGCTGGGGACCCTCGTTTATCAGCCATGGCGTCACGCGTTGCACCTTTTTCCAATGCACCGCGTCCATGTCCACGATCATGTCCTTGATCACGGGCATGTTGCCCATTGGCTCCACCTCGATCACGCCGTCCTTGGAGGAGGCGCGTGCCTTGTCCAGGTGGGTGTGGCAGGCCAAGCCCGGTTCGCCGTTGATACGCACCCCACACGACCCGCAGATCGCGGCGCGGCAGGAGCAGCGGATGCCGATCGACCCGTCGAACTTGGCCTTCGCCTGCAAGATCCCCTCGAGCACCGAGCGGTGTGGCTCGAGCTCGACCGTGTGCTCGTCCCAGTAGGGCGCCTCGCCTGACTCCGGGTCATAGCGACGCATGCGCAACGTGAACTCTTCCGGTGGGCGATGGGTTTCAGCCATCAGGCGCGCTCCTTCTCGGTTGGGCGATGCTCTTGCTACCCATCAATATTTCCTCTCCTCAGGCTGCCACTGTGTGATCTTCACCGGCGAGTAGCTCACCTGCGGCCCGTTCCCGTTGAGACTGATATCGATGTGCTTCAGCCACTCATCGTCGTTGCGCTCGGGGAAGTCGGTGCGGAACTGGGCCCCACGCGACTCCGTGCGCTCGATCGCGGCCACCACGATCGACTCGGCACAGTCGAGCATGTACCCCAACTCGATCGCCCCGAGCACGTCCTGGTTGAAGACGGTGCCTTTGTCGTCGATGTAGGCGCTCTCGGACTCCTCCTTCAGGCGCTTCACCACTTCATGCGCCTTGTCGAGGCCCTCCTGGTCGCGATAGACGGCCACGTACTGGTTCATCGTCTCGCCGAGCTCCTGCTTGATCTCCGATACTCGTCGTCCAGTGCGCGGTCTCGCGATGATCGCGTCGATCGTCGCCACGTCTTCGCGCAGTTGTGTGTCATCGGATGCGGGCATGCCCATCGAAGCCGCCCTCGCAGCCGCGTGTTCGCCGGCACGGCGGCCGAAGATGAGTGTGTCGAGCAGGGAGTTGGCGCCGAGCCGGTTGCCACCGTGCACCGATACGCAGGCCACCTCGCCCGCCGCGTACAGCCCTTCGATCGAAGTGGCGCCGTTCACGTCGGTCTTCACTCCGCCCATGATGTAGTGCTGGCCGGGGCGGATCATGATGGGCTCGCGTGTGATGTCCACGCCCGCGAAGTCCTTGCCGATGTTGACGATCTCCCGTAGCGCCTCGAGCGTGCGCTTGCGTGGCACCTTGGTGATGTCCAGGTAGATGCCCTCGCCGTGTGCTCCCACGCCGCGACCCTCGAGGATCTCCGTCTGCTCGGCGCGCGAGACCACGTCGCGTGAGGCCAACTCCATCTTGTTGGGGGCGTACTTCTCCATGAAACGCTCGCCCTCGGAGTTGAGCAGCGTGGCGCCCTCGCCGCGCGCACCCTCTGTGATGAGCAGCCCGTTCTCCACAAGTGTGGTGGGGTGGTACTGCACCATCTCCATGTCCATGAGCGGTGCGCCGATGCGGTATGCCTGGGCGATCCCGTCCCCGGTTACGATCAACGCGTTGGTGGTGGGGCTGTACACCTGTCCGGCGCCACCGCAGGCGAGGATCACGTTCTTGGCTTTCAGTACCTCCATGCGCCCGGAGCGCACGTCACGTGCCACCACGCCGCGGCAGCACCCCGAGTCGTCCTGGAGCAGAGAAGTCACGAACCACTCCTCGTAGCGGTCGATCTGCTCATGGTGCTTCATAAGCTGCTCGTAGAGCACGTGCAAGATCGCCTGACCGGTGATGTCCGCCACGTAGGCGGTTCGCTTCATCGAGGCCCCGCCGAAGGCGCGCAGATCGAGTTCGCCGTCGTCGTTGCGATGGAAGGTGACACCCATGTGCTCCAGGTGCATCACCTCCTTGGGCGCCTCCGAGCACATGATCTCAATCGCGTCCTGGTCGCCCAGGAAGTCAGACCCCTTCACGGTGTCGTAAGCGTGCGATTTCCAATCGTCGGCTACGTTGATCGCGGCGTTGATGCCGCCCGCGGCCGCCACAGAGTGCGAGCGCACGGGGTGCACCTTGCTGACTATCGCAACGCTCGCGCCGGCCTGGGCGGCGGCGAGGGCCGCGCGCTGGCCAGCGAGGCCAGCGCCGATGATTAGTACGTCATGTGATGGCATGGTCGAGGACTCTATATATCGGCGGCAGGACGTAGCGCCTGGCGTATCTGGGCCACCGTGACGACGCCTCTGAGCACGCCCTCGGCGTCCACCGCCACCATCCCGCCAAGACGGCCCAAGCCCTCGCTGCGCAGCAACGACTCAAGCGGTTCGTGCTCATCTATGCGCACCGCCAGATCCTGCTCGAGCACGTCGCCCACCTCAAGGGCAGGGCGTCCGGCCGCTATCTCCTGGTCGATTCGCTCCGAGCGCACCACTCCCAGGAAGTGGCGCGCGTGGTCGACGACGGCAAACCACGGCCTGCGGTCGCGTTGGAAGAACTGCTCCTGAGCATCGAGCAGCTTGAGCTCGGCGAGCATCGTCGGCGGCTCGCGGTCCATGATGTCGGCCACCCTCACGCTCTGGATGCGTTGGCCGAGCGCTCCCTGCATCACCGCTCCCCCGGAGGCTTGATAGAGGATCAACCCGAGCACCATCGTGAAAAGCCCCCAGCCGCTGCCGTTGACGAGCCCCAGCAGTCCAACGATCCCCAGCGCCATCGCAAACGCTTGCCCCGCGCGTCCGGTGATGCGTGTGCCGCGATGGCGGTCGCCGGTGCGCCACCAGATCGCCGCACGGGCGATACGCCCACCGTCGAGCGGGAAGGCGGGCACCAGGTTGAACAGGAGTAGCGCGGCGTTGATGAAGGCAAGCCAGCCGAGCAGCGCAAGCGCCGGTGTGGTCGTGAAGTGTTCCTTCTTGAGTACCGCGTCTGTGAAGTGCCCGCCGCTGGCGATCAACGCGATCGCCACGGCACAAACGATTAGCACGGCAAACGTCGCGGCCGGGCCGGCCGCGGAGATCTTGAATTCCTCGCCCGGGGTCTCCGGTTCGCGCACAGGCTTCGCCATGCCCCCGAAGAACCACAGGTCGATGCCTAGGATCGGGATGCCCAACCGGCGCGACACGAGCGCGTGTCCCAACTCATGAAGGATCAAAGAGGCGAAGTATCCGACCGCACCGCCCACCGCGACCACATAGGCGGTACTCGAGGAGCCGCCGAGCACTTCATGGAAGTACTGCGACAGAAAGAAGATCAGGAAGAAAAGGACAAAGAACCAGCTCACGCTCACGCCGATGCGAATCCCGAAGATACGCGCAAGCTGGATGCTTCCGCGCACCTGCATAGGCGGTCTCGTGGCCATAAGTAGATCTTAGGCTGTCGAGTGGTCTGGCCCGGTGTGTCAGCCCTGCACGCGGCTGCGTGCGACGATCGTCTCGAAGTTAACGCCGGCGGGAAGGGTGCCGTACTCGAGCCCGCCGTCTCCTCCGAGTCGCGATGCGCAGAACGCATCGGCGACCGCTGGGTCGCTATGGCGCACAAGCAACGATCCCTGCAGCGCAAGCGCCATGCTCTCCACCACTCGCCGCGCGCGCGACTCAAGCGTCGAGGGGTCTGAGAACTGGCTTTCGAGCTTTTTTACGTGGGCGTCCAACCTGGCGTCGGCTCCCTGCGCCTGGTTGACCTCGTGCATGAACACCTCGAGCGAGCGCGGGGTGCGCACGAGTGCGCGCAACACATCGAGGCTCATCACATTGCCCGAGCCCTCCCAAATAGATGCCAGCGGCGCCTCACGGTAGAGGCGAGGCATCCCCGACTCCTCGACATACCCGTTGCCACCAAGGCACTCAAGCGACTCGAATGCGTGGTTGGGGGCGCGCTTACACACCCAATACTTGCCCACCGCTGTGGCCAAACGCTTGAAAAGGTGGGCATCTGAAAGGTCGTCGCTGGGGTGGACGGGACCTGAATCGGACGTCTCGGAGCCGGCCTCGTCGTAGGCGCGCGCCAGACGCATCGCAAGTGCGGTTGCCGCCTCTGACTCCACGCACAGGTCCGCGAGTACATTCTGCATAAGTGGCTGGTCGATCAGCAGCCTGCCAAACGCCGAGCGATGCGCCGCGTGATGTGTCGCATTTACGACTCCCGCGCGCATACCAGCGGCCCCACCGATCACGCAATCGAGGCGTGTGTGGCCTACCATCTCGATGATCGTGGGCACCCCGCGGCCGGGCTCGCCCACCATGCGCGCCCATGCGCCGTGGAATTCCACCTCAGATGAGGCGTTTGAGTGGTTGCCCAGCTTGTCCTTCAAACGCTGGATATGGAAGGCGTTGCGGCTGCCATCGGGCAAGATGCGAGGCAAGAGGAAGCACGAGAGGCCTTCGTCTGTTTGCGCGAGTACGAGGAAGAGGTCTGACATTGGCGCCGAGCAGAACCACTTGTGGCCCGTGAGCTCGTACTCCGCTCCTGGCCCGCCGCCGTTCAGGGGACGGGCCACGGTGGTGTTGGCTTTCACATCCGAGCCACCCTGCTTCTCGGTCATCGCCATACCCGCGATTGCCGAGCCCTTCTCGCTAGCGGGAACGAGACGCGGGTCGTAACTCGTGGCCGTCACCAACGGTCCCCACTCGTCCAAGAGCTCGGGCTGGGTGCGCAGCGCCGGTAGCACCGCGAAGGTCATGGTGATCGGACAACAGAAGCCCGCCTCGGCTTGCATCGCCGTCATGTAGAGGGCGGCACGGGCCGTGTGCGCGGCGGGCTGCTCGCTGCGCCATGGGAGGGCGTGCAATTCGTACTCCACGCCCATCTTCATCAGCTTGTGCCAGGCGGGGTGGAACTCCACCTCGTCGATGCGGTTGCCGTAGCGGTCGTGAGTCTTCAGTACCGGCTTATTCTCGTTCGCCAGGCGCCCCCAGTATTGCTGGGGCAGGCCGCCCACGAACTTGCCAAGCTCGGACGCGCGGGGGCTCACCCAGCCGGCGCCCTCGCGCTGCGTTGCCTCAACCAGGGGCAGGTTGCTCGCGAACACGTCCACCCCTTCAAGGGGCGGGGCTTGGTTTGCGACGGTGTGGGTCTGCCACTCCCGCGAGCGCGTTCTGTCGGATATGGCTGCCACCTCTTAGAGGTTACCTCCTCATCGCGCGGGGTTGGGTGGTGATGTTCGCTTGGGGCGACCCGCGTGCGCGCGCGCGAAGAAAGCCTTGCTTACGTGCACGCGCGCGAGTCACCCTTTTTGGAAATACATCCCGGGTACCCCGCGTCCCGGGTACCCCACGGCCGTGGGAGCTCAAGAGACCGCGAACGTCGGCTGCCGAGGCCCGACCGCAAAGCCCAACCGCGAACACCGCACGCTGCGCGATAGCATCGCCCGCCGGGGTGGATTGTGATCCCGCACATCAGCTAATCCGAGGACCTGCACATGGCAAAGATCAAGGTGGAGAACCCCGTAGTCGAGCTCGACGGCGACGAGATGACGCGCATCATCTGGTCGTTCATCAAGGAGCAGCTGATCTTGCCCTACCTCGACATCGAGTTGAAGTACTTCGACCTCTCGATCCAAGCGCGCGACGCTACCGAGGACGCGATCACAGTGGAAGCGGCGGAAGCGATCAAGCGCCATGGGGTGGGAGTGAAGTGCGCCACGATCACTCCCGACGAGGCGCGCGTGGAGGAGTTTGGCCTCAAGGAGATGTACCGCTCCCCGAACGGCACTGTGCGCAACATCCTTGGCGGCGTGATCTTCCGCGAGCCAATAGTCATCTCGAACATCCCCCGTCTGGTGCCCGGATGGACCAAGCCAATTGTGATCGGCCGTCACGCCTTCGGCGACCAATACCGCGCGACTGACATGGTGATTCCCGGAGAAGGCGAACTGACGCTTACCTTCACGCCCAAGGACGGCACGGACCCGATCGAGCTCGACGTGTTCGACTTTCCCGGCCCCGGCATCGCACTTGCCATGTACAACCTCGATGACTCGATCCGGGACTTCGCCCGCGCATCGATGCGCTACGGGCTCGATCGCGCCTATCCCGTCTACCTTTCGACCAAGAACACGATCCTCAAGCGCTACGACGGGCGCTTCAAGGACATTTTCGCCGAGGTGTACGAGAGCGAGTTCAAGGCTGATTTCGAGGCCGCGGGCATCACCTACGAACACCGCCTCATCGATGACATGGTTGCGGCGGCGCTGAAGTGGGAAGGCGGATATGTATGGGCGTGCAAGAACTACGACGGCGACGTCCAGTCGGATACCGTCGCTCAAGGCTTCGGCTCGCTCGGGCTGATGACCAGCGTGTTGATGAGCGCCGATGGCAAGACAGTCGAGGCGGAGGCCGCACACGGCACCGTGACGCGTCACTACCGGATGCACGAGGAAGGCAAGCCCACCTCCACGAATCCGATCGCCTCCATCTTCGCGTGGACACGTGCCCTTTTGGCCCGTGGACGGATGGACAGGACGCCCGCTGTGAGCGAGTTCGCACAGACACTCGAGCGCGTCTGTATAGAGACGGTGGAAAGCGGCAAGATGACCAAGGATCTTGCGCTACTCGTTGGTCCCGAGCAAGAGTGGCAGACGACAGAGGAGTTCCTTACCTCGATCGACGACAATTTGAAGCGCGCAATGGCATGAGCGCGATAGACCTCGCGTTCGGTCTCTACCGGCGTGTTCATCGGTAGAGACAATAATTGACCCCCCCCAACCAGGAGTTGAAGAACCCGTGAGCAATCCCGTAAGAGTCACCGTGACAGGCGCCGCCGGCCAGATCGGCTACAGCCTTGTGTTTCGCATCGCGAGCGGTCAACTGCTCGGTCCAGACCAGCCGGTGGATCTGCGACTGCTCGAGATCCCGCCCGCCATGGGAGCGCTCGAGGGGGTGGCGATGGAGATAGTCGATTGCGCCTTTCCCTTGCTCGCCGGTCTCGACCTGCACGATAACCCCGAGGATGCATTCGATGGGGTGAACATCGCCTTGTTGGTTGGTTCGCGGCCACGCACGAAGGGTATGGAGCGCGCTGAGCTGCTGAGCGAGAACGGCAAGATCTTCACCGCGCAGGGTAAGGCGCTAGGCGAGAAGGCGGCAAGCGACGTGAAGGTACTCGTGGTGGGCAACCCAGCCAACACCAACTGTCTGATCGCGATGAACAACGCGCAGGACATACCGCGCGAGCGCTTCACCTCGATGATGCGACTCGACCACAATCGTGCGGTGGCGCAGCTGGCCAATAAGGTGGGTGCGTCGGTCAGTGACGTCACCAAAATGGGGGTGTGGGGAAATCACTCGCCCACGATGTACCCCGATCTTTTCCACGCCGAAGTCAAAGGTACGCAGGCGGCGCAGGTCGTCGACGATCAAGCGTGGATCGAAAACGATTTCCTACCGAACGTCGGAAAGCGCGGTGCCGCGATCATCGAGGCGCGTGGCGCGTCGAGCGCGGCTTCGGCTGCCAACGCGGCGATAGATCATGTACGCGATTGGGTTGCAGGCACGAGCGAGTGGGTGTCGATGGGGGTCGCGTCCGATGGTTCCTACGGTGTGCCCGAGGGACTCATCAGCGGCTTCCCTTGCACCTGTGCAAACGGCGAGTGGTCGATAGTGGAGGGTCTGGACATCGACGACTTCTCGCGTGCGAAGATCGAGGCGTCGCTGGCAGAGCTCCAAGACGAGCGCACCACCGTGCAGAGCCAGGGCTTGATCTAGTCAACCTGAGCAGACCACCGCTTAACGAAAAACGGCCGGGCCGCATAACGCGAGCCCGGCCGTTGGTAATGACTTACGCGACTGCCTCGTCCGACGGATCGTCGTTCCTGGCAAGGACGCACCGACCGCAGTGTGCTGGGGGCACACAAGGGAGGGAGGACGCCGCCAGGGGCGATGAGACTAGGACGCGGGGTGCCAACCGCGGCCCTGCTTCTTTATCTTCTTTTCCTGCTCGAGGCCGGGCAGGACACGGTATAGGTAGTTCTGCTTGATTCCCATCTTGGAGGCGAGCTCGGGGATCGTGATCCCGGGCTGTCCCGTAACGAATGAGAGTGCCTGCGCGGCGCGGGTGCCGCTGCCCTTGCGACGGCCGGCACGGCGACGGGGTGTCGCGGCGGTGGCGGTAGTCGCTGCCGGCGCAGAAGCGGCGGCGGTTGTCTTGTTCTTGGACCCGGGCGGGCGGCCACGGCGCTTGCCGGTGGTGGTGCGGTTCTTCGAGCCCTTCGGGCGGCCGGGTCCGCGTCGCGCCGGCGTCGCCGCGGGAGCGGCGGGGGTGGATGCGGCACGGGAAGCCGGAGCCGGGGAGGACCCGCCGACGCCTGCCAGTGCCGTTGAGGCGGCCTGGAGCCGGTTGTACTCGTCGATCAGCGGCTTGAGCTCCGCCAGTCGATCGTTTATCTCTCGGCGCTTCTCGTCAAGGAAGTCAGTCACGATTTGTGTCCTGTTCAGGTGGAGTGAAGGGAACCGGGCGATACGTGTAGCGCACGGTCTTTCGCTTCACTTTACACAACTTGACTATCAAGCGTGCAATTCATCAATCACTCTCCAAAATAGAACGTAGCCGGTCGAGTGTTTGGGTGGCCTCACGCTCGGGTATTCCGCCAACGAGCGCACGAGAGGCGAGGGCGCCGAGCGGCCCGAGCGGCGGGTGGAACTCGTTGCGATAATCAAAACGGGTGGCGCCCCCCTCAATCTGATGCAACCGGTATTCGGTGTGGGCTCGTGAGCGGGCCGGACCTCGCCCCTCCCATAGGGCGTGCTCACACGGCACGCACTCCACTAGCGTCCAATGAACGTCGAGGCTGATACCCCTGAGGTGGATTTGCTGATCCATGCGAAAACCCACGTGTGGAGCGCCTTTGTCGCTGCTGCGGAGCTTGCGGTGAATGGTGACCCACTCACCCAGCCGGAGGGGGTCCATAACGGTGTCCCACACCTCTCGGGGGGTTGCGGGAATGTCTATAGAGGCCGTAACTGTGCTCATTGAGGTGGGCCAACCGTAACTGTCGGTCGTGGTGCTTTGAGTTGCGGTGGGGAGGTTTCGCGGCCCGTGCTGTATTCAGCGGGCTGCAAGCGGTTCCACCTTCTCCCACTCATACAGGGCGCGCTCCACGGCGGAGTCAAATGAGTGCAAGTCAACATTCAAGCTATTTGGAGCACGATTATCGTGGGGTAGCAGGTCGGAAGTGAGCCCTTGCATAAGGGGGAGCACCAGCTCGAGGCGCTCGTCGGTGAGGGCCGCGGCGAGGCGGGCGGCGAGTGGTGTGGCGGTTAGGCGTAGGCCGACGCTGGGACGTGCCAGCAACATCAACTCGGCGACGCGTTCGAGCATCTCGCCGTAGGTGAGGATGTCCGGGCCTCCGACGTCAAACGAGCATCCAGCGACAGATGCCACAGATGCGCAGGCGAGGAGCATCTCCACGATATCGCGCTCATCGATGGGCTGGGTGCGATAGTCGCGCCACGACGGCAGGACGAGCACCGGGAGGCGCTCCACGAGTCGCACCAGGAAGCGAAACGAGCGCGAGCGAGCACCTATCACAATTGACGCGCGCAACGCCACCGAATCAGGAATTGCACCGAGCAATATGCGCTCGACCGCGTATCTGCTCGACAAGTGCGCCGAGGTGGTTTCGTGGTCAGGGAGTAGGCCCCCGAGATAGACGATTCGACTGACCCCTGCAGCCTGGGCCGTTTGGGCGAATGTGTCGGCGGATGCACGCTCGCGCGCGGGAAATGACTCCGCGACTTCGCCATCGGCGGCTGACTCCATCGAATGGATTAGGTAATAGGCAACCTCTACGCCTCGCATCGCGCCGGGGACACCAAGGCCGGAGACCGTGTCGCCGATGACGAGCTCGAAGTCCGAGAGGTTGACACCGCTTGTGGTGAGAGCCTGCACGACGCGGGACCGATCGCGCGCTAGGGCTCGCACCTCGTGGCCCTGCTCAAGCAGGCGAGGCATCAGGGCGGCGCCGACGAACCCGCTGACGCCGGTGAGGAGAATGCGCACTCCACCATGATGACGCGTGTTTTCCCTGCGATTTGCGAGAAGGCGTTTCGCGAGCCCTTGAAGCGAGGGTGTCGAGGGTGCTTTGATGCCCCACTGTCGTTAGATCAAGCAGCCGCGAGTCAAAGGGGTGTCAGTGTCGAGAAAGCAGAGCAAGCGAGTCAAGGCGGTCTCCTGTGAGGACTGCTACTTCAAGTCAAATCTGCTCTGCGCCCTGGAACTCTCAGAGCCCTGCGCCACATTCCGCCCCGCCGCCGCCAAGCTCGCCCCACCACAGCAACTGCGGTTCGTGTTCCGCCAAGAGCGCCGCTCACGCGCCGCGTGGGCGTTTCCCTCCGCGCAGGAGCAGGCGGCGCTCCACGCCTAGGTCTTCTTGCGTTCGGCGTGGCGAGCTATGTAGTTCGCTCCGGGTGTGTCGGTGAGGCCATGGAGGACGATCGAGCAGAACACGACCAAAGCCGCGAGGTCGAAGATGTGCTCGCCGTTTGCGATGTGTTGATCGAGGACGAGTAGCGAGAAGGTCATCGTGGCAACGCCCTTGGGGCCGAACCAGCCCATAAAGAGACGTGTTTGGCGGTCGGTGTCGGTGCCGAGTAGCGCTATCCACACCGCCACCGGCCGGGCGATCAGGAAAGTGGCAGCCACGAGGCCGAGCGCCGCCCAGCCGCTTGACTCCAGGGCATCGAGGGTCAACAGCGAGCCGAACACAACGAAGATCCCGAGCTTGACGATCTCGACAATCTCATCTGCGCGTTGCTCGAAATGACGGCGCAGATCGGGACGGCGCAGCCCGAGGACGATTGCTGCGACGAACACCGCGATGAAACCGTTGCCGCGCGGAGCGAGGACCGTGAGGCCGTAGGTGGCGAAGGCGACTCCGAGGGCGTAGAGGGACTTCTGGTGGGAGGGGATCGGATGCTCGAGTGGTCTGCGGCTCTCACTCGGCATGAGCCATGAGGCGAGCCAGCCGAGGATAAGTCCATAGAGGAAGCCGAGGCCCACATCCTGGAGCACGAAGCGCCACCACACGAAGTTCTGCGATTCGCTCGAGAGGGCGGCCAGGAATGTAAGGACCGCGGGTAGGGCGAGGCCGTCGTTGAGGCCCGACTCCAAATTGAGCGAGTGACGTATCAGTCGCGGGACGCGTGGGTTGGTGACTATGTTTGACGTGAGCACCGGGTCGGTGGGGGAGAGCAGCGCGCCGAGGAGCGCAGACTCGGTCCACGACAGCCCGATCAGCAGATGCGCGGCGAGCGCGACGATCCCAGCCGTGAGGGGCATGGCGATCGCGAGCTTGCGCAGCGGTAGGTGCCACGCGCTCTGAAGCATCTCCCCCTCGACCTCCAAGCCGTCGCGAAAGAGAATCACGATGAGCGCTATGAAGGCGAGGTCCTCGACGAACCCTGATTGAGCGTGGAAGCTGACCCATTCAAAGCCCCCGTCGCCGACCACGAAGCCGGTGAGCACGAACAGCGCGGCGAGCGAGAGAAACGAGCGCTGTGCCAGTCCGGACAGGAGCGCCCCCACGATCAGAAGGACTCCGAGGAAGGTGGCGGTTGCTTGGAAGCTCGGCATCCGCCTATACGTCTTGATCTGGACGTACGGGAAGGCGAGGATGGGTGGGTTTGCTTTTCATGCGTTCGAGATACAGATCATCGGGGGTATATTGGACAGATCGACAAAGCTTTCAGCAGAGGCGGTGGCTAGATGGCGGCAAAAGACAGGATCGGTAAGGCGAGCGAGGCGGTGCTTGGCAGCGAATATGTCAAGCGCTTGATGGAGGACGAGCAGTTGCGGGAGAACCTACTCTCGGCCTACGGTGCAGCGCGCAGCGCGTACGGGCGCATGAGTAACGGCAAGCCCGCGGGGAAGGCGTTGATGGAGGACCGCAAGTTGCAGCGCGAGTTGGCGGAAGCGGCGAGCGCGCTCAAGGAGGCTTCGATGTCCTTCAGGCAACCGTCCCCGGCGCCCAAGCGCAAAGGAGGGTTTGGTCGCGGATTGCTGCTGGTGCTCGTGGGCGCGGCGTTGGCGCTTGCGTTGAGCGAAGGTTTGCGCTCCAAGGTGCTCGATCTCCTGTTTGGGGCAGAGGAGGAGTTCGACTACAGCTCCACCACGATGCCGGCGGCGGAGGCTCCCGCACCGGTGGACATATCGGCCGCGTGAGCGACACAGTTTCGGTACTCCAGGAGCGGGAAGAGCCCGCTGGGGCAGGCGCCGCCCGTTCGCTCTCGGGTGAGAAGGCGCAGCGGATCGTCGAGGCGATGCGCCACAGTGTGGCGCGTCGCGGAGCCGCGGGCTCCACTTTCGACCATGTTTCACGTGAGGCGGGTGTGTCGAGGGGGCTGCTGCACTATTACTTCGGCACGAAGGAGCAGTTGCTGGTGGAGGCGGCGCGGCGCGACTGCGATCAGCGCATCGAGGCGCTCGAGCAGCGACTCGCCGGGGCACAAACCGCCGACGATTTCGTGGCGTTGTTGGCGCAGAATCTGGAGGAGACCGTCCGCGAGGACCCCGACTTCGTGACGCTCGTGTTCGAGCTGTTCACGCTCTCACGACGCAACGCGGAGATCGCAGTGGAGTACGGGAGGCTCGTGCGTCTCACCCGCGAGCGTCTGGCGGGGATGCTCGCGGCGGCGCAGGAGGACGGGGTGTTGCGACTCCACGCCGAGCCCGAGGCGGTAGCGGACATTCTCTTCTCGATCGGCGACGGGTTTGCGTTGCGGTTGGTGGCTGAGCCAGAGCGCGACTTCACGGCGTCGATTCAGGCCGGCATCGAGTGTGTGCGCTCACTCGTGGCCGACTGACCAGCGCGCTCTTATAATCGGCCTACATGCCCATCTACGAGTACAGACGCCCTGACGGGAGCACCTTCGAGGTGCAGCAGTCCTTCAGCGACGACACGCTCACCACCGACCCTGAGACCGGGGTTCCGGTGGAACGGGTGTTGCACGCACCCGCGGTGCACTTCAAGGGCAAAGGGTTCTACAACACCGACTACGGAACCCGCAAGCGCCAGCGTGAGACGGCGGCGTCAGCCGACACGTCCTCGTCGGGGTCATCGGGCGAGACCTCATCGAGCGAGGGCTCGTCCGATTCCCCCAAGAGCGAGGGGGCAGCGAAAGAGGCGAGCAAAACGAGCGAGTCGAGCGCGAAGCCGGAGAAAAAGACGTCCGAGTCAAAGCCGGTGGCAGCGGCGAAGTAGCCCACAGTAGTTTGTGGGTGGTTCTTTTGACTTTGCCCGTGGCCCGCTGCTCGCGTTAGCCTGCGAGGAAGCGTGCGGCCGCGGCGTGGCGCTCGCTTTCTGAGACGGTGAGACCGGCCTCGCCGTCGGGGAGGGTGACGCTCCCCGACGGCTTGAGCACGCGGGTGGGGGGTGTGCCCGAGATGGCGAGCGCACCGAAGAGCCCAAGGAGTGTGGGTCCGCTCATGTCGGAGATGATCGCCGGTGGGGCGTTCCAGGAGATGAGTGGGAGGCGGATGAAACTCGAGAACGACTCGAGGCGTGACTTCATGTCGTTGAAAAGCGCCTGCTGGTGTTCCTCGCGTTGGATGTCGGTTTGGCTGGGTGCGCAGAGGTTCTCCCGCGTGCGTGCCAGCGCAAGCGCTTCACGGCCGTCGAGGTGGTGGGTGCCGGCGGGGAGGCGCAACGTGAAGCCGCCGTTAGCCGCCCCTCCGTCGACGAGCGCGTGGACACAGCTGCCGGTGTAGTCGACGCCCCCCATCGCGTCTATGAGGGAGGGGAAGTTTTCGAAGTTCACTTCCACAAGGTGGTTGATCGGGACACCGAGCCATTTTTTGATGAGGGAGATCGACAGCGCAGGTCCGCCGAAGGCGTGGGCGGCGTTGATCTTCTGCAACCCGTGCCCGGGGATTTCCACCACCGTGTCGCGGGGGATCGACAGACGGGCGGCGTGCCCGCCGCCCGTGCGGATCAGCATGATCGTGTCCGAGCGTCCCGGTCCGGTTGTTTCAGCGCCCGGTTCCTTGCTGTTCTTGGGGCGTTTATCAGAGCCGAGCACGAGGATGTTGTTGGGGGAGGTGAGGGGGTAGCCGGCGGGTTCGAGCACGCCCGCGACGTCCGAGGGTGGGGAGGTGCGCTCGAAGTGGGCGCTCAGAAGGAACAGGAGGAGCGAGAGCAGGAGCCAGCCGAACACGAGCGCCACCACGCTGAGGAGCACGCGCTTGGGAGTGATGCGTCGGCTCCAAACACCCATGGGGCCGGGGGGATCGCTTGGCTTGCGCGGGAGGCGGGGCGCGCGGGGTAGACGGACATCTTGAACCTCGCTCTCTGGGCGTCCCGGGAGACGCCTTCCCGCGCGGTAGCGCGTGTATTGGGGTTTGTCGTTTGGTTCGGAGGTCACTGAGTGGTGGCTTCGCTCGGCGCTTGGCGATAAGTGCGTCACCGACTTGCGCTTGAAGTAGATTCGCCGGCCGCTCTCAAGGTTCGCCGGGAAGGGGTAGGACCCTATATTCCTGCAATGACCACCCCCGATGGCGCAGTTGGAAGGCTGGTGGTGTGTCCCACCCCGATCGGCAACCTCGGGGACGTCACCTTGCGTGCGCTCCAGGAGCTGCGCGAGGCGGATGTGATCGCCTGCGAGGACACCCGCCGCACGAGGGTGCTGCTCGATCGCTACGACATCGGGGGGAAACTCGTGAGCTACCACGAGCACAACGAGCGCGAGCGCGCCGGGGAGCTGACGCGGAGCATCGGCGATGGAGCGGTGGTGGCACTCGTGTCAGACGCGGGCATGCCGCTCGTGTCCGATCCGGGGTACGCGGTGATCCAGGCCTGCATCGCTGAGGGGCTTAGAGTCGAGGTGCTGCCTGGTCCGAGCAGTGTGCTCGTGGCGCTGGTGGCCTCAGGTTTGCCGTCGGAGAGGTGGTGTTTCGTGGGCTTCCTCCCGCGCAAGCGGGGGGAGCTCGAGCGTTTGCTTGGGGGCGCACAGGAGACTCTGGTGGCGTTTGAGTCGCCGGCACGGCTGGCGGCCACGCTTGCGACTCTGGCCGCATTGGACGGGGAGCGGCCAGTTGCGGTTTGCCGAGAGCTGACGAAGCTGCACGAGGAAGTGAGACGTGGGGACGCCGCCGAACTAGCGGTGCACTATGAGCAGAGCCAACCCCGCGGCGAGGTGGTGCTCGTCGTGGGGCCTGCCGCGGCCGCCAGCGTGGCTCACGATGAGGCACATACGGCTATGCGTGCCCTGGTAGACGCCGGTGCCCGTGCCCGTCCCGCGGCTAGCGCTCTCGCCAAGCTCACGGGTGTCAGTGCGAACGAGCTCTACCGCGAGCTCACCGGCGCTTGAGAACATGACCCGCCGACCGCCGTCGCAGTGCGTCAGTAGCCTGGGCAGGCGATGTCCTTCTATGTAACTACCCCCATCTACTATGTAAACGCGGCCCCCCACCTGGGCCACGCGTACACGACGATCGCGGCCGACGTTCTGGCTCGCCACCACCGCCAGCGTGGGGAGGAGGTGTTCTTCCTCACCGGCACCGACGAGCACGGGGAGCCGGTCGCCGATGCCGCCCACGCCCTCGGCGTGGAACCCAAGGAACTCGCCGACCGTAACTCCGAGCGCTTCACGGCACTTGCCCCGCGCATCGACGCCTCCAACGACTTCTTCATCCGTACCACCGACCCACAGCACATGGCGGTGGTGCAGGAGGTGCTCTCCAAGGTGCGCGAGAACGGGCACGTACACATGGGTATCTACGAAGGGTGGTATTGCCCCAAGTGCGCCGATTTCAAGGCGGAGAACGAAGTGGACGAGGGCGAGTTGTGCCCGATCCACCACGTGAGGCTCACAAGGGAGCAGGAGGAGAACTACTTCTTCGCGCTTTCCACCTTCCAGGAGCCCCTTGAACGTCTCTATTCCGAGCACGAGGACTTCGTGGCGCCGAAAAGTCGCTACAACGAGGCGCTCTCGTTTATCAAGTCGGGGCTGCGCGACGTGCCACTCTCCAGACGCAAGCTCACGTGGGGTGTGCCCGTGCCGTGGGACGAAGAGCATGTCTTCTACGTGTGGTTTGACGCGCTCCTGAACTACTACTCGGCGCTCACCTACGCCCCCTTCCCCAAGGCGCCCATGAGCGACGGGGCTGGGGCTGACGGGGCTGGGGCTTATACGCGCGCGCGCGAGTCACCACTAAAAGAGATACACACCCCCCCCGGGACGTCCCCCGCCGGCTCATTGACTCAAACGTTCTGGCCGGCCGACGTGCATCTCATCGCAAAGGACATCCTCCGTTTCCACGCCGTGTACTGGCCAGCACTGCTGATGGCCGCCGGCCTGGAGTTGCCGAAGAAGCTGTTCGTGCACGGCTACCTGTTGATGGACGGCGAGAAGATGAGTAAGTCGCTGGGTAATGTGCTCGACCCATTCGCGGTGATCGACCGCTTCGGGGCAGACGCGTTGCGGTTCTATCTGCTGCGCGACGTGTCCTTCGGGCAAGACGGCTCGGTGTCCACCTCCTCCTTCGAGCAGCGGTATGAATCGGAGTTGGCCAACGACTACGGCAACCTCGCCTCCCGCACGATCGCGATGATCGTGCGCTACCGCGACGGATCGTTGACGGGCGGCGATCCCGACGGTGCGCTCGCGGAGGATTTCGACGGGCTTGCAGAGCGTGTTTCAAGACTGCTCGACCGGGTGGAGCTCACAAATGCACTGGATGAGATCTGGGGAAGGGTGCGCCGTTTGAACCGCTACGTGGAGGAACAGGCGCCGTGGCAGCTCGCCAAGGACCCCGCGCGGGGGGAGGACCTCGACCGCGTGCTGCTGACGCTCGCGGAGGGCTTGCGAGTGGTGTCGGTACTGCTTCACCCCTACCTCCCCGACAGCACCGCCAAGCTCTTGGAGGCCCTCGGCGCCCCCGACGTCGCGTTGGTTGGGGCAGCCTTTGGACAAGGCACACTGAGCAAGGTAAGGGCGCTCGAGCCGCTGTTTCCCAAGCAGGACCGCAATTCCGGGACAGACGCAAAGCCAGCAATCAAGACTCAACCGTGATCGATAGCCACACGCATCTTCATCTTTGCGAAGAGCACGATGCCGACTTGGTGGAGAGGGCTGTGTCGGTGGGGGTGGGGCGAATGCTAACCGTAGGCACGAACGGGTCCTCCTCCAGGACCGCACTTGCGGCGGCAGAGGCGTTTCCCCAGGTGTACGCCGCGGTCGGGCGCCACCCCAACGAGGCGCAAGGTTTCGATGATGCCGATCTCGCCGAGCTTCAGGCGCTGGCGGCGCATCCGCGATGTGTGGCCATAGGCGAGACCGGTCTCGATTACTACCGCGACTACGCGCCCCGGGCCGACCAGGAGCGCGCGTTCGCTGCGCAGATTGAGCTTTCAAAGACAGTGGGTAAGCCGCTGATAATCCACACAAGGGCTGCCGACGAGGACACGCTTGAGATGCTCGCCGCACAGGCAGAAGGTGTGCGCGTGGTGATGCACTGCTTCTCGATGGCCGAGCGCGTGCGGGAGTGCTCGGAGCGTGGCTACATGATCTCCTTCGCGGGGAACGTGACATACAAAAGCGCCGCCAACCTCGCGCAGGCGGTGCGAAACGTGCCCGAGGAGTTGCTGCTGGTGGAGACCGACGCTCCCTACCTCACCCCGCAGGCGGTGCGCAAGCATCCAAACCAACCCGCGTATGTGATGCACACCGCCGCCTTCGTAGCGGAGATGAGGGGTGTGTCGGTGCAAGAGTTGGGGATCACTTTGGAGCGCAACGCGGCGCGTGTGTTCGGCTGGTGAGCCCCACCAGGCGCAGCAGGGATCTCGGCCAGAACTTCCTGCGCGACCCCAACATCCTTGGGGTGATCGAGCGAGCGAGCGAGCTTTCTCCTGAGGATGTCGTGCTGGAGGTAGGCGGGGGCGAAGGGGTGCTCTCGGCCTATCTGGCGCCAAGGACCCGGTGGGTGCATGTTGTAGAGGTGGACGAGCGTTTGCGCGACCCGCTCCAGACCAGTGTCGATGAGTTCGCGAACGTCACGCTCTGGTGGGGCGATGCGATGCGGATCGACCTCACGGCGATGCGACCCGAGCCGACGAAGATGGTGGCGAACCTGCCGTACGGGATCGCCGCTGGGGTGGTGTTGCGCACGATGGAGGATTTGGAGAGCGTGCAAATGTGCTTGGTGATGGTGCAACGTGAGGTTGGCGAACGGCTTGCCGCAGGACCCGGAAGCGGGGTATATGGAGTGAGTTCCGTGCTCGCCCAGCTCGTGGGCGATGTGGAGGTGGTGAGGGGGATCCCCCGTACTGTGTTTCGCCCCGTGCCCAACGTCGATTCTGTGCTCGTGAAGGTCGTGCGCCGCGGCCCCGCCCCCTTACCGCAGGTGCGAAGGTTGGTGGGTGGCGCGTTTGCCCACCGTCGCAAGGCGCTCGCGCGGTCGGTGGCGATCGCGGGGGTGGGTTGCTCGCGCGAGCAGACGCGCGAAGCGTTGGTGGCGCTTGGTCATCCCGCGGATGTGCGCGCCGAGCGGCTCACGCCCGCGGAGTTCGTGGCGTTGGCGGAGGCACTCGAGCTGTGACGGCGCTGCCCATACGCGCGCTTGCCCCCTCCAAGATCAACCTTGGACTGTTCGTGGGTGAAACGCGCGGGGATGGCCGCCACGAGTTGGTGAGCGTGATGCAGTCGATCTCGCTCGCCGACGAGCTCATGCTCGAAGACCCCCCTCCGGGTGCGGAGGGTGACGAGGTTGTGTGCGAGGGCGTGGTCGGCGAGAACCTTGCCTCGCGCGCGCTTGCACTCTTCCGCGAGGCCACTGGCTGGGAAGCGTGGGTCAGGTTGACTATCGATAAGCGCATTCCCGTTGCGGCCGGGCTGGGGGGAGGGTCGGCGGACGCCGCGGCCACGCTTCGGCTGGCGCGCGAGGCATCGGGAATGGGTGACGAGGAGCTGTTGCACGTGCTCGCCCGTGAGCTCGGCGCCGACGTCCCCGCCCAAGTGACACCTGGAAGGTGGTTGGCGACGGGCGCGGGGGAGGTGTTGGAGGAGTTGCCTGACCCCGTGTCGCGATTCGGGGTTCTGGTCCTCCCCCAAGCTACCGGTCTCTCTACAGCCGACGTCTACGCGGGTGCCGATCTTCTGGGGAGCGTCCGTGACTCCTACTCCCTGGAGGAACGTCGCCGGGCGTTGGCACAAGCACTCGAGCTGGGGGCAGCGCTGCCCAGAGAGGCATCCCTCCTGCACAACGATCTCCAGGCGGCATCCCTCGAGTTGTGTCCCGCGATCGGGCGGACGCTCGAGCAGGCGACCGAAGCGGGCGCCGATGTGACTTTCGTGAGCGGCTCCGGTCCGACCGTTGTGGGTCTGTTCGCCCGTGCCAACGGTCTCGCCCGAGCGCAGCGCGCGGCGGCTGGTCTTGAAGGACGCTCGCCCACCCCGCTCGTTGCCGAGCCTGTAGGGGCGAGCTTCGCACACGTCCAGCGGCCCTGTACGTAACAATGCGATCTCCAGAAACCCACTAGCGATGCGAGAAAGCACGAGCCGGTAGACACCATGAGCACCACCATGACCTACCTCGTAGCCGTTTGTGCCGGCGTGTTCGGCTTCGCGCTCTACGTGGGGCTCATCCTCGTGCCTGCATGGGGCTCCTACTCGCGCATGTGGGAGCGTTTGGCGGCCACCGTCCTATCGCTGTACGTGCTTGCGGTGTTCGTCGGCGCGGGTGTGCTCGCCGCCCTCGCCTTCGTCTACTTCTGGGGCTGACCTTGAGTACCCCTCCATGTCCCGTCTTCCCCTGCGGAGCAAGGGATAGCCATGTCTGAACTGGTAGGGCTCGACGAGGTAACCGAGGCGGTTGAGTCGGGTGCCGGGTTGCCCGAGGTGGTGCGTGCCGCCTCCCGCGCGCTCGACGCCAGCCTGGCGGTGATCGACGCGTCTGGCGCGACGATTGCTGTGGCGGCGCGCTCGAGCGCCGACGAGCGCTCGCTGCTGTCGGGTTCGGACGACGTGACGAGTCTGCCGCTGCGGGTGGCCGACGCCGTGGTGGGGTCGCTTCACATGCGTGCCCGCGCGGAGGACCCGAGCCCGCTTGTGCGCAGGCTGCTCGTCACGATGATCGCTTCCGAGGTGGAGCGTGTGCGTGCGCCCGATGTTGCCTCAGAGACGGCCGCGGCGGAGCTCTTGCGGGTGGCGCTTGGACGTGAGGGGGTGTCACGCGAGGAGATCCTCACCCGCGCGCGCGAACTGTCGATCGAGCTACAGGACGGCGCGAGCGTGATCGTCGCTCGCGCCCACCCTCAGGCGCCCACCGAGGAGGGCTGGCGTGCCCGCGCGCGCGCTGTCGCCGAGCGTGGCGCCCGCGCGGTGGTCCCTCGCTCGATCGCCGCCCTCTCAGAGCGCAATGGGGCTGCGGGTGTCGAGATATTGCTACTCGTGCCCGGAGGCGAGGAGCTGCTCGCGGCGCGCGCCGCGGAAGCGGTGCTGCGCGAGATGGAAAGCGCCCTCTCCGGTAACACGTTTGCGATCGGGCGCAGTCGCATCGCGGAGGACCCAGTGGAACTCTCGCGCGCGGCGGGAGAGGCGCTGCTGGCGGCAAACGTCGCCGAGGGAGGCTCGCAGGAGGGGGTGCTCGCGTTCGAGCAAACCGGCGCCTACCGATTGCTGCTCAGCTCGATGACCGACAACCCCGCCGAGTTGCAACGCTTCTACGCGGAGACCGTCGAGCCGCTGGTGGCTTATGACGAGCAGTATGAGACCGAGCTGTTGCAAACACTCGAGACCTTCCTCGAGGCCGACGGCAATGTCGCGGGCACCGCACAACGCCTCTTCACCCACCGTCACACGGTCTACTACCGCCTGGAGCGCGTTCGCGAGCTCACCGGGCTAGACGTCAGCTCGAGCGACGGCCGCGAGAAGTTGAGTCTCGGTTTGAAGGCGATGCGAGTGCTCGGCATCTCCACCACCCGCGGCCCCGCCTCCGAGGACGGCGCCCGTGGCGGGCGCGTGCCGAGGCGGGGGCAGCGACGGTCCTGATCGGTAGATCTCTGCTCTCGCCGGTAGAGTAGCCAGTACCCCTTGGGGGGTCGTCCAATGGCAGGACATCAGGTTTTGGTCCTGAGAATCGGGGTTCGAGTCCCTGCCCCCCAGTTCCCCTCCGTGCGGCGCTCCGTTCCGTACGGGATTCCCGGAGGCCAATAGAGTCATGGCGATGAGCGCCCCCACAGTCCTGATCCTCGCTGCCGGGCAAGGGACGCGTATGCGCTCGAAGACACCTAAGGTGCTGCACGATCTGTGCGGGATACCGATGGTGCTGTGGCCTGTGCGGGCGGCGCTCGCGGCCGGCGCTGGGCGTGTGGTTGTCGTGGACTCGCCCTCGCGTGCCTGCGAGCCGGTGCTCCCGGAGGGTGTGGAGTTGGCGGTTCAGCCGCAGTCGGATGGAACGGGTGGCGCGGCTAGAGCAGCTTCAGAGCACATCGATCCCGACGCGCCGGTTGTGGTGTTGAGCGGCGATGTTCCACTTGTGAGCACGGAGGCGATCCGCGACCTGGTAGATGCGCACGTAAGCAGCGGGGCCGCCGCCACGATGGCAACGGCGGTGCTCGATGATCCTATGGGCTACGGGCGGGTGGTGCGTGACGTTGACGGCTCGGTGACGCGTGTGGTGGAGACGAAGAAGCCCGGCGACGCCACCGAGGCGGAGCTGGAGATCCGCGAGGTGAACTCCGGGATATATGTGTTCACCGGCTCGGCACTGCTGAGCGCGCTGCCACGCTTGACCTCCGACAATGCGCAGGGAGAGCTCTACCTGCCGCAGACCCTCGATCTGCTGCGAGCCGACGGAGCGCTTGTAGCCGCACACGTGGTGGACGACGAGCGGCTCATGCTCGGCGTGAACGACCGCGTGGCACTTGCGCATGTGCGGGCGCTCGCCCAGCGTGCGATCGCCGAGCGTCACATGCGCGGTGGCGTGACTATCGTGGACCCTGCCTCCACCAACATCGAGGTGGACGTGCAGATCGGCCAGGACACCACGATCGAGCCTTTCACCACGATCCGCGGCGCCACGAAGATCGGCGAGGACTGCACCGTGCGCCATTCCTATCTCGTGGACAGCACGCTCGAGGACGGTGTGAGTGTCGGCCCGTTCGCCTATCTGCGCCCTGGTGCTCACCTGCACGATGGCTCGAAGGTGGGGACGTTCGTGGAGGTCAAGAACTCCAATGTGGGCGCGGGCACGAAGATCCCGCACCTCTCCTATATCGGCGACACCGATATTGGTGAGAAGTCGAACCTGGGCGCGGGCACGATCACCGCCAACTACGACGGTCACGAGAAGCATCGCACCACGATTGGCTCCCGTGTGCGGGGAGGGGTGGACACCTCCTATGTGGCGCCAGTGAGTGTGGGCGACGATGCCTACACCGCCGCCGGCTCGGTGGTCACGGAGGACGTGCCCCCGGGCGCGCTCGCGGTGGCGCGCGCACGTCAGAAGAACATCGAGGGCTACGCCGGGCGGCGCGATCGCGAAACGACACCCCAAGCTCCCGCGGCCGACGAGAGCGAGTCGTGAGGTGGATCGTCTCTGGCTGCCTCTACACTCCCGAATGAGATGAGCAGCGTGATAGACACGCGCACGCAGCCCACCCCGACGAGCCTGCCAATCGACTACGACAAGCGGTTGATGCTGTTCTCGGGGCGCGCCAACCCCCAGCTTGCCGTGGATATCTCGGAGAAGCTAGGTGTGGACGTGGGTCCGGTGACGCTCAAGACCTTCTCCAACGGAGAGGTGTACTGCCGCTATGAGGAGTCGATTCGCGGCGCCGACGTGTTCATCGTGCAATCGACCTGCGGCAACCCCGCCACCGGGGTGACGGCGAACGACTCGCTGATGGAGCTGCTGTTCATGATCGACGCCGCCGTGGGCGCATCGGCCCACCGCGTGATCGCGGTCACCCCCTGGTTCGGGTATTCGCGCCAGGACAAGAAGTCGGCTCCGCGCGAGCCCATCTCCGCTCGTCTCGTGGCACGCATGATCGAGGCGGCGGGCGCCGACAGGGTGCTCACGATGGACCTCCACGCCGGTCAGATCCAGGGCTTCTTCCAAAAGCCTGTGGATCACATGACCGCGCTGTTCATGCTCACGCAATATTTCGACGATCTTGACCTCTCAGACCTCGTGGTGGTGGCGCCCGACGCGGGACGGGTGAAGCTCAACAAGAAGTTCGCGTCGATCATCGGCGCCGAGCTTGCCATCCTCGACAAGGAGCGCCCCGCCCAGCAGGTTGCGGAGATCGGCTATGTCATCGGTGACGTGAAGGGCAAGACAGCGGTGATCGTGGACGACATGATCGACACCGCGGGTACGCTGAAGGCGGCCGCCCGCACCGTCCTCGACGCGGGGGCCACCTCCGTATACGCGGCCGCCACCCACGCTGTGTTGTCGGGCAAAGCCTTCGAGAACCTCGCGGAGGCTGGATTCAAGGAGATCGTCGTCACCGACACGATCCCGGTGCGCTCGGGGGCGCCGGAGAACATCCGCGTGCTCCCCTGTGCCGAGCTGCTCACCGACTCGATCCGCCGCATCTTCACCGACGATTCCGTGAGCGAAGTGTTCGGCGGCGAGAACCAGCTCTTTTGAGCGACATCGCACAGCTGCGCGCCGAGGAGGGTCACGCCGGCGACAACGGCGAGACGCAGGGGCCGCCACCAAGCCGGCGTCCCCGCGACTGGTTGGGCGAACAGCGAAAGCTGCCTCCCCGCCGACTGATGACGATCGGCGCCGTCGCGGTGGCGGTGTTTCTCGTGCTCAGCGTGCTGCTCGCGCGCTACCTGGCGGTTGAGAACACCGAACGTGACGACGTCCTCGCGGTGCTGAGCGCCGAGGCCGCCGGGAACGCAAGCGGAGTGATCGCGCGCATCTCGGGTTGTGTGAGCCATCCTGGCTGCGTGGCGCAAGCCAGGCAAAACGCGGTGAGCATGCGGCGTGGGGGGTCGGTGAAGATCCTCTCGCTCACCTCCCACACTGCCTATTCGCTCACCAGCGACACCGCGCCAACCCGCGTCGCCTGGACGGTGATCGGGCGTCTTCCGATCGTGCAGTGCTTGAGCGTAAAACGCACCGGTAACTTCCTCTCGGGCCTCTCTGTGACCCTTCTCTCGGTGAGCGCGGCGATCCCGAACGAAGGGGATTGCTAAAGTCCTCGACCTTCTCATGGCTACCACCACAACAAAGCTCGACGTATCAAGCCGCGAGCCCGACGGCTCGCGCTCGGCACGGCGTCTGCGGCGCACGGGGCGCATCCCTGGCGTGCTCTACGGAGGCGGCGCCGATCCGCTCAGCTTCAGCGTCGATGCGCGTGAGCTGCGTATCGCTCTCGCAGGCTCCGGCGCGGTGGTGGACCTCAGCATCGATGGAGGCAAGGCCACGCCTGTCGTGTTGAAGGAGGCCCAGCGCGACCCCGTCCGCGGAGAGACAACGCACGTCGACCTTCTGCGGGTTCGCCTCGACATAGCGATTCACGCGGTCGTGCCGCTCGAACTCACCGGCGTGGATGAGGCTCCGGGGGTCAAGGAAGGCGGAGTCCTCGAGCACTTGACCCGCGAGCTGAACATCGAGGCGCTGCCGACGGCGATCCCCGAGTCGATCGTCCATGACATCGGCGAGATGCAGATCGGCGATACCTTGACGCTCGATGCGATCCCCGCTCCGGAGGGCGTCGCGTTGCTCGACGATCCAGAAACCACCGTCGCCACACTCTCCGCTCCGCGCTTGCAGAGCGAGGAGGAGTCTGAGATCGAGTCTGAGACCGAGCTCGTCGGCGAGACGAGCGCGGAGGGCGAGTCCTCCGGCGGCGACGGCGCCTCCGAGGAGTAGCTCCTGCGCCCCTTCGGTGGCGGCGCTCCGGCCGACTGGCTGATCGTCGGGCTGGGAAACCCCGGGCGTGAGCATTCAGAGACGCGTCACAACGTCGGCTTCATGGTTGCCGACCGTCTCGCGGAGCGCTGGCAGCTAGGCCGTCCCAGAGACCGTTTTCGTGGTCGCATCGCCGAAGGCCGCGCGCAGGGTTTGCGCGTGGCTGTGTTGTGGCCGCAGACCTATATGAACGACACCGGGCGCTCGGTGGGACCCGCGCGGGGATCGTTGAAGCTGGCGCTCGACCGTGTGCTGGTGGTGCACGACGAGATCGATCTCCCCTTTGGAGACGTTCGCACTCGTCTCGGCGGTGGGCTGGCGGGCCACAATGGCCTGAAGTCGATCAAGCGCGAGCTGGGGAGCGCCGATTTCATGCGCGTGCGGGTGGGGGTGGGGAGGCCCAAATCAACCGACCCCGAGATCGTCTCGAGCTACGTACTCGGTCGCTTTCGCGAGCCCCAAGCCGAGGTTGACGAGCTGATCGATTGCTCCTGTTCTGCTGTGGAACGCGTGCTCGCGGGCGAGGAGTAGCACGTGGGTTTGCGCTCGCTGCTTGGCGCTATCGAGAACGACCCGGGGGGAGTGCGCCTTGCACGCGAGGGCGGACACGCTTTCGTGTCGGCGTCGCTGCGCCCCTTTGCGATCGCGGCGCTGCTTGACCGCGATGCGGGCAGGCCCGCGCTCGTGGTGGTCGGCGACGACCGCGCCGCCCGCGACCTTGCGGGCGATCTGAGCGCGTGGCTTGCGCCCCGGCGCGTGCGTTTCTACCCCTCGCGCGGGGTTGCGTACGAGTCGCACCTCACTCCCCCCGCCCATCTCGTGGGTTTGCGGGTGGCAGCACTCGACGCGTTGCTCACGCCTGTCGATGGTGACGGGGAGGGCGAGCTGCCCAAGCGGACCGCGGGACGGCAAACGCACGCCGACGCCCCGGTGGTGGTCGTCTCGGCTGTGGCGCTATCGGAGAAGGTTCCCGACCCCGAGCTCCGACCGCGGTCGTTCACGTTGCGGGTAGGGGAACTGCTTGACCTGGAAGAGTGCGCCACCGACTTGGTGGGGGCGGGTTACGAACGCGTGGACCAGGTGCAGGAGCGCGGGCAGTTCGCGTTGCGAGGGGGATTGCTGGATGTGTTCCCCGCCACTGAGGAACATGCGGTGCGGGTGGACATGTTCGACATCGAGATTGAATCTCTGCGTTGGTTCTCCACCTTCACGCAACGCTCGCTGGGGGATGTGGAGGAGGTCGAGATAGCGCCCGCCGCCGAGCTCGCCCCCGAGCACCGCGAGCTCGCGGAGATAGCGGCGGCTACCGGCGCCTTCAGCGCGGGCGAGGGCGCGGAGGGCGAGAGCCGTCCCGACATCGCCGAGCTGTTGCCGGTCGAGCGCTTCGGTGCGCTGCTCGACTTGATCGGGTCTGACACCGAGCTATTGGTGGCCGCCGAGGAGGAGCTGTCCCCCGCGCTCGGAGACCATTGGAACGACGTGTGCGCGGCGTTTGCCGACGAGGATGCCCACCACCTGTATGTAAGCCCTGAGGGGGTCCTCGCCGCCGTGACGGCTCGCACTCGCATCTGGCTCTCGGCGATGTCCGCCGACCAGGAGATCGAGTTGCGGGCCTCAACCGCCGACACTGCCGCTCGCTCGCTCGCCGAAGCAGAGCCGGAGCTCGAGAAGCTCGTTCGCTCTGGCTACCGCACAGTGGTGGCGTTCCCACGCAAGGGCGAAGGGGAGCGCGCCGCTTACAACCTCGGCCGGTTGCAGGCCGAGTGGCTCGACGGGGGCGTGGACGTGGCGCGTGCGCCGCTCGAGCCGTCGCTGCGCTTCGCCGCCGCCTCGCTACGCGAGGGCTTCGTGGCACCTTCGCTGAAGTTGGCGGTGTTCCCCGAGCATCGCCTCTTGCGCCGTCGCGGCGCCGAGAGGGGTGGCAAGGCAGGGCCCACGGGTCCGGCGCGACGCGGCGCGTTGCGCTCGTTTACTGAGCTTCGGACAGGCGACATCGTGGTGCACGAGGATCACGGCATCGCCCGCTTCGCCGGCTTTGAGACGCGCACAGTCGCCGACGTCACGCGCGACTATCTCTATCTCGAATACCAGGGCGATGACAAGGTGTTCGTTCCCACCGACCAGCTCGCCAAGATCTCACGCTACGTGGGGGGAGGCGGGGACGGTGGCCCGCCGCTCTCAAAGCTCGGTGGCACCCGCTGGGAGGCGATGAAGGCGCGGGCGCGCCGCGCCGCGCAAGAGCTCGCCGGGGAGCTGCTCAGCCTCTACACCGAGCGCCGTCGCCGCGCGGGCCACGCGTTTGGGCCCGACAGCGAGTGGCAGCGGGAATTCGAGCAGCGCTTCCCTTACACCGAGACGGCCGACCAGCTCGAAGCGATCGAACTGGTGAAGACAGACATGGAAGCCCCCCGTCCGATGGACCGCCTTGTATGCGGGGACGTGGGTTACGGCAAGACCGAGGTGGCATTGCGGGCCGCGTTCAAGGCGGCAGGCGATGGCAAGCAGGTATTGATGCTGGTGCCCACCACGATCCTCGCCCAACAGCACTACGGGACCTTCTCCGAGCGGCTGTCGGACTATCCCCTCACGGTCGACCACGTGTCGCGCTTTCGCAGCCAGGCTGAGCAGAAGGTGGCGCTTGAAGGGTTCGCGAAAGGGAGTACCGACATACTTGTGGGCACCCACCGGGTGCTTTCACGCGATGTCCGCGCCAAGGACCTCGGTTTGCTGATCGTTGATGAGGAGCAGCGCTTCGGGGTGAAGCAGAAGGAGCTTCTGCGCCAGCTAAAGCTGAAGGTGGACGTGATCGCGATGTCCGCGACACCGATTCCCCGCACACTCCAGATGTCGCTTGCAGGGTTGAGGGAGATCTCCGTGATCGAGACTCCCCCGGAGGGACGCAGGCCCGTGAAGACTTACGTGGGGGAGTATGAGGAGGAGCTCGTCAAGCGGGCGATCATGCGCGAGCACGCCCGCGACGGGCAGGCCTTCTTCCTGCACAACCGCGTCGAGTCGATCGAAGACACGGCCGAGCGGTTGCGCGCGCTCTGCCCCGGGGTGCGCTTCGCGGTGGCACACGGCCAGATGGGCGAGGGGGAGCTTGAGGCGGTGATGATGGACTACCTTCAGGGCGGTGCCGACGTGCTCGTGTGCACGTCGATCATCGAGTCGGGCATCGACATCCCGCAGGCGAACACCCTGATCGTGGAGCACGCCGACGCGTTTGGTCTCGCGCAGCTCTACCAGATCCGTGGCCGTGTGGGACGTAGCCGCGAGCGGGCGTACGCGTACCTCCTGTACGACTCCGCGGCTGCCCTCACTCCGGATGCCGCCCAACGATTGTCGGCGCTTTCGGATTACACCGAGCTGGGCGCGGGGTTCAAGGTGGCAATGCGCGATCTCGAGATCCGCGGCGCCGGCAACTTGCTCGGCGATGAGCAATCGGGGCATGTGGCGGCGCTCGGTTTCGAGCTCTACATGCAGATGCTCGACGAAGCGGTTCGCGACGCTGGCTCGGAGGAGGAGCAGGAAGGAGAGCTGCCCGAGCCGGTGCGATTGGACGTGAACGTGAACGCGTACATACCGGCGGACTATGTGCCCTACGAGCAGGCCAAGATCGACGTGCACCGGCGCGTGGCGAGCGCGATCGAGGTGGCCGATGTCGAACGGTTGCGCGAGGAGCTGGAGGATCGTTTCGGGCCGGTGCCTGAGCCACTGGCGAACCTGCTGGCGTTGCAACGCGCGCGCATCAAGTTCGGCCAAGCGGGCGCCCGGACGGTGAGCTTCCGTGGTGATCGGCTCGCGGTGACACCCATCGAGCTTGACTCGGTGCGGGCTAAGCGTCTGCGCCAGGAGCTGCCCGAGGCGCTGTACGAGGCGGGCAGATCGCAAGTGTCGGTGCGGGTTCCCAAGGAGGGGGAGGAACGTTTTCCCACCGTCGTCCGCGCCGCCGACGTGCTGTTGGCGGTCGTGCGCGAGGCTGCTTAGCCACCTTTAATGAAGTCGTTAAGCACGCCTTGGGATGTTTCCGCTAGAGTGCCCGCGTCGTGTCAAAGCTAACGGGTCAAATAGGGGCGCTCGGGGCCGTATTGGTTACGGGTCTCACGCTAGCCGCGTGCGGGGGAGGTATCCCCGGTAACGCTGTGGTAGCCGTCAACGGCACCCCGATCACGACATCCACGTTCAACCACTGGATGATGGTGGCGGCGGGTTCGAGCTCACCCACCACGAGCTCCACCTCCAAGCCTGTCGTTCCCGACCCGCCCACCTACAAAGCTTGCGTCGCACACCTGGAAGCGACGGCGCCCAAGCCCGCAAAGGGTCAGCCCAAGCCGACCCCCGCGACGTTGAAGACGCAATGCGAACAGCAGTACACCGCGCTCAAGCAGCAGGTGCTCGGTTTCTTGATTTCCGCCAACTGGGTGCTCGGCGAAGCCTCATCCCAGGGTGTGAAAGTGTCGGACAAGGAAGTCCAGAAGCAGTTCAACCAGGTCAAGAGCCAGCAGTTCCCCAAGGAAGCTGATTTCCAGAAGTTCCTGGCCAGCTCGGGCCAAACGGTTTCAGACCTCTTGCTCCGTGTGAAGCTCGACATGCTCTCTTCGAAGATCCAGCAGAAGATCACGAAGGACGCGGGCAAAAAGGCGAGCGAAAAGGAAATCACGTCTTACTACGAACAGCACAAGTCGCAGTACGGTCAGCCCGAACGACGGAACATTCTGATCGTGCTCACCAAGACTCAGGCACAAGCCGAAGCGGCTAAGAAAGAAATCGAATCGGGCAAGAGCTTCGCCAGCGTGGCGAAGAAGTCCTCGATCGACCCGGTGAGCAAGGCTGCCGGTGGATCGCTCCCCGGTGTGGTGAAGGGCCAGGAGGAGAAGGCTCTCGATACGGCCGTGTTCGGCGCGAAGTTGAACGTGCTCGGCGGTCCGATCAAGACCCCCTTCGGTTACTACGTCTACGAAGTGAAGAAGACGCTCCCCTCCAGTCAGCAACCACTGTCGCAGGTGAAGTCTTCGATCCAGCAGCAGCTCACGGCGCAGAACCAGCAAAAGGCGCTCAGTGAATTCGTGAAGAACTTCCGCAAGAAGTGGGAAGGTCGCACCGAATGCCGCGCCGAATACAAGGTGAAGGACTGCAAGGGTTACAAGGCGCCCTCTACGCCGAGCACTGGCACGGCAGTTCCCCAGACGAGCACACCCAGCACGGGCGGCTCTTCCGGCACCACCAAGTAAGCAGCGAGCTGCCGGGGTGCCGTGCGCGGTGATGATCTGCCGCATGAGAAGCAGCTGAGAGTCAATGGCCTCGCTTGACCCGTCCGAGGCGGTTGCGCAGCTCGACGCACTCACTCGCCGTTTGCGGCGCGAGTGCCCGTGGGATCGCGAGCAGGATGAGCGCTCGATCGTGCCGCATACCGTGGAGGAGGCATACGAGCTTGCCGACGCCGCACACAGCGGCGACGACGCGAAGTTGGTGGACGAGCTCGGGGACGTGCTCTTTCAGGTGATGTTTCTCTCGCTGCTACTCGAAGAGCGCGGCGTGGGGGACCTTGCGCAAGTGGCCGAGCACTGCCGCCAGAAGCTGATTCGCCGCCATCCCCACGTGTTCGAGGACACCGAGGTGGCCGACGCGAGTGAGGTGCTACGCAACTGGGATGCCATCAAGGCAACTGAGCCCGGGCGCGAGCGGGGTGTGTTTGGCGAGGTGCCCGAGAACTTGCCGGCGTTGCTTTACGCGCGCAAGCTGCAGAGGAGGGCCGCCTCGGCGGGGTTGCACCCACCGGCGGACGTTCAGAGCGGTAATGAGGAATGCTTCCGCGATATAGGCGAGCGGTTGTTCGCGCTCGTGGACGAGGCACGTCGCGCGCATGTCGATCCGGAGTTGGCATTGCGTACGGCTGCACAGCGATTCCGCCACACGATGGGAGACCCGTAAGAGATGAGCCAGATCGAGAGAGTCCACGCCCGGCAGATCCTCGACAGTCGCGGCAATCCGACCGTAGAGGTGGACGTAGGGTTGCGTTCAGGTGCTCACGGCCACGCCGCAGTGCCTTCAGGGGCCTCCACTGGCGAGTTCGAGGCCACCGAGCTGCGCGACGGCGGAGAGCGCTGGATGGGCAAGGGAGTGGGCCGGGCGGTAGCGAACGTCAACGGGGAGATTGCCGATGCGGCGATCGGCATGGATGCCTCAGATCAGTCTGGTGTCGACGGGGCGCTGATCGCGCTCGACGGGACCCCCAACAAGTCGCGTTTGGGCGCCAACGCCATCCTTGGGGTGTCGCTTGCGGTTGCGCACGCGCAGGCAGCCGAGGAGGGGTTGCCACTGTGGCGCTACCTGGGTGGGGAGGCTGCCCATATGTTGCCGGTGCCAATGATGAACGTGCTCAACGGGGGAGCACACGCCGATAACAAGGTTGATTTCCAAGAGTTCATGGTGGTGCCCTGTGGTGCCCCTAGCTTCTCGGAGTGCTTGCGGATGGGGGTTGAGGTGTTCCACGCGCTCAAGTCCACCCTGCACAAGCGCGGTTTGTCGACCGCCGGGGGCGACGAGGGGGGATTCGCGCCGGATTTGGGCTCCAACGAGGAGGCGCTTGAGATGCTTATCGAGGGCATCCAAGCGGCCGGCTATGAACCGGGTAGGGACGTATCCGTAGCGCTCGACCCGGCCACCAGCGAGCTGTTCAAAGACGGCGCATATGTGCTCGAGCACGAGGGGCGTACCCTCAGTGGTGCGGAAATGGCCGGCTATTGGGCACAGCTTGCCGAGCGCTACCCGATCGTGTCGATCGAGGACGGGATGGACGAGCAGGACTGGGACGGTTGGAAGACGCTCACCGAACGAATTGGGGCGAAAGTGCAGCTCGTGGGGGACGATCTGTTCGTCACTAACACCGAGCGTTTGGCCCGGGGCATCGAGCTGGGAGTGGCCAACTCGATTCTCATCAAGGTCAACCAGATAGGTACCCTCACAGAGACGCTCGCCGCCATTGCGATGGCTCGCGAGGCGGGCTATACGGCCGTGATGAGCCATCGTTCCGGCGAGACTGAGGACGTCACGATTGCCGATCTCGCGGTGGCCACCGGTTGCGGTCAAATAAAGACAGGCGCCCCGTCGCGGTCGGATCGGGTGGCGAAGTACAACCAACTACTGCGAATCGAGGAGCAGTTGGGGGCCGACGCGGAGTTCCCCGGGCGATCTGTGTTCCGGAGTTGATGGATCGTCAGCCACGAGCTCGCTCTCGGTCGGCTGGAGCATCGCAGGCAACTGGGCAGGAGGTTCGCGGTGAGGGGCGAATGCCCTGGTATGTCCGCCACGGCATCAGCGTCCAGAGCTTCGGGTGCTCGCGGATCGTCGGCTGCCCGCGCGGCGCCCCGCATACGCTGGGACCGGGTGGGGCGCAGGGCGATGCTGCTGGTGATGGTCGCTATCGCCTACCTCTATCTGAGCGCCGGTTTGCGGATCTTCTCAGCGTGGGGGGAGTCCAAACGCGACGCCTCCCAAGTTCAGACGCTCGAACGCCAGAATCGCGCTCTCCAAAGCCAGCATGCACTGCTTGCCAGCCCCGGCGCGGTGCAAGCACAGGCCCGCCGCCTGGGCATGGTACGCAAGGGCGAGCAGGCGTATGTCGTGAGCGGGCTTCCAGCCAACTGACAGGCGCTGCTAGCCTCGCCTCCGTGCCGGGGTTCGACAACGCCATCTACCAGTGGCAGCAGGGCGAGCGACGCCTCGCGGCGGTCCCCGCCGAGCAGCGGCCGCTATTGCGGGGGATCGCCGATGCGGTGGTAGTCGAGCTGCGTAGGCGCCTCGGGGGGCGGTTCTCGGCCGATGAACTCGTAGAGCTCTACGAACGAGGAACCTCGTGGTGCTTGCAGCTTGCGATGGACATCGCCCCCGACGATCCCTGGGCGTGGGATTCGCGTGTAGTGGTGGACGGCGCTTTCGCGCGCTACCTTCGCGAGGCCACCGACTACGCTGGTGGCCGACTGATTCCGGCGGAGGGTTAGCGAACTATCACGACGCCGGCGGCCTCCCCGCCCCCCGGCGGGGGTGGCGGGCGGTTCAGTCCTCGCCGATACGGCGGATCACGATCTGGTCTTCCTCGATCGTGACCTCGACCTGGCGGTGGCCTGCCCAATGCTCGGCGTAAATCGGGTTGTCTTGGACGGCTGGGTCGAGCCATAGGCCGTACCCCTCTTCACCGTGATCGAATGTGCCCTCCAGTGGGCCGGCATCGCGTGGAGCCGAGCGCCGTCCGCGGCGGCCCCTGCGGCGGCGCGGAGCAGGGGCGTCCTCGTCCTCGTCCTCGTCGGTGGCTTTCGCCGCCGCCTCGGCTTCGGCCTCGGCCTTCGCCTTCTTTTCGGCCTCCATAGCAGCCTCGAGTTCGGCTGCGATCAGCTCGTCGTCCTCGGCGCGTAGATCGACCTCCTCGGGGTAAGCAGGCGTGGTGGGGCCCTCCGCGGGGCTCTCCTCGCCGAGAAGGTCGTTTTGGCGCTTGAACTGCTCGATGTCCTGGACGGTTACCTCGAGCTGATGGGCCACCCAAGCATCGGTACGACCTTGTCGTACCCAGCTTCGGATTTGGTTTAGGTGCGGGCGCAGTGATCTACGTGCCATGAACGGCCCGGGAGACTAGCGTATGTATCGACGGCTCGCCGTGCGAGTCGCCCGGGTGGAGCTTCGGGTTGGGGTTGCGTACGTTTGCGTGGAAGTAGTCGCCCCACGTCGGCGTTTGGTTGGTGGGAACACTATGCTTGCCGTGAGGCGGGACATTGGGGTGATCCTGCCTCACATGGACCGTGGCCAACCAGAAGGGTGCTGTAAATGCTGGTTTTGACGCGCAAGCCCAACCAGAGCATCATGATCGGGGACGACATCGAGGTGTCGGTGCTGTCTGTGGTTGGCGACAAGGTGCGGATCGGCATCCATGCCCCTCAGGAGGTTCCGGTTTTTCGCACTGAGATCTACGTGGAGATCCAGCGCGAGGAGGGTACGGCGTCTTCGCCGAGTGATGAAGTGCGCGCCGAGGTTGACGACGCGCTGGGTAAGCTCGGCGAGTCTTCCTAAGCCCTTTCGGTCGGCCCAGTCCCGTGGGCGCACGCCGTCCCGTCCGCCCTCATGCCGCAGGCGAGTTAGCTGTGAGGCGCTTGCCCGCCTAGCTGAGCAGCAAGTAGAGGGTGCGGAACATCACCACCGTCACGACCGCGGCGGTGAGCATGAGTGTGAGTACGAGCAGTACAAACCGCACTGAGCCGCGCTTGTGACGCCGATCCACCTCGCGCTTGATCGCGCGCTGCTCGGCGGTGCGCCGCAGCGACGCCCGCCGGTGGCGCTCCATCGAGATCTCACGCGCGAAGGCCCGCTCGAGTTCCGTGAGGCTTTGTCTCATCTTCACGGGCCCGGTCTCCCTCTGCCCCGTCGCGCCCGTCAAGCGACGGGCGCCTTGCCCTCGGCGCGCTCGTACACCTTCACGAAACGCAAGTAGTTCTCCGCTATCTGCGCTGCGCCGGTGGAGCGTTCGATCTTGCCGTCCACATATTCCTTGAGGGGGTTCCACCAGATCGAGCGGCCGATAGCAAAGCCAACGAAGCCCTCAACGGGGGCCGCTTGGGCGAGCCAGTGGTCGACCTTTGCGTCGTCCGCCCCACGGCCGAGCACGACGCACACAACGCCGTCGCGGCCGCCGGTGCGTGCCTGCGCGGCGAGCATTTCGCAGTCTGAGCGCTCATCGACGCCCTCGATCTTCCAGATGTCCACCTCGATGCCCGCGTCCTGGATCTCGGCGATCGCGCGGCGCATCAGCTCGGGACGAAGCTCGGTGTCATAGCGCTCGGTGCTTCCTTCCACTGTCTGCAACTGAGCGGTCTCGGCGGGCACGAGCAACTCGAAGAGGAACTTCCGATCGTGCGCGTGCAACCAGTCCGAGAGTCGCTTCAGCTTGCCGAGCTGGTCGCCGTTTTCCTCGGTGTCCCCGTCGGGGTTGTAGCGCACCAGCACCTTTGTGAAATCGGGGTCGAAGCTTTCGATGTGTTCGCCGAACTCGTCCCCGTATTGGAAATCGAACATGTTCTGGCCGGAGCGCTCGGCGGGCATGGCGAGCTTTAGGCCCTGCGCGCGCGCTTCCTCGGGGACCGATCCGCCGAACTGCTCGTCCACGAGCACCCCCGTGACGGATGGGTCGGCGCCCTCGGCGACGGCCCGTTGCATCCCCTCGAAGATGAGGTGCTTGGCGTCGGCGATCATCGCGGTTTGCTCGGGGTCCGGTTCGCCCTCGATTCCGAAGAACTTCTTCTGGAAAGAGCCGCGGTGGTCGAACGCGAGGATGTAAAGCTTCTTCTCGTAGCCGAGTTGCATCGATCGGTTTCCTTTGGCAGTCGCTTGTGACGCCTCGCCACGGCGCCCACACGGCGCCCACTTCTCACCGGCGAGGACAACTCGCACTCTATCGCCGCCATCCTTTTCGGGGGGCTGAGCCACGCCGGGGCTGCTTCTCCCAAGAGACCTGCGGGCCGATACAGGTGGACGCTTAGAATGACACGATGCCCTCAAGCGCCGATCTGTTCGTGGTTTGCAAGAAGTGCGGATCGGAGGTCAGCCCGTACATAACGGAGTGCCCCTACTGCGGGCACAGACTCCGCCGCCGTGCCCCCAAGTTGCCGCGAGAGCGGCATGGGGCAGCCCGCAAAGGCCTGTTTGGCGCGGCCTCGCTCGGCCGCTTGCGCCGCGGCGAGATAACCGGCGTGCGCGCCGATGTGCCTCCCTACGCCACGCTCGCCATCGTGGCCGTTAGTTGCGGCGTTTGGATCGCCACCGCGGGCGCCTACCTGAGCATCCTCAAGTACACGATCTTTGGCCCCCTCCAAGGCGAATGGTGGCGCCTTTTCTCGAGCCAATTCGTTTATTTCCATGGTTTCTACAGCGGTCTCTATATGTTCGCCACGCTGTCTACAGTCGCCATCTTTGGCTGGCTACTCGAGCGCCGTCACGGCCCGCTTGTGGTGCTCGCGCTGTTCTTCGGGGCTGGCGTCACGGGCGCTTTGGTGGCTGATGCTGTGTATGTGTTTCCGATAGTCAGCGGCGCCAACGCGGGTGCGCTTGCGCTGCTGACGGCATGGGTTGCGCCAAACCTCCTTGCGGCACGCACCGGTGACTATTACGAGGCGGACCTGCTCGGCACAGCTGCGATCGCGCTTGTGTTGCTCGCCCTGCCGTTCGCGCGGCCGGAAGCGAGCTGGATCGCGGGTGTGGTCGGCGGTGTGCTTGGGCTCACCGTCGGGCTCGGGCTGACGCGCGCGAGGTCGGTGTGAGCGCACACCGCGCCTATGATGAGACGGCTTTGGTGGATCCTCCGTATACAGCCTCCGAGGTGGACGCGGCCCTGGAGGCGCTGGTGGAGCCCGGACGCCTCACCCATGCCCAGGACGTCGTAACCCACGCGGCCCCCACGCTGCAACTAGTGCTCGCCGAGGCGCTCGCCGACGGTGGTTGGTTCGGGGAGGTTCATGACGCCGAGATCGATCGTGTTTGCGCCGACCCCGACCAACACGAACGCGCCCGTGCGGTGGCGACGCTCGTGGCCGAGCAAACCCGCCTTGGCATGTTCGTGGGTGTGGCGGTGGGCTTTGAACTGGCTCACCAGCTCACCCAGGCACGCGAGGATGAAGCGAGCAGCTCCCAAGCGCCCGAGTAGGGGCAGATACCGCCCACAACCCACCATCGACAGCAGAGGAGTCCTGACCATGCAGATCCGCTTCCTAGGTCACGCCGCATTCGAGCTCTCAGACGGCGAGCACACGGTGCTGATCGACCCGTTCCTCACGGGCAACCCGAAGGCGGCGGTCTCCCCCGAGGAGCTCTCCCCGTCAACGATCCTGCTGACGCACGGCCACGCCGACCACATCGGCGACACCGTGTCGATTGCCAAGCGCTCTGGCGCCAACGTGGTGGCGATCGTGGAGATTGCCAACGAGCTAGGCGATGAAGGGGTGGAAGGCGTGAGCGACCCCAACCTGGGGGGCACTGTGAAGCTCGACTGGGGATCGGTGAAGTTGGTGCCCGCCTGGCACACCTCCACGACACCCAAGGGCACCGTCAACACGCCCGCCGGGTTGATTGTGAGGTTCGCCGGCAAGACGATCTACCACCTCGGCGACACGGCGGTGTTCTCAGACCTCGAGCTCATCGCCAAACAAGAGGGTGGTATCGACGTTGCGCTGATGTGCATTGGTGGCCACTACACGATGGACCGCCACGACGCCGTGGAGGCGGCGCGGCTGGTGGGCGCCAAGCAGGTGATCCCCTGTCATTACGACACCTTCCCGCCGATTGAGACCGACGCACAGGCGTTCAAGGCCGATGTCGAAGCGCAGGGGTCCTCGCAGGTGATTGTGCTCGCTCCCGGCGCCACCCATTCGCCATGAGTGGGTTGGTGGGTTTCTCTTTTGGGGGTGACTCCCGCGCGTGCGCGCGAAGTAGGGCTTACTCCGCGCGCGCACACAAGGGGGTGTCGCGATGACAATGACCCACGCGGTGGTGCTGATCGAAGCTGAGCGTGATGCCCTTTCCACGCTCGGAGGTGAGCTTGCCGATATCGACGGTGTTGCCGAGGCCTACTCGGTAACGGGGCAATGGGATTTCGTGGCGATCGTGCGCGTACCTGACCACGAGCAGCTCGCCGATGTCGTCACCGACCACATTGGTGCGCTCTCGGGGGTGGCACGCACACAGACGATGGTTGCCTTTGCCGCTTTCTCCCGGCACGATCTGGAGGCGTTGTTCTCGATTGGCGAGTAGCTTCACGGCAATGACCTCCATCCCGTTGAAGCCCCAATATGGACCCACGCTCGGCCGCCTGCTCGAACCGCGTTGGCGCGCCGCGCCGAAGGTGGCGCGGGTCATGGTGGTGGGCGTCGCCGTGGCACTGCTGGTGCTGGCGGTGGGCGGTGCGCTGACGTTGCTGAACGCGAGCTACTCCCACGGCGGACGGGTACCGTTCAGTTTCAGCTACAAAGGCCTCTATCGCACCACTCCCGACCATGGTGGCTACGTGAAGGTGGCGAGTATCTCTTCGGGGCGTCTACGCAACTCGTTTGCCGTGGCTCCGATCGTCCTTGCTCCATACACCGGCAGCGTCACCGGGGAGCTCCCGCTGTTTGCTTCCGGCTACATCCACACGCTCGAGCGCCGTTTCGCCGATTTCAAGCTCAAGGGGGAGGGCAAGACACGCATCACCTCGACACTCGCGGGATATGACGTGCGCTACACCATGCTCCTCGACGGACGCGCGATGTATGGGCGAGACATCATGCTCATGCCTCCCGGTCGGCACGTACTCGAGGGGGTTGTCATCGAGATGCTCACCGACGAACATGCGTCGGTGGCCAAGCCGGTAGCCAACTCCGGGGTGCTTGAAACCCCTTTGAAGACTTTCGCGTTCGGGTAGGCAAGCGAACGGGCTACCGCGTCCTGCGTCTCGGCGCCCTTCCTATGCAGCGCTCGTGCCCTGGGGCGCCCTCCCGTGCGGTGCTCGACCCGACGTGTCGGCGATTCCCCTCAGGGTGCTGGCGTGCCGCCGTCTTTGAGGGCCCCCTGGCCCACCGTGGTGGGCGGCTGTTGGGAGCCCACCGTCACGGTTTGTGTGGAGCTGCCCGATTCTTCGGGAGCCTGTGGGGTGGTGCTTGTGGGAGGAGGCGTCGGAGTGGTTTCCGTGGTCGGTGTTGTCGTGGTGCTTGCGGGGCCTTCTGTGGGCGTCACAGGTTGACTTGGCTGTGTCTGGGTGCTGGGCAGTTGCGTCGAGTCCGTGGTTACCTCGGTTACGGGGGGAGCCGCGGGCTTGGCGACGACCGCCGGCACGTCATGGGCCACTACAGGTGGCACGGCCACGGCGGCTGTGGGCGCCACCGGAACCTTAGTCTTCTTGGTTACATGTGCCTTGCGCCTCGCAACAGTCCGCGGGCGGGCTATACGGGAGTAGGTCACCGGCTGGGAGATCGTGTGGGTCACAACCGGTTCGCTTGCGCTCGATGCGCCGAGAGTTGATGCGACTGTGGCGTGATGGTGGCGATGGGTGGAGTTTGTGTTGTGGCCTGCCTCCACCGTCCCCGCCGTTACGATTGCCGCGACCGCCAGACCGGCGGCTGCCTTGGTGGCGAGCGCTCCCACGCCGGCGGTCAGGAGCCCGCCGCCGGCACTCGCGCCGCCCGCGGCGGTGGCGCCGGCCGCCGCGCCCGCCCCGCCGGCGCCCGCGACATGGGCGCTCCCTGCGCCTGCTGTTGAGCCGAGCTTTGTGAGCACCAGCTTCTTGAGGAGTAGCAACGGACCGACCGGGAAGATCGCGGCAAGTGCCACGTTGTTGTCCTTGAGTTGCTTGCGAAAAGTATGGCAGCGCTCGCAGTCGCGCACGTGGCGGCGCACAGCCGGGCTCGTCTTGATCAAACCCTCCGCCACTTCGCCCATCTCAAGGCGCGCTTCATCGCAGGTGAGCCTGCGCGCCTCGGCGGCCTCGGCGAGGGAGATGCGGGCGCGCACCAGCAGCGACTTGACGGCCGGGACAGTGGTTTCCATGGATTCTGAGATCTGCTCGTAGGAGAGCGCGTCGATCTCTCGCAGCAGGAGCGCCGTGCGCTGGGTCTCTGGGAGTTGCTGTACGTCGCCGATGAGCTGGCGGAAACTCTCGCGGCGCATCACCTTCTCGGCGGTAGAGAGGCCACCGTCTGCGAAGTGGGTGTCCATCGAGTCGACCCCGATCGCGCTTGCCTTGCGCAGATGGTTGAGCGAGCGGTTGCGAGCGATCCGGTAGAGCCACGGGCGCACGTTGATCTCCCGCTCGTCGGCGAGCATCGCGTTGAAGGCTGCCACGAACACCTCTTGCAATACGTCCTCGGCGTCCTCCTTGGAGCCGAGCATGTGTCTGCAGAAGGCGAGCAGCCGCGACTGGTAGCGCGAGAAGAGCGTCTCGAAAGCAGCGTGTTGCCCGCGGCGGACCATCGCCACAAGGCGCTCGTCCGATTGCAGGCGCAGTAGCGGCGAGGGGCTCCTCAACGCGGGCACAACAGGGGCTTTTAGTGCTGAGACCTCCACGGCGGTCCTTTCGCTGCTCTTACTCCTAAATACACGCTACTAACGGTTTAGTTGCGGTCTTTTCCGGTGCTGTAGATGCCTATCAAGTATCGCTGCCCACCCAAAACCCCACATAAACCCAGGTCTGACAATTACGATAGCTAGTGGACTAGAGTGCCAATGCTCGCCCAGGTGGCGGAATTGGAAGACGCCGTCGACTTAAAATCGATAGTCCGCAAGGGCGTGTGGGTTCGAGTCCCACCCTGGGCATCGACTCCGTATAGAGTCGCGGGCGCTATGTCAACGCAGAGCGAGCTGGAGAGCACCGAGCAGGCCCAGGAGTTGCATGGCGGTCGGTTGATCGCTCGGCGCTTGAAGGCACATGGTGTGAGCAAGCTGTTCACGCTCTCGGGGGGGCACCTCTTCTCGATTTACGACGGGTGTCGCGAGGAGGGCATCGACATCGTGGATGTTCGCCACGAGCAGACCGCCGCTTTCGCCGCCGAGGGGTGGGCAAAGGTGACACGGGAGCCGGGTGTGTGCGCACTCACGGCTGGGCCGGGCGTGACCAATGGGATGAGCGCGATCGCAAGTGCCCAGGCAAACCACACGCCGATGGTTGTGCTCGGCGGCCGGGCGCCCACCCTGCGCTGGGGGCAGGGGTCGCTGCAGGAGATCGACCATGTGCCGTTTGTGCGGCCGCTGTGCAAGTTCGCCACCACGGCGCAGAGCACGGCGGAGATTCCGGGACTCGTGGACGAGGCGTTCGCGATCGCGGTGGCGCCCCACAGCGGGCCAGCTTTCCTCGATTTCCCGCTCGACTACGTTTTCATGAGCGCCGCCGAGACCAAGGGTGCGACCGTGCCGGCACAGGCAAGCGAGCGCGGGGCCGACGCGCAGGCAATCGAGCGCGCGGCACACATCTTGAGCGAGGCCGAGCGGCCAGTGGTGATGGCGGGCACCGACCTCTACTGGGGTCACGGCGAGCAGGCGCTGCTCGAACTGGCCGAGGAGCTTCGGATTCCGGTGTTCCTCAACGGACTGGCGCGAGGTTGTGTGGCGGCAGACCATGAGCTGTTCTTCTCCCGCGCACGCTCGCAGGCTCTGAAAGGGGCTGACGTGGCGCTTGTGATCGGTGTGCCCATGGATTTCCGTCTTGGATTCGGGGGTTCCTTCGGCGAGGACACTTCGATCGTTGTGATCGATGTCGCCGAGCCCGAGCGCCGCCATCCACGCGACCCCGCGGTGGAGCTGTATGGGGACCTTCATTCCACGCTCTCCGATCTGCGTGTAGCGGCCGGCGCGAAAGCGCTCGCGAGCAACTCGTGGCTCGAGGATCTGCGTGCCGCCGAGACCGAGAGGCGCGAAGCGGAGCGAGGGGAACTCGAGGATGAGCGCTCACCGCTTCACCCGATGCGGCTGTATGCGGAGCTCGGCAAGGTGATCGACCGCGACTCCATCGTGATCGGTGACGGGGGCGACTTCGTGTCCTATGCGGGTCGTGTCATCGACAGTTACAAGCCGGGCTGCTGGCTCGATCCCGGGCCGTTTGGCTGCCTGGGTACAGGGCCTGGCTACGCGCTTGCCGCGAAGCTCGCCCACCCCGACCGTCAGGTGGTGCTGCTGCTCGGGGACGGTGCCTTCGGGTTCTCGGGGATGGAGTTCGACACGCTCGCCCGCCACGGGGTGAACGTGGTGGGGGTGATGGGCAACAACGGCATTTGGGCGCTCGAGAAGCATCCGATGGAGTTCCTCTACGGGTACTCGGTGGCAGCAGACCTACGTCCGGCCACCCGTTATGACCAGGTGGTGGAGGCGCTTGGTGGTCATGGCGAGCTGGTTGAGCGACCGGCAGATGTTGCACCGGCACTGGAGAGGGCCTTCGCGTCGGGGGAGCCCGCCCTGGTGAACGTGCTCACCGACCCCACTATCGCCTACCCACGCAAATCGAATCTCGCCTGAGCTTCCAGGGCGACTGTGGGGCACAAGCCCCGTTCGACTCCATCTCAATGCGGCGGTGGGCCGGCTAAAAGCGAGGAAGCCGCCTGGGTAGGGCGGCTTCCTCTGGGGACTTTCATGACCTCGAGGCGAAGGCAGGGGTGCAAGCCTCTAAGGCCGGTAGGTTGGCCCACGGCGGGAACGCCGATCGCTCGGCTGGGTGTGGGCCTATGGACCGGAGGTGGAAGCACGCAACAGAACACACTCCCACTTGCCGATAGGGGTTTTTCGGCAGCGTGCCGCGTGTGGGTCACTGTTCAGCGAAATTTCTCGAACAGATGTCTAGTGCCTTGAGTGGCGCTAACGTCAGCGCAGGCCCGACAAGAGCATCGTGCCACCGCGTAGAATGTCGTGCTCGGAGACCTCCACCTGGTCGAGGTCGAACGTGCGCATGGCCTCGTCGAGCAAGATCATCCCGGCGACGATGGTGGGGGCGCGATCTGGATGCAACCCCACCACCTCACGGCGCTGCGTTTCGCTCATGTCTGCAAGGCGCGCGATGAGCAGTTCCACTGTGGCAAGCAACAACGGGTAGCCGTGCACCCGGTTGGGGTCGTAAGGATCGAGCTCCTGGTCGATGGCGGCTGCGGACGTGGCGGTTCCTGCCACCGCAATTGCACGTTTCACCGCGGCGCGCTGCTCGGGGGGGACGTTGGCGCGGAAGATCGCGCGGGTGTCGGCGGCGAGCTCTTGCAGCTCGCTCGGCGCGGGAGGGTCGGTGTGGATGTGGCGCTCGCTCATCCTCAGCACCCCCGCCTGCACCGACACGTGAAATAACGCCGTGTGGGCCGCCCCCACGATGAACTCGGTTGAGCCTCCCCCGATGTCGATCACCACTGTGGGCTCGGTGGAGGAGCCATCGCGGTCGGACATCGCCCCGAGGAAGGTGAGCTGCGCCTCTTCATCGCCCGAGAGGATGCGTGCGTCGAGGTTGAACTCCGTGCGCACACGGTCGGTGAACGCGGCACCGTTGGAGGCGTCGCGCACCGCGGAGGTGAGCACCGCCATGTTGGCTTCGCAGTCGAAGGAATCCATCGTGGCGCGGTAGTTGGAGAGCGTGGAGAACACTCGCCCCATCGCCTCCTCGGAAAGGGTGCCTCCTGCGTCCACCCGGTCACCCAGGCGCGTCACCTGCGACTCGCGGTGGAGCTCCTCGATCGCACCCGTCTGTTGATCTACCTCAGCGACAAGCAAGCGCGTCGAGTTGGTGCCGATGTCCACAACCGCCGTACGCATGACGCGGGATCGTAGAGGCAAGCTGGAGCGGCTGCTCGCGAGGTGGCTCTCTGTTGTGCGTCGGGGAGCTGGGTGGTTGCTCGATTTGGGTGACTCGCGCGCCCTGCGTGGGGGGAGCTAGCCGAGCAGCCTTACTCCGGTAGTGCGCGCACGGCACCCTGTGCCAGTGGGCGGCGGGAATCGCCCAGGCCTTCCGGCAGGGGCTTCTCTTTGCTAGAACATGGGGAGCGACGCGGGGTGGAGCAGTCTGGTAGCTCGTCGGGCTCATAACCCGAAGGTCGCAGGTTCGAATCCTGCCCCCGCTATGGTGTGATGTCTCAGGTGATCCCGGACACGTGTCTCGGGAGATGGTGGACAGTTTAGGGTTGGTTGAGTGGTTGGTAGTCGCGGTTTGGGTTGAGGGTGAGTTGGCGTATTAGTTCGCCGGTTTGCTGGTCGATGACGCGGA
>DASXNB010000023.1:0-30837 GCA_036495305.1 Solirubrobacteraceae bacterium | reverse complement strand
GATTGCAGGTAGCGAGATCTCGTTCGAGACCGGCAGGATGGCCAAGCAGGCCTCCGGCGCAGTGGTCGTCCGCCAAGGCGACACGATGGTCCTCTCAACCGCCACAGCAGGTGGCCAGCGCGATGTGGATTTCCTGCCGCTGACAGTGGATGTGGAGGAGCGGATGTATTCCGCCGGGAAGATCCCCGGCTCGTTCTTCAAGCGTGAGGGACGCTCGGGAGAGAAGGCGACGCTCACGGCGCGCATGATCGACCGGCCGCTTCGTCCCCTGTTCACCAAGGGCTGGAACTACGAGACGCATCTCGTGGCAATCCCGATCTCGGTGGACCACGTTCACCCCTATGACATCCTCGCGATGAACGGCGCCTCGGCGGCGCTGATGATCTCGAACGTCCCGTTCGCGGGCCCGGTCGGCGCGGTGAGGATCGGCAAGATCGACGGCAACTTCGTCGTCAACCCCAACGAGGAGGACTTGCTCGAGAACTCCGATCTCGACCTCGTGGTCGCTGGCTCTGAGGATGCGATCCTGATGGTGGAGGCTGGCGCCAACGAGATCTCCGAGGCGGAGATCCTCGACGCCCTCGACATCGCCCACTCGGCGATCAAGAAGATCTGTGCGCTGCAGCACGAGCTGCGCGAGAAGGTGGGCAAGGAGAAGACCCCGATCGAGGCGCCCAAAGTCGACGAGCAGCTACTCGCCGACGTGAAGGCATCCCATGGCGCAGCCCTCGACGAGGCCACCCAGGTCGAGGACAAGCTCGAGCGCCAGGACGCCTGTAAGGCGGTCGAGGGCGCGATCCTCGAGCAGTACGGCGCCGCCGCACCCGAGGGTGCCGGCGAGGACGAGCAGAAGGCCGCCAAAGAGCACCGCGCGCAGGCACAGCTCGCGTTCGACAAGCTCGAGAAGGCGATCATCCGCGAGCGCATCGCGGTCCACAAGAAGCGTCCCGACGGTCGCGCGGAGGATGAGATCCGCGACATCACGATCGAAGTGGGCGTCACGCCGCGCACGCACGGCTCGGCTCTGTTCACGCGTGGACAGACCCAGGCGCTCAGCGCCGCCGCGCTGGGAACGCTCAAGGAGGAGATGCGCCTCGACACGCTGGGGTTGCAAACCAAGAAGTACTACTTCCACCACTACAACTTCCCGCCGTTCTCGGTGGGTGAGGCCGGCCGCCTGGGTCCCAAGCGCCGTGACATCGGCCACGGGGCACTGGCAGAGCGGGCGCTCGTACCGGTGATCCCCTCGATCGAGGACTTCCCCTACACGGTCCGTGTGGTCTCGGACATCTTCGAGTCAAACGGCTCCTCATCGATGGCCTCGGTGTGCGGCTCTTCGCTGTCCTTGATGGACGCGGGCGTGCCGATCAAGCGTCCGGTGGCGGGTATCGCGATGGGTCTCATCAAGGAGGGCGACGACTACATCGTGCTCACCGACATCGCGGGTGTCGAGGACCATCTCGGAGACATGGACTTCAAGGTGGCGGGCACCGAGCAGGGCATCACCGCCCTGCAGATGGACATCAAGATCTCAGGCGTCACGTTTGACATCCTCAGGGACGCGCTCACCCAGGCCCACAAGGCAAGGACGTTCATCCTCGGCAAGATGGCCGAGGTGATCGAGGGTCCGCGCGAGCAGCTCTCACAGCACGCCCCGCGCATCCAGACGATCCAGATCGACCCCTCGCAGATCGGCATGCTGATCGGCAAGGGCGGGGAAACGATTCGCGGGCTCTCCGAGGAGTTCGAATCGCAGATCGATGTCAACGACGAGGGTCAGGTGCTTGTGTACTCGGCCAACGGCACGCTCGGGGACGCGCTCGTGGAGCGTATTCGCACGATGATGAAGGAGGTCGAGGTCGGCGACGAGTTCGCGGGCAAGGTCGTCAAGACCACCACCTTCGGCGCCTTCGTGGAGCTCACCAAGGGCACCGACGGCCTCTTGCACATCTCGAACGTATCGCCCGGACAGCGCGTTGACACGGTCGAGGACGTGCTCAATAAGGGCGATGAGATCAATGTGCGCGTGGTCGAGGTGGACCGTGAGCGCGGGCGCATCGGCCTGCGTCTTGCCGATGACCCGGAGGTCGCTGGCAAGAGCGTTGAGGAGCTAGCCACGGTAGGTAGCGGCGGCGGCGGTGGCGGCGGTGGCCGTCCCCCACGCAGCAGCGATCGGAATGGCCGTGAGGGTCGGGCGGGTGGGGCTCGATCTGGTGGCGATCGTGGCTCGGGCCGTCCCCGCCACGGCGGGCGCGATCGCGACTGATACCGGCGGGCCGGTCAAAGCACGCTCCCGCCGGCCCGGCGCACCCTGACGTGACATCGCATCGAATAACCACGCTGCAAAACGGTGTGCGGGTCGTCACCGAGCGTATGGAGAACGTGCGCTCGGTGGCGCTCGGCTTCTGGATCGCCACCGGCTCGGCGATGGAGTCAGAGGAGGAGGCGGGGCTCTCCCACCTGCTGGAGCACATGCTCTTTCGCGGCACGAAGTCCCACCGCTCGGAGGAGATCGACCAGATCTTCGATGCGATGGGAGCGGAGATAAACGCCGGCACCGACCGCGAAACGACCTCGCTCTACACGCGTGTGCTCGACCGTCATTTGGAGCGTGCGCTCGCGGTGATGGGGGAGATGGTGTGGAGCCCGCGCTTTGAAGATCTCGACGCCGAGCGCGAGGTGGTGCTGGAGGAGATCGCAATGTACGAAGACGACCCACAAGACCGGGTGTTCGACGTACTCGGCGAGGCCGTCTTCGGCACCCACCCGCTCGGGCGCGCGGTGATCGGGCGCGCCGAGGTGGTGAGGGGCGTCGGGCTCGACCAATTGCGCGCTTTTCACGCCGGGCGCTACCTGCCGGGGAGCATTGTGGTGGCGGGCGCTGGCTCAGTCGATCACGATGAGCTCGTGGCGATGGTGGAGTCTTCGCTGACCGCGCATGACGGCAAGCCACACGCCGCTGAAATCGCCGAGCCCTCTTTCGAGCGGCGCGTGCGTTTCCTGCGCAAGGACACCGAGCAGTACCACGTGTGCCTTGGCGGCAAGGGCATCTCCCGCCACGACGAGCGCCGTTTTGCCCTGCGTGTACTCGAAGGGGTGCTCGGCGGCACGTCCTCCTCACGCCTCTTTCAGGAGGTGCGCGAGAAGCGTGGTCTTGCCTACTCGGTGTTCTCCTTCTCGAACCTGCACGCCGACACGGGCGAGGTGGGCTTGTATGTGGGAACTCGCCCCGACAACCTGCCCGAGGCGATCGCCACGATCGCCTCAGAGCTCGACCGCTTTGTCGAGGAACCCGCGACGGACGCCGAGTTGACCCGCTCCAGGGAGAATGTGAAGGGCCGGATCGGGCTTTCGCTGGAGTCCACCGCCGCGCGCATGAACCGGCTCGGCTCCTCGGTGCTGGCCGAGCTACCGATCCTCTCGGTGGATGAGATCATCGAGCGGATCGACGCCGTGAGGATCGAGGACCTGCGCGAACTCGCACAGGACCTGTTCGCCCGCGAGCGACTCTCGGTGGCAGGGGTGGGAACGGATGAGAGTGTCTTTGACGAAGCGCTCGCACCGCTCGCTGGAGCGCTCGCATGATTCGCGTGGGCGTTGCCGGATCCGCCGGTCGCATGGGTGAGGCGGTGTGCGCAGCCGTGGAGGGTGCTCCCGACATGGAGCTGGTTGGGCGCGCGGACCCGCAACTGGATGTGACGCTCGCGCAGATGCTCGCGCAAGCCAAGCCCGAGGTGGTGGTGGACTTCACGAGGCCCGACACGGCGATCGAGAACGCTCTCGCATGCCTGCGCGCGGGCGCGCACGTCGTGATCGGGACGACGGGCTTCGCCCTGGACTCGCTTGCCGAGCAGGCACGGGCGATCGCCGCTCGAACGCCCCAGGGTGGCTCGGCGAACGTGTTCATCGCGCCCAACTTCGCGATCGGGGCTGTCCTGATGATGCGCTTCGCCGCCCAAGCCGCCAAGCACATGAAGAAGGCCGAGATCATCGAGCTTCACCACGACCGCAAGCTCGATGCCCCCAGCGGCACCGCCGCCCGCACCGCACGCTTGATGGCGGATGCGACCGGGGGAGAGCCGCCCCCGATCCATTCTGTGCGTCTCCCCGGGATCGTCGCCAACCAGGAAGTGATCCTCGGCGACGTGGGCCAGACGCTGAGCATCCGCCACGACACGACCGGGCGCGACTCGTTCATGCCGGGCGTACTGCTGGCGGTGCGCGGTGTTCGCACACTCGAGCGCTCGCCCGTGGTTGGGCTCGAGCATCTGCTCGATGGCGAGTAGAGGCGACAGGGTGTCGGCGAGAAGCGTGGAATACTCCAAGCGATGAGTGGCCTCGGCACGATCCTCACGGCGATAGTCACGCCCTTTGACGGGCACGGCCAGGTGGATGAGCAGTCGTTCGTGGCGCTGATGTCACACCTTGCCGAACACGGTTCCGACGGTTTTGTCGTGTGCGGAACCACCGGTGAGGCGGCGACACTCACAGACGAGGAACACCTCGCGCTGATCGGGCTGGCGGCGCGCGAGCGCCCAACGTTGCCGGACGGGCGCCCCGCGAGGATCATCGGAGGCACGGGCTCAAACGACACGAGCCACGCCGTGCACTTGACGCAGGGGGCAACCGAACTTGGCGTAGATGCCACGTTGAGCGTGAACCCCTACTACAACAAACCATCCCCACGCGGGATCGTGCGCCACTACGAAGAGGTGGCCAAGGCAACCGACAAGCCGATCCTGCTCTACAACATCCCGGGGCGCACAGCCTCCAACATCGGCCCCGAGCTGCTCGCGCGGTTGGCGCAGATCGAACACATCGACGGTGTAAAGCAGTCAAACGACGAGGAGTCGCGATTGATCGACGGTCTGATGCTCTACACGGGCAACGACGAGAGTTTTGGGCGCACGCTCGACATGGGGGGCGTCGGCGGGATATCGGTCGCCAGCCACATCGTGGGCGATGAGATGCGCCGCATGGTTGACGAGCCCGAGCACCGCGCCGAGATCGACGGGGGCTTGCGAGACGTGTACGAGACGCTCTTCATGACCGCCAGCCCTACGTGCACGAAGGCGGCACTGAACATGCTTGGCCACAAAGTCGGCGGTTTGCGCCTGCCCTTGATCGAGGCCGACGAGCACGAGCTCTCGGCGGTGCGAGCAATGCTCATCCGCCACGGCTTGCTAGACGAGGACGCATCCGCGCCGTCAAGGACGCACGAGACAGCGTCGAGTGTCCGGACGACGCACACGTGAGCAAGCTTCGCGTCCTGCCTCTTGGTGGGCTAGGAGAGATAGGTAAGAACATGACCGTCGTCGAGTACGACGGGCGGATCGTGGTGGTGGACGTGGGACTGCGCTTCCCCACGCCCGAGATGGTGGGGATAGATTTGGTGCTGCCCGACTTCTCCTACCTGCGTGAGCGTGCGCGCGACATTGAGGCAATCGTGGTGACTCACGGCCACGAGGACCACCTCGGCGCGCTGCCGTGGGTGATTCGCGAGCTGGGTCAGCACGAGGCGCCGCCTGTCTATGGCGGACCTTTGACCATGGCGATGGCGCGCTCCAAGCTCGAAGAGCACAAGCTGCGCGACGTGGAGCTCAACGATGTGGCGATCGGCGAGATGCTCGACCTCGGGCCGTTCTCGCTGGAGATGATCCACATGACCCACTCGATACCCGATTCAAGCGCGGTGGCGCTCGAGACCGAGTTGGGGACGGTGCTCATCACCGGTGACTACAAGTTCGACCAGACACCCGTGGACGGTCCCCCGGCCGACGTGTCGCGTCTTGCCGAATTGGGCCGCGAAGGAGTTTTGCTGTTGTGCGGCGACTCCACGAACGTGGACCGCCCGGGCTTCTCACCGTCGGAGTCGCTTGTGGGACCGCACCTGGAGGAGGCGTTCGCGCGCTGCGAGGGGCGCATCGTGGTGACGAGCTTCGCGTCGAACATCCACCGTGTGCAGCAGGTGATCGACGCTGCCGCGGCGCTTGGACGCAAGGTGTCGCTCGTGGGCCGCTCGATGCGAAAGAACGTGGGGATCGGGCGCACGTTGGGTCATGTGGACGTGCCCGAAGGCATCCTCGTGGGGACGCGCGAGATCGAGGACTTCCCCGACGAGCGGATGGTCATCATTTCTACCGGCTCCCAGGGCGAGCCACTGTCGGCTCTGCGCCGGATGGCCTATCGAGACCATCCGCAGGTGAAGTTGCGCCACGGCGACACGGTGGTGTTCTCAGCCACACCCGTACCCGGCAACGAGCGCGCCGTGAACGAGACCATCGACCGCCTCTACCACATCGGCTGTGACGTGGTTACCGCCCAGGACGCTCCCGTGCACGCCTCCGGCCATGGGTACGCCGAGGAGGTGAAGCTGATGCTCAACCTCGTCAAACCGCGGCACGTGATGCCCTTCCACGGCGACTTCAAGCGCTTGCGTTTGCACGCACAGCTCGCCGAAGCCGTGGGAATCGAGCCCGATGACATCTTCCAGGGGGAGAATGGGCTACCGCTTGACATCGACGCGCGCGGAGCGCGCTTCAAAGAGCACGAGCAATCGGGGATGGTGTTTGTCGATGGCGTTGAGATCGGCGACATGGCCGACGTGGCGCTGCGCGACCGTCGCATGCTCTCCGCCGATGGGATCTTCATCGTGGTGGTCACCATCGCCGAGCAGGACGGCGCCTCGGTTGCCGACCCCGAGGTGATCTTCCGTGGCGTGCCCTTCCCCGACGAGGCGGGCCAGTTGATCGAGGAGATCCGCTCAACCGTGGACGACACGCTAGTTCGTGCCGCCTCCGAGGAGATCCGCGAGGTCGATCTGTTGCAGCAGGTCCTCCACGACGATCTCGCCAAACTCGTCTATGACCGGCTCAAACGGCGGCCCATGGTGCTGCCGGTTGTGGTTGAGGTTTAGCCAACTCACACCTCAAGCCGTGCGGCGGGCGCCACGGGATCGCTGGGCGCCTGCGCGGTGACCGCCGGGAACCTCACCACGAACCGAGCCCCCGGGAGCTCGGCGCCAGGGTGGGTCTGAGTGACCTCGACCGACCCTCCGTGCGACTCGGCGACCGCCCGTACGATCGCAAGCCCAAGCCCGAACGACCCACCGCGGTCTCCGGCACCGCGCACGAAGCGCTCGAACAGAGTTCCGGCAAGCGCGTCGGGCACACCCGGCCCGTTGTCCTCGACCACAAGGCGTGCCTCGCCGGCGGGCAGTCGAGCCTGGTTGGTCGCAGTGGCGGCGGTGCTGATGCGAATCTCGGTGCCCGGAGGGGTGTGACGGATGGCGTTCTCGATCAGGTTGATCACGAGACGGTAGAGCTCGTCGCGGGAGCCCTCGACGAAGACAGGACGAACCTCGAGTGAGATTTGGTGCTCCGAGCTGACCGGACCAAGCTCGGCGGTGGCCTCGACGGCGATGGTTGAGAGGTCGCAGGGCTTGCGCTGAACGACGCGGCCGACATCGGTGCGGGCGAGTAGCAAGAGGTCGCCCACGAGCCGGCGCATGCGCTGTGAGGAGCGCAGGGCAGAGCGGGCGGCGTCGGCCTCTTCGCCGTGAAGCGATTCAGCCAGCAGCTCGAGGTTGGCGAGCACCGAGGTGAGCGGCGTGCGGAGCTCGTGCGAGGCGTCGGCGACGAACTGACGCTGGCGGACGAGCATCGCCTCAGTTTCCGCGTGCGCGGCGTCAAGCTCGCGGAGCATGCCCCCGAGTGTGCGGGCGAGCTCGGCGACCTCGTCATCTGCGAGAGGCTCGGGCACACTGCGGGAGGGGTCGCGCGTGCGGGCGATCTCCGCGGCGGTGGTCGTGAGCTGCGCGATTGGCGCCATCGCGCGACGGGCGATCGCGACACCCGCGAGCAAGGCGAGCGCCGTGCCGGCAAGCACACCGAGCACGAGCAGCAGCTCGACGCGGGCGATGATGTCGTTGAGGTCGGACAGAGGGCGGCCGTATTGGACGAAGACCGTCCCGCCGACTGGTCCGTTGAGCGTCACGGGGCGCGTGTAGACGCGATAGCCTTTGACATCGACTTCGCTGCGAAAGCCGAGATTGGGCGCTTTGGTGGTACTGGCGAGCAAGGTGCCAGATTCGCTGAGTATGCGGACGACCGCGCCCTCTGAGCTTGCGAACTTGTCGAGGATCGAGGGGTTGAGGTTGAGCTTGAAGCCTTCGATGTAGCCGCCGCTCACTTCGGGGTGGAGCAGTCCCGCGAGGTTGTCTCCGGTGGCTGTGACTTCGCGGTCGAAGTTGGTGCGGATGCGGTGGACCGTGAGCGAGCCGACGACGAGCGCGAAAGCACAGAGGATCGTGAAGGTGAGCAGGGCCGAGACGCCGGCGAGACGCGTGCGGATGGGGAGGCGGTCGAAAGTGTCTGACACGCGCGCGGTGAGGCGCTTCGTGGACGTGCTCAGGGCGCGCGGGCTCACGGGTGCTCCTGTTCAGGCTCTCAGCACGTAACCGGCGCCGCGGATCGTGTGCAAGAGGCGCGGCTCGCCTTCGGCCTCGAGCTTGCGGCGCAGGTTCGATACGAACACCTCGATGGTGTTGGTGGTCGAAAAAGGGTCATAACCCCACACCTCGTCGAGCAACCGCTGGCGGGAGATGACTATGCGCTCGTTGCGCATCAGGTACTCGAGCAGCTCGAACTCGCGCTGTGTCAGCTCGATGGGACGCTCGCCCCGGGAGATCTCGTGCGTGTCGACGTTGAGCGAGAGGTCGCCCACCTTCAAGGGCGCCGAGCCCCGTGGGGGACGGCGGCGCAACAAAGCACGCATCCGCGCCAGCAGCTCCTGACGCTCGAAGGGCTTGACCAGGTAGTCATCGGCGCCGGCGTCGAGGCCCTCCACGCGCGACTCGAGCGCATCGCGGGCGGTGAGGATGAGGATCGGCACGTCGTCGCCGTCGCGTAGCTGCTTGGCGACCTCGATACCGTCGATCTCAGGCAGGCCGAGGTCGAGGATCACGAGGTCGGGGGCAAAGGAGCGGCCGTGCTCGAGCGCGCTCTTGCCATCAGCGGCAGCGCGAACCTCATAGCCCTCCATGCGCAGCGAACGCTGGAGCGCCTGGGCGATGTCCTCGTCGTCCTCGACCACGAGCACGCGGGGGGCACGGGCGAAATCGTTCATGTCAATGAATGTATGTAGTGGGTGGCACTAAAGGCATGGTAATCACCGACACCGCGCTCGGTAGGCGTACGCCGCCCGAAGGGCCGCGATTCCGATGGCCGCCAGGCAGGTTCTAGGCCCCTGACGTCGAAGCTGGCGTTGATGGCCAGCACCCGCAAGAGCGCGAAGCGTCAGCCCGCGCGTAGACGCCCTGCCCAACGCAAAGGTCGCGCAAGCGCGCGCGGAGGCTCGCGACGCGGCCGGGGGCGAGGTAGCGCGGGCATCTTCGAGGGCCTCTCGCTGGGCATCCCGACGCTGACTCAAAGCCGGCGAGACGTGCTTGGCCTAGGGCTCGCGGCCGTCGGGGTGTTCATGGGCTTCGTCCTTTACGGATCACAAGGCCCCCCCGCCGCCGGCGGCCGTGTGGGACACGGCTTGGCGGTAGCCCTGGGTTGGTGCATAGGAGAAGCGCGCATCTTTGCGCCAATCGCGCTGGTGGTGAGTGGGGGAGCGTTGCTGCTCTCCCAGGTGACGGCCGTGAAGCGTCCCTTGCGCACGGGTGGATTGTGTTTGTTCGCCGCCGTGACCTTGGCGCTGGCGGCGGGGACGCTCGGCGTGAGCGGCGGGACGCCTACTAACGCGACCGCGGGGCAGTGGCACTCAGCGTTCTTGCAAAGCCACGGGGGGATGGTGGGTCAGGGCTTCTATTGGGTAGCGCACCGACTCGTGCAGACGGTGGGTGTTGACATCCTTGTGGTGTTCTTGACGCTGGTGGGTGCAGTGCTTTTGAGCGGCGCGTCGCTTGCGGCTGTGTTGAAGGCCACAGGAAACGGTTTGGTTGACAGCACGCGCGTGATCCGTGCCCGGGCGCAAGCACTGGAGCGGGCCTCGCGGGAGAGATTGGACGAGCGTGCGGAGCGACCCGAGCGAGGCCCATCGGAGGAGGAAGCCGGTTCGATACTGCCACCCGAGCCCAACCCCGAGGAGTTGATCGTGCGGGCGACGCACGTGGAGGCGCCCTCACAAGACGAGCGGGCGGAGCCGTGGGAGAGCGAGGAGCTCGATGAGATCGAGGCCGCTCAGATCGAGCCTGAACACGACGAGCCCAACGCCGAGGAGGAGGAAGCGAGCGAGAACACCCCTTGGGGCGCAGGCGAGGATCTGGCCGGTGTGGCGCAGGTGGACCCGGACACCCTCGAGGGCGCAGGCGCACTCACCCCGCAGGGGCGTTTGCGAGACGTGGTGACCGACGACCCCGACTTCGTGTGGGATCTGCCGCAGGCGGACCGGATACTTGCCCGTAGTACCGCCGAGCAGGCGCGCCCCGACACGGCCGGACAAGAGCGCACGGCGACAAGCCTTGTGGAGGCGCTTGGCCACTTCGGTGTGCAGGCGAAGGTGATAGGGACGGTGGCGGGACCGCACATCACCCGCTACGAGCTGCGGTTGGCGCCCGGGACGAAGGTGGGGAAGGTGGCGCAACTCAAGGACGATCTCGCATACGCGCTCGCGGCGACTGATATCCGCATCCTCGCGCCGATCCCTGGTAAGCAGGCTGTGGGAGTTGAGGTTCCGAACGCCAAGCGCCGGATGGTGCGTCTCGGAGACGTGTTCCAGCAGCCACCGAAGGACTGGTCACCGCTCACGGTTTGGCTGGGGAAGGACGTGGCGGGAAAGGCGATTGGGGCGGACCTCGCGAAGATGCCCCACCTGCTCGTGGCGGGGACGACGGGGGCCGGTAAGTCGGGGGCGATCAACGCGATGCTGTGCAGCGTGCTGTTGCGGGCCACGCCGCACGAGTTGCGGCTGGTGCTGGTTGACCCCAAGCAGGTGGAGTTGAACCACTACGAGTCGATACCGCATCTTTTGACCCCTGTGATCACGAGCCCGCGGATGGCGGCGAACGCGCTTCAGAACCTCGTAAGGGAGATGGAGCAGCGGTACGGGATCATGTCGCTCTCACGGACGCGCAGTTTGGTGGAGCTCAACAAGGCGCGCGAGCAGCGTGGGGAAGCGCCTTTGCCCTACATCCTGTGCGTGATAGACGAGCTCGCGGATTTGATGATGGTGGCGCCCGCCGATGTGGAGGATTCGATCATCCGCTTGGCCCAGAAGGCGCGGGCGGTGGGTATTCACCTCGTGCTCGCCACGCAGAGCCCAAGGGTGGATGTGATCACGGGAATGATCAAGGCGAACGTGCCCTCGCGAATCGCTTTCTCGGTGTCGAGCCAGACAGATTCGCGGGTGATCCTCGACCAGAACGGCGCGGAGTCGCTCTTGGGGCAGGGCGACATGCTCTTCAGCCCTGTGGGGTCCTCTCGCTTGCAACGCATCCAGGGCGCCTATATCGATGAGGCGCAGATCGCCAAGCTCACCGACCTGTGGCGAAAGCAGGGCGAACCGGAACTGCGCGAGGAGATGTTGGAGCAGGTCGAGCCGAGCGAGCCGGAGAAGGGCGATGACGAGTTCGACCCCGACGAGGACCCATTGTTGAGTGACGCGATCAGGTTGGTTGCGGAAATGCAAACAGCGTCCACTTCGATGCTGCAGCGGCGCCTGCGTTTGGGCTACACACGCGCGGGACGACTAATCGACATGCTCGAGCGTAGAGGTGTGATCTCGGGTTACGAGGGCTCGAAGCCCCGACAGGTTTTGATCGGGGAGGGGGACGTGCCCCGTGTGCTGGCAATGCTTGGTGGGCCTGAGGGCAGTGTGCCGGTTGACGAATCGGCGCCGCTTCCGGGGTGATCGCAATGAGGTGGGTTGGGGAAGGAACGACGGTCTTTCCCGTGCCTTGCGTGTCGAAGTCTTTGCTGCGTGTAACTCTTTTGCCTGCTGTAATCACTAGCCTGTTCGCTCGATGACAGATATCGGAGCCACCCTGCGCGAGGCGCGCATGCGGGCACGTATCGATGTGTCTGAGATCGAGGCTCAGACGAAGATCCGCGCGAAGTATCTCCGCGCGCTCGAGAACGAAGAGTGGGACTTGCTGCCGGGACCCACTTTTGTGCGAAGCTTTTTGCGTACTTATGCGCAGGCGCTCGGGTTGGACGACAAGGCGATCGTGGACGAGTACCGCCTGCGCTATGAGGCGCCGAGCGAGGTCGAGCACCAGCCGATAGTGGCGAGCTCGCGCCAAGGCGGTAGGCGCAGTTCACCCGGCAGCGGCCGGCCTTCGCGCGGGTACGTGGCTGCTGTGGGGACGATCTGCCTTTTGATTGTGCTGCTGCTCGTGGGGTTGCTCTCCAAAAAAGGTGGCGGGACACCGCAGAAACAGGCGGGCACCGTGAGCACGACTACGGCGCAAACGCACCCTAAGAGCACTATCTCCAAAAAGAGCTCGGGGGTGGCGAGTGGGGGGGCAGTCGTGTCGCTTTCGCTGCGCCCGTCTGCGGCGGTGTATGTGTGCTTGATCGATGACAGCGGACGAAAGCTGATCCCGGGAGCGATCATCCAGCCGCCTTACACGCCTGTCACTTACCACTCCAGGCGTTTTGAAATAACGCTGGGTAACAACGCTGTGACGATGTACGTGAATGGAAAGCTGCGCACCGTGCCGGCCTCTTCGAGTGCGATCGGCTACACGGTGACGAGCGCGGGTCGCAAAACACTCCCTTCGAGTAAGCAGCCCACCTGCAAATGAGTAGGCAGGTGAGGGCGGGGATCGTAGTGACTGGCACAGAGGTGCTCACCGGCCGTGTGCGCGACCGCAACGGACCGTGGCTATCAGACCGACTTTTTGAGGTGGGGGTCGATCTCGCGCACATCACGATCGTGGGGGATCGGCCCGCCGATATGGAGGCAGCTCTTCGCTTCATGGCGAGCGAGCGCCTGGATGTGGTGATAACTAGCGGCGGGTTGGGGCCGACCGCCGACGATTTGACGGCAGAGGTGGTGGGACGCTTTCAGGGACGGGAGATGATCCTGGATGAGGCACTGGAGGGACGCATCGCTGAGATATTGCGACCGTTGGCAGCGCGCTATCCGCACCTGGACCGTAAAGCGATAGAAGCGGGCAACCGCAAGCAGGCGACGATCCCCGCGGGGGCAACCATCCTCGAGCCCGTTGGTACGGCACCCGGTTTGGTGGTGGCGCCAGGCGAGGGGTGTGAAGGTCCGACGGTGGTTGTGTTGCCGGGTCCTCCGCGCGAGCTCCAGCCGATGTGGGCACAGGCGGTGGCCACCGAAGCGTGGCGAGAGGCAACGATTGGCGCTGCGGCATACAAGCAGAGGATGCTGCGATTGTTCGGCATCCCCGAGTCGGAGATCGCGGAGACGTTGCGCGTTGCCGAAGGACAGGGGATCGCGCTCGGGGCAATCGAGATCACGACCTGTTTGCGGGGCGGGGAGATCGAGATCGTGACACGGTACGAGCCAGCGGTGGAGGATGTGTACGAGGCGTTTGCGAAGCTCGTGGAGGAGCGTCACTCCGACACGCTCTACTCGACCGACGGCACGACAGTGGACGACCAGGTGGCGGCCCTCTTGCGCGGCGAGCGGCATACGACGATTGCGGTGGGGGAGTCGTGCACCGGGGGATTGTTGGCCGCGCGTCTGACAAACCCCGCGGGCGCGTCGGAGTATGTGTTGGGGGGAGTGGTGGCGTACTCCAACGAGCTCAAGAGGGAAGCCGTGGGTGTGGCGTCGCAGACAATCGACGCGCACGGGGCGGTTTCAGCGGAGGTTGCGCAAGAGCTGGCAGAGGGCGCACGGAAGCGACTGGGGGCTGACGTGGGAGTGGGTGTCACCGGCATCGCGGGTCCAGGCGGGGGTAGCGAGGAGAAGCCTGTGGGGTTGGTTTGGTTGAGCGTAATCGGATCGGAGGGCTCTGGCTTGACACGCTCAGTGCGCTTGCCGGGCGGACGCCAGGACGTGCGCGAGCGAGCGGTGACCGTTGCGATGCACCTCATCCGTCGCGTGTTGATGGGGGAGAGGGACGGCGAGAGTGGCGTCCAATCCGCGCCAGATGGACCGCTGCCGCGATGAGCGGGCGGGTTTCGGCCACGAGAAAGGCATCGCCTACCCTGAGCCGGTGACTCACGGGGCAACAGCACGCTTGTTCGTGGCGGTTGACCCACCAGAGGAGGTTTGCCGCAGGCTCGCCGAGTGGGCACGCGCTGCGGTACGCGAGGCTTCTGCCAGCGCGCGAGAACAAGCGGCGCCGCGGGTGCTCGACCCCGAGCTGTTGCACGTGACGTTGTGCTTCCTCGGTAGCCGGCCGGTAGGGGAGATCGAGCCGATCGGCGAGCAACTCGCCGCGTGCGGAGTCCCAGTGGGGGAGTTGTCGGTGGGGGCGCCGCTGTGGCTGCCACCCCGTCGCCCGCGCGCGCTCGCGGTGGAGATACACGATGAAGAGGAAAAGCTCGCCCGTTTGCAGGCAGACGTGGTTAAGGCGCTGGGGGATCTCCTACCCGACGCCCAGGAGACGACGAGTTCGAAGCGTCGCTTCCGTGCGCACATCACGGTGGCGCGCATGAGCCGAGGCGTCGCTCCACGCAAGCGAGCGCTGCCACCCACGCCGGCGCTGTCGTTCGTGCCCACCGAGCTGATCCTCTATCGCTCCTGGCTGTCGCCAGATGGGGCGAGCTACGAGGCCCTCGCCAGACACCCGGTCGGGTGATCCTCCGCATTGGCCCGGGCAGGGGACCCTCTACTCTTTGGTGCGATGTCCAAGAGCTACCACGTGACAACCTTCGGTTGTCAGATGAACGAGCACGACTCCGAGCGCATGAAGGGGATGCTCGAGTCGCTGGGATACAGCGAGGCGCGGGAGCGCGCGTCGGCTGACCTGATCCTGTTCAACACCTGCTCGATCCGCGAGAGCGCCGACAGCCGCTTCATCGCGCATCTCGGTGAGGCGAAGCGGCTCAAGCGCGAACAGCCCGACCGCGTGGTGGGTGTGGGAGGGTGCTGGGCGCAGTCTGTGAAGGAGGAGGTGTTCGAGCGTTTCCCGTTCGTGGACGTGGCGTTCGGGCCGGGCCAGACGCACAAGCTCGCTGAGTTCCTCACCTCGGACTCGCTCACCGCGCAGGGGTACTTCGAGTTCGAGGGCTTCACGGGACACCTGCCAGCCAAGCGGACGCGCGACTTCCAGGGGTGGGTGCAGATCAGCGTGGGGTGCAACTGCCGCTGCTCGTATTGCATCGTGCCTTCGACGCGCGGGCGGGAGGTGTCACGATCGCTCGAGGAGTTGGTGGCGGAAGTGGAGGCGATGGCCCGGGACGGTGTTTGCGAGGTGACGTTGCTCGGCCAGAACGTGAACTCCTATGGGCGCGATCTGCGCGTCGCGGAGGGGGTGACCAGCAATGTGGTGGCGGTTCCGAGCGGGAGTGGGGGTGTCTCTTTTGGGGGTGACTCGCGCGCGCGGGTAAAAAGGCGTTCGCGCACCTTCGCCGAGTTGCTTCACGCCATCGACGGGATCGAGGGGATCGAGCGCATCCGCTATACGAGCCCGCACCCGAAGGACATGAAGGAGGATGTGATCCACGCGCACGCGGAGCTTGCAAGCGTGTGCGAGCACGTCCACCTGCCGCTACAGTCGGGCTCTAGCCGCATCCTCAAGGCGATGCGCCGCACGTATGACCGCGAGCGGTATCTGGATCGTGTGGCGCTCATCCGCGAGCACGTGCCCGACATGGCGCTCACCACCGACATCATCGTGGGCTTCCCCGGTGAGACCGAGGAGGATTTCGAGCAGACGCTAGAGGTGGCTGAGCTCGTGGGGTATGACGGGGCGTTCACGTTCATCTTCTCGCCTCGCAGGAACACCGAGGCGGCGGAGATGACCGAGGGGGTGGTGCCCCACCCGGTCAAGGTGGAGCGCATGGAACGGCTCGTTGAGGTTGTCCAGCGACGCGCCTTGGAGCGCGCACAGCGCTTCGTCGGACGGAAGCTCGAGGTGCTCGTGGAAGGTCCCTCGCGAACCGACCCCGAGCGGATGCGCGGGCGCACTCGCCACAACAAGGTTGTGAACTTCTCAGGACTCGCCGCTCCCGGCGAGTTGACGCAAGTGGAGATCACCGCCGCCACGAGCCAGACGCTCGCGGGCGAAGAGAGTCTCGTGGCTCGCGCCGCCGGCTGAGTTTCCTCGTACTGCCCGGCCGAGCTCTCCTTGTACTGCCCGGCCGAGCTCTCCTCGCGCTGCCCGGATGAGGCTCGCTTGGGCGACAGCCAGGTGATGGCGAGGCCATTCATTCCTTTTCCATCGGGACCGGTCGTCATATTGGACGTGCGGGGAGCGCTCGGGGTCGATTTGGAGGACTCACGGGCCCGAAGGCGAACATACGTTCCCATGGTTCCGTCCGGTGCCCCACATACATTTTCAGCTCCAACTTTTTCGACAGGAGGACAGACGATGCCCGTGACCGATGAGGAGAAGGCCGCCAAGGCGCGCGACGCGGCCCTGCAAGGCGCGCTCGGCCAGATCGAGCGCGAGTTCGGCAAGGGCTCGGTGATGCGTATGGGCGACGAGGGCGCGCAGGTGCGCGTGGACGCCATCCCCACGGGGGCGCTGTCGCTCGATTTGGCGCTCGGTATAGGCGGGGTGCCCAAGGGGCGCATCGTGGAGGTGTTCGGCCCGGAGTCCTCCGGTAAGACGACGCTCATCTACCACGTGCTCGCCGAAGCGCAGCGGCTCGGCGGCGTGTGCGCCTTCATCGACGCCGAGCACGCGATGGACCCTCTGTATGCAAAGGAGATCGGAGTGGACATCGACGAGCTGCTCGTGTCCCAGCCCGACTACGGCGAGCAGGCGCTCGAGATCGCCGACATGCTCGTGCGCTCGGGCGCGGTGGACGTGGTGGCGATCGACTCGGTTGCCGCACTCACCCCACGCGTGGAGCTGGAGGGTCAGATGGGCGACCAGACGGTGGGCGCGCAGGCGCGCATGATGAGCCAGGCGATGCGCAAGATCGCGGGTAACCTGAACCGCACCGGAACGTTGTGCATCCTCACCAACCAGATCCGCGAAAAGGTGGGGGTGATGTTCGGCTCGCCCGAGACCCAACCCGGTGGGCGCGCGTTGAAGTTCTATGCCTCACAACGTCTTGACATAAGGCGCATCGAGACGCTCAAGGACGGCACCGAGGCTGTGGGCAACCGGGTGCGGGTGAAGGTGGTGAAGAACAAGCTCGCCGCCCCCTTCAGGCAGGCCGAGTTCGACATCGAGTTCGGCAAGGGCATCTCCACCTCGGGGTGCCTGGTGGACTTGGGAATCGAGCACGGCATCGTCACGAAGTCGGGGTCGTTCTTCTCCTATGGCAACGAGCGTCTCGGGCAGGGCCGTGGCAACGCGAAGGCTTATTTGGATCAGAATCCCACCATCGCCGGTGAGATCGAGCGCAAGGTGTATGCGGCGCTCGGGATAGGGACTGACAAGGTGAGGCCGATACAGGGCACCGAGACACCCCTCACGGTGGCGCCCGACCCACCGGAGGCCGACACTCGCGCCGCATAGAGAAAGCAATGGAACGCCTCCCGGACGGGTTGCCGCCCGGGAGGCTCTGACCGTGTGTGGCCAGATAAGGCCACAGCAAAGGCCCAACGGCCCGCTTGCTACTGAACAGAGGCGCCTTGGGGAGGACCGCCTTCATAGGCAGAGCCCGAATTGGAGCCCGATTTCGAGCTCGACCCCGAACTGCCCGAACCCGATTTATCCATGTTCGGGCAGGGATGGCCCGGGGCGCCGTGTTGGGTGTTAGGTGCCGGCGTCGTTTTCGACTGCGTCGAGGACGTGCCGGGGGTCGTTGACTGTGTGCTTGTGGTGGTGGATATCGTCGAGGAGGGTGCCGCCGAGGCGCCCGCTAGCCCGGCGACAGCGCCACCGCCGGCAAGAGCGCACACGACGATTCCCGCTCTGATGAATCCTGTCCTTTTCATAAGACCTCCAATGGTCGGTGGGGGCTGACACCAACCATCCTGCGGGTACTCCCTAAACCAAGCGGAACGTCCACCTAAGACGTTGCGAAGGAGAACGTAGGAGGGTTCTTATGGACGCTGCATCGCGTCGCCTCGCGAAGGCCCTAGCGCTTAGAGCGCTGAGCGTCGGCGAGCTGATGGGCGATCTTGTCGCTACCCATCTTGCGCGAGACGGAGGCCGCCATCTCTGGGGCGAGGCCCGAGAACGCGGAGCCCCAACGGAGGGACACCGGCGCCACATCGACCTCGCCACGGTTGCGCTCGATCGCCTGCACAACAGCCTTGGCGACATCCTCGGGGGAGCGAGTACCCACGCCCTTGGGAAGCTGGATCTGCGACTCGGCAAACATGCCCGCTTCGCGAATGAAGCCGGGGAAGACGGCCGAGACGCCCACACCGGTGTCGTGCAGCTCGGCTCGCATCGCCATCGCAAAACCACGGAGACCGAACTTCGTGGCATTGTAGATAGAACTACCCGCCGTACCCGTCTTACCCGAGAGGGAGGACATGAACAAGATGTGCCCACGACCACGCTTCACCATCTCAGGGACGAGCGCGTGGGTCATCGCGATCGGCGAGCGCAAATTCACGTCGATGGCGCGATCGATCTGCTCCACCGTGAAAGAGTCGAGCAAACCACTTGCGGGGAGGGCGGCGTTGGCTACGAGGATGTCAAGCTCACCGGCCTCCGAGAGCAGACGATCGACCTCTGAGGGATCGCCGAGGTCCACCGCGAGCGAACGGGCCGAAAGCTCGGAGGCGAGGGGCTCCAACACATCGATGCGACGGCCGGTGAGGATCAGCTCGGCGCCCTTCGCCGAGAGGGCCCGCGCGATCGCGTGGCCGAGACCGCCGGTGGCGCCCGTGAGGAGCACCTTGGAGCCAGAGATTTCCATGAGGTGAGAGCCTACGCGAATGTTTGCACGCGCGCAGGGAGCACCACTGGGCTTGCCCAATAACACCACCAGGTTGCCCAGGGCGGGTCAAGCACAGCTTCAACCAGAATCGCGAGCCGACGCGAAGCCGATGAGACGGTGGGTGATCGCGATATTCGGACCCACCGGGATCGGCAAGACCGCCGTGGCGGTGGAGCTGGCGCACATACTGCGCTCCCGCGGGGAGCAACCTGTCGCGATCTCCGCCGACGCGCTGCAGGTCTATCAGGGCCTTGAAACCCTCACCGGCGTTGCGAGCAGCGCCGAGCAGGCACAGCTCGAGCACCGCCTTGTGTCGTTCCTGCCGATTGACGCCACCTTCAGCGCGGGGCAGTACGCGGATCTCGCACACGCGGAGATAGACAACGCCCTCGCCGAAAACCGCCGTCCGATCGTGGTGGGGGGCACGGGCTTGTATTTGCGGGCGGCGCTCACCGAACTCGATTTGCGTCCGCCGCCGCCGGAGGGTGTGCGCGAGCGCCTGAGAGTCGAACTCGAACGCGACGGTGCTCCCGCATTGCACGCCCGCCTCGCACAACACGCACCGTGGGTGGCCGAGGGGATCGACATGAACGACCGTCAACGCATCGTGCGCTCGCTGGAGCTGTTGGAGGCAGGGGAGCTTTTCGATCCGGGGACACCGCCGGGGGAGTCGCCTGAGGAGCCATCGCAGTTGTGGACAGAGGACACGCGCCTACCCACGCTGCTCGTGGGCCTCACGATGGAGCGCGAGGGTCTCTATACCCGCATCGATGCCCGCGTTGAGGCGATGATCGCCGCTGGGGTCCGCGAGGAGGCGCTGCGCGCACACTCAGCAGGGGCGAGCGACACCGCGCGCAAGGCACTCGGTTTCGATGAGGTGTTGAGCGGCGATATCGATGCTATGAAGCGTCGCACCCGTAACTACGCGCGCCGCCAGCTCACATGGATGCGAAAGCTCGCTGGGGTGCACCAGATCGACACCACCCACCGCTCGCCCACGGAAGTCGCGGGGGAGATCGCTCAGACACTAGACTGCGCCGCTCTATGAGGTTCGAGAAGTGGCAAGCCCTGGGCAACGACTACCTCATCGTGGAGCGGGGGGAGCTTCCCTTCGAATTGACCGCCCCCCGCGTCCGCAAGCTCTGCGCGGGCCACTCCGGGGTGTTCGCGGATGGTGTGCTGCTGCTCGAACCCCCCGAGGAGCGCCGGTTCGTGGCGCACTTGCGTATCTACAACCCCGATGGGTCGGAGGCGGAGCTGTCCGGTAACGGGGCACGGGAGGCGATCCTCTATTTGCGCCGCCGGGGATGGACAGAGGAGGACGTGTTCTCCATCCAAACCGCGGCTGGGGAGATCCGCCCCACGATCACCGGCTCAGACACCTGCCGCCTGGATATGGGTTACGCGAAGCTCACCTCCAAGGACTTCCCCACCGGTCCGGGCGATGGCCGTGGCGAGCTGGTGGCAGACGGTCGTGCGTGGAGCTTTCAACACGTCTCCATCGGCAACCCCCAGTGCGCGATCCACGTTGCCGACGTGGCGACGCTCGGCGCGCTCGACCTACCCACGATCGGCCCCTCACTCGAAGCGCACGAGCTGTTCCCCAACCGCACGAACGTGTCGTGGTACACCGAGGTGGAGCCCCCGGTTGAGGGGCATGGCACGATCCGTGCGCGCATCTTCGAGCGGGGTGTGGGGGAGACGCTCTCCTCAGGCACGGGTGCAACCGGGGCAGCCGTCGCCTACCGCCTCGCGGGGGGACCTCCGCACGTGCGGGTGCTACTCGACGGGGGGGAGTTGGACGTGGAGGTAGGGGAGGATCTCCGCGTGAACCTGACAGGTTGGGCGCGCCCCGTGTTCGAGGGGCGCCTCAGCGACGATTTCCTGAAGGAGCTGCATGACACCGCGAGCGAATAACCCAATACCTCCTACGGGACACCACCCCATGAGGGGTGGAGGGGACAAGGAGGCTGTATGACCCCTTCACCGAGTAAGCGCCTGAGCTTGATCCCCCCCTACCTCTTCGCCGAACTGGAGCGCAAGATCGCCGCTAAGAAGGCTGCCGGAGTGGATGTCATCAGCCTCGGTATCGGCGATCCCGACCGACCCACACCACCCCTCATCGTGGAGGCCATGCAGGAGGCGGTGACAGAGCCCCAAACCCACCAGTACCCCTCTAATAAGGGACGCCCCGACTTCCGCGAAGCACTCTCCGATTTCTACTCCCGCCGCTTCGACGTGAACGTCGACCCAGCCACCGAGGCGATCCCCGCGATCGGTGCGAAGGAGGCGATCTTCAACCTCAACCTCGCCTTCCTTGACCCCGGCGATGTTGCGCTCGCCTCCGACCCCGGCTACCCCGTCTACACCGGAGGGCCACTGCTCGCGGGGGGCGAGCCCGTCGTGATGCCATTGGTGCCGGAGCTCGGGTTCGTGCCCGATCTCGACGCCATCGATGCTTCCATCGCGAAGCGGGCGAAGTTGATGTACCTCAACTACCCAAACAACCCCACTGGAGCGGTCGTCCCGGACGGGTTCTTCGCACGGGCGATCGAGTTCGCCCGAGAGCACAACATCCTGATCGTCCACGACAACGCCTACTCGGAGACCACCTACGACGGTTACCGCGCCCCCTCGTTCCTTGCCACCCCCGGCGCGAAGGAAGTGGGCATCGAGGTGTTCTCGCTCTCTAAGGGCTACAACATGACCGGGTGGCGTTGCGCGGCGTTGCTTGGTAACGCGGACGTCATCGAGCACTACTGGAAGCTCAAGACAAACATCGACTCCGGCCTGTTCGAGGCGGTGCAGCTCGCGGGGATCGCCGCGCTCTCACCCGACGCCGATACGGAGGTGGCCTCGATGAACGAGCTCTACCGCCGCCGCCGCGACCTGGTGTGTGAGGCGCTTGCCAAGGCCGGCGTGCACGTGACCCCACCGAAGGGCACAATCTACGTGTGGGCACCCATCCCCGAGGGTTTCGCCAACTCCGCGGAGTACTGCGAGCACGTGCTCGAGCAGGCCGCCGTGGTGGTGTCCCCCGGGGGCGCATACGGTCCCAGCGGGGAGGGTTGGTTTCGCATCTCCCTAACCACCCCCGATGACCGTCTCGCGCAGGCCGTCGAACGTCTGGCGGCGCTCGGCCGCTAGGCGTGAGGGAGGGGCCAGGGGGGTCCGCTCCCTTCATCCAGGAAAACTGTCAGGTCCGCCGGCGCGACGCGCCCGTTCTGCGAGGTGTTCCGAGTATCTACACTCAGGGGTAGATGACCCAACCAACAAGGCGCGCACGCCAGCGCGCTTTCTGCATCGCATCCCTCCCGGGCGAGGAGAATCTCGACGAGTTGCGCGAGCTTCTGCTCACCGCCGGCGTGGCAGTGGTGGGGGAGATGATCCAGCGCCGCGACCTCCCACACCCCAACACCTACCTGGGGCCGGGCAAGGTGCGCGAGGCCAAGGACGCCGCACACGCCTGCGACGCGAACGTGATCGCTTGCGATGACGAGCTCACCGCTCGACAGGAGCGCAATCTCGAGGAGGCGCTTGGCATGCCCGTGGTGGATCGCACCACCGTGATCCTCGACATCTTCGCCACCCACGCTTCCTCCGCGGAGGGAAAGCTGCAAGTGGAGCTCGCCCAGCTCGAGTACAACCTTGCGCGCATGCGGGGATTGTGGAGCCACCTCGAGCGACTCGGTGGAGGCATCGGCACGAGAGGACCGGGGGAGACCCAGATCGAGACCGACCGCCGTCTCGCCCGCGATCGTATCTCCGCACTACGCCGTCGACTCGAGCACGTGAAGGGCACCCGCTCGGTGATGCGCGCCGAGCGCGAGCGCGCGGCACTCCCGAGCATCGCGCTCGCTGGGTACACCAACGCTGGCAAGAGCACCCTCCTGAACGCCCTCACGGGCTCTGAGGTGGGGGTGCGCGACCGTCTCTTTCATACGCTCGACCCCTCCACCCGTATGATGCGCATCGGCGGGCGCCCGCACCTCTTGACCGACACGGTGGGGTTCATCCGCAAGCTCCCCCACCAGGTGGTGGACGCCTTTGGGGCCACCCTCGAGGAGACTCGCCTCGCCGACCTGCTGCTACACGTCATCGACGCCTCCGCCCCCGAGCACGACCAACTCGAGATGCGCAAAGCTGTCGAGGAGGTACTGGAGGAGATCGGCGCGGGGGAGGGACCTCGCGTGCTCGTACTCAACAAGGTGGATCTCCTCGACCACGACGCCCGCGAGGAGCTGCATTTGAGTCATCCCGACGCGGTACTCGTAAGCGGTGCGAGTGGCGAAGGTCTGCAGGAACTGGAGGAGCGGATCGAGCGAGAGCTGCGCCACACCCTGCGACCGATGGAGTTGCTCGTGCCCTACACCCAGGGTGGCTCCCTCGCCGAGTTGCACGATATCGCGGGCGACCTTGACCGTAAGGACACCCCTGAGGGTGTGCACGTCCGCGCGTTGGTTCCAGCCCGCTTGGCGGAGCGCTTCGCGCGTTTTGCGATTACTCCGGAACCACTTCTAGAGGGCCGCTGAGCGGAGCGAGAAGGACGCAGGGGGGCGCAGTGTGTGCGCCCGCACATAAGTGAGCTGGAACGTCGACCCAATCGACGATCGATGGACCGGCGATTTCGGCCGGCCACTCGAGGACCTAGCGGTCGTCGCCGCTGCCGGAGAGCACACCGCGTTCCTGGCGAGAGAACAACTTCTCCAGGTTCTGCGCGGCGATGTCCTCAAGCTCCAAACCAAGCTCGCTGGCGAGTTGCGCCACATACCAGAGCACGTCCCCAAGCTCCTTCGACATGGCGGCCTTGCGCTCCTCGCTCACCTTCCCGCCGTCGTCGCGAATTGCCTTCTTCGCGTGCTCGGCAACCTCGCCCGCCTCACCGGCGAGCCCAAGCGCGGGATAAGCCAACCACGCCTCACGCGGATACTCGGCGGTGCGCCGTGACTGGCGCTGATACTCGGAGAGGTCCATTGCTTGTGAAACAACTCGACCCGCCGGAGCGGGTCGGGTTGGGATGTTGGAGGAGCTACCTCCGAACCATTGTCAATATCCCGCAGCGTAGCAAACCAAATCTGCAGACCCGGCTTGACACTGGGTGGGTAGCTATCCCACAAGCGCGTGCCAATTGCAACTCTGTCAAACCAGGTCCAGCAGCTTGATGGCGGCGGGCGGGAGAGTCGAACTCCATCCGGGGGCTACCCGAATTCCCCATTGACAATGGTTCGCGTCGGCCGCGACGCAACACCCGCCGTCGCAGACAATTGTACTAGACATGTGCGACGGTACTCGGGCGTCACACGCCGGCGGCGCGACGGGCGCTGTTGTGGGCGGCATCCTCGAAGGCGTCATCGAGAGGGGCGAGCGCTTTGACTGTTATCCCTAGCGCCGTTGCGATCAACGAGTCGGCAAACCAAGTGTTCTTCGGCAGCAGTGGGCCGTGGAGGTAGGTGCCGATCGTGTTGCCCTTGCGGGCCCCCTCGAAGCCGCTGATTCCATCGTTACCGTGACCTTTGAGCACCCTCCCCAGCGGGGTGGCGATATCACTCAGGTAGGTGCGCCCGCCGTGGTTCTCGAAACCCGCCAACACTCGCTTCTCACCGTCGAGATCCACCTCGATCGCGACATTCCCGATCAGCCTTTCCCCGGGCTCGCGAACGGTGCGGATATCGAGCAACCCCACGCCCGGCAACGTGTCCTTCCCGAGCGCATAGGAGTTGCCGAGCAACTGGTATCCACCGCACACTCCCAACACCACCGCACCCCGTAAGGCTGCCTCGTGCAACGCCTCGCGCTTGCCCGCCACCAGATCTTCGGCACAGAGTTCCTGGTCGCGGTCTTGCCCGCCCCCCAGGTAATAGATGTCGTGCGCCGCCCCGCTTAGGGGGTCCCCGATTCCGCTACCCACAAGCTCAAAATCGATCCCCCGCCACTCGCATCGCCGTTGCAGCACGAACAGATTCCCGCGGTCGGCGTAGATGTTCATCAGGTCGGGGTACAACGCGCATACCCTCACCACAGGCCTCTCGTCCCCCTTATCACGCCATCCCGCAGGCCCGCTCGTTTCGTTTCGCGTTTCCCTCATAGCCACGAGCTACTAGCCTCGCCCCTGCGCACGAGTTGCTCGCGCAGCGCCAGCATGCCCGTATATGTGGGAAGCACGTAGAGGGGCGCCTTGTCGCCCCTATCCAAAACATTCCCAACGGCTCCCACAAGCGCCTTCTCCAGATCCTCCACCATCGTGATCCGTTCGGGTTCGATCCCGGCGTACTTCAACCGCAACGCGAGCTCGGGCGCGCGCGTGCCCGAGCACGTCACGTGCCTCACCCTCCCAGCCAGCAACTCGAAGTCGGCGTCCCAGATCCACGACACGTCATGTCCGTCGGCGGTCTTGTCGTTGAGCACCCCCAGCATGTCGTGCATCCCATCCTCGAGCGCCAATGTCCGCAGCACCTCGTTTGCCCCGGCAGGGTTCTTCACAAGCAGTATCCGTGTCTCGCGCCCGTCCACCGTCACCGTCTCCGCTCGCCCAAACGCCGCTCGCGTTTGTTGCAAACCATCCACTATGTCCCGCAACGGGATACCCATCGCCACAGCCATGGCGGCAGCGGCGAGCGCGTTGTACACGTTGTAAAGGCCCGGTAGCGAAAGACTCACCTCCGCCTCACCCTCGGGTGTGCACAACTGAAAGCGAGCCGCCCTCACCCCTTCGAGCACCACTGACCGCGCGAGTACGGTGGGGGAGGGCCGCCCGCGACCGCACGACTCGCAGTGGTAGTGCCCGAGGTGGCCGAGATACACCGCGTCGAACACATACGGCGCCCCGCAGCGGCGGCAGTGCTTGGCATCAGCGGCGTGCGCCATGCCCTCCAGCGCCAACGTTCCGTCGTTCACGCCGAAATAGAGCACATCCGCTCGCTCGCGCCCAAGGTCGGCCACGAGTGGGTCGTCGGCGTTGCAAACCAACCGTGCGCTCTCACCGTCCCCGCCGCTACCCACAACAGCACCCCACCGCTCTGCGATCGTGTCGAGCTCCCCATAGCGGTCGAGCTGGTCGCGGAAGAGATTCCCCAGCACGATCACCCGCGGATTCAACTGGGGGACGAGCTTGTCCAGCCAGAACTCATCCACCTCAAAGAGACCCAACTCTCCCGAGATCCCCCCGCGTGGGCCGGCCGCCGCCAGCAGGGTGGAGGCGATCCCTCCCGCCATGTTCGCCCCTGCCTGATTGTGAACGAGCGCGATCCCCGCACGCTGGAAGATGCTTGCCGCCATCGCCGCCGTCGTGGTCTTGCCGTTGGTCGCCGACACCACCGCGTTCCCACGCGGCAACCGCGCCGCGAGCGCCGCGATGGCCTCGGAGTCCATCCGCATCAGCAACTTCCCCGGCAAGGTGGTCCCACCGCCGCCGCGCAACTTTGCCGCCACTGCCGTCACGCGCGCGATTGCGAGCTTGGGTCCCAGCAGCGCACTCATCGTTCGGTGGCGGCGGCAGGCTCGTTCGCTCGATCGCCACCGAAAGCGTCCCCACCCGCGCCGTCGGCGGGCACCAACACTTGCACCGCCCCCGGCACCGCACTCACCACCAGCGGCAGCTCGCCGATCGGATCGCCGTCGGCGTACATCGTGAAGGGACGGTCCGCACGGATCGACACCTCCCGCGCGCGAAACACCCTCACGCTCGGCTCCTCCACATGCTTGCCGCTGAACACCTTCGGCAGAATCCTCGTTACGAACCTCACCTTGCTCACGCTTTCCAGCACCATCACGTCGAGCAAACCATCGTCCAGCAGCGCCCCCGGCGCCGCCCGCATCCCCCCGCCGTAGGTCTTTGAGTTGCACGCCCCCACGGTGTACCCATGGAAGGTGTGCCGCTCGCCCGGCGGTTCCAACTCGATCTCAAAGCGTGCCGGCGTCCAGGAGATCAGAGCACGCAGGGCGCCGTAGGCGTACACCAACCCTCCCAACCACGACGGCGCAATGTTTGCGATGCGATTGGCTTCGCTGTCGAAACCCACGCTCGCGATCCCCACGAACGCCTGTCCACCCACCTTTCCGAGGTCGATCCTCCTCGAGAATCCTTCCGCGATCGTCGCACACGCCTCCACCGGATCGGCCGAGATCCCTAGCACCCGCGCAAAATCATTTCCCCTCCCTCCCGGCAAGATCCCAAGCAGCGCATCGGGCAACCCCCGCAACGCGTCCGCCACCGCCCCAACCATTCCGTCGCCGCTCAAACACACCACCGTCTCTCCGCCCATCGCCGCCGCGCGGGCGAGCTCGCGCGCGTGACTCAAATCGCGGGTCAACTCGCTGCGAACCTGCATCCCGTGCCCCTCGAGCGCCGGGAGCACCAGCAGGAGCGCGCGGCCGGCTTTGCCGCCGCCGGCGGAGGGGTTTACGAGCAGGCAGATGGGGGCACCCATCGCCCAAGCGTATTGCGGGGAGCGGGTGTCCGTTCGCGGGCGAGTTGCCTCATCCCACGTGAGGGTGTGTTGGGAAGCGCGAAGAGCGCCTTAAGAACCCGCGAACATCGCACGCAGGGAGGAGGCACGCGACTATGCTCCCCCGATGCTTGCCTCCTCTAGCGCAGCCCGGATGCTCGCGTGGTGCTCTGCCGCCGCCACCGCCGGGCTCGCCCTGGCCGCGTGTGGCTCCGCGGGGACAACCAACACCACCGCCCACCAAACCGCGAATGGGGGGGCCACGGTAAAAGGCGAGCCTGTCTCGCACACCACCGGCAAGTGCGCGAGCACGCTAGCACCAGCTCCCAGGGGCGATGTGACGGTACCCAAGCCGACCACCAAGCTTGACCCCTCCAAGCGCTATGTGGTGCAACTCGCCACCAACTGCGGCACCATCGACATCCAGCTCGCGGTGAGCACCGCACCGCGCACCACCGCCTCCTTTGCCTACCTGGTGAAACGGGGCTTCTACGACAACCTCACCTTCCACCGCGTGGCCGCCGGTTTCGTGATCCAGGGGGGAGACCCCAACGGCGACGGCTCTGGAGGACCTGGGTACACGGTGGTGGAGCCACCCCCGAGCAATGTCCGCTACACGCTCGGCACCGTGGCGATGGCAAAGACGAGCACCGACCCCTCGGGGGCATCTGGCAGCCAGTTCTTCATCGTCACCGCCAACTCAGCGCCCCTCCCTGCGCAGTATGCGCTGGTTGGAAACGTTGTGGGGAGCATGGCGGGGGTGGATGCCATCGCAAAGCTCCCCACCGACCCACCGCAAGACGGTGCCCCAAAGACGCCCGTGGTGATCCGTAGCGCGACGCTCACCGCAAGCTAGCAACGCTCAATTCGCGCCGCTACTTGGACTTGGAAGCTCTCGGACCCTGCGCCGCGGCCCGGTCGCGGCGGCGCCTACCAATCATCGCAACAACCGCCATCACCGCGATCGCGAGTAGCAACCCCAACAGAATGCCGGGCGCCAAACCGAGCCCCCCGAAGGGGAGCGAAATCAGCTCCACCACACCCAACCCCAGGGCGAGGATGGCGACGATCAGAAGAAGGATCAGGAGGATCCCGCGAGTTCGCGCCAAGATGCCAGCACTTGCGGGGGGAATCAAAAGCCCCATTGCCCTCAACGCGAACATTTGACGGCCACTCGGAGCCTCGTGGCCGAGACGCTCCACAGCGCTCTTGAGATCGCCCGCGCGCCGCTCGGCGAGCGCCAGCGAAGCATCCGCCATCCGTCGCAACTGCATCCGTTCCTGGGGGCGAGCCGCGGCGATCGCCCGTTGGAAATAGCTACGCGCCGCCTCGGCGTCAAAGCGCTCCGATGCGCGGGCACCCAGGATGGCAAGCGCAGCCGACTTGTACTTGGTCTCCGCCTCAAGCTCCTCGTCGGAGCGTTGCTCGAGCGCTTCGATCGCCTGTTGGGCGCCGCGCTGCTCGATGCGGATCTGTCGCTGCTTGGGTGCCATAGGCCGCCCATTCTACGGGGGTCCCTCGCGAGGGGGTCGCGCGGCTAGCGGTTGGCGCTATTCTCGCTGCTCGCCCAAAGGCCAACTTCCATGCCTCGAATCTGCTCCAAAACCCATTTCATCGCGATCCTGGTGCTCGTGTGCCTCGCGGGACAGGCACTTGCCTCGGGCGTCGCGTGGGGTGCCGCCGCCGCAACGACGAGCGCACCGGTGAACAAGGCCGCGCTCAACAAGGCCGTCCAGGAAGCGCTGGCCAAAGCGCAAGCCGGGCAGGGGAGCGGCGCGGCGGGCGCAGCCGGAGCCGCGGGCGCGGCTGGGGCAGGTGCGGCGGGGACCTCCAGCACAGGCACCGGCGGTGGCGGCTTCTCCGAACTCACCAAGAAAGCCGAAGAAGAACCCACTAACACTCAAACCACCGCCACCACTACCACCACGTCCACCGGGTCCTTCTCGACGGGGTTGCTCGTACCCATTTTCATCGTGGTCGCGGGCGTACTTGCAGGCGTAGCGTTTCTAATCCTCCGTGACGCCCGCCGTGTCACCCCAGCCGGCGACCTGCTCGCCAGCCCCGGCAACGCCGAGGCCCGCGCCGTGCGTCTGCGCAAGCGCCGCGCCCAGGCCAAGGCAGCCAAGCGCCAGCGCAAGCGCAACCGCTGAGCCTCAGTGCCGCGAGGAAGCCCTCGCCACCACACGCCGTCCGCCTACACGTACACGCGCGGGGGCGGGTGGGGAGGACGAGCCGTGCGGACCGCGCCTGGGCCTACGCGGGAGCGGGAAGTGGGGGTGGGGGTCAGTCGGCCCGGCAGGAGACACCTTGCTCCCACCTTCGTCATCGGAGCGAGGCTCATCCTCGACGGCCACCATCGCCACGTCGGCACGGTAGGGCAGCCACAGCATCAGCGAGGCAACTACGAGCTTGATCAGCCCAAGCGATACGAGCACGACCCACAGCGGCATCCATTTCGATGCTACTACCGCTCCGCCGGAGTGCAAGCGCGTTCTTCACCGCCTGCGGACGGGACCTGCTCGGCGAGGGGGCGCGCCGTGGGGAGGGGAGGGCACGCTACGGCGCGTCCCGGCGGACACTCGTGTGGGGCGAAGGCTCTTATCTCCCTCGCCCCACAAACGGCGTAGCGCTTACGACTAGGTTGCTTCGATCGTGAGCGTCCCTACGACCTCACCGACGGTGAAGCCGGTCGCGAACGATCCCAAGAACGAAACCCCTCCGCTGGCAAGCGACACCGGGATCTTCGCAATCGTCACCCCACCGGCGTGCGACGTTGGTTTGATCCCTTTCAAACCTAGTGTCCCAAAGACGAACACGGGCGGCGTGAAGTTCGCCGACGTGAAGCTCAACGATGCCGCCGACGCGGCGAGCTTCACCGCAGGTTCTGAGAAGCTCGCGCTCTTTTCAGAACTAAAGAAACCGTAATTGAAGCTCGATGCCATCGTAACGCCACCGGTAGCGCTCACCGAGCCAAACCCGGTACCCGGGTTGAGTGTCCCGCTCTTAACCTGAAATACAAGACCACCGGCGAGCGTGCCCGAGGCTGTGCCACCAGGGGTAACGGTTACTTTCGCTTTTTCAAGCGCCGCAACTGTCGTTGAGTTGAACAGCAACGTCTCGCTTCCCCCGGTCACTTTCACGTTCGCGACTTTCTTCGCGGGCGCTTTTGCTTTTTTCTTCTTTTTCTTCTTCTTCTTGCCTTTGGCTTTCGCTTTGGCCTTGCTGCTGTGCGCCGACGCCGCTCCCGCGACAGGCGCCACGATCGTGGCCGACGCGGTCAACGCCAGCAGCGCCACCACCGACATGAGCACGAACCTGATGCGAAGCATTCGAATCACCACAATAAGCCTCCTTGGCGCCGAAACCGGCGTCGGATGAACCATCTCCGCCAGCCCCAATCGTGTGGCGAAAGACGTAGATATGGGCAGGAATGCTAACCCAAGAGACAAGAACCA
>DASXNB010000022.1:0-9088 GCA_036495305.1 Solirubrobacteraceae bacterium | reverse complement strand
GGACGTGCCTCCACGGGCGGTCGTGATGGGAGTGCCCGCGCGCGTCGTGCGCGAGGTCGGCGCGGAGGACCTGCTCGAGCGCTGGCGCTAGGCCACCGTCTCGCGGGTCAATCCGCGCAGCCACCGCACCGTCGCGGCGATGCCCTGCTCGACGTCGATGCGCGACTCCCACCCGAGCAGCCGCTTGGCCTTCTCCACCGAGGGCCACCTCCGCGGGACGTCCACCGCGAACGTGGGCAGGTGTTCGAGCGCGAACTCGTCGGGGTCATTGCCGCAGGCCTCCCAGATGATGCGTGCGGTCTCGGCGACGGTGAGCTCGCGCGAGGCGGAGATGTTGAAGTCCTCGTTCAACCCCGTGGGGGAGGACATGGCGCAGACGATCCCATCGGCGATGTCGTCGATGTGGGTGAGTGTGCGTGTTTGCTCGCCCGAGCCGAAGATCTGAAGTGGGCTCTGTCCCGCGAGCACCTTCTTGATGAGGTCGGGCACCATGTGGGCGATCCCGGGCTCCTCGTCGGGCATCTCACCCGGGCCGTAAGCGTTGAAGGGCCTACAGATCGTGAAGGGCAGGCCGTGCTCTGCGTGGGCGGCACGCGCGTACACCTCCCCGGTGAGCTTTGAGAAGCCATACGCCGACTCGGGAGTGGGGCAGTCCGGTAGATGGCCCTCGGTGGTGGGGAACTCGATGGCACGCTCGAACACCATCGAGGAGGACACGTAAGTGAAGCGCTCCACCCGTTGGTCGATGGCGGCACGGAAAATGGCGTTGTAGAGGCCGTTATTGACCTCGGTGAGCGTGTGGGGGAGCTTGTGGAAGTTGCCGATCCCTCCCACGATCGCGGCGAGGTGAATGACCAGCGGACAGCCCTCCATCGCTGTGGCGGCCTGGGAGAAGTCGCGCAGATCGCCGGTGTGGACCTCGCAACCCTCCCGCATCCACTGCGGGGCAGGGCGCTGATCGGATACACGCACGTCATACGCGGGGTCGGCGAGCAGTCGCTTCACCACGGCGGCGCCGATCGTTCCTGCGCCCCCGGTAACAAGCACGCGGGTCATCGAGATCTGGTCCCCGCGTTCCATGCGTCCGTCATGCGCTGGGTGCCCCGAGCGCCGCTAGCTCGCTCGCGTAGGCGAACACCTGGCCCGCGCCCCAGCAGTTCCAGGGGTCCACCACCAGGCAGTCGCCACCGGCATTCTGGGTTATCGCCACGAGTGTGCGGGGATCGCGAAACTCACTGTGATTCGCCGCCACCATCACAACGTCGGCTTCCTCCACCGCCCCCTCGAAGGAGACCGTGGGGGTGGATACGTGGGGGTCGTGCGATACCACGTCGGCCAGCTCGCGCTCCAACAGGCGGATCAACTTGTGGGCGAGGGAATCGCGCTCGTCGTCGGTGTCGGCCTTGAACGCCAATCCCAGCACAGCCACCTTGCGTCCAGACAGCGACCCCAACCTGCGTTTGACACCTTCCACCAGGAACAGCGGTACCGACTCGTTCACGCGTGACACCGCCAGCAACATGCCGGGGGCATTGGAGCGCTCCTCGGAGAAGGCGAAGTCCTTTCGCAAACAGGTTCCCGCGGTGAGCCCCGGCCGGGCAAGTCCGCCGCGGGGGTAATCCCGGTTCACGAGGTCGATCACCTCGAACACGTTCGCGCCATAGCGCTCGCAGTCCATCATCAACAGGTTGGGTAGCGCGAACTGGGTGTAGCGCAGGATGTTCGCCCAGATCTTTGCGAGCTCTGCTTGTACCGGGGTGGTCTGCACGATAGGCGCGGAGAACACTCCGAACAGCTCCGCCACCACCTCGCCGGAGCGGGAACCCACACCCCCGACGATGCACGGCAGCGAGTCGATCTCCTCCAAGAAGCGACCGGCGGCGATGCGCTCGGGGGCGTGCGCCACGAAGACGTCTTCGCCGATCGAGAAGCCACGGTGCTTTTCCAGATAGCCCGCCACGAACTCGGTCGTACCTGGCGCAACTGTGGAGCGCAGTGTGAGCGAGTGTCCCGGTTGCAGCGCCCCGAGCAGATCGTCAAGGGCGGAGCGGATGTCGCGCATGTCGATCTCAATGTGTGAGAAGGAGGGGGTGCCGAGGGTGATCACGATGTGCTTTGCCCGGGCCGCTTCGACCACTTGCTCGGACAGCGACAGGCGCCCGCTTGCATGCACTCGATCCAGGAGCTCCTGTGCGCCGGTCTCCTGGAAGGGCATCGTGCCTTCGCCTACCGACTCGAGTCGGGTGGTGTCGTTATCGATGCCGATCACCGACAGTCCGCGGTCGGCGAAGGAGAGGGCAAGCGGAAGCCCTACACGTCCCAGGCCGATGACGGCGACGTCCACCTCTATCTCCGGTTCGGTCATCTGAGCGCAGAGGTTATCGGCGTGGCCCACCCGCACCGGGAGTACGGGCAAGGGTCCAAACAAATTTCTCGACTAACGCTCGTCTTACTTCCGCTCGCGACTCCATTGACGGGCAAACGCAATCACGAACCGCGGGTTCTGCGACGCATACCGTCGCCACAGTCGCTTCGGTTCGCGCGAGAGCCGGTACACCCACTCCAGCCCGTTGCGCTGCATCCAGGCGGGCGCTTGGGAGACGATGCCCGCGTGGAAATCGAACGCCGCGCCCACCCCCACGAGTAGGGGCGCGGCCAGGAGGGGGCGCATCTCATACATCCACAGCTCCTGCTTGGGCTGGCCCGTACCCACCCACACCACCTGCGCGCCCGATCCGTCGATTTCGGTTGCCACGCGCTCGCGCTCCCGCGCCGTGAGTGGGCGAAAGGGCGGGGAGTAACCGCCCACGATGCGCAACCTGGGGAAGCGCCCCAGCAGCCGCGCTTCGAGCAGTTCCAGCGCCTCCGGCGAGCGGCCCCCGTAGAGGAACGTGGGCGTGCCGGTGGTGGCGGCGTAGGCGCACCACTTCGCCATCAAATCGGGGCCGTACACGCGTGTGGCGTTCGCGTGGCCGAGCAAGCGCAGCGCCCACACGAGCGGCTGGCCGTCAGGTACCGCGAGTGTCGCGTCGAGTACGGCGCTCATCGTGGTTGGGTCGTCGCGGGCGGACATCACGAGGTTCACCGCCGCCGCTGTCAACCAGCCTCGGGCGCGCGCTGACACCATCCCGTCCATCCACCCGATCACCTCGTCGTAGCTGGACACCGCGAGCGGGATGCCCAATATCTCAGCGCGCGGCGGGGGTTCGGGGGGGCTTGATGTGGGTTGACCGGAGATTGGTCGAAAGCCTATCCCTCGACTCCGCCACGCGGTGCTACTCGCCGATGGCTGAGTTGGATGATCCGCACGATTCATGATCTTCATTGTCAATGACGGGCCCTTTGCTGCGTCGCTACCGCGCCGAGCGGTGGTTGCGCAAAGACTTCCCCGGGCAGCGCACGAAGGTGCTGGCGATTGTCCGCTCTCGGCTAGCCGACAAGGGCGTTGCGTTGGGTCACGCCGACCTCGAGGACTGCTACTCGCAGGCGTTCGCTGGGCTATACGCGGCAGTCCTCGAAGGTGTGGAGGTCGAAAACCCCACCGGCTGGCTTGTCACCGTCACGTTTCGCCGCGCGATAGACGAGAGCCGGGCCGCGGCACGACGCAGGATTGCCTGGGAGGAGCTCACGGTGGGGCGGTCGTTCGCCGCCTCAGAGGAAATCTCCCCGGTTGCGCCCCATCCAGACATTGCCGGTGCCCTCGACGATCGCGCCACGCTGCGACACCTGTTCGAGGGCCTTCGCTCCACGTTTACCCGGCGTGAGTGCGAAGCGGCGTCGCTGTGCTACTTGCAGGGCCTTACCCGCGCCGAGGCGGCTAAGCAGATGGGCATCAGCGAGACGCGGATGCGAAAGCTAATGGAGGGTGCGGGACCGGGGCGGCCCGGGTTGGCTGGCAAGGTGGGAGACCTGCTCAGCACCATCAAGGCGGGAGAGTGGTGTGAGCAGCAGTCTTCGTTGATGCGCGCCTATGCACTCGGCATCCTCGACCCTGCGGGCAAACGCCACGAGCTGGCGGTGGCACACACCCGCGAGTGCTCTGCCTGCCGCGCCCATGTGGCATCGCTGCGAGGGCTCGCCGCTGTGCTGCCGCCGCTCCCCTTCACTCTCTTGCTGGCGAGGGGAGGTGGGGCGCTCGCCGGTACGGCCGGGGGCGCCGGCGGTGGTAGGGGCGCCACCACCGCCACAGGGACGGTCGGCTCGGGAGCCGGGACGGGTGCCTGGACCGGCGCTGGCTGGCTCGGCGGCGCCGGCTCATTGGGAGCAAAGTTCGCGGTCGTCGCTATCGCGGCGGTGAGCGCTGGGTTTGCGCTGCATGGGAGCGGCGCCCACGGAAGCTCCGGGCACGCCACCCGCGGCGGGACCAAGCCATCCTTGGTATCGAGCGGCGCGCGTTCGGGTGGCTCTTTGGTGGAGTCGCTCACCCCGGCTCGCCACGGTGCGCCGCGTCGAGCATCCGCACCGCGTCGCTCGCGCAAGGTGGTGGCGGGCAAACACAGCCACTACCCCAAGCGCTCCCTAACAGCGGGCAGCACGCCCGCTCCCGAATTCAGTCCCGAGCGCGTGCGTGCATCGAGCACGAGCGTACCCACACGCTCCACGTCTTCTGCCGGTGAGTTCGGCTTCTAGCTAGACCGCCAACACCCAGGCGGTCATCGCCGCCGCTGAGTTCGGTCCCCGGCTCAGGCGCGCGGAAATACCTGCGTGAGGCGCTTCAACGCAAGGGGGTTGCCCCGTGGGCGCAGCTTCCCGGTTGCAAGCGCCTTCAGCGGGTCGAGCCGCTCGCCGATGATGTCCACGAAGTCCTGGTATGCCACGCGCATCCGCAAATCCGGGTTGGGAGCCGGGCCCTGAGCGGCTGAGCTGGAGCCGTTGTCCACGCGCAGGTGCCAGGTGGGGATATCGGTGTCGGTGAACTCCCACTGGAACGTCGTCGCCCGCTTGAGCCCGTGATTAGGGTTCACCTGGCGGCGAATCGTGTCGAACAGCAACTCGAGCGTCTGCGGGTCGCGCTTTGAGGGGCCCTCGCGCACGCCGATCACGCCGGCTTGGGCGAGTGTGCGCCCGCGCTCGGCTACCTCGATTGGTGCCAGACCGGGCGGCAGCAGCGCCGGCCCCGGCAGCGTCTCGGCGGCGAGTCCCGCCGAGCGAAGCTTGGTGGTCATTGAGGTGAGTCCTTCCACTCCCACCTCGTCGTAGGTGGCGCCGAACACCGTTATGTAGCTTTCGTCCCACCCGGGAGGCATCAACACCTGGGCGGTGTAGCGGGTCACTTCACGCAACAGGCTGGCCACAGCCTTCGGCACTCCCACCGGGTCTTCGCGATTGAGGTCGCTGAGGAGCTTCACCCCGAAGCCGATGTGACGCTGCTCGTCGGCGGCGATGTTCTGCATCCCCTGTCTGAACGCGGGCAGCACGTCGCGCTCTTCCAGGTAGCTACAGATGAAGTGTTGGCCGGGCTGAGCCAGCGAGGCCTCGATGACGATGTGGTAAAGCGTCACCGCCGCCGCCAGCTTCGCCGGGGAGCGGTCGGCGCGCAGCTCGTCAGCCATCGTGTCGAGGCGGTCGAAGATCTTGCGAAAGCCAGGGCTCAACTGCGGCTTGATCGCTTGTAGTCCGCTACTCGCTGAGCCGTCTCCGACGCCGCACACCTCTTGCATGAAGCGCTTGAAGAACACCGCGTGTCTTGCCTCGTCCACCTGCTGTGTGGTGAGGAAGTACTTCTGCTCCTCCCTCGGCGCCGCGTCGATATAGGGCGAGAGGTTGTCCGCCACCGCGTCCTCCCCCCAGAAGAACAGCGCGTAGTTCCACAGCGCCGCCTGGCGCTCGAACTCGGTGAACTTCTCCCGCCACTGCTTGGCGTCCTCGGAGAAGTCCAAGTCCATCGCGCTCCAGTTGCCTTTCTCCCAGCGCGTGTAGAGGTCCTCGTAGGAGATCGCATCCACCGGCAGGCTCTCTGAGGCGCCGCCGGCGGTCGAAGGGGGTGTCGCTGTGCTCGCCATGTGCTTGCTCCTCTTGAAAAACCGTGGGTTTGGCTGGGCAGCCAGCCAGTCTGAAAAGAATCTAGCGGAACCGCGACATCCTCGTACGGTACGGGTTTTCCCTCATATCTTCGCTACCGTCTACACAGGCAGGTCTTGGAGAATCCGCGGGTCCGATTTCTCGTCGGAGCCCGCTAGCCTCTATGCGAGGCATCCCGCTTCGTGTGCGACACATGCAGTTCCGAGCAACCGAATAGAGGTCGTTCGCGATCGAGATGCAAAGGCAAGGAGATTGAGCTGCGGGACCGCTCAAGCCGCGACAACCCAGGGCAGGGTATGACCGTCTCATCACACAACTCAACACAAGCAGGGACGGCCATTACAGCTCGCCGGCTCGGATGCCGATGCAATCCAAGGGTGTCCCAGTCATGAGCAGAATGCGCATCACGCAGCAAACCACCACCAGCGTCCCGGCCGCGGGCAGGGTGGGCGCTCGCCATGCGCCGCGCCCCAAGGCCGCTCCGTGGGGGACGTTCCACGGCTTCCTCCAACGCACGCTCGAAGAGCCCGGCTGGAACGTGGTACGGCCGACACTCGACTTCGTTCTTCTTTGCGTGGCTGTAGCGCTGGCTCTTGGTGGTCTGAGCGTCACCGCCGTACAAGCTCCCCTGCTGGCGCTCCCGCCGCTCGTTATGTTGCTCTTCCTCCTTCGTGGGCTCTACCGGACTCGCATGCGGGCGCTCGTCTTGGACGGCATAGTCCCCGTGCTGAGCGCCGTGTCTGTCGCGGCGATGGCTGTGGCGATGATCGGTCTGTTCGTCAACGGCGAAGTCCCCAACCAGTCCGACTGGATCAGGGCTTGGCTGTTCGCCCTCGTGGCGGTCGCGCTTGGGCGTGTGGTGCTCGCCAACGCGCAACGTATGGCTCGCAGCCGCAAGCTGATCGGCAAGCCCGTGCTCATCATGGGCGCGGGTTACGTCGGTGCCCAGATAGCTCGCAGGCTCGAGAATCATCCCGACTACGGGCTTGTACCGGTTGGCTTCGTCGACGACGATCCCCGTTCGGTCGCCGAGGTCGGCGGTCGGGACGTTCCGGTGCTCGGCACACTCGACGAGCTGGATGGCGTCGTCGCCCGGACCAAGATCAACCATCTGATAGTGGCGTTCTCGGCGGTTACCGACGCACGTGTGAGCCGACTCATCCAGCACTGTCAAGAGATTGGCATGGAAGTGTCGGTCGTTCCCCGCATGTTCGACACAATGAACCACCGCGCCGCGTATGAGACTGTGGGTGGACTACCGCTGCTCACCTTCTCGATGGTCGATCCGAAGGGATGGCAGTTCGCCATCAAGTACAGCATCGACCGAGTGGTGGCGGGCCTTGTGTTCTTGATGTTGAGCCCTCTCCTCGTGGTGCTCGCGCTCCTTGTGAAGATCGCCACGGGCGGACCGATCTTGTTCCGTCAGCCCAGGATCGGGCTCGACGGTCACGAATTCGACATGCTGAAGTTCCGCACAATGAAGGGCACCCCCGCGCAGCACGGCGAGGGGGACGCCGCATGGGCCGAGAGCATCGTCGGCGCCAATGGCCTCGAGAACGACGTCGACTCCACCGACTCCACGGGGGGAGAGTCGGCTCAAGCCGAGGATCGCCGCACACCCGTCGGTCGCCTGCTGCGTCGACTCTCACTCGACGAGCTTCCTCAGTTCTGGAATGTGTTCAACGGCGACATGTCGCTCATCGGCCCCCGCCCGGAGAGGTCGAGCTACGTGAGGCGCTTCGAGCCCGTCGTCTACCGCTACGGCGATCGCCACCGCGTCAAGTCGGGCATAACGGGCTGGGCGCAGGTGCACGGCCTGCGGGGCAAAACTTCGCTGGCGGAGCGGGTGGAGTGGGACAACTACTACATCGCCCACTGGTCGCTCGGGTTGGATTTGAAGATCGTGCTACTCACGTTCGTCGCGCTTTTCCGCAACGCGGAATAGCACTGCACGCCAACCGTGCAGCCAAAGGTGGCGCCATGGGCCGCGTGTGGCGAGCCGATAGTAGCCTTCCTCCTCGATGTCGCCCACCTGGATCTGGCTGCAAGCGGCGATTGTCCTGTTCGTCCTGATCGGGATGGTCATCGCTCTTACGAAGCTTGCTTGATCTCTCCAGGGGCGTCCGCTAGCCGGCGGGTGGTGCGGATATGATCGAGCCTGCTTGTCCACCAGCGCCAACGTCGCCAAAGGGAGGGTCCATGTTCAGATCGATCGTGGTTGGTACCGATGGCTCGGACACGGCCGGGCAGGCCGTGCGCCAAGCGGTCGATCTCGCCAAGTCCGTGGGGGCGACGCTTGAGCTTGTCAGTGCATACGAGCCCGTGCCGGCACAGCGTCTGCGTGAGGAGCGTCGGCAGGCGCCGGAGGATCTGCAGTGGGCCGTAAGTCCGCGCGAGGATGTGGACGCGACGCTTGAAGCAGCCGCTGAGGTGGCGCGCGAGGCCGGGATCTCAGTGAATGTCTATCCGCGCCAGGGCGATCCGGCTGACGCGATACTGGACGTCGCCGAAGAGCGTCAGGCAGATCTGATCGTCGTCGGCAACAAGGGCATGACCGGAGCCAAGCGGTTCCTGCTGGGTTCGGTGCCCAACAAGGTGTCCCATCACGCACCCTGCTCGGTTTTGATCATCCGTACCACTTGAGCGCCCCTTCGACGCCGACCACACGGCTGACGATCTCCTGGAGGGGGGCGGTCGCCGCTCAGCGGATCTCGTAGAGAGGTCCTCGCTCGCTGCCTCAGGCCCCCTTCGGATGATGGGCGGAGCCGTGATGATGTCCGGCTGTGTGACCGTGCTTGGCGTGGCGACGATGGGGACGCTTGGAGCCCTTCGCATGATGAGGATGTCGCCGGCCGCGCTTGTGGGCGTGCTTGAGGCGGCCCGCCAGCGCCGCTACGGCTCGATGACGCTTTTTCGTGCTCCTCGGGCTGTTTGTTGTGCCGGGGTAGGTGATGGTGCTGGTGGTTGTGAAGGGTTGGGTTGGGGTGTTGGTGTTGGTTAGGAGGGTGGCGCAGGGGTTTGTGCTGTTGATGCGGTAGTCGCCGGTGGTGGGGTTTGAGTATTCGGG
>DASXNB010000021.1:0-97243 GCA_036495305.1 Solirubrobacteraceae bacterium | reverse complement strand
GCCGGGCCAAGCGCCGCCACCAGCGCGGCTAGCGCGAGTGTGGCCGCGCCAACGCCGCTCATCGCCGATGACCAACTCCGAGTGGCGCCCATTGCGAGCACGATCGTGAGCGCCTCGATGGCCTCCACGGCGCATGCCAGGAAGACCGACACGGTCAGTCCTATCTCGGCGCCACTCATGCTCGCGGTATGTGAGGTGGAGCGTCTATTGCACGAGCGTAGTGCCCAGGAGCGCCGACTCCGTCGCAGGCGCCGGCTCACCGGCGTTTGCCAGCTGCTCGTAGGTAACCGCCTCACGGCCCGAGGCGGCGTGGCCGAGCACCCACTCCAGTGCGAGCATGTGATTGGCGCGGTCGAGGTCTGAGGGGTGCAGGTCGAGCCGCAGGGTGCCTCCTGAAAGGAGCGCCCCGGTACGCAGGAGGGTGGGGGAGAGCGCTCTCCGCAACCTCCCCCCGCTGGAGAGGGCGATCGGCGGTCCGAGTAGCTCACGCCGTCGCGCGCTGGAGTGGGACTGCCTGCGAGGCCATGTTGGCGTCCACGCTTTGCTTGCGCCGTCTGAAAGCTCGATGCTCGGCGGCTGCGTGCGGTGCAACCCCATCAGCGCCGCCCACCACTGGAAGCGTTCGCTGAGGGTTTGGCGCAATGCGGGGGTGTAGGCGTATCCGGGGGCCACGAAACCCCGCGGCTCTATCCCCGCGAGCTTGAGTACACGCCTGCCGGCATCCACCGCCCTTCGTGTCTCGTGGGCGTCGAGCCCCACGAACTCGTTCTCCCGGTCAGCGCCGATGGTGCGCAGCGACTGGTAGGCACCACCGGACCGTCCGCGAGCGCGTTGGGGGCGCAGGTGCTGAAAGCCGTGCTGGGCGATCGCGTCGCCCGCACGCTCGCGCTCGATCAACCACTCCACCAGCTCCGGCGAGCGCTCCGCGAAGGGGTGCAAATCGCGAGCGGGGATCACAAGCAGCGTTACCCTCCCAACGCCATGGTCATCCAACCAGTCGCGAATCAACGCGCAACGCTCGAATGTCGCCGGCTCGATGTCGTGCAGAGCCACAGCGATCGTGCGCCGCGCGCTACTCATGCCACTAGGCGGTCGGAGGGGAATGGCAACAGTGTGTCTCCCGCACCCCGCGAGACCCCGCCGCTGGTGAGGGAGGAGATCGACTCCCCGCTGAGTGGCGAGATTTCCCTGGCGGTTTGCCCCTTGGTTCCCGCAGGCACCGAGGGAGACTCTTCGCCCACGGGGGCGAGCGCGCGACGGTAACCCTCGCCCAGGAGATCGAGTGCCCGCTCCCACGTGCGCTCCCTCACCGACGCGAGCGCCGTGCGGTTGAGACGCTCACGCAGGAGGGGTGAGTTTGCAAGCTCCACCACCGCATCCGCGAGCTGCTCGGCGTTGGGCTCACACAACAACCCGCTTACACGATCCTCGATCAACGTGAGGGGACCGCCAATCCCAACCGCCACCACGGGCAACCCCGAAGCCTGCGCCTCAAGGATCACCTGACCGAACGTGTCGGTGGCGGAGGGGAAGAGGAACACATCGGCCGACGCATACACCCGCGCGAGGTCTTCCCCGTGCAACCAACCCAGGAAGGTCGCGTGCTGTCCTACTTGCTCCGCCAAACGCTCCTGCTCGGGGCCACCGCCGGCCAGGACGAGGTGTAGTCGCGGGTCGCGCGCCAGCGCGGCGAGGAAGGCGTCGGCGAGCAACTCCGCGCCCTTCTCACGTGTGATGCGACCGGCGTAGAGCACGTTGATCTGCTTCTCAGTGTTGCCTCCGACGCAGGCGTGGGGTACGGCGCAAGGGGCGTCTACGCTACCGCCCGTCCCCCAGCTCTCCACCAGCGACTCGTCCCGCAGCGAAGGGTCGAAGCGGGACGTATCTACCCCGCGGTCCCACCGCAACACCTTCTCCTGCGCCACACCCATTCCCGCGAGTGCTTCATCGGAGGCGGGGCTGGGGGAGAGCACTAGATCGCATGCGTTGTACAACGCTCCCACCGCCATCTCCATTGCGGACGTCAGCAGTGGCTTACCCGCCCGCAACTCCGCATAGGCGGTCAACTCCGTGTGGTAGCTCCCCACCAGCGGCAACCCCAACGCTCGCGCCAAAAGCACTCCGGCGATTCCCGCAGGGCCGGGCGAGCACACGTGGATAGCGTCAAAAGCCCCGTCGGTGAGCGTCTGCACGGCGGCGGCCAAACTCGGTACGCCGATACGCAACCCCGGGTAGAAGGGCACGTCGATCTCGCCCACCGCTGAGAGTCGCCGGTCCACGTGGGGGTCGGTAGCCACAACCTCGATTTCAAAGCCCCCCACGCCGCGTGTACGAATCTCTTCAATCGTCCTACTCACACCGTGGGTGGAGCCGATCCCGTCCGCAACTATTGCAATGCGGGGAGGCTCGCCGTCCTGCACCCTGCTGTCGAGCTTCGCCTGCTCTTTGGCTAGGAAAGCGGTTGCGGGGGCGTAGGGAATTGCCGCCACACAGCTATCGAAAACTCCCGCCGCCGCGGCGCCCACCTCGCTTTCCGCCCCCTCGGAGGTGGCCGCTCGTACCGCCCTCTCGATCGCCACTTGCAGCTTGCGCTCGTGCAAACGACAGGCACGGCGGTAGAGGTCTGAGTGGCTGAACCCATCCTCTTGCATGTAGGCGATCAAGCCCCCCACGTCGAGGTGGTCGAGCTCCATGGCTGACAACCATGCCCCCAGGAGCGCGCGTGCGTCCGCCGGATTGAGGTCGCTCCCGTCGGCTCCGCTGCGAGCATCCCCCTCGGTGAGCACTCGCTGTGCCATCGTCATCACGCGCCTGGGGTCGGGGGCGAGCGTTGCTCCCTCGCCCTCCTCGCGCCCCAGGGAGCGGGCGGCGAGCGCTATTGCCGAGTGCGCCCACTTGGCAGCACTCCCTTGTTTACCTTTCGCGCTCACCCTCCCCCCGCGCATGTGCGCGAGGAACTCCTCGGGCGTCGCCGCCGGGGGCGCCTCGGTGTAGGTGCGTCCAATGTCAATCCCCGCGTGATCGTCGCTCCCGCCGATGCCGATGCCGTCGAGCGTTGCCACGTACACCGCCGCCGGGCGGTTCAACTCGCGTGCGCGGGAACCATTGCGGGTCTCCCAGATACCGAACAACTCGGCCAACCTGCGACGGTGGCGCGCCGTCAGCGGCGCCCCCACCGCGTAGTAGGGGTGCGCCAGCGCGCACGCTATCTCCCGGTCGTAGAGGTACATCGCGCACAACTCCACGTCCCCGCTGTTCGCTTGCAACCACTCGTGATCCTCAACCGTTATCCCGTAGCAGAGCACGTGTACGGCTTGCGGCTCCCCGCGGAAGTGTGCGGTGAGCTCCTCTGAGACGAACACGTCGTCGCGGTCGGCGATGGTGAGCACCCCGTCGATCGTGTCGTGATCTGTGATCGTCACGAAGTCCATCCCCCTGCGCTTGGCAAGGTCGTATACCTCCTCGGGAGGTGTCGCGCACTCCGGTAGCCCCAGCGCTCGTTGCACTCCCAGCTTCGACACCTCCGAGGCGGTGGAGTGGCAGTGCATGTCCACCCGTGTGGTCGGTTGGGACAGTGCGGCCGCGTCGGGCGGGCTGTGCACGTCCGAGGATGTGGGGAGGTTCTGCTTGGCGGTCGCGGAGGGCGACCCGCTTGTGTCGACCCGTGTGGTCGAACTGTTCATTTCTATTCCTCTCGGTTTCTTTTCGTATACCGATAGGTTCTCCCTGCAAATGGCTACCTTTGTGACCAGTCGGGAACTATTGTGTAAAAGAGGTGTGAATAACGGTGGAATTATTCGACCGCGACCGGCATCTCTTTGTCTGACTTGTGGCCGCGGGAATTGCGCTCACGGCGAATACTCCAGGCGGGTTCAACCGCTTTCACTCTTTCGCGGTGAGCGGTCAGTCGAGGCCGCGTCGGCGCGCATCGGTGTCGCGCTCTGACAGCGGGATCGAGGAGAGCTCGATCTGTCGCACCGTTGAGAGCACAGCATCCAGTGCCACGCCGGAGAGGGTCTCGTGCTCAACCAACGCCTGGGCTGTCTCCCTGACGGTGTCCCAGTTGGTGCGCAACGTGTACTCGGCGCGCACCTCCGCCTCCTCCACGATCCGCTCCACCTCACTGTCGATGATGTTGAGCGTGTCGGGGCCGATCGAACCGAGGTCCTGGAGCGCGGCGCCGAGGAACACCTCGCCTCCGGCCTCTCCGACCGTGATGTGCCCGAGGCGGGGGCTCATTCCGTAGCTCGTCACCATCTTGCGGGCGAGCTTCGTGGCGGCGTGCAAATCGTCGCTTGCGCCAGTCGACTCCTCGCCGAACTCGATCAACTCGCTCGCGGTGCCCGCGAGGATCGCCACCAGATGGCGCTCGAGGTCTGAGCGACCGTGCATCACCGCGTCGCGGTCGGTGAGCATGTGCGCGGCGGTCCCCAACTGGCGTCCTCGCGCCACGATCGAGAGCTTCTGCGCGCTGATCACCTGGCCGATCGCTCTCGTGGCGACCGCGTGGCCGGCCTCGTGCACCGCAATCGTCCAGCGCTCCTCCTCGGTGAGCACGTGCCTCTTGGCGGGGCCCGCTACCACACGGTCGATCGCCTCCTCGAGCGTGTGCTGGTCGATCTCCACGTGCCCTTCTCTCACGGTGAGCAGCGCCGCCTCGTTCACCACGTTGGCGAGCTCCGCGCCCGAGAACCCCGGGCAGAGCTTGGCGATCTCCAAGAGGTCCACCTCGGGGGTAAACTGGCGACCGCGCCCGTGCAGGGTGAGAATCTCAAAGCGCCCATGCACGTCGGGGTTGTCCACCACCACCTGACGGTCGAACCTCCCGGGGCGCAGCAGCGCCGGGTCGAGGATGTCGGGGCGGTTGGTGGCGCCCATCACCACAACTCCCGCGTCCCCGCCGAAACCGTCCATCTCCACCAGCAGCTGGTTGAGCGTTTGCTCGCGCTCGTCGTTTCCCTGCCCCACGCCCGCGCCGCGCTTTCGCCCGGCGGCGTCGAGCTCGTCTATGAAGATGATCGCGGGCGCCATCCTCCGCGCCTTGGCGAACAGGTCGCGGATGCGGGCCGCCCCAACTCCTACCAGTGACTCCACGAACTCGGCGCCCGAGGCGGAGAAGAACACAGCGTCGGCCTCCCCCGCTGTGGCCCTCGCAAGTAGCGTCTTACCCGTGCCCGGGGGTCCCACCAGCAGCACTCCCTTGGGTGCGGCCGCTCCGGCGGCAAGGTACTTGGAGGGATCGTCGAGGAAGTCCCTTATCTCCTGCAGCTCCGCGAGGGCCTCCCCGGCGCCGGCCACCGAGTCGAATGTGATCTGCGAGGTTCCCTGCCCCTTCTTGCGCTTTCCGCTCCCGCGGAAGTTTGAGAACGAGGCGATCCCCCCTGAACCGTCCTTGGCCTGGCGGGTGAAAAACGCGAACAGGCTCACCAACAGCAGAATGGGGATCAAGAACTGCACCACCACCTGCCTCGCGGGCTTTGAGCTCTGCGGGTTCACCGACACCTGCGCTCCCCCCTTGCGCAGGATGTTCAGGATTTCAAGCGTCGCCGCGTCGGAGGCGGGGTAGTCAGCGTAGAGCTCCAACCCCGTGTCGGTTTGCACCACCACCTGGTGGTCGTGGTCGAGGAGCACCGCTGAGCGCACCCGTTGGGAGTTGGCGAGTGTGGTGACGTTCGTGAGCGCTACCTGCTGGCCCTCGCCCTGCGGGCGCAATGAGCCGAGCAGAGCGAAGAAGGCGATCGCCAGGCCAACGGACGCGAGTAGTAGGAAGCTCGACAGCGGATCGCGCGCCACAGAACGCCCGGCCGCGCGGGCCATGTCGGCTACGCGCTGGGCGGCGTTCTCAACATTCGATCGTTTATGACTTGACGAGGCGAGGCGGGGATTGCTCATGCGTAGGCGGCAAGGATGACGCAGCCTCCGCCACAGATGTGAACATTCCGAGAAAGCCCCGTAATGCTCATGTCAACAAACGACTTTGTTTATGTCTACTCGGGTGCGGCGCTATGCCACTGTTGCGAGCCTGCGCGGATGCTTCGCCGCCACTGTCGCCACCGCCGCGCGTGTACTCTGCGCCGGAGCGCCGGCTGAGGTCAACGCCGCCAGGCACACCCCGCCCTGCTCGTGATCGCGCAGCTCCCCGTAACGCTTGAGCCGGCTCACCGTCGAGGCCACCACCGTGCGCTTCAAGCCAGTGGTGCTGGCGATCTCAGCCGCCGTGATCCCCGGTCGCTCACCCACTAACTCGAGGATCAATCTCTTGTTAGCGCCCTTTGCGGCACGTGCACCCGCGGGAGCGCGCATGCTCTCACCACGTGTGCGGCCGGTGCGCGGGCGTACACGCTCCGCTGCTACGGAGCGGCGCTCGATCACCGCGAGCACCTCTCGCAGGCGCTCCGCCTCGTCGATCAGCGGTTCGATCTGGCGCAGGCGCCGCTCGGCCGTGCGACGGATCTCGTCGAGCATCGGGGCGCCGAGTGCGGCTTGATCGTTGAGGTCTGGAATCTGCACAATCCCAGTATGACGTAAACGGCGGACGTTTTGTGACGAGATTTGGGCGAAAGCAACAGGATGAACACACGACTGATCTCGCGCGTTCAGCGAGGGCAGCTTTGAACGTCGGCGGTTTCCGCGCAATCAACAAGCGCCGGTCCCACGCGACGGCCATCGCGGCCGAGCCCCTCCACGCGCAACGGGGGGTCCGGTTCGCCGACGGGACGGTGCGCGATCGCCAAGAACCAACGCTTGCCCGCGTGCAGCCGCGCGAACGGCTGGGCCGTGAGGGCATGCGTTGGTGTCCTAAGCGATTCCCCCTGGCCCAGCGTGGGGCTCAGGTTGACGTTGGTCACCAAAGCGCCGGTCACGCCGAACACGTAACGGTGCGTGGGGCTGAGCACGCTAGTCACACCCACCCCCTCCGCGGGCGGTGGAGTGGAGCAGCGAGAGGACTCCGCTTCCCCGGTGACCACGAGCACGCGACACAGCTCGGCGCCGCGTGTGTACACACGCAACGTCCAGTGGTCGCTTCCCGCGACGCCGATAGCAACCGACACGAGCGCGCTCTGGCTCACATTGGCGGGGTTGGCCGGTCCGGCGGAGAAGATCTCCCCGGCCCCGAAAGCGCTGGCGCCGATCAGGGACAGCAGCGCGAGCAGGGTGAGCGAGCGGCGCGCCATTCGCATGCCGCGAGGGCGCAAGTCGGGTGTGTCCCGCCGCCGTCTCCCTTCGTGCGTGCGAGCGTCGCTTGCATGCGACCTCGCGCCGCTATGCGACCTTGCCGCGTGCGCCTGAGCGCGGGCGGCGTGTGCCTGCTCTCGCGCTCTCGCGGTGGCGGCGCGGTGGGCGCTACGGGTGACATCGCGCTCGAGTACGCGTAGGAACCGCAACTCGCTGTCGTACCAGTCCTCGCCTGCCTCCTCCGAGCCGGAGCTCTCCATGCTCATCCCTCCCTCCAGGCGCGGTGCTCTTGGCGCAGGACCACATTCAGGGTGCGCAAACCGCGCGAAACACGTGCACGTGCGGTGTCGGCGCTGGTTCTCATGCTCCGTGCGATCTCCTCGTAGGAGAGGTCATCAAGCACACGTAAACGCACCGCCTCGCGCTGCTCGCCCGGAAGCTCTGACAGGCGTTGCGCCACCGCCTCGCGCAGGTCGGCGATTCCCGCCAACTCCTCCACGCGCTCGATCTCGCGATCGGATAGCGCGATCCGTGCTCGCCCCAGCCTGCGTACGCGCGCGTGCTCGCCCTCCTCACGCCGCCGCTGGTCACCCAGAGTGTTGCGAGCGATGATCCACAACCAGCCCGAAAGCTCTTCCTCGCTCTCGCCACGGAATCCCGGGCCCCCGGCGATCGCCGCCTCGAAAGTCTCGGCGAGCAGGTCGCGGGCGAGCTCGGGCTCGTGCACGCGGCGCTGGAAGAACAGCAGCAGCGCCTGCGCGTGGCGGCGGTAGAGACGGGTGAAGTCCTCGGGTGTGAGATCCATGGCGTCTCAGGCTGGAGCAAACGCTCCGCCGGCTCGTGTGGTGCCCGCGCAACGGGCTTCGCGGGCGCTCTCACGTCCGTGTCTCGGGCTCGATGGGGCAGCGTGGGGTAAATGAGTAACTAAACATTCCTGCTCAAACCATAAACAATGAGCGGGCGTACGGGAAGAGGGGGTTTTGCCGCGAGGTGTGTCCGTGCCAACCACGTATCCGCTCAGTATTCCCGCACCATGCGTGCGGCGAGGGTCTGCAGGCGTGAGGCCTCCGAGAGGCTGTCGCGCACGAATCCCCTTGGAACAGAGCTGCCTCGCGAGGCGGGGCTGAGGCCGTCAGAGCGCAGCAACCGCCGCCAGGAGTCGCGGGTGCAGAGCGTGCCGGCCTGATGGCGCAACCCGTCCAGCTGGGAGGCGTCGAGACCGCGCGGCGCCATCAGGGCTATCCAGGCGCGCGGGCTTGACGGTCCCGCGTTTGCCGGCCAAGGCAGGGTGCGCAGGCTTCCCCCGCGGACGTCCGCGCTGACCGCGCTGGCGGGCGCGAGCACGACGCGGACATCCGTCGAGCCGACGCTCGCGATCGCTTCGCGGGAGGAGCGAAAGGAGCTGTATGGCATATCGCCCTGCACCCCCGCCGCTTGCGCGAGCACAGCCAGATTTCCCTGCAACCACAGGTTTTCGGAGATCCCCACGAGCGGGCGCGTGGGCTGGCCTCGCAACAGCGAAAGCACCTGTGTCGTGGTGCGCAGGGACGAGCTCGCGCGCACCGCGATCGTTAGGGGGTCGCTGCCGATGAGCGCCACCGATGGGGCCCCTGTCAGCAGTCGCGCGGCCTGGCGAGCGCGTTCCTGGGCTTCGGTGGCGACCGCCTCCCGTTCGGCGTGAGCGATGTCGGCAAGCGTGGTGCTCGTCACCACGAGCAACTCGTTGGGTTCGCGGTGTGGTTGGCGCAGGAAGTCCACCACGGCCGACGTTGGGCTACCGGGGAGCACGCCCACGTTCACCGCGCGTCCGTCCAGGTCCCAGCACGCGGCCACCTGGTGCGCCACCGCCTCGGTTTGACTCCCCGCTTCCCCACTCGCCACCCACAGCGTGAGTGGGCGCCCGAAGCCCGAGGCCTCGCCATCGCCGCCGAACAGCGAGCGTTGGGCGAAGCTGGCGATCACCAGGGCGATCGCCGCCACCAGCACGATGGTCCAGAGGGTGCGGTCGAAGCTGGGTTCGCGTCCCATGACCAGAGGTTATGCCCAGGGAGTGGCGGCCTTGTTATCGGCTTGTTCACGAGATTTTGGCGGCAAGTCGCCAGCGGTCATCTCCAGGCCTGGAGTAGACGGGACCGTTTGTTTACGTTCCTTTTGCGACATCGATCACAGTTTAGTCACAAAAACGCTCAACAACAGCGCAAACATAGGCGGCGTATCCACTCGTGCTCCGTCGCGAGGCGGGGCATCCACAAAGGGCCTCTGAGAGGCCCCTACATCAAGGGAGTCCCAATGGGAATCTACAACCAAGCACGCCGGTGGGCGCTGACGGTCATGTGTTCGGCCGTTGCCCTCGCAGGCCTGAGCGTCGCGGCGCCCGGGTCGGCGTCGGCAGCGGTATGTATCACCGGGTCCGGGTCGTCGCTTCAGGGCGAACAGCAAACGCTGTGGACCGGGGTAGGCGGATTCGCGTGCGGCGCTGAAACGGTCGAATATTTATCGACCAGCAGCGGTAAAGGGCTGTCGGAGTTCGGAATCTCTCCCTCAGGACTGAAAGTAGCGGAATCTGGCAACGGAACAAAACTCGACGCGTTTGTAGGGACGGATGACGCCCCTACGTTAACGGAACTGGCAAACACCAAAGGCGGTGCGGGCACGGCGGAAACTACCGCTTGGACCGCACCGGTTGTTGCGGCGCCAATCGCAGTGATAATGCATCTACCCAGCGGCTGCAAACTCAAAACTGGGGTCACATTAGTTGTTGTCAGCCCTATTCACTTGAGCGAAGTTTTCGCGGGTGGGACAGTAACCTGGGCTACGCTGCTTGGCTCCAACGTGGAAGGCACGTGTACCGGCATACCGATGCGAGATGTACGGTCGGATGCTTCAGGCACTTCTTTTGCCTTCAAGCAGTTCCTCTGCAAAGCTGGAGGGGTTGCTGTATGGGCCAATAACGAAGAATGTGAGTCCGGCTTAGGGTTTGTCGTCGACGCGGCCACATGGCCAAAAGAAGCGGAAGTTGGCAAAGTAATTTTAATCAAACACTTAAACAAAGCCGAAACGGAAGAAATAGAAAACAAAGGAAGCGCCGGCGAGGCTGAAGCGGTCGAAAATGAGGAAGGCTCGATCGGCTACGTAAACCTCGCCAATGCCGCTAAAACTCCCGGTAAATTCGTATCGGCAAAAACCGGTGCGACCATCTTCTGGGTAGATGTCGAAGATCATTTGAAAAACGGCCAAAACCCAGAAAAGGGTACGAAAGAAGGCAACTGTCCAGGAGAATATGAATTCCCGACAGGCGTACAAAAAGAAGCAGAAGAAGGCATGTGGGCTAAAGTTCACCTTGCCAGCACAGGCAGCTCTGGCGCCTATCCTATCTGCACCTTTACTTATGATATTGGTTGGGAAAGTTACGCCACGACAGAACTCAAAGCCAAGTATGGTGCTGGATTTGCGACCGTGGGGACAGATACAAAGGAATATTTCGAATACATGACAAGCCCACTCAAAGGCCAGGCGAAAATCGCTGAATACTATTCGCCATTGCCAACTACAGTGGCGCCCGGAAATACTAAGAGCGTGCAGGAAATCGCGGAAGAAATTGCCACGACGCATATAGGGTAATGAAGTTTTAGTGCTCTAGCAGTAAAGTACAGATACGTGTCCCGGCCCGGTTACATGGGCCGGGACACCGTCCATTCTTTAGATAAGCATAGATAAGCAATATATTAGTTAGGAGAATTGATTTGCGGTCTAAATCTCGATTCGAAGATGTTCTGGGTCGAAAAGACTTGTGTAAGGCAGTCGGAGTCTTCAGATCGATAATGGCCGCATCGGCGTTTATCTTCGCGCTGGGTGCAGTGGTGGCGACTAGTGCTTTGGCGACTTCCGTATCGCCATACGGTGAAGTAGCGCGGTTTGGAGGTTTCGATTCGAGCGCTACATATCCTATTAGTGGGGCGGCTAAAACTGAAAATTTGAGCAGTAAAGTGGGCGAACAGGCAAAGCTCGTCTATCCGCTGGCAATGACGGTCGACACAAAAGATCCGCAGGCTCCGGACGAATACGCGGTCTATGTGCTCGAAAATCTCAATCCGCAGGCTTTGGATGCGGTTGGCGCCAACTCGAGCGAGCCCACGGATCTGAGCCTTGAATACCGTATCCAGAAGATCAGCGACAAAGGCGTCCTGCTGGCGTCAACTACCTTTACACTGGCATCGAGCCCTTCAGAACCCGGGCTCCACGCGACATCGCTTGCAGTCAATGGAGCTGCCGACCGGGTCTATGCGCTTGTCACGGATGTTCCGGCTGTCGCTGAAAACACCAGCGAAACGGCAGCCGTCGACGCAATCGATGCATGGACCGCCGGACGCAGCGGCAAAGCACTTGAACCTGCTGTTGGGCTTACTACAGGTGCCGATGACAAACTCACCGAAGATACAAGGACGCATGCAGGCGAACTGGTTGGTCCGGGCATCCTGCAGAATAACCTTTTCATAGGTGACATCGACGGCGCTAGCATCGCTGTTTACGGCACGGGGCCGAACGCTGAGCTCGCGCTTGCGGGGAACACCTACACGTCGGCGACTGCGATCAAACCGATCGTCGAGTTGGTCAAGACATCGGAAGCTGGGCAAGTCGAACCGTCGCCGTGGACAAATACTGCAGGCACCGAAAACGCGACAGCAAAAACTGTGGCGCAGAAGTCGGAAGATCTCTACTCCATGAGCTCCAATCCGGATGGATCCTTGAACATATCGCTCGGACCCAAAAAAGGTGTCACGACCAATGCCGATCTTGAGCCGAACACAGCGACGATCGGAACAACCGGCGTTCTCGGTCCAACTACCACGGTTCTTCCGGGTAGTATAGCGGCCGAAAACTTCCCCCCCAGCCCCAAACCCAAAACCACCGGTCCCAATAACATCGATGGGGCCGCGACCATGGGTTACACGCAGGACATTGCCCTGGACGGGTCGGGCGCATTTCAACCTACGGGAGCCACCTGGTTCGCCGGGACGCTGGCGCCGAGCATGGTTCAGCTCGCCGGTGGTGGCGCTTTCCCGGCCGGTCTATACGCGGGCGTAGTCGCTGCGCCTGAAGGCTCTTTCGATACGCAAAATCCGATTCCCTCGACGCTGCATTCCTGGACCCAGTCCCAAGCGGCTGAAACGAGCGGGAACCGTTCCATCGTCAGCCCGGCGAGCCTGGGGCTGCGTGTCTTTGACGCGTCGAGTGATTCGCTTGGGATGATCGGCAACGTGACGCCCGGAGGGCCCTGTAATTTGCAGAGTTCTCCGACCGTCCTAGCCTTCAAAGACAGTGTTACGGGCAATCCGTCGTTCGTGGCGCTTGCGGGCGGGCGGGAAGGCGTTCTTTTCGCTCTCGTACAGCCCGATCTGCTCAACAAGGAAGCGTCCTCCAGCGAATTTATCAGCCCCGGCCTGTCAACTTCGGTTGGTGCGAGCATGGGTGATCAGGTTGTGGAGTTCGCACCTGGCGCGAACAGCACAGGGGCTGGTTCAAACGCCTCCAAATGGCAGGAATGCCCGCAGCCGTCGGGTAACTTCTCGATCGCAAACGAAACGCTCAAAGAACCGCCGACTGCAGGGAGCGGCGAAGTTGCGGTGACGGAAGGCACAAGTCTCAAGTTCGACGCCGGCACGGTGACGCTGCATGGATCCTCGCCGTGGGCATACAACTGGAACCTCGAAGGGGGAGTCAGCAACACCGGGGCAGGGCCGTTGTTCGAATTCCCCTGGTCTGTTCGTAACACATTTACCGCAGAACCTGAAAAAGGTAAGGCATGGCTGTGGCCTTCGTCTACGGTCGAAGCTGAATTCAAGACGCCCGGAACCTATACCGAGTCCCTAAAACTGGTAAATGATTTCGGTACGCTGACGGCCCAGCGCACAGTGCGAGTGATCGCGGCCGGCGTGATCGAAAAAACCAAGGTGTCGGCGTCTTCGGCGCCCACGGAAGGGGCGCCGGTACTCCTAAGTGCGTCGGCTACCCTACCCAGCGGCGACAAGGTCAAGAACTACCATTGGGAATTCGGCGATGGAGCGGGTGAAGACACAGGTGAAGCCGCCGAAGCGCAGCACGTCTACGAACATGCGGGTAAATACACGGTGAAGCTGTCGATTACCGACGCGCTTGGGAAAACGGCGTCGGCGGAAGAAGAAGTTAGCGTCGCCGCAGTAGCCAAAGAAAAACACGAAACAAACGAAACACCAGTACCAAAACAGGAAGCGCCCCAGCCTAAACAGGAACTACCGGCGAAAGTCACCATGACGAAACCGTCCACGACCAAGCCGCTTACGAGGGTCCAGAAGCTGACCAAGGCGCTGAAGACATGCAAGAAGTTGAAATCAAAGAAGAAGCGCATCGCGTGTGAAAAGACGGCAAAGAAGAAGTACGCCCCGAAAAAGAAGAGCACGAAGAAGAAATAGGGTGAGCACGTAGGACGACTGGAACAGACACTGGTGCAAAAAAGCACGGCAGGCGCCGTGTCGTCGGGAGTGCGTGCTCGGATAGGGTGCGTACTCCCGACGCTCGTTGCGTTGACCATGGTTACGCTGGCTGTGTCCTGCCCAAACTCATCGGCGGGGGAAGCGAGCGCGACGTGGCGGTATCAGCCCGCTCAGCCGCCGCCACCGCCGCCGGGCGTGGCGGCGGCTCCCGCGCCGGTTCCGCTCGGGACGGTCGGCCAGATCAGCTTCTGGGCTCCCAACCGGGGTCTGCTGATAACGGGTGGCAGCGAAGCGGCCGGTGGCATCGTGCCCGCGGGCCTCTACGCCTACGACGGCGTCAGTTGGCACCAGCTCGCAAGCGAATGCGGTGGCGCCAAAGGGCGTATCGCCTGGGCCGGACCGGACGAGTTCTGGACCATCGCCGACCAGCGCGCCGGCCAGGTCACGTCCTCGGAAGAGAACCAGGGCGAGCTTGAAGCCCTGTCACTGTGCCACTTTGTGGGCGACCAAGTAGTGGCGTCCTACGCGATGCCGCTGGGACAGCCCGAATCGTATGTGGAGATGGACGCCGCGGCCTGCCTGAACGCGAGCGACTGCTGGTTTGCCGGACAGGACGGCGGCTCACCGCAAGCGGACTCGTTTCACCTGCATTGGGACGGCAGCCAGTTGACCGCCAGCTACGACTCCTCCGACCACGAGGTCGCGTCGCTCACGAGCTTCCAAGGCAAGTTCTACGAGGGTCTGACAATAGATGAAGAAGACACCTATTTGCCAGGTGAAGAACCGGTGCGCCCGCCGGCGATTCGCACGATCGCCCCCGCCGGTCAGACACAGCTGTGCAGCGGTGTGCAGAGCAGTTTCTGCAATTCGATCCTCTTTTCGCTGGGCCAGCAGTTGCCGCAATACGCCGAACGGAGCGCTCCCGACGCGCTGGGAGGGCTACAACTTGCGTCGGATGGCTCCCCGCTGGGGACAGGCGCTACGCAGTTGTGGGCGGCAGCCGACCCCGATGCAAAAACGCCGACGAAATCGGGTACGGCCAAGCTCACGATCCTGCGCGACGCAAAAGGTAGCTGGACGCAGATCGCGCCCACCCCGGCCGGAGTATCGCCGCTGGGCAGCGCAACTCTTGAGGGCTCCCGCTTCGATGTCAGCGCCACGCGCCGTGACGAAGCGGCCGCCAACGCGATCGCACCCGAACCGGGCGAAGAAGCCGCATGGCTATCGCTGGAAGATGGGAGCAATAGCGCAACCGTGGCGCGGCTGCAAGCTAACGGCACTCTCCAGGTCGAACACCTGCCTACCGCGCAAGAACCGGTCGGCTTCCGCGGCCATGCGGGTCCGATCGCCTGCCCGGCTTCCCACGAATGCTGGTTGGCCACCGGCGAGGGATGGCTCTTTCATCTTACGACGGGCGATGCATTGCCTGCCAACACAGATCCACTGTTCGATGGTGCCGACGGTGTGATCTCCTACCGGCCGGCCGACAGCGGCGTTCCTCAGATCTATCCCGACGGCTTCGCCGAAGACGACTCTTTGGTCAATCAGCAGCAGCAAGCGGCGCCGGTCCAGCCGCCACAGCCGCCGCCAGTGGCTCCGAGCAAAGCCAAGAAAGCCAAGCCGCTCGTCACCCACATGAAAACGCGGTTCGTTCATGGCCGTGTGTTGGTGATCACCTTCACCCTCACGGCCAAGGCACACGTGCAGATGATCGCTCGTCGCCATGGCCGCACCGTCGCGGCGACGCGCAACGCTTCGCTGCGGGTCGGTCGCCACACGATCTCGCTGAGCCTCGACCCCCGGCACTGGCCGACAAGGCTGCAGTTTCTCGCCAGGCCGGTGGGTGGCAACTCGCCGGCGCAGACAGGCGCAGGCAGCTCCGAATCGGGCGACACCACCGAAACATGAAGCGTTTTCATCGTCCCACCGCCGCTTGGACGGCGTTTTTCGTGGTGCTGCTCACGGCCATCGCGGGAGTATCGTCCGCGGGCGCCCAGGTCCAACCGGCTGTCGTCCTTGACGGTCCCTCCAACGCGATCCTCGATGTCGACGGTGATGCGCTTGCTCCGGACGGAACCGGGGGCCTGCTCTATCGCAGGCAGGTCGAAGGTGTACCGCACGTCTTCGCCGTACCGTTCCGCAACGGCAAATGGGGCGCGCCCGTCGAGGTGGACGGTGAAGACCCCTACGGAGCCGGCGAACCGGCGATCGCAGCCGGCGAAGGCGGCCGGCTGCTCGTCGTCTGGGTGCAGGCTCGCAACGTGAGTTCGCGCGATGTGACCGAATACGCCCTGATGAGCGCGTCGCTGCAACCTGGCGCTGGCGGATTCGGCCAGCCGATCATGGTCGATCCCAACGTCGGCGAGCCATACACGGGCGATGTCAGCGCTGTGGCCCCGAGGCTCGCGATGGCGCCCGACGGCGCCGCCTACGTCGTCTACCGGGCGATCCTCGACGATTGCGGTCTCGGCGACGAAGCCAACCCCGCGCGTGCCAGTTGCCGGCAGGGGACCGCCGACAAGGTGGTCGCGGTACGCGTCGCCCGCTTCAACTACCTGACCTGGAGCTCGCTTGGCGAGATAAATCGCACACCGCAGATCGCGATGCTCGACCCAACTGAGACAAATGCCCCCTCGATCGCCATCGCGCTCGGCGGCAACGGTGTGGTCGCCTGGCAGGAGCCGGACGTGGGAGGTGTAGCCCGTATCTGGGTGCGGCGGCTGTTCGGCACGGTCAAGGGCAGCGTACTGCAAGCGAGTCCGCAGACGGTGGAAGGCCATCCGGTCAGCTCGACCACCGATGCCCCGGTGGTCTCCGTCGGTCCCTTCGGGAATGCCGAGATCGCCTTCCGTATGCTGGGTGCCGCCGGCACTGCGGTGCCTACATCTCGTCTCTACGTCAACTCGATCTTCAGCGAAGTCGACCCACACGGCTCGCAGTTGCGCGGCGCCGAACTTGTGCCGGACTCGACCGGCGAAAATCTTGGCCCGCCCAGCGATGCAGTCGACGCTGACGGCGACTACCGGCTGAGCTGGACGGCGGGCGGGACCGTGCACGTCCTCGAAGGCACGACGCGCTCGATGGGATCGGCCTCCGTGATCGGTGCGGCATCGGGCGTCGCGCCAACGGCGATCAACCCGGCCGGAGGAGGCTCCAGCGCCTGGGAAGCGCCTCCGGGCAGCGCGCCATACGTGCAGGTGCGCGAGGACTACGGCGATGGCGCCTTCCAGGCGGCGCGGCTGGCGGGTGGCGTCGCCGGTCCTGTCGCGGGCGGCGCGCTCGCCGGCGACGGCCAGGGAGACGCGCTGATCGGCTTTACCCAGGGTCCGGTTGGAGACGCCGAGGTGCTGGGCGCATTTGCGCAGGCACCGCCCGCGCCATTCGTGCCCAGCACTCCCAACGGCTGGCAGCGCAAGGGATCGGTCGCGGTCAGCTGGGAACCGTCGTTCGACGCCGTCGCGGGCGTCACCTATGCCGTCTACATCGACGGGCGTCCTCGCGCAAAGGGATTGACCGGCCTGAGCACATCTCTGCGCACGAGCGCGCTCGGTGACGGCGTGCACCAGGTGCAGGTACTGGCCACCGACGACACCGGCCAGCAAACGATGAGCGGTCGCAATGAGCTGAAGGTCGACATCAACCCGCCGATCGTGAAATTGACGCTGGCGGATCATCGTCGCGGGGTGCGCGTCAGCGTGCGCGACAGCGCTTCCGGAGTGGCCGCTCATGCCACCTGGATCGCGTTCGGCGACGGCAGCCATGCTCGCGGCAGGACGACGGTCAAGCACGTCTACGGGCAGGCCGGTTTGTACAAGCTGGAAATACGCATTCGCGACCGTGCCGGCAACCGCGCCACCGTACACCTGCGAGTGAGGGTGGCATGAGGAGGTACTCCTGGCTCGGTGTCCCTGTGACGGTGCTCGTGATTGTGCTTGTCTGCGGCCCTGGCGCACGGGCACAATTCACGCCCGCGACGCTGCTATCGGGTGCCCCACCGCTGCAATTCGAAGAAGCGAACAGTCCGGCGTTTGCGCAAGACGGGGACTATGTCGCCTTCCGCGGAACGCTGGCAGGCGTCAGCGGCATCTACCGGCGCAATCTGCAAAGCGGCGAAGTGACGCTGGTGGCGGGATCCAACGCCGATCCCGAACTGAATGCCCCTGACGCCGCGGGCCCGTCGATCAGCGCCGACGGCCGCTACATCGCCTTCACCAGCGCCCACGACCTGGACGGCGCCGCCGACACCGGCAGCGGCTGCCCGCAGGTGTACATGCGGGACATGGCGCGTGAACTGGCGCCGGACCGAGTCGCGGAAGAAAAAAGCCAACGCGGTCCCTACACCCTCGCCTCGGCAGAAAACGGGACCAGCCACGGGCTCACCTACGAACGGCCCTGCTCGTCCGGCTCAGCTACCCAACTCGTCCTCGGCGGAGCTCAGGCCGCCGCCGGCGCCGCGCTCAGCGCGAACGGAGACAAGGTCGCGTTTGTCGTGCTCAGCCGCTCCAGTCTCACCGGGCCATGTAGTTCCATACCTCAGGAATGCCCCACCGAACCAAGTCAGGTGGCGGTACGCGACATATCCGCCGAAACCACCACACTCGTCAGCGCGACGCCACAAGGAGAGCCCACGCCAGGCGGCGGAGCCTTCCCATCGGCTGTCAGCGAGAAGCGCCCCGGTGGACCTGGCCGTGGGACCACCGTGAACGACATCGAACCGACAGCTTCCTCGGCGGCGATCAGCGCCGCCGGTGGCACTGTCGCGTGGCAGGGCACCAATGTGCCGGCTCAGGTTCCCTCGGCGAGCGATGTCAGCACGGAAATGGCACAGTACGGCGGGGCGGATCTGGAGGTTGAGCCGCTGTGGCGTGACATCGGCGCCGGATCGGCTGCCACGACCAAGCGCCTGCTTGCCGGAGCGGGCTTGAACTTCTACTTCGCGCAATCGCACCAAATTTCCGGCGAAGGGATCGAAGGGGGCGCGGTCGCCCCGGTTAGACAGGCTTTCGCGCCACCGGCGTTGAGCGCCGACGGTAGCGTGGTCGCGACGACCTCCAACGCCCCGACGGCGGCCAACACTGCCTCCTATCAATACCTCGACTTCAACGCGCTCCCGCCGGCCGACGCTTACGTCGTCCGCGTCCCGTCAGCGCCGTCAGCGCCGCCGCAGGTGACCCCGCTAACCGCCACGCCCGACTTCGCGGCACGCGACGCGATCATCGACGGGATCCAGAATGTCGCGATATCGCCCGATGGCACGCGGGTGGCGTTCAACACCCGCCGGGCCAGCTTCGCCGTGCCCGCGCCGACGCTCATCAGTCCGCCCGTCAGCGAAGGCGCTTTCTCCTACACCTACGACGCCAATCTTGCGCTGGGCACGTTGCAGCGTGTCACGAGCACCTACGACTCGGCCGCTCCCAACGGCGAACCAGGCCTGCTGTCCTTCGCCGGCGACAACCGCTCGCTCGCTCTGACCTCCTCCGCGGCCAACCTCATCTACGGCGACGCCACCTCCCCAGGGGTCTCGCAGGTCTACTCGGTGCAGGAACTGCCTCTGGCCGAACAGCCGACACCAACAGTCATCGGCGCACCACCCACGGTGGCGCCCGTATCTCCCGCTTGGAATTTGGCGGTCAATGCGGCGGCGCAGCGCGACGGAAGCGTACTCGTCACCGCGCAAACACCGGGCGCGGGGAAGCTCGTGATCATGGCGCTCGCCCAGCTTCCCGGTCCAGCCGGCCGGAAGGCCGGTAAGTCAACCGCTCGCCGCAAAGGCAGGCAAGCACGGGTCAGACTCGTGACGCAGACAGTCGCACGTGCGCAGGAGCGCATTGGGGACGCCTCGTCGCTGAGCTTGCGGCTGCGTGCCGCTGCTCGCGATAGCAGCCTCATCGCAAGCCGGCTCGGCCTGTATGTCGTCCTCTCGGTTGACTTCGCCGCGCCAGGCCACCCGACGTTGTCCAAGCAGATCGGGGTAACTCTGCGCCGCCATGTTGCCCCAGCGCGCCCGAGGGCGAAGCGGTGAAGCGTGTGCGCCGGCTTATGCCGTTCGTCCTGCTCGCGGCGATCTCAGCGCTGTTTTGGGCTGCTCGCGGCTCCGGTCCGCCAGTCGCCGTGGGCGCCGCCGGCAACGCGCCGCCGACGGCGCTGGACGCCTTTGAACCGGTGCTCGGCATGGCGGCCGACAAAGTGGTCGTGCTTGGCACGGCCCCGCAGGAGAGTTCCGGCGAGACCTGGGCCTACGGGAGTCTCGGCGACGTGCCCGTCGAAATTCAGGGCAAGCCTTACGCGGATCAGCTGGTACTACTTGAGCGCAGCGAAACACTCGAACGCGGCGAAGCCGCGGCCAGATGGCAGGTCGTCCCGCTACCGGCGGGGAAGGAAGGCGGCCCACCCGGGAGCGGCGGTGGCGGCCTGCCTGAAAGCCTCGCTGCGCTGGGCGGACGCGTGAACGCGCAGGGTGCGCTGGCTCTGCTCACGTCGGCCGGTATTTACCTGCGCGACCCCAAAGGCGCAGCCAAGGCGATTTCAAATCCCGGTGCGGGGACACCTGGCGAAGCACCGCTGGCGGATCTGCTCGGGAATGGCGAATCGCTCCCGCCGTCGGACCCTCCGGCCAACGCCCCGACCCCCTTTGAAGTGACAGACGAAATCGAAGAACACGCCGGCCTGCTGATCGCGCCCTACGCCGACGGCGCCGCCGCAGGCGGGTCGGGCATATCCGGTGCGGGCGTCCTTCACTACGACGGCCGCATATGGACGCGCGAGCCGATCTCTTGGGAAGGAGGGGCCGGCGAAGCGTTGACGCCGCAGGCCCTAGCGTGCAGCCAGCCGTCCGCGCAAGCGGCGACGCAGAACTGCTGGCTGCTCGCCTCCTACCAGAGCGAATCGGAAGGGCGCACGCAAAGCCATCTCGCCCTCTTCCGCCGCATCGCCGAAGGTGGCGGCTATACCTGGAAGCGCCAGCTCGTCTCCGATTGGCTGCTCGGCAACGCTCCGCCCCCCACCGGTGCGCAGGATCCGGGCGGAGTGCAGACGCTCGGTGTGCGCGCGCAGACGCTCACCGTCACGCCTCAGGGAGTGTGGATCGACTTTCAGGCGAAGTTGAATGGAGCTGGCTTTCCACTGGTGCAGGTCAGCGAGCTGGTGCTGCAACCCGCGACGGCCGGCGCGACGGCCGGTGTGGCGGGCCACTGGTGCTTCGGCGTCAGCGCGGTGGTGCCGCACGGCTGCGAACACGCACTTGAAGCGGCGCTGCCCTCCGAATACCGCAGCTTCGCGCAGGCGGGCGGCTCGGAAAGCGATCCGGGCACACGCGTGGTCACCGGCCTGCCGGGTGGCGCGATGCTCGAGCTTGCTGGTGCCGGGCCGTTCTCCTATCAGCTCGGTCCAGGCGGCAGCAGCGGCCTGTTCGGCGCGGCGCTCGACCTCTCCGCCAACGACTCGATTCGAGATGGCGTGATCGGCGAGGGCTCGACCACGACCACGGACCAGCAGGGCCAGTCGCAGATCGTCGACGTGACCACGAGCCCGCGGGCAAGCTTGCTGCAGTCGAGCCCCGTTCCGTTTCGTCATCCGCTGCTGGCGATCACGCAAGGCTCCAGTGGGGAGGCGGGCCCCGGCTCTCCCGCGATCGCCGTCGGCGCGGACGGGGAGATCGGGCGCTACACGCCCGGGAAGGGCTGGGGCTCCGAAGCGCTCTACAACTCTGCCGGGGAAGTGCAAACTCCCACGCTGCGGGGCGTTGCCTGGCCGAATGGTGAACGCGCCTATGCGGTTGGCGACAACGGCGCCATGTGGTTGTGGCGCGCCGATACCGGGCTGTGGGAGCCAGATCCGGCAACTCCCTACAACTTCATCGGCAACCTGACGGCGATTGCGTTCTCCACGGCCAGCTCGGATCGCGGCTATGCGGTCGGCAAGCAGGGGGTGCTGCTCAGCTACGGCAAGACGTGGGAACAGCTGGCCGGCGCCGAACAGGCACGGCTGGAAGGCGAACTGAAACTTCAACTATCGCAGCTTGACTTCACATCGATTGCCTTCGCCGGCAACGAAGCGCTTGCGAGCTATCGGGCGGTCGTGCCGGATCCGCGTCGTGGCGGCGAACGCGTCGAGGCTGGTGGCGTACTGGTAGAAGATGGGTCGGGCTGGCGCGTGGACACGAGCGCCGCCTCGCTGCTCGCGAGCTTGCCCGATGTGCGCGACACCATCGTCTCGAAGGTCGCGGCCCTTGCCGACGGCGGTGCGGTGGCGGCCGGCCCCGGTCTGGTGATCGAGCGCGAACGAGCGGGCCTGCCCTGGCGATTCTCGACCGCCCCGTTGCCGGAGGCGCAGAACGTCTCTGCTCTTGCTGCCTACCGCGACGCCGGTGGCGCCGTGCGGGCGGTCGTCTCGATCGATCTCGACGGCTACCTGAATCCTAATTTCCTGCTGCGGCCGAACGGGGGCGCCTTCTCGGGTGACCTGCCACCGCCCACGGGTGCCAGCTCGCCGCCGCCGCACCTACCGCCCGATCCGCTGCCCGATACCGGCTACGTGCTCAAGCAGACCATCTCCGGCTGGAGCGACATGGAGCACATGGCGCTGGAGACTGCCTCCAGCAACGACATGCCCGTACGTCCAGACCCGGTGCTCGCGTTGCAGGTGGCAGGCGACGGAGCCGCCGGTTTGGCCGTCGGCGGGCAGACGGTCGACACTACCGGCACGCGCTCAAACCCAGATTTCGAAACCGCCGCGGCGATGCACTTCGGTCCCGAAGGCGCGAGCGGCGGAGCGGACAGCACCGCTGCGATCGCCACGACGACCGGTACGGCCACATTCGCGGTCGGTGGCGGGGCCGCCTGCGAGCAGCCCTGCGCCAGCTTCGCGGCCGAGGGTTTGGCGCCCGACGCGCTGCTATCGCACGCGCTGCGCACGGCAGGTCAGATCGCGACCGGCTCGCCCGGCGGGCTGCGCGGCTTCCTCTACACCGGCGATCGCCTGCTCGCCGGCGCCTCGACGCTCGGCTCGGAAGCGTTCGAACGCGAGCTCTCGCGCTACGCGACGCTGCTCGACGGTGGCACGTTGCCTGTCTACGCAGCGGCCTCTCCCAACGACCTCGAGCCCGGTGTCGGTATCGAACCTTTCCTCAAAGCGCTGGCGCCGTTCGTACCCGGCGGCGGCCATGCCTACTACTCGTTCCTCTCGACAGCGACCTCGGGCGGCTCGATCAGGGTGATCGTGCTCGACTACTCCGCCGGTCTGCTCGGGGAAGCGCAGGAACAGTGGCTGGTGCACGAACTGCAGCAGGCCAGGCAGGCGCGCGTACCGGCGATCGTGATGGGCAACGCCTCGCTTGGTTTCACCCTGCCCGAAGCGATCGGTTACGACCCCACGCCCGTGCAGGCCCAGGATGCGGCGAATGTGGCGAAGATCCTCGTGCAGGACGGGGCTTCGGCCTACCTGTTCGACTATCCCGGCGTCAACGTGCAGGCGCAGGTCAGCTACGGCAACGGACACATCCCGGCTTTTGGCACCGGCACGCTCGGTTACACCAGCCCTCCCTTCCCGTCGCAGACCGACTCGCTCGGTTCGAGTGGGTTCCTGCTGCTCGAAGTCGATACGGCGGCGTCCCTGTCGGGGGGCAACGTGGTTCCGGTGCATGCCAAGGTCGAGCCGAACATCGGCGAACTGGCGATGGACGCATCCGACGGAACGCTGCTGCGGCGCAGCCAGGTAGGCCTGTTCGAAGCGTTGGCCCGTATCCCCGACAGCGGCCGCGCGGTCGTGCGCGGGGCCAGCGGCGAAGTGACCCTACTCGGCCCCGAGCCATACGAACCAATTCCCTTCAACTGCCTGGGCTCTGACTGCGCCGATGAGATCTCAAGCGACTACACCTTCAGCTCCTCAAAACCCGACGTGGGCGACTTCGTGGCTCACGAACCGGGTTCCGCCAATCCCAGGCAGATCTTGCTCAGCGGTGGCAAGCCGCTCGCAGACCCCCACTCGGGCATCTTTTGCGCGTACAACGAAGGCACGACGGCCGTGTCGGTGAGCGCCGGTGGGCTCACCTATTCGATGGACCTCACCGTTCAGGGCGGCTCCTCGCAGTATCCGTGCGGCACCGTGCCGCTGCGAAACCCCCCCGCTCGGCCTCAGCCGGCCTCAGCCGGCCTGCCGCTCCCCAACCTTGTGCCCTCGGCTCCGGCTCCCTCGACACCGCAGATCCAGAACCTCGTGCCCCCGCCGCCTTCCCCGGTGCCACCCCCCCCAGCGCCTCACGTGCCCCTACCGGTTGTGCTTCCCCCGGTGCTACAGACGCCGGCCCTCCTGTTCCCGCTTCTGCCGCTGTTCCCGCCGCCCGCTCCCAACGTCGCAAGGCCCACACCTCCGTCGGGAACCGCCTCGGTGTCCCAGCAGGTCGGGGTCTCTGAGGAGGAGCGCGAAGAGCAAGGCGCCACCGAACTGTCACACCACATGGTCGCCTACAACCACTCTGAGGAAAGCCCGGTGCCGACCTGGCCGGTGGCGCTCCTACCGCTGATTCTGGCCGCGGCGATCGGTGTGCGCGGTGGCGGCTCGTCCAAGCCGGAGCTTGCGCGCGAATGTCACGGCGGCGACCCTCCTCGCTGAGGGTTATCGGCCACGTTCCCTGGTAGTGTCCAATTGCGGGGGTCGGGGCGGCTTGGCCGAGGGGTTCCCTTGGTGGACGTTAGTCCGTCGTGGTGGATACAGACCCGTCGTCGAACTACCCCGACCCCTGTGTTGGTGTGCTCATTCGTCCGAAACCGTTTGCACGCGAGCCGATTGAACGCCTGTACGAGCCGGGCGCGGCCCTGGTCTAAACAATCCGGCCGAGCGTCATAGTTTACTCTAAACATTCCGACTTATGCGTTCACATCGCATGTTGGAATGTCTCCGACCAAAACGTTCGCCGACGATGGGGTAGGGCGGCATCACTCACCAGATGACCGGAACCCCGTAGCGCGGGATGTCGTGATCGACGGTCACGATCGCGAGTTGCTCGATTCGAGCTTGGGCCACGAGCATCCGGTCGAACGGGTCACGGTGAAGTAGAGGAAGCTCACCCGCGAGCTTTGCGTGCTGCTCGTCGATGGGCAAGAAGGGCAGGCCGGCGGCGGTGACGGCGCTTGTGAGGTCAGGGCCTTCCAGGCGTCCGGACCCCGTCTTGATGGAAGCCTCCCACACGCATGCGACGCTCACGGCAGATTCGGCCCCCGCGCGCGCGATGGCCTCCCGAGCCACCTGGCTCAACCTATCGTCGCCCGCGAGCCACCAGATGGTCGTGTGGGTGTCGAGGAGAAGCTTCACGTCTCACTTATCCGACCACGTCGACGCCGACGAGACACGTCAGTGCTCAGGGTCGCTCTCTCGCTGGCCTGGCTTCGGTGGGGCCACTCCAAACAGGTCGGCCAGGTGCTCGCTGTCGGCGTCGAAGTCATCGCCGATCGCGAACTGCCCCTTGAACATCCCAAAGGAGTCGGCGACGGAAAGCCCAGTCGGCTCGCCCACGATCCGGGCCACAGGTCTGCCGCTGCGCGTCACGAGGATCTCATCGCCCTGTTCGACCTCGCGCAGCATGCGAGAGAAATGGGTCTTAGCCTCGTGTACGCCCACCCGATGGACATTCGCCATAAAGTTAGTCTATCAGACTAAGTCTTTTGATCTTGCAATGTCCGCTGCTGCGTGTCTGCAAGTGGACCTGCAGTGTGCGTGTGTCGCCTCCCATATGCTCTCGCCGCGGTGCACGAACCCATCTCCTATTTCCAAGCGATCGTGCTCGGCCTCGTGCAGGGTGTGGCGGAGCCGTTCCCGATCTCCAGCCTCGGCCACGGGGTGGTGTTGCCGAGCCTGTTCGGGTGGAACATCCACCAGAACGACAAATACTTCCTCACGTTCCTCGTGGCCACCCACATCGCCACGGCGATTGTGTTGCTCGGGTTCTTCTTCAAGGACTGGGTGCGCATCGTGAAGGGCATCCTGAGATCGCTGCAAATGCGCGAGATCCGCGAGGACGACGTGGATGCGCGCTTGGGGTGGCTGTTGATCGTGGGCACAATCCCCGCGGGGATCATCGGGTTGTTGCTCGAGAAATCTCTGCGCTCCCTGTTCGCCTCCGCGTCGTTCGCAGCAGCCTTCCTGATCGTGAACGGGGTGGCGCTGCTGTTGTTCGAGCGCCTGCGCAAGCGTCCCCCGCGTCCCGGCGATTACCTGGGGGACGCGGACGCGCGGCTCGGCAAGCTCAAATGGAGACAGGCGATCGCGGTAGGAACCTCACAGGCGGCTGCGCTCATCCCCGGCATCTCCCGCTCGGGCTTCTCGATGGGCGGGGGACTGCTGATGGGGCTCTCAAACGAGGACGCCGCCCGCTACAGCTTCCTGCTCGCCACCCCCATCATCTTCGCCGCCGGCCTCCTGAAGCTGCCCGAACTGCTCGGGTCTACCGGCGACGGGGTGCGCGGACAAGCGCTCGTGGGGGGATTGTGTGCGGCGCTCACCACATTCTTCGCCGTGAAGTTCCTGTTGAAGTGGTTTCAAACCAACACGCTCACCCCGTTTGGGGTTTATTGCATCGTGTTCGGCGTCGTGTGCACGCTCACCTTCGCCCTTTAGCGGGAGGAGCCAAGCGGGGAGTGGGAGCTCTCAGGAGGAGGCGGTCTTGGGGCCCGACTGGAACCACGCGAAGGCAAAGCAGCCAAGCGCGACCACAAGAGCAGCGATCCCGTGCTTTGCGTGATGGTGGTTGGCTTCGGCGCCTGACGCCGGTTCGTGCCCGGGGAAGAAGGAAGGCAGCGAGTGAGCGGGCACAGCGAAGTACACGATCGCCACGATCACCAGGACGATGCCTAGGATGACCGCCGGGATGACAAGCTTTTTCAGGGTGGTGGCACTCACAGCCGCCCAAGGGTAGATCATTCCCCGGATGGCTCCACGTACGAAGACCCCACCCAAGATGTTCGAGACGCGTAGCCACGCGTGGCGGGAAGCGGGGTTGCTGCGCCAAGTGAGCCCGGGCGCGGTGCGCAAGGCACGCTGGGAGGCGCTGGTACTCGTGCCGCTGTTCGTGGGGGTAGTGGTGCTCTACGAAAACCGCCGCTCGCTGTTGGGGTTGGACAGCAGAGGCGGAGGGGACCTCGTGTGGCTTGAAACCCCCACGCGTATCGCCACGGTCGTCGCGCTACTGATCCTTGGCTGGGCGATCGCGCGGGACATTGGGCGAGCGCTTGGTCCAGCGATGTTCAGGCGCATGGATCCCGCGATGGCGGGCACCGTCGGGTTCGTGGTCAGGCTCGTCACGGTCGCGGTGGCGTTCGTCGTGGCGCTCAGCGTGGCTGGGGTGGATCCACGCACGCTTGCGCTTGGCGGGGCCTTCACGGCGGTGATCGTCGGTCTCGCCGCGCAGCAAACGCTCGGCAACGTAATCGCGGGCACAGTGCTGCTAAGCGCGAGGCCGTTTCGCGTGGGCGACCGCGTGCGTCTGCAGGGAGGGCAGATCGCCGGTCAGATCGAGGGCACGATCTCCTCGCTCGGGCTGCTCTACACCACCTTCGCCACCGAGGAGGGTTCGATCTTGGTACCCAACAGCGTTGTGTTGAGTGTCGCTGTGCTTGCCAAGGAGCGCCGGCCTGGGGACGGGCTTCAGGACGGAGAAACGACCCTGTAGCGCAGGAACAGGTAGGACTCGTGCTCGCTCACCGCCAGCAGCTCGAGCTCCGGCGGGGGCTGCAATTCCGCGCCGCTCACGATCCTCAGGGTCTCGCTCGTTGCGTCTCCCCCGGCGAGCTTGGGGGCGAAAGTCAGGAACAGCTCATCCACGAGCCCCGCAGCGAGCAGATGCGCGTTCAAATGTGGCCCGCCCTCGCACAGCACCGTGCGCACGCCGAGGCGCTCGCGCAGCTCCCTCATCCCCGCCCCCAGGTCGAGATTCCCGCCACGAGTCGCCCGCACGTAGTCGATGTGTGCGCGACACTCTTGCGGCAAGCTCGCCTCCGAGGCGGTCACGATCGCCACCCGCGCCTGCGGGTCGGTAAGTAGGGGGATGTCCTTCCCGAGCGCGAGCCGGCCTGAGACGACACACACGAGCGGCTCCTCGGAGAGTCCCCGCGCACGGCGGGCAGCACGGTCGCTTTCCGTGCAAACAAGCCGCGAATAGCGCTCTGCGCGGACCGTCCCCGCGCCCGCCATCACCGCGTCCACGGTGGTGCGCAATCCGTGCAGCAGCGCCGAGTCGGCGCGTCCTGCGAGCGCTCCTGAGCGGCCCCCCAGCGTCGCGCGCCCGTCGACACTCGAGATCATGTTCAGCACCAGGTAGGGACGTCCCCCCGCGCCCGCCGTGGCGCGCTCGGCGAAATCGAGCCCCTCGACGAAGCGCTCCACTCCCATCGTGCTCCCCGGCGGGAGCAGGCGGCGCAGGCTTGGTGGAGGCTCGGGAGGGGTGTTGTGGGGGTTGCTCGGCATATACCACTTGCTAACACATTCGCCCTATGACGTGCTACCGTCGTGCGGTCTGGCCGGGGCGAAAAACCCGGCGAAAAGCAGTGCAAGCGCTCGCAGGTCGAAGCTCTAGCAGCATCCTCCGCGTAGCAGCACGCACATATCGTGGAGGATGAATCACATGCCTACCGGCACAGTGAAGTGGTTTAGCGACGACAAGGGGTTCGGCTTCATCACCCCAGATGATGGCGACAAGGACCTGTTCGTTCACCACACCGGCATCAACGGTGAAGGCTACCGTTCGTTGCAGGAGGGCACGAAGGTGTCCTACGACGCAGAGCAGGGCGACAAGGGCCCCAAGGCCGTCAACGTCTCGACGCTCTAGAGCTACTGACAGCGCGAAGGGGTAATCCCGGCAGGAACATGCCATGACGGGATACGCCCACAGCGCCGGCGAGCGTGTTATCGGGGCCCTGCGGGGTCCCGTCGCCGTTTCAGGGACGTCCACGAGCACAGGGGAGGACGGTCGGCGCTCACGCGCGGAGGGCGTCTCCCGTGTGCGCGATGTGCGGATCGGCGCGGGTGCGTTGATCGCCATCGTTCTATGCGCCACCCTGCTCGTGGTGGCCGCCGCCGACCGTCCGAGCGTCCTATCAGCCACCACCACACTGCACTTCTTCCCCCGTTGGATGGCGGGTCCCCTCGGCGGGTTGTGGCCATCGCTCACGCGCAACACCACCGCCCTGCGCTATTTCTTCACCGGCCTGGTGGTGGCGATGTACGTGAGCTACCTCCTGGGTTTGAAGTACGTCCCCCAACTACGCTCACGTTGGGCGATCGCCGCCGTGGTGGCGGTGCACGCGGTCATCTTCCTCGCGCCCCCGCTTGCGCTCACAGACATCTTCAATTACGTCAATTACGGGCGCATGGAGGTCTTTCACCACCTCAACCCCTACACCACCACCCCAATCCTCGAGCCCCACGACGATCCGAGTTTCGCGCTCAGTAACTGGCACCAGCTACTCAGTCCCTACGGCCCTCTTTTCACACTGATGACGTTCGCCGTCGTCCCGCTGGGGGTGGCGGCTTCGTTCTGGACGCTCAAGTTCCTATTGATGGCGGCGAGCCTCACAACGCTTCTGCTGGTGTGGAAGTCGGCGCGCCTGCTCGGTCGCGACCCCGTCGCCGCGATCGTCTTCGTTGGCCTCAATCCGATCGTGCTGATCTGGGGGATGGGGGGCGAGCACAACGACTTCCTGATGATGCTCTTCGTGGTGCTCGCCTTCTATCTGTTGTTGCGCGCGGGCTCGATGCCCGGAGCCGCCGGTAACGGTCGAACCAGAGCCGCCGGCAACGATCTAACCGGCGCCGAGATCGCCCGCGAGGATCGGCTAATAACCGCCCCGGCTTTGCCCGGTGGGACAAAGGCGCTGTTGGCGGGCGCGGGCGTCGCGCTCGTGGCGGCCATCGCGATCAAGGCCTCCGCCGGCATCCTGCTGCCGGTAGTTATCGCCTGCCTGCTGCGCAAAAAGCGCGATCTGCTCCCCTTCGGGCTGGGTATGCTCGGCGCGGCGGCGATCCTCGGCGCGGCGAGCGTCCTTGCTTTCGGCCCCCACTTCCCCGACCTCGCCACCCAGGGCCGTGTTGTGACGATGCTGAGCGTTCCCAACCTGCTCGGCCTCGCGCTCGGGGCGGGGGGCGAGACCGAAACGCTGCGGGTGCTCCTCAGTGCGGTGCTGCTCGTGGCGATTGCCGCCTGCTCGGTACTCGCCTGGCGCCGGCGCGAGTCGCTCAGCGCCGCCGGCTGGGCGACGGTGGCGCTGCTGATCACACTCGCCTGGGTGCTGCCCTGGTACGTGCTGTGGGTACTCCCCTTTGCCGCCCTCTCGAGCTCGCGGCGGTTGCGCACAACGGCGCTAGTCGTGGGCGTCTACTTCGTCCTCGCCTGGGCCCCCGTCACCGGGGCCCTGCTCGGGGGCATTGGCTTTCATCCCGACAAGACACCCCTAGGGCGGTTGCATCAGCGCTACGTCAAGGAACTTCTCTACTGATGGTGGAGGTTCGTCCGCCGCTCACCTCCGACGAGGAGCTCTTGGGGGCAGAGCACCCCGTCGTGCAAACCGTCCACACCGACGCCGAACGCGTGGAGCGGATGCGCAGGGAGATGGGGCAGGGGTTTGCCGCCCTCTCGGGGATAACCCGCGGGGTGTCGCTGTTCGGCTCGGCCCGCACCCTCCCCGAGGAGCCCGGTTATGAGCAGGCGCGTGAGGTCGCGCGAATGCTCGGCGAAGCGGGCTTTTCCATCCTCACAGGGGGTGGGCCGGGAATGATGCAAGCCGCCAACCAGGGAGCGCGCGACGCCGGCGCCACATCTGTTGGCCTGAACATCCAGCTCCCCTTCGAGCAACACTTCAATCCCTACGTCGACATCTCGCTGCGCTTCCACTACTTCTTCACACGCAAGGTCATGTTCGTGCGTTATTCGTGCGCTTTCGTCGTCATGCCGGGTGGCTTTGGCACGATGGACGAGCTGTTCGAGGCCCTCACACTCATCCAAACCGGCAAGATCATGCACTTCCCGGTGGTCCTACTCGGCAACCACTACTGGAGCGGTTTGCTCGACTGGCTGCGCTCCACGATGCTCGCCGAGGGGAAGATCTCAGCGCCCGACATCGAGTTGCTGCAGATCGCCGACAGCCCCCGTGAGGCTGTCGAGATAGTCGAGCATGCGGCCACCCGTCAGGGTCGTGGGTAGGACTTGGTACCACCAGGCACGGGCAACGGTCCTTGGTCTCAAACCGCCCCGTGAGGTCCGCTGACCCGCTGCTCGCCCTCGGGCAAACGCCCGTCGCGACCCACGTACCCGTCCTTGCCCCCGGCGCACAGATAAACCGCGTCGCCCTCGCCCACGTTTCTGACCTTGCGCAGTGTGGCGGCATCCACGCGCGCTGAGCCCCCCTCGCGGAGTCGGTGAGTCGTGCCGTCGCCGAACTCCATCTCGATCGTTCCCTTGTGCACGAAGTAGAGCTCCTCCTGCTCGTCGTGGAAGTGGCTCCCCGTTTCAAACCCCGGGGGTATCGAGATCACGTTCACCCCGAACGCTGTCACCCCCAAGCCCTTGCGTACCTTGCGAAAGCCGTAACCCTCTCCCAACGCGTCGAGGTCCTCCGCCACGGCATAACCCTCACCGACGCTCACCTTTGGGTACTCGGATGCCTGCATTTTTGGTCTCCTTTGGTTGGTACTCGGGGTGCTGAGATTTTTTTGACCGTTGCCGTTAGTGGTCGGCTACAACCCCGCCCTCTGGCGCAAGCGGCAACTGCTCGCTGTCCCAGCGCACGAGCCCTCCCGCCATCGACAGGGCGCGATAACCCGCCGCGCGGAAAGCCTGTGCCGCCATGTCAGAGCGCGCCCCCACGCGGCAGTAGAACACCACTGGGCGCTCCCTCTCTATCTCGCCTGCGCGCGCGCTGAGCTCCACTAGCGGGATGTGGCGCGTGTTTGCGATGTGCCCCGCCTCGCGCTCGTATACCTCGCGCACATCCACTACCTGCAACTGCGAGTCCTCCTCCATCCACGCCGAGAGCTGCTCGGGGTCGATGTCCGTTTGCGTGGCGTCCACCGGCGTACCCATGGGCGTGAGGGTAGCGATCCCACACTCCCACCACGGGGTGGGCGCGCCGGGTGCGTGAGGCGTCTAGGATCAGCACACCATGCAAGACACCCTCACCGACGTCTACACCATCCCGCAGGAGCACCTCGATTTCTGCGCCACCATCCGACAGATCGCCCAGGAGAAGATCGCCCCCCGCTCCGGGGAGATCGACGAGCAGGCCGAATACCCCTGGGACATCCGCAAGGTGCTCGCCGAGCAGGACATTCTGGGCCTTCCGTTTCCGACTGAGTACGGCGGCACCGGCACCGGCACCTTGATGCTCAACATGGGGGTGGAGGAGATCGCCAAGGTCGATGCCGCCTGTGCGCTGATCCTGATGGTGCAGGAGCTCGGAACCCTCCCCATCCAACTCTTCGGCTCCGATGAGCTAAAGGCGCGCTTCCTACCCAAGTGCGCGAGCGGAGAGTGGTCCCCCGCGTTCGCTCTTTCAGAGCCCGAAGCCGGAAGCGATCCAGCGGGGATGCAAACCACCGCCGTCTGGGATGGCACCGGCGAACCGGGGGAGGGCGAGGGCGAGTGGGTGATCAACGGCACCAAGAACTGGATCACCAATCTCGGGGTGGCTGATTTCTATGTCACGTTTGCCGTCACCGACCGCGAGAGCAAACGCATCACCGCCTTTGTCGTTGAGGCTGACAGGCCCGGTTTTTCCGTGGGCAAGCTCGAGCACAAGCTCGGCATCCGCGCCTCACCCACCGGCCAGCCCATCTTTGAGGACGTGAGGGTTCCCCAGGAGAACGTCATCGGCGAGGTCGGCCGTGGTTTGCGTGTCGCCCTCTCAACGCTCGAGCGCACCCGCCTCGGCGCCGCCGCGCAAGCCGTGGGGATCGCCCAGGGGGCCACCGATTACGCCGTCGCCTACGCCCGCGAGCGCAAGCAATTCGGGCGTCCCATCAACGACTTCCAGGGCATCGAGTTCAAGCTCGCCGACATGGAAATCAAAACCGCGGCCGCGCGGGAGCTGCTCTACAAGGCCTGCGCGATGGCCGACCAGGGTCACCCCCAACGCGCGAAGTACTCCTCGATGGCGAAGGTATTTTGTTCTGACACTGCCATGGCGGTCACTGTGGAGGCAGTTCAAGTGCTGGGCGGCTACGGTTATGTCAAGGAGTACCCAGTGGAGCGCATGATGCGAGACGCCAAGATCACCCAGATATACGAGGGCACCAACGAGATCCAGCGGGTTGTGATCGCCCGCACGCTGAAGTAGATGCCGGTATGCGTGGGTCGAGGTCGCCAGGCGTCTTCCCCCACGCTCGCCGTGTCGCGGTAGCCGCGCTAGTCGCGCTCTCGGTTGGGCTCGTGGTGCTGATCGTGGGGCAAGGGCTCAGCACGATCGGGATGGTCCGCGCGGTAGAGGAGATCTTCCTCGGGGCGATGGTGGTGGTCGTGCTCGCGGGTGGCGTCGCCTATGTGGCGGTGCGCCTTGCCGACTGGCGCAACCCAGAATCGGAGGCTGAGTTCGAGCAGCTTGTGCGCCACTCTGAGGAGCTTGCCCGCGAAGGCCTCGCGGTGGAGCCTGAAGAAGCGGAGTTCATGGAGCTCGACCCCCTTGACGATGCCGATTTCGAAGAGCTCGTCCGCGACGCGCTGGACGACCTCCCCGACCTGCTGCGCAACGCGCTTGCCCACGTAGCCGTGGTCATCTCAGATGGGGGCCGCGCCGCCGGCGCCTACGGCCTCTATCAGGGGGCCACGATCGCGCGTGACGACGTTCACGACCGCATAATCATCTTCAGAGACACCATCCGCCGCGACTTCGGCAGCGACCCCGACCGCCTGCGCGAACAGGTTACGAAGACCGTCCGCCACGAGCTCGCCCACCACGTGGGCTTTGACGAGCTCGGGGTGTCACGACTGGACCTCTGAGAGGCCCCGTCCCGTTCTCGCGTAGGATTCGCACTGCTCCCGCGCCGCGCGGGGCGGGTGGAGGGTCCGGCCCCGCCAACAACCACAAGGAGAAGCCACACATGCCTGAAGCTGTGATCGTCGACGCCGTGCGCACGCCCATCGGGCGGGCCGTGAAGGGATCGCTGAAGACCGTCCGTGCCGACGACCTCGCCTCAATCCCCCTGAAAGCGCTGATCGAGCGCAACCCCACGGTCGAGCAAACCTCGATCGGCGACGTGATGATGGGTTGTGGCTACGGCGAGGGCGAGCAGGGCTACAACATCGCCCGCATCGCCTCCCTCATCGCGGGCCTCGATTACCGCGTCCCCGGGACCACGGTCAACCGCTTCTGCGCCTCCTCCTTGCAAACGATCCGCATGGCCTTCCACGCGATCAAAGCCGGCGAGGGCGACACCTACATCTCCGCCGGCGTCGAGGCCGTCTCGCGCGCGGGCCGTGGCGGTGGAGGCTTTGAGTTCCATCCGCTCGTGGATGGCTCGGAGGGATCACTCTACAACGTGTACATCCCGATGGGAATGACCGCCGAGAACGTCGCCGAGGAACGCAAAGTCTCGCGCGAGGCACAGGACGAGTGGGCGGTCATCTCCCAAACCCGAGCCGTCGCGGCCCAGGCGAGCGGTCACTTCGACAGGGAAATCATCCCTGTCACCGTCCCTGCGCACAAAGACGTCGACAAGGAAGGCAACGAGATCGACGTCCCCGAGACAGTGGTCACCAAGGACGACGGTCCCCGTCCCGGCACCACCCTCGAGAAGCTCGCCTCGCTTCCGCCCGTCTTCAAGGAGGGTGGCACCGTCACCGCCGGTAATGCCTGTCCCCTCAACGACGGCGCCGCCGCGGTGCTCGTGATGTCCGAAGAAAAGGCATCCGCGCTCGGGCTCAAACCACGGGCGCGCATCATCGCCTCCACCGTCGCTGGGATCCGCCCCGAGGTTATGGGCCTGGGCCCGATCCCTGCGATCAAACAGCTCCTCGAGAACACAGGAATGAAAATCGAGGACATCGATGTCGTTGAGATCAACGAGGCGTTCGCCGCGCAGATCGTCCCCTGCATGGACGAGCTCGGTATCACCGAAGAGCAGCTCAACCCGTTCGGCGGCGCCATCGCACTTGGTCATCCCTTCGGCATGACCGGCGCGCGCATCATGACCACCCTGCTCAACAACCTCGACACCAAGAACGGAAAGTACGGCATCGAGTCCATGTGTGTTGCGGGTGGCATGGGTATGGCGATGCTGGTGGAACGGCTCGCGTAGGGACGTCGCGTAGCGAAGGGTCGCATCGGAAGGCACGCGGAGGGGACGGTCGCGGAGGAGAGCCGCGCCCGCCGCGATCCCTTTGCAAATCGACATATTCCTGATAAGCTTTGTGAGCAATAAGGAAGTACCTTCTCCCTCTGCCTGAGAAGCACTCCCCCTCCGCGCTTCTCAGGACCGTCCATGAGTGGCTGGGTCGAACCCCCTTCGGCCCAGCCACTGTTTCGTGGCTTGGTGGCGCTCAGAGCTGTGCGAGCGCGTCGGTTACGCCCTCACGAAAGCTGGGGAAGCGTAGTTGCCAGTCCAGCTCGCGCTTGATCTTCTCGTTCGAGGATCTCGCCGAGCGCAACACCGCATCGACCGCGTTGCCGCCCGCTACCAAGCGGGCGAGCGAAGCCGGGATTTTTCGCGGCGCACCCACACCAAGCGTACGGGCAGTGAAGGCCATGAAATCTTCGTAGGTGACGGGCCGGTCGTCCACCACGTGGTAGGTGGCGCCCACGGGTGCGCTCTCCACGCACAGCACGAGTGCTCTCACGACGTCCTGCACATGCACGACATCCCACAGGTTCTCTCCACTCCCGATCACAGCGAACCGCCCCGGTTGGCGCAGTCGCGGGACGAGCTCCTCGGCGTACCACCCGGCGGGGCCGTACACGTGCGACGGCCGCACGATCACAGCCGGCAAACCCGATTCGTTTACCAGCCGCTCGCCCTCTTGCTTTGAGCGGCCATAGGGCGTTTGCACAGGTAGAGGTGTCTTCTCGGTGAGCAACGCCCCATGCGCATCGCCGGTCACCACGGTGGAGGCGAATACGAAGCGCGGGCCGTCCGCGGGATTGGAATCGGCGAGGGCTACGCAGGCATCGAGTAGTACTCGTGTGCCTTCCACATTCACCGCGTGCACCTTGCGCGCATCGCGCTGCGAGGCGATCTCGGCGGCCAGGTGGATCACGCAGTCCGGGCGAGCGCCCGCCACCGCGTCGCTCAGCCCGGAACCATCGGTGAGGTCGCCTCTCACTGCGTTCGCGCCGCTCGGTGCAGATCGGGGGTCGCGAACAAGCGCGTGGATCTCATGGCCATGCTTCAACAGCTCCGGGCATAGCGTCCGTCCGATGAAGCCGCTCGCGCCGGTTACAAGGATGCGCATCGATGAGACGCTAGCGGAGATGCCCTCCCGCCGGCCTGGGGGTTGAGCCGGCTCCGCATGTCGCGTTGGTATGCTTGATGCATGTCACAGATCGCCGTGCGACTGAGCGAGGATGAGCTCCGCCAGCTCGACTCAATCGTCAAGCAGTCAGGTTTCCGCACGCGTGCGGAAGCGGTACGCGCCGGTATACGCAAGCTTGGCGCCGAGGCGCGCGAGCAGCGGATATCGAGCGCTTACGCGCTCGCCTACGAGCATACGCCGCTAACCGACGACGAGACGTACATGCTGGACTCGGCGATTGCGCTGGCGGCTGAGCTGCCGCAGTGATCGCCCGCGGCGAGGTCTGGGACGCTGACCTCGGCCCTGTCATCCGCCCCGTGATCGTAGCCACGCGTGAAGCGGCGGTCCCCGTACTAAACCGGCTCGTGTGCGTCGCCGTCACGAAAACGGTCCGCGGCCATCCAGCGGAGGTGGAGTTGTCAAGCGCCCACGGGCTTGAGGAGCCGAGCGTTGCCAACTGCGATTGGGTGATGACCGTGCCTAAGAACCGGCTGGTGCGCCGCCGTGGCGAACTCGACGCAGTGACGGTAAGACGCATGAATGCGGCGCTCGTGCTCGCGCTCGGGCTCGATCGATAGTTCGCTCAGCGCGGTGGCATACGTAGCGCGCCGTCGAGCCGGATTACCTCTCCGTTGAGCATCCGGTTCTCGACGATGTGACATGCAAGCTGGGCGTACTCCGTGGGGGAGCCCAGGCGTTGCGGGAACGGCACTCCCGCCCCCAGTTTCTGACGCGCCTGCTCGGGCAGAGCGGCGAGCAGGGGTGTGTCGAACAGTCCTGGTGCAATCGTATTCACACGGATGCCCCGCGTCGAGAGGTCGCGTGCGGCCGGGAGCGTCATCCCCACGATCCCGCCCTTTGAAGCGGAGTAGGCGATCTGCCCGATCTGCCCGTCGAAGGCCGCGACCGAGGCGGTGTTTATGCACACGCCCCGTTCCCCGTCCTCCAGCGGCTCGGTCGCGATCATCGCGCTGGCCGCGAAGCGCAGCACGTTGAAGGTGCCGATCAGATTGATCTGGATGGTGGTGTCGAAGGGGAGCAGCGGGTGAGGGCCCTTGGAGCCCGCCACCTTCTGTGCCCAGCCGATGCCCGCGCAACAGACGGCGATGCGCAGTCCACCTTCGACCGCCGCCGCGTGCTCGACAGCCCCCTGCACCTGCGACTCCTCGCGCACATCGCACGCCACGAACTCCAGGCCCAGCTCGCTCGCAAGTGCTGTGCCCTTCTCGGCATTCACATCCGCCACCGTCACAACGGCGCCCTGCTCGTGAAGTGCGCGCACGCTTGCCTCTCCAAGGCCCGAGGCCCCCCCAACGACAATCGCCGAACTCCCCTCGATTTGCACGCAAGGGAGAGTAGCGACACGCCGATTCTCGGGCCGAGCGAGGGCACGATGGTGGAAGCACGATTACCCGCGCCTTGGCGTCGTCAGCTCGCCAGTAGGCGCACGATCGCGGTTACCCCCACCACGACGATGAGTGCCCTCAACGCGCCTGGGGGCAGGCGTCGTCCGTAGCGCGCCCCTACCTGCGCCCCGACTATAGAGCCGCCGGCGATGATCGCCGCAGGAGCCCAATCGACGTGCGCGGCCACCACGAAGAACACCGCCGCCACACCGTTCACCAGCCCCGCGAGCACGTTCTTCAAGGCGTTGGTCCGGTGCATATCCTGCGGCAACGCCAAGCCGAGTATCCCGAGCAGCAGGATCCCTTGAGCGGCGCCGAAGTAGCCGCCGTACACGCCGGTGGCGTAAAGCGCGGCGAAGGTTGCCCCGCGGTGGCGGCGTCCCCGCCGTGTCGAGCGCTTCGCGAGCGCCTTGGCGATACGCGGCTGCACCACCACCAACGCGAGCGCGAGTGCGATGAACACCGGCACGATCGTCTCGAAGGCCGAGGAGGGCAGCGACAGCAGCAATACAGCGCCCGTGAGTCCCCCGAGCACCGATGCCACTCCCAAGCGCATTGCACGGTCGCGTTGGCCTTGCAACTCGCGCCTGTAGCCCACCGCTCCCGACACCGACCCCGGAACCAGCCCCACGTTGTTGGACACATTGGCCGTCACTGGGGGGTACCCAAACGCGAGCAGCACGGGGAATGTGATCAATGTGCCGCTCCCCACCACCGTGTTGATGGTGCCCGCAGCGAACCCGGCCGCCGCGATGGCGAGAGCCTGCTCGATGCCCATTTGCGGTCAGGCGGGAAAGTCGACGGTGAGCAAGAGGGTCGGGCGGCTCAGTCTGAGGGCGGCCCGTCGGAGCCTGGAGCCGACGGCCTTGAGAGGGTGAGCGCGAACAGCTCGTCGGGGTCGGTGAGCCAGCTCACAAGCTCCATACCCGCCGCCGACAGATCCCCTTCGATGCGGTCCCTCGTGAACTTCGCGCTGATCTCCGTGCGCATCTCCTCGCCCCGCTCGAAATGCACCGACAGGTCGAGATCGCGCACCGTCGTGGTGTGCGCGCGACGGGCCCTCAAACGCATCTCGATCCACTCGTGCTCGCGGTTGAATACCGCCACGTGGTCGAAGTCCTCGGGGTCGAAGTCGGCACGCAGCTCGCGGTTGAGCACCGTCAAGAGATTGCGGTTGAACTCGGCCGTCACACCCTGGGCGTCGTCGTAGGCCTGGGTGAGTACCTCCGGGTCCTTCACGAGGTCGGTGCCCATCAGCAGGTGATCGTTCGGTCCGAGCAACCCCCCGATCTCGCGCAAGAAACGTCGGCGGCTGCCCGGTGGGAAGTTGCCGATCGTCCCACCCAAGAACACCACCAAACGCGGGCCCTCGGGAGCGGGCACGCGATCGAGGTGGCGTTCGAAGTCGCCGATCACCCCATGCACCCGCAACCCCGGGTACTCGCTCGTGAGCTCCTGTGCGCAATCGCGCACCATACTCTCGGTCACGTCCACCGGGATGTACAACCGCAGGGTCCCCGCTCGGTGAAGCGCGTCCAGCAGCACCCTGGTCTTGGCGGCGGTCCCCGAACCCAACTCCACCAGCTCGGCCGCCCCAGTAACAACGGCGAGCCGCTCTGCCGACTCCTCCAAGATCGAACGCTCGGTGCGTGTCGGGTAGTACTCGGGCAATTCGCAAATACGGTCGAACAGCTCGGCCCCGCGCGCGTCGTAGAAGTGCTTGGGGGGCAGTTCCTTGAATGGTTGGGTAAGCCCGTCGAGCACGTCCTCCGCAAGCGAGCGTTCTTGGCCCTCGTGCAAGTAGGAGTCGATCGTGATCGCGTCCTCGGGGGCGGTGACGGGCTCCATCAGTACAACTCCTCCGCCGAGCTCGCGCGCTGCATCAGCTCGCCTCCCTCGCCAGCCGCAAGCCCGCGAATATCTGGCTTCGTACGGGCAAATCCCAGTTACGGAACGTCACCGTCCGCACACGTGGGCTCGTCGCCCATGACCCACCTCGCAGCACGCGGTAATCCTTCCCGAAAAACACTTCCGAGTACTCGCGGTAGGGATGAGCCACGAAACCTTCATACCGGTCGAAATGACTTGCGGTCCACTCCCACACATTCCCGACGCCTGAAAGGAGCCCGCCCTTGGCCGCCTTCTCCCACTCCGCCTCGCTGGGCAGTCGTGCGCCGAGCGCCTTGGCGAACTCGTCTGCCTCAAACCAGCTCACGTGACACACCGGAGTGTCGGCATCGCCCCTAGCCTCACCGGTGACACTTTCCCACTCTCCGTTGGTCACCGGGTTGCGCGCGATCTGAAAGGCCGGTACCTCGACGGCGTGCAGGGGCCGCTCGTTGTCATAAGCGAAACCCTCATCACCCGCGCCCATCTCAAACGGGCCGGCGGACACATCGATCCAAGCGGTCGTGCCCGTGAGTTGCTCGAATCGTGGCTCGCCCGCCGGCAGCAGGTCGGCGAGAGCCATCGTCTGGCGCATCGTCTCTGAGTGCTGGCACTCGTGGCGCAACACCAACTCGTAGATCGTCCCGTCGCCGACGCCCCTGCTCGCAAGCGCCTGCGCGCTACTCGCTCTGACCTGCTCCAGATATTCCCTTGCCTCCCGTGGACCGAGCAGCTCGATCTCGCCTCGCACCGTACGGGGCGTCTCGAAGGCGTCGTACATCTCCGCGAGGTCGGGCCGCAAGAACGGTTGCCCCCCGTAACGGTGGGCAAGCCAGAGGTCCTCATACGCGGCGATATGCGCGAGATCCCACACCAGCGGGCTCATGATGGGGGAGAGCACACTGCTCAATTGCTCCTCGCTCAAATGGCCGACGAGTGCGAGCGTTTGCTCTCTGACGGTGTCAAGCGCCGCCAGCGCCTCCTCCCCGTCTTCTGGGAGGGGGTGTGGGGGAGCGATGGGGTCGCGGTGAGCGATCGTAGCCATAGCTTCGCCCGACTTACTGTAGTGGCTCGTTTCGCTGATCCGGATTCATCGCCTCGGCGGCCGCAAGCGCCGGGCCGTAGGTCGGGTCGCGCAGCAACGATTGACGAATGCCCTCGCCGAGGATGCCACTCTCGCCACGGGAAGCCCCCAGGATCGTCCATTCGCGTTCCCTCCCGTCACCATCGCGCGCGCGTGCTCTCAATCCTCCCGGTCCGCGCTTGAGGCCCAACCGGCGCCCGTCGGCAGTCGCGATCGCCACGCTCTCAAGGCCCCTCACCTCCTGCTCTGGCGCCTGCTCCAGGCGGATCGTGATGTTCCCGTTCGCAGTGCCGGTGAGTACCCCCTCGTTGGGGCTCAAGCGACCCATCTCCCACCCCAAGCGCGAGCCCAACCAGCCTACGAGCAACATCGCCGCCACCGTGGAGTCGGGGTGGTGGCGTACCGCCACCGTCTCGATGCCCCCGAGCTCGGCTCGCATCGTGGGCGAATCGAACGCTGCCGCCACCCGCTCGCGCCACGGAGTGCTCCGTAGCCACGCCAAGTCCACCACGTAAGCTCGCCCCCGCAGCTCGCAGGCGCGCCCGATCGCCTCGCGCCAAGAGGGCTCGTCAAGTGAATCCACGAGCACCGTCTGGGAGAGCTCGAGCAGCGCGTCCACTGCGTCGGGGTGGCCGTGGGGTGACCACAGCAGAGTCGTCAAATCTGTCACCACCAGTGGGTCCACAATCGTCACGAGGTCGTCAAGGTGGCGCTCGCCGATCTCCACCGTCACGGTCTCGCGCAGCAGCCCCAGCTCCCCCTCGGCTGGGTCGTTGTCGGTGGAAACCACGGCACGCGCGTCCAAGCGTGTGCGGGAGGGATCGTAGGAGAGCACCACCAAACGGGACGCGTGATAGCGCCCCACGCCCGCCAGTCGGTTGGCGATCTCGCCGCTATATCGGCTCTCCACGAACACGATCATGTTCAGTGCCCGCGCCGGCGCCAACCCACCGTTTTCGCCATGACGCTGCTTCACCAGCTCACGCAACGCCGCTTCGATGGCGTCGGGCGTCGTGCCTTGCGCACTCCACACGGCATCGGGCAGGGATTGGGCGACGGCGCTCATTCGTCCATTCCCAAGGCCCCACTGGGGAACCTCAAATCGCGCGCCACGACTGCTCGGGGAGGAGGATGTCGGAGGCCTGCGCCGGCCCTTGCGAGCCTGCCTCGTACTGGGGGAGCGGTTTCCTGTCGCTCTCCCACGCCCGCAAGATCGGGTCGCATATGCGCCACTGCGCCTCCACCTCGTCGTCGCGCGTGAACAGCGTCGCGTCGCCCCTCATCGCGTCGGTTATCAGCCGCTCGTAGGCCTCCGGCGACTGTGAGAGGAAGGCGGTCCCATAGAGGAACTCCATGTGCACCGGACGGATCACCATCCGCGACCCCGGGATCTTCGCTCCGAGCCGCAACGACACACCCTCGTTGGGTTGCAGTGTGAGGATCAACTGGTTGGGCAGCACCCCAAGTGAGCCATCCTGGCTGAATGCGAGGTGGGGCACCGGCTTGAGCGTCACTGCGATCTCTGTCACTTTGCGCGCCAAGCGCTTGCCCGTGCGCAGGTAGAAGGGCACTCCCGCCCAGCGCCAGTTGTCGACTTCGAGGCGCAAGGCCGCAAACGTCTCGGTGGTGGAGTCAGGCGGAATGCCGGGCTCCTGTAGGTACCCCGCAACGTCCTCGCCGCCGGAGTGCCCTGGCCCGTATTGCGCTCGCATCGCCATCGTCGCGATCTCATCCTCGATTGGCTCCTCGATGGACCGCAACACCTTCACCTTCTCGTTTCGCACCTCATCGGCGGTGAAGCTCACCGGCGGCTCCATCGCCACGTGGCAGAGCAACTGCAGCATGTGGTTCTGGATCAGGTCCCGCAACGCGCCCGCGTGGTCGTAGTAGCCGGCGCGCGTCCCGATCCCGATGTCCTCCGCCGCGGTGATCTGTACCTGGTCGATGTAGTTGCGATTCCACAAAGGCTCGAACATGCCATTGGCGAAACGGAACGCCATCATGTTCTGCACCGTCTCCTTGCCCAGGTAGTGGTCGATGCGGAACACCTGGCTCTCCTCGAACACCGAGAGTACGCGGCGGTTCAGTTCGCGTGCCTCCTTGAGCGATGTGCCAAACGGCTTCTCGATGATCACCCGTACCTCAGCCTCCTCGTGGCGGTCGAGGCCCTGTTTGCCAAGAGCCTCCACGATCACGGGGAAGAAGGCCGGCGCGGTCGACAGGTAGAAGGCGCGCGCGAGCGGCACGCCCGCGTGCTGCTCGAAGCCTTCGAGCGTCTTCTCCAGGCGCGCGTACACCTGCTCGTCGTCGAAGGTCCCCGGCACATACTTCACGTGCTCGAGCAGCCGCTTGAGCACCTCCTCGTCGGGAGTCGTGCGCGAGAACTCCCTGATCGCCTGCTCGCACTCCTTGCGGTAGTCCTCGTGCTCCTTTTCCCTGCGCGCCACCCCCACGAGGTGAAAGCGCTCGGGCAGCGCCCCCTCGTGGGCGAGGTTGTAGAGGGCCGGCAGCAGCTTGCGTCTGGCGAGGTCTCCCGTGGCGCCGAAGATCACAAGCGTCGTCGGGGCGACCGGCAGACGCTCCAAACCGGCGGTGAGCGGATTCTCCGGCTCGGTCGTCGCGACGGCCGCCACGCTACTACCGGCGCTTGGCGCTCTGCTTGGCGCTTGCGCGGCTCCCGTTGGCCGCCTTCGCTGTGGGCGCCGCCTTCACGGCGTGCCCCCCGAACTGGTTGCGCAACGCCGCCAGCACCCGATGGGCGAAATCGCCGTTACCACGCGAGGAGAGCCGCTCATAAAGCGATGCCGTTATCACCGGCGTGGGCACATCTTTGGCGGTGGCGTCCTCGATCGTCCATCTACCCTCGCCGGAATCAGCTGTGTAGCCCTCGATCGCCTCGAGCCCGTTGCCGTCAGCTTCAAAAGCCCGCGCCGCGAGTTCGCACAACCACGAGCGCACCACCGAGCCTTGGTTCCAGAGGTGGGCGATCTTCGCGTTGTCGAGCTCGTACTCGGACTTGTCGAACACATCGAAACCCTCGGCGTAGGCCTGCATCAACCCATACTCCACGCCGTTGTGCACCATCTTCACGTAGTGCCCCGCCCCCGAGCCCCCGAAGCGCATCCACCCGCGCTCGCCGATCGCCGCCACGCTATCCGCGCTCGTCGGCGGGGCCAGTACGTCGAGGATCGGGCTCAACCGCTTCACCGCCCCGGTTGGGCCGCCCACCATCATGCAGTAGCCCACGTCGATCCCCCACACACCGCCCGACACGCCCACATCGACGTAATGGATGCCCTGCTTTGAGAGCTCCTTGGAGCGGCGCTTGTCGTCGGTCCACTTGGAGTTGCCCCCGTCTACGATCGTGTCGCCCTTCTCCAGCAGCTTTGCGAGCTTCTGCACGGTCTGCTCGGTGGGGTCGCCCGCCGGCACCATGATCCACACGATCCTTGGCGCCTGCAGCTTCTTGACGAGATCGGCGAGCGATCTCGCCCCACGCGCGCCGTTCATCTCAGCCGTGGCGACGGCGGTCGTGTCGAAGTCGAACGCAACGACTTCATGCGCCGAGTCGCGGCGTATGCGATGGACCATGTTCCCGCCCATCTTCCCCAATCCGACGAATCCGATCTCGGTCATCGTCTGTGATCCTAGTGACCTCGTGTAGGTTTCCGTCTCGATGAGCACCAATCCGCACGCACGGCCCGACCGAAACCTCGCGCTCGAGCTCGTCCGCGTCACCGAGTTCGCCGCCCTCGCCGCCGCCCCGCTGGTGGGTATGGGCGACAAGGAGGCAGCCGACCAAGCCGCCGTCGACGGTATGCGATACGCGCTGCACTCGATTGCCATGGACGGCACGGTCGTGATCGGCGAGGGGGAGAAGGACGAGGCTCCGATGCTCTACAACGGCGAGCGCATCGGCGACGGCTCGCCCCCGGAGGTCGACATCGCCGTCGATCCACTGGAGGGGACCACGCTCGCCGCGCACGGTATGCCCTCGGCCCTGGCCGTCATCGCGCTGTCGGAGAAGGGCAGCATGTTCGACCCCGGTCCCTGCGTGTACATGGAGAAGATGGCCGGCCCCCCCGAGATGGCCGACCTGCTCGACCTCGACCGCCCCCTCTCACAGACCGTGAAGCTGATCGCCGAGCGCAAGGGCCAGCCGATAGGCGACGTCATGGTGGTGGTGCTCGACCGTCCACGCCACGAGGCGGGCATCCGCGAAATCCGCGAAGCCGGCGCCCGCGTCAGGCTCATCCCCCACGGCGATGTTTCCGCGGCGCTGCTCGCCGTCACCGAGCGCTCCACCGTAGATCTGCTGTGGGGCATCGGCGGCACCCCCGAGGGAGTGATCTCCGCTGCCGCCATCAAGTGCCTGGGCGGACAGTTGCTCGGACGGCTGTGGCCCCGCGACGACACCGAGCGCCAGGCCGCGCTCGACGCAGGTTATGACCTCCACCGCATCCTCGACCGTGACGACCTCGTTTCCGGTGACGACGTGTTCTTCTCCGCCACCGGCATCACCGACGGCGACGTCCTTCAAGGCGTGCGCTACCCATCCGCTGGAGGTGCCACCACCGAATCGCTAGTCACCCGCTCGCGCTCAGGTACCGTGCGGCGTATTCGCGCCACCCACGACCGCGCCAAGCTACGCGCACTCGATGGCGACGGGCGCTTCGGGTAAAGGGCTGGGCGTGGTTATTGGCGTGAGGGGGGACTCGCGCGCGCGCGTATAGGCTCGGTATCGTCGCCCCCGTCGGAGGGAGACCCCGTCCCTTCGGCGAGCTTCTCCACCTTCGACTCGGCCAGATTCAAGCGCGCGAGCGAGCGCAGGAAGCCGTGTGTCACGAACACATGGATCTTTGCTTGCGTGGCGTTGTACACGCGCAACCCGAACCCCGACGCGATGGCGGGGTAGAAGTTCGCCACTTCCACCTCCACGTGCACTCGCGCCTCGCCCTCGCGTGTGCTGGCTAGGCGGCGGACTTCGATCTGTAGGTGACCGTGACCGCCGCGTCCTTGCCATGCCACGAGCATCCCCCGTTTGATGCGCCAACGCACGACACCCCGCTCCTCGTCCAGCTCGTATTCGGGTGGATCGAAGCTCAACAGCTTCAGGGGGCGCACAAGCAGCACCACCGAGCGCTCCGATTCGCCATATACAACACGCACGAGCCCCAGCGTCACGCGCGTGAGAAAGCGCCAGTAGGTGCGCGCCAAACGCTCCAAATTCATCGGCGACCACAGGTTTGCGAGCGCTTGCTCGGGCAGACTCATATCGGCCGTTTGCACTGACCGCATCGCGCCGCTCGCCCGGTCTGCGGAGGTTTGGTCCTCGAGCTTCTCGATCGTCGCGATCTTCGGCGGGCGGGTCACTGACTCCCAAGGCTATCTACGCCCCAGCCGGTATGTGCGGGGCGCTGACAATAGTTCTCAAGAAACTGCGGAAAAGTGACGATGGCGCATATCGTGTCCTTTACCGGTGATATCAACCGCCTGTGAGAGACCAACCCGACCGATCCCACCCGGGGGGACCCTCCGCGGAGCGTCTCTCCCGTGCGGCGCGCGCCGCGCAACAGCTCTGCGAGGTCCTGTGGGAATCGCTACACGAGGAACTGTCGCGCAGTCAAACCGAGCGTGTACGTGCTTTGTCGGAGCGTCTCGCCGAGGTCTCCTCCACAGTCGCGATGCTCGCAGCCTCAGCGCCCACCGACGGGTCCTTTGCGGCGGCCGAGCCGCTCGCGAGCGGCGACGGCGAAGGCCGGCACTCCTCACCGCCCCTGGTCGACCGTCGCACACCGCCAGCCCCCTCGCAAGCCGGCGCGTCGGGCTCGGATAACCGTCCACCCGAGCTACGTCTAGCTTCCCACCCCCCCGCGGCGGCGGAGGGGCCTGTCGCATTTCAATCGACTACGACGCGAACGGGCGAGTACACGTTCACCCGCCTCGTCGACGAGCAGGAGCCGCCTTCTGCCGAGCCACTGGCCCCCGTCGAGCCGATCCAGCCCGAGATAGCAATCCACGACGTTCGTCGCGAAGAGGGCCCCTCGGCATGGGTCTCCTCGGTCGGGCAACTCCTCGCCCGCCATGCACGCGACGGGCTTCCATTCGCGGTGTTGCTGGTTGAGATCGTCGACGTCGCGCATCTGGAGCGTTCATCCACGCCTCACGACATGCACAGCCTCGTCGCTCAGGTGGAGGGCGCCATCGGCCGCGCCATGCGCTCCACCGACCATTTGTCCCGCGAGACGCTCGGCCGCTACTGGCTGGTAGCTCCTGAAACCAACGGCACGGGCGCCCGCATGCTCGCTGAGCGCTTGGCTCGGCTGGTACGCACATCCGCCACCCACCGTGGTGTGCCGCTCGAGGTGGCCATCGGCATCGCGGTTTGCCCCGACGACGGCACAGAGGCCCCCGCGCTCGCCGCTCGCGCCGATCTCGGTGTCTACTCGGCGCGTGCCACGGGCCGCTCGGTCGCGCACACAGAGCCGCCCGCTAGCTGAAACCCGATCAGGCCGCGGCGGTGCCGCCGCTGGCGGCAGCTTCGGCGGGGGGCGCCACTTCGGCGGGCGCGCCCAGCAGTGGGTTGTTCTTCGCCTTGCCCACGATCTTCGTCTTGATGCGAACGGTTTCCTTGATAGTGAGCGCACTCGCGGCGCCCCAAGTCAGGTCCCACATCGCGCCGTTGTGGGCGTAGGGGCCACGGTCGATCACGGGCACAGTGAGTTTGTGGCCCTTGTAGTTGACGAGCACCAACGTCCCGCAGGGCAGCGTCCTTGAAGCGACGCCCACCACCACCGGGGTCATGGTCTGCCCGCAGGCCGTCTTCTGACCGTAGAACCCGGGTCCGAACCAGGTGGCGATCTGCGCCTTCTTGCTTGTCGGGGGCTTCCCGGGGGAGCCGCCTTCCGGTGCGCTTGCTCCGCCTGTACTCGCCAGCGCGACCTGCGCAGGACAGGTCATCGCAACGCACGCGAGTGCGATGGCAACAGCGATCAGCGTCTTGTCGGCAAGCGTTCGGTTCATCTCTCATAAACGCCTACGGGGTGAGCTGACGGGCTCGCGCTATCCGCGCTACGGCCCCTATCGGGCCGATTCGCCCCCGCGGCCCGCAATCGCGGCCCGCAATGGGTCCCCCGCCCCCCGCGACCTGGGTCATAGGGGCTCGGCGTGGCCGCGAGTATACAGACCCTGCCCGCCGGATCGGTCAGGGGCGGCGCAGGATCGAGATGGCGTCCTTCAAGAGACGCCCGCCCGCCGTCAAGCTGCTACCAGCCAGCTCGCTCACGATGTCCCCCAGCGACTCCAACAGCTCAACGCCGCTCGGCGGGTTCACGGTGCTACCCAACTCGAGCTCCTCCTCCGCCTCGTAACCCTGCTTGGGGGCTGGCGGTTCGACGGGCTTAGCCGCTTGCGACTGCCGCGTGGCACGCGCCGCCGGGGGGCGCTTTGTGGGCGTGGTGGCCCTCTTCGGCTTCGCCGTGGTCGGCTTGGCCTTGGCGACCGACCTCTCGCCCGCCTTGGGTTTGGTCGTCGCCGCCGGTGCGCCGGCAGCCTTGACGTTTCCGGGCCTCGCCTTCCCTGTCTTTCTCGTGGCGGGTCGCGCACCGGCTGTTTCCGACTTGGGGCCTTTCTCCCGCGCCACCGCCCTACGTGCGCTCGCGCGTTGCGGTCTGGTGCGCGGTAGCGCGGCGAGGACGCCTCCCTCCACAACCGGGGTATCCGAGCCGCTGTTCGAGCTGTCGGTGGTTGCCATCGCCCGATAATCATCGCGCACCGGCCCGAGAGGTGCGGCCACGCGCGATTTTTTGCCCGCTCAACGGGCGCAAAGCGTTAGGATGGGCGGGTACATCTGAGTTGTACTGTCGGGAGGGCTTCAGCCACAACCCCGGCTAAGGTAGTCCTCGAGCAGCATCCCAGCGGGTCCCGTAGCTGATGTGCGGGCTTCGCGGCGGGAGTCCCCCGACGGAATGGAAGAGAACGCATGTCAGTGGTCGAATTGCAGGAGCTGGAAGAGGTTAAGACGCTGCTCGCCAAGGGCCAGCAGGTCGGGGTGCTCACGTTCGCGGAGATATCGACCGCGACCTCCGATCTCGACCTTGACGAGTCCGACGTAGAGGAGCTCCACGGCTACCTCGAGAAATCTGAGATCGAGCTCGTCGAGGACATCGACCCCGCCACGGCGGCGGCCTCAGAGGTCGAACGCGCGCCCGATAAGCGCGGACGGCGCAAGGCGAAGACCGCGCTTGACCTCAAGCCGGACATGACCACAGATTCGCTGCAACTGTTCCTCAAGGACATCGGCAAGGTCAGGCTCCTCACCGCCCAAGAGGAGGTGGACCTGGCAAAGCGCATCGAGCGCGGCGACCTCGACGCAAAGCAGAAGATGGTGGAGTCGAACCTGCGCCTGGTGGTGTCGATCGCCAAGAACTACCGCAACCAGGGTCTTCCCTTCCTCGACCTCATCCAGGAGGGCACACTCGGGCTGGTGCGTGCCGCGGAGAAGTTCGATTACCGCAAGGGCTTCAAGTTCTCCACCTACGCCACGTGGTGGATTCGCCAGGCGATCGCCCGCGCACTCGCCGACAAGGCCCGTACGATCCGTATCCCCGTGCACGTGGTTGAGAAGCTCAACAAGATCGGGAGGGCAGAGCGCAAGCTCGTCACCGAGCTAGGTCGCGAGCCCACTGCTGATGAGATCGCCGAGGTCACCGGGATCGACCCAGAAGAGGTCGATTCGATCAAGCGCTCTGCCCAAGCCCCAGTGTCGCTGGAGAAGCCGGTCGGGGACGAGGAGGAGTCGGAGTTCGGCCAGTTCATCGCCGATGAGCGCGCTGAGTCGCCGTATGAGCGCGCCGCGGAGATCCTCACCAAGGAGGCGCTGCGCGAGGCGCTCGAGAACCTCTCCTACCGCGAGCGCCGTGTGCTCGAGCTGCGTTATGGGCTCGGGGGCGAGCACCCACGCACGCTGGATGAGGTGGGGCGCACCTTCAACGTCACTCGCGAGCGCATCCGCCAGATCGAGAACCAGTCTTTGAAGAAGCTGCAGTCCCTCGCAGAGGCTCAAAAGCTACGCGACGTCGCGTAGCAGCCAGTTCAAGCCCGCTCGCGCGGTTCAAGTAAGCCGGATCTGCAGCCGATGAAGGTTGCATGTTCGACGTGCATGCAGCCCTGCGCGAGCTTGTCGCTCGCGGCGGGTCCGACCTCCATCTGAAGGTCCATGCGGCTCCGCTCTTCCGCATTCAGGGCGCCCTTGGTCCCGAGCCAGGCGTGCCGCCGCTCACCGCGCAGGACACCGAAGACGCGCTGCACGCGCTGCTCAATGATCAGGCGAAGCTAAAGGAATTCGGCGAGGAGCACGAGGTCGACTTCTCTTTTGAAATCGCCGGGGTTGCGCGCTTCCGCGTCAACGCCTTTCGTCAACGCGGGCTCATCTCCCTGGCCTGTCGTGCGATTCCGGCCAAGATCTCCACGATCGAGGAGCTTGCGCTACCCGAAGTCGTGCGCGAGCTGGCCGAGGAGGAGCGCGGCATCGTGCTGCTCACCGGCACCACCGGGTCGGGCAAGTCAACGACCCTGGCCGCGATGATCGACCACATGAACGTCACGATGGCTAAGCACATCGTCACGATCGAGGACCCCATCGAGTTCGTACACGAAGACAAGCGCTCGGTCATCAACCAGCGCGAGGTGGGGATGGACACGAAGTCCTTCGAGCGAGCGCTCCGTCGCGTGCTGCGCCAGGACCCCGATGTGATCCTCGTGGGGGAGATGCGCGACGAGGAGACAGTCCGCACGGCGCTCTCTGCCGCAGAGACCGGCCACCTCGTGCTCTCCACGGTCCACACCGTGGATGCCTCCGAGTCGATCAACCGCCTGCTGGACTTCTTCCCTCCTCATCAGCACAACCAGGCTCGCTCGATGATCGCCGGCACCATCAAGGGGGTCATCTCCCAGCGCCTTGTCCCCGGCGCCACCGGCGGGAGGGTGGCGGTGTGCGAGATCCTGCGCATGACAGGCAGGGTCAGGGACATGATTACCGACCCCAACCAAACCGGCCAGCTCGGCGAGGCGATCTCCTCGGGCGCCTTTTACGGGATGCAGACTTTTGACCAGGCGCTCTTTCACCATGTGAAGGCCGGACGCGTAAGCACTGAGGAAGCGCTGCGTGTGGCCTCCTCGCCGCATGACTTCAAGCTGCTGTTGCAATCGGATGGGCGCCAGGGCACCACGATGGAGGATGTGGCACAGGCGCAGGCACGACGCGAAGGCTCGCCCGCGCCGAGCGCCCCAGCCGCTGTCGCATGAGCTGCGGCGCGCAGCCGGGCAAAATCCACTTCACTTGGTAAAGTAACGGTTGAAATGGCCGTTGACGACTCCTGTCCTGTCTGCCGCACCGCCGAGATCGTGTGCGGCAAGTGGACGCTTCTGCTCGTACGCGACCTGTCCGAGGGACGCTCGCGTTTCTGCGAGCTTGAACGCTCGCTGGCCGGGATTTCCCCGCGCACGCTCTCGCTGCGCCTGCGGGCGCTCGAGGACGAGGGGATCGTCGAGCGCCACACCTACGCCGAGGTGCCTCCGCGTGTCGAGTATGCCCTCACCGAGAAGGGCCGGGCGCTCGTGCCGCTGATCGACGACATGCGCGCTTACGGCGAGCGGTGGTTGGGCGGCGACTGCGAACAGTCTGCCCGTACCGCGCTTGCCGGCGGCATCGCCGTCGCCGCTGCCTGACAGGCGACGTGCAGTGAGCAGGACGCGCGCCCACCGCGGCGAAGTCCCCGTCGTGCGCTCACTCCAATTTCAAACCGCTCTCGAAGAGTTCGTAGAGCAGGCCGCGCTACGCCTGCAAGCCCATGTGGAGGCGGGCGAGGAGGTCCCCTTCGAGCTTGATTCCCACTCCGCACGGCGAGGCTCCTCGCCGCTCTACTGCTACCGCCCACTCACCGGGGCATTCATCTCTGAGCGTCTATTCACCCTGCGTGCACTCCCTTCATACGCAAAGACGGAGATGCTGCTCGAAGGGTACGACGCCCTCGACCGCTACCTCGCCACCGTTGGTCATGAGAAGTCAAGCGCACGGGGTCAGAGTCGCGCCGATGCCGCCCTGCTTGCGCTACTGAGCGATGTCTTCGAGGAGCAAACCGACTTCAAGCTCCATCCGGAACGCCTCGAGCGCGCGCTCGACCGCCTCGACGGTCCCGCGCTTGCAACCGCAGGCGAGGTCACATTGGTGGCCACCCTTCATGGCCTCACGATCTCCTCGCCCGAGCTGCAGCTCACACGTGGCCTGCTCATCGCCCACCCCGATGCCATCCAGGACGCCCCCGAGCAGGCACTGCCACGAGCGAGCGCGCGTGCCGAGGACGACCATATGCTCGTGCTGTACACCGCCCGCGACCTCGATCCCCACGACGCTCTCGCTCAGGGTGTGAGTGTGGTGCGCGAATTGCTTCGTGCCCTTCGTCTCTTCGGCGACGGACGTATCGCCCTTGGCGCGCGTGCCTTCGCACGTGTCGGTGAGTCCTCTTGGAACACGATCGCGCTCGGGCATGGCGGCCGTCCTCACGGGATGCTGCTGGTGACCGCCGACCAGGAGGACGAGTTGCGCGCCTTCTGCAACCTCGTCTCCCGCAGAGCCCCCCACGCCAGTCCCGTCGCCTGGGCGCTACGTCGATTCGAGCTGGGTTGCGAGCGTCCGAGCGAGTATGAGGCGCTGAGCGACTACTTGCTTGCCGTGCGCGCGCTGCTCGATGCCCCATCGGAGCTTGAGCCCGATGGCGCCCCCGACGGCCTCCTCGCTGGCCGCCTCGCGGCGCTGTGCGCGACCCCGGAGCAGCGTGCGACTCTCGCCGAGCGCACACTCGCGGCGATGGTCCTCGAGCGTGAGGTAATCGCCGGTGTGGCAGCTGAGCACTCGAGTGGGCTGGCACTGGTGCGCGACATCTCAAACCACCTCCGTGCGCTTCTGCGCGACATCGTCTGCGGTCACCTTCCAGCCGAGCTTGCCTTGCTTGCCGATGAGCTTTTGCTCTCAGGCGAAGAGGTGGTTGGCGAGGACACCCAACCCTCCGAGGTCCTGCACGTCGCCGTCTAGGTGCGGCACGAGCACAGCATCCTCTTCGCTGAGTGCCTTCGACAGCGAGGCCACACTCTCGCGGTCACGCCGCGCCAGCACATCGAAGTCGGCGAGGTTGCTCGCCACCCGTGCCGCGAGCTCTTCTCCGAGTGGCTCTGACAGGAGCGCCGTCACCGGCTCGGCGCTGTGCCCGTCAAAGCCTGTGCCATGGCAGCGGTTGACTATCAACCCAACGAAGTTCATCCCTCCGCGCGCCAGCTCGCTGTGTAGGAACTCCGCCTCGCGCGCGGGCTCGTGCTCGGGGGACGTCACAATCAGAAAGCCCGTGGAGGGGTCGTGCAGCAACTCCTCCACGCCGTGCGCGCGCTCGCGAAACCCGTCGAGCAAACCCGACAGCGAGCCGAAGAAGCCAGACAACTCACCCACGAGATTCACCCCCGTGACGCGCGCGAACACCGAGAACATGAGGCCCGTCGAGCGTCCGAGCAAACCCCGTGCGATGCCACCACCCCCGAGCAGCACCTTCAGCGCCCGCCCATCGAGAAAGCGCGTGAGCCGATCGGGGGCGTCGAGAAAATCGAGTGCGTTGCGCGAAGGGGGTGTGTCAAGCACGATCGCATCCCACCCCCCGTCGCGGGAGAGCTCATACAGCTTCGCCACCGCCGTGAACTCCTGCGAACCCGCAACCGCCGAGGACAGCTCGCGATAGATGCGGTTTGCGAGGATCTCATCGCGTGTGCCCTCATCGGGCGCCAAGCGTCCTATGAGGGCGTCGAAGGTACCCTTGGAGTCGAGGATCATGGCCCACAGCTCGCCTTCGGTCGCTGTAGCACGGGCAATATCCCCATTGATTTCCCCAAGCTCTCCCCCCAAGGCGGCGGCGATCGTGGTCAGGTCGATCCGGTGAGGTTCTCCGGTCAACCCCTCCAATCCAAGCGCGGTCGCAAGCCGCTTGGCGGGGTCGATGCTCACCACCACCACCTTGCGCCCCCGCGCCGCCAACCCGAGCGCGAGTGTGGCTGAGACGGTGGTCTTACCCACACCCCCCGAACCCACGCACACGAGCACGCGCTTGTCATCGAGGCGCTTCTCCAGGGGAACGTGGCGTTTGGGCATCGGGGGATCGTAGGGCGGTGAGTGGCGGGAGGTGTATCTCTCAAAAGGGTGACTCGCGTGCGCGCGCGTAGGTAAGCCGTACTTCGCGCACGCGCGCGCGAGTCACCCACAAAAGCTCATACCACCCCCCGGCTCCCCCAGGGATCTCCATGCAGGAATCCCCCGCGCCGCTACGAATACCCACGCGACACCTTTCGATCTCAACATCGACCATCGGAGCCTGCCGTGACATCTCGGGCCAAGGTCATCGCGTTCGCCAATCAGAAGGGCGGGGTGGCAAAGACAACGACAACCCTCAACCTCGCCGCCGCGTTCGCGGAGGAGGGACACCGGGTGCTGTGCGTCGACATGGACCCTCAGGGCAACCTCACGATGTCCCAGGGCATCGACCCCGACACGATCGAGCTCTCGATGTACGACGTACTCACGCAGAAAGCCACCATCCGCGAGGTCATCCGCAAGCGCGAGATCGACGTCGCGTGCGCCTCCATCGACCTCGCCGGCGCTGAGATCGCCATGTCCACGATGATCGGCCGCGAGCGCTCGCTGCAGAAGGCGTTTGAACCGATCCTCGAGGACTATGACTTCATCTGCATCGACACCCCCCCGAGCCTCGGACTGCTCACCATAAACGCCCTTACCGCCGCCGACAAGGTTATTGTCCCCGTGCAGTGTGAGTATCTGTCGATGCGTGGCCTCATACAGCTTCAGAACACCTTGGCGATGATTCGTGAGAACCTGAATCCAAATGTGGACATCGAGGGTATCCTCCCTACGTTGGTGGACTCACGCACCATCCACGCCAAGGAGGCCATCGAGATCCTCGAGGAGAACTTCGGCGACCGCGTTTTCGCTTCGCGAATCCGCAAGACGGTTCGTTTCGCCGAGGCGCCCGTGAAGGGGATGTCGGTGCTCAAGTACGAGCCTGATGGGGTTGCCGCCCAGTCCTATCGCCAGTTGGCGCAGGAGGTTTTGGCTCATGGCAAACCCTAAGCGGGCCTCAATGCGCGAAGGGCCCCTCGCGGCTCTCTTCCGCAAGACCGAAGATCTCGAGAAGGGCACGGGCGCGGAGCAGGATTCCGCGCCCGACGCGGCTACACAGGCAGGCGCCTCAGATGCGCCGCGCGCAAGCGCGCCACAGACTTCCACGCCGCAAGCTCCCGCGCCCGCCGCGCTTGCGCAGGCCAAGCCCGTAGAGCCCACCCCCGCGCCGACCGAGCATCCCCGTGAGAGCGGCGTCCCACATCCCTCGCTCCGTCCCTCCCTCGACGAGGACGAAGCTCCGCGCATCCCCTCCCCGCAGGAGCGCCTCCGCCACGCCTTCTCCTCAGAGATCCCTGAGAACCTCATGGATCGCACCGCGCCACGTACGTATGCGCCCCCGGCCGAAGAGATGCGTGTGCGCGAAGAACCCCGTCCCTTCGGGCAGGCCATGCCTGTCGCCCATCCCGTCATCCGCGTCGTGGGTGTCGGTGGCGCCGGCACAAACGCCGTCAACCGCATGGTGGAGGCCGAGGTGGAGGGTGTGGAGTTCCTCGCCATCAACACCGACCTGCAGTCGCTGCAGCAATCGACCGCCGACATCACCCTTCACATTGGCGCGGAGCTAACCCGCGGCCTGGGCTCGGGCTCTGACTCCAACGTGGGCCGCCAAGCGGCGATGGACGATTACGACCGCATCAAGGCCCTCCTGAAGGGCTCCGACATGATCTTCATCACGGCGGGCGCCGGCGGTGGCACGGGCACGGGCGCCGCTCCCGTCGTGGCGCGCATCGCCCGCGAAGTGTCCGCGCTCACGGTCGCCATCGTCACCAAGCCCTTCGGCTTCGAGGGCTCCCGCCGCGCCGAGCAGGCAGAGCAGGGCGTCAGCGCCCTCGCCGAGGAGGTGGACACCCTCATCGTCGTCCCCAACAACCGCCTGCTCACCGTCCTCGACAAGCAAACCGCGATGGTCGAGGCCTTCCGTGTCGCCGACGACGTGCTTCGCCAGGGAGTGCAGGGCATTTCAGACCTCGTCACCCTCCCGGGCCTCATCAACCTCGACTTCGCCGATGTCCGCACGATCATGTCCGACGCCGGCAATGCCTTGCTCGGCATCGGCATGGGCTTCGGCGAGAACCGTGCTTCCGAGGCCGCCATGCAGGCCGTGTCCTCCCCGCTGCTCGAGACATCGATGGACGGCGCCCACTCGATCCTTCTCTCGATCACCGGCGGCCGGGACCTCTCGCTGTGGGAGGTCAACGAGGCCGCCAAGGCCGTCTCCGAGGCAGCCCACCCCGACGCCAACATCATCTTCGGCGCGATGGTCGACGAGAAGCTCGAAGACCAGGTGTGGGTCACGGTGGTTGCCACCGGCTACGGCGCCAAGGCCACGCTGCCCCAGCTGCGCGAGCCCGCGGGGGAGCCGCGCGTCAAGCGCACCACTCCCGGCCGCGAAGGCCGGGAACGGGACATCGGCCAGCGCCGGGGGGGACTGTCGGTCAGCGACATGGACGTCCCAGAGTTTCTTCCTAATTTCTAGTTGCTCTCTACGTCTCGGATAGCCGCGTTCGTCGGGTTGACGGCACGCTGAAGACACTCGTGTCAATCTCACCTGCATGACTTCGGGTGAGAAGGATGTAAAGGGTGTAGTGGCGGCGGGCCATCCGCTCACTGCGCAGGCGGGGGCGAAGGTGTTGCGCGAAGGCGGTAACGCTGTCGACGCGGCCGTCGCGGCGATGCTCACCTCCTTTGTCGCCGAGCCCTTGCTCACCGGCTTGGGGGCCGGTGGCTACATGATGGTGGCTGGAGGCGGGGAGGAGCCTGTGCTGCTCGACTTCTTTGTTGAGGCCCCCGCCCGTGCCGCCGACGGTACCGCGGCCGAGCTTGAAGCGGTCGACGTGTCGTTCGGGGATGCCGTGCAGGTCTTCTACATCGGCCCCGCCTCTTGCGGGGTGTATGGGGCACCGGCGGGTGTCTGTGAAGCGGTGACACGGTGGGGCTCGATACCCCTCCCAGAGCTGGTGGCCCCCGCCGCGAAGCTCGCTCGCGAAGGTGTGGAGATCAGCGGCGAGCAGGCCTACATCGTTGAGATACTCGGCGATCTGCTCAAGTCCACGCCCGAGTGCGCCGCGCTGTGGGCGCCAGAGGGGAGGGTCCTGCGAGAGGGGGAGGTCCTGCGCAACCCCGACCTCTCCGAGGCGTTGATCCGGCTGGGAGGAGAGGGAGCGGCGCCCTTCTACAGCGGCGACATAGCCCACGCCGTGTGCTCGTGGTTGGGTGAGCGGGGCGGTTCGGTGACTCGCCAAGCGCTTGCCGGATATCGCGCGATCGAGCGCACTCCCCTTGCCATGAAATACCGCGACCGGCAGGTCCTCACCAACCCACCCCCGTCTGCCGGGGGGACGCTGCTCGCCTATTCGCTTGGCTTGCTCGACGCCCAACCCTCCCCGCCCACACTCGAGGCGGTGATTACTGCGATGGAAGCCGCACAGGGAGAGCGCACCCCCGAGTTCGTTCGAGGTCTCTCAGAGGAGGGGTTCTTGGAGTCGTTCCTCTCCTCGCGGCTCGGCTCCACAACTCACATCTCGGTGCTCGACGGTCACGGTAGGGCGTGCTCTGTCACATGCACCAATGGCGAGGGCTCAGGCGTGGTGGTGCCTGGTACGGGCATCCACCTCAACAACGTCATGGGGGAGGAGGATCTATCCCCGCACGGTTTTCACACCCATCCCCCCGGGCGGCGGATGCCGAGCATGATGGCCCCCTCGGTAGTCACCCACCACGGCGATGTGGAGCTGGTGCTTGGCAGCGCGGGGTCAAACAGGATTCGCTCCGCCCTGCTTCAAACGATCGTGGGGGTGGTTGACCACGGCCTGCCCGCGCAGGATGCGGTCAACGCGCCACGCGCGCACTTCGAGGAGGGCATCGTCTACCACGAGCCCGGCATCCAACCCGCCGATGTCCGCGAGCGAGAGATCGTCCGTTTCCACGGGCTCAACCTGTTTTTTGGAGGAGTGCAGGCTGTACAGCGCCGTGGCGATGGCCTTCTCGGGGCGGGAGACCCCCGGCGAGGTGGCGTGGCGGTGGCAGCGTGACGATCTCGGGTGAGCGTGTGCGGCGGTGCGCGGTTGGTGCAGCAGGCTTTACGAGCGCGGCGGTACTCGCCTCCGCGGCGCTCTCCGTGGGCGGCTGCGGCGGGGTGCTCTCGCCCGACCTTTTCATCGTCTACCGCTCTGGCGCCGTGCCCTCCGCGAAGCTCACAGTGCTCGTCACCGAAGAAGGCGCCATCCAGTGCAACCCCAATCCTTCCCACCCGGTGATCTACCACCTGTCCGACTCTCAGATCATCGAAGCGCGCAACATTCAGGAAGACCTCAAAGATCCCGCCTCCCGTAACGAATCCTTCCCCGCGGCCAAGGGGTCGGTGCTCGGCTACTACGTCCGCGATCAAGACGGCTCCGTGCACTTCGCCGACAATTCCCCCTCCCAGCCCGCGGTGACGCGCAAGCTTGCGGGGTTCGTTCTCAACGTCGCTCAGAGCGTGTGCCACATACCTCAGCAGGGGGCTTGATGGCTCTCCTGGGCGGCTCGTCCGGCCTGCCACTACACTTCCGCGGATGGAGAATGACCTAGTGAAGCGAGTTATGTGGTCGGGCCTGCTCACCGCGATTGGGGCGCTCGCGAGCCTTGTGACGCAGCGCACGGCGGCGTCCCTGTGGCGGCGCATGTTCGACGAGGAGCCCCCCGAGTGAGCAGTGAGGGCTCAGGCCCTGGCGATAGAGAGGGGCGCCAGCAGGGCATAGCTTCGGCCATCACCGAGGTTTCAGAGCGCGCCAGTGTCTTGATCCGCGAGGAGATCGAGCTCGCCAAGACCGAGATCTCCGAGAAGGCGACACGACTTGCCAAGGGTGCCGTCGTGGGGATCGTAGCGGGGGTGTTCTTCTTCACGGCCCTCTTCTTCGTGCTGATCGGGTGTGCGTGGCTGCTCTACTACGAGCTCCCCATCGGCAACGAGTTCACCTACTTCTGGGGCTTCTTCGCGATGGCGCTCATCCTGGTGGTGCTTGGCGCTATCGCCGGATGGCTCGCCGCCAAGGCGGTCAAGTCAGGGGCACCACCCACACCCGACATGGCGATTCAGGAGGCCCGCAAGATCCGCGACACCGTGAGCGCGTCCACCGGCTCCTCACCCGGTGTGAGCGATTCCCAGGCGGGGGCGTCCAAGGCTTCCGGCGAGCCCCCAAGGCCGCCGATCCCGGTTCCCGGATCGCCGCCGCCTACGCCGCCTACGCCTAAGCCCACGCCACCCGCGCCTACACCACCCAAGCCCACACCGCCCGCGCCCATGCCGTCAGACAGCGATCTTGGAAGGGGGGTTGGCGATGGCCCAACGCACAGCGGCTGAGATCCGCAGCTCCATCGAGTCAAATCGCGCCGAGCTGGCGGTGTCGCTCGACCGTTTGCACGGCGAAGTGGCGCGCATCACCGACTGGCGCGGGCAGGTGGAGCGCCATCAGCGCGAGCTGGCGATCGGCGCCGCCGTGGTGGGCGTGCTGTTGCTGGGGCGCCGCCGGCGTAAACGCAAACGCCGCGGCTGAGCTCCAGTCTAGGGGCGCCGGTACATCACGATGCCGGCAACAGCACACCAGCCCACAAAGGCAAATACCGCGTAGAACCCCAAATGGGCGATCGGCATGGCGACCCAGCCGATGTGGATGAGCATGACTATCGCAAGCGCGATCCCCGCCCAGCCCAGGATCTTTGGCAATCCCACCCCGCGCAGGATCGCGATACCGGCGCCAAGGCCGAATACGAACACCCCCGCCCTTGCCGGTAGGAACAGTTCGGCGCTGATCAAGTTCAGCGTCTTGGCCGCTTCGGGGCTGAGGTTGCGGAGGTTGTGCGCGAGGCTGTATTCGATCGCTACGCACCCCAGCCCGCCAATCGCGATCAGGATGCCACCGGCGAGAACAAGCGCCCCCATGGTCTTGTCTGTGCGACGTAGATAGGTGCTCGACACCCCGGTGAACAGCACTAGCACGGCATACGCAAGCGCAAACAGGATCGCGGATGTCTCGATGGCCGACTGGTGTTGAGCATAGAACGACACCACCTTCGCGGCGCTGGCGCTCGGCTTCGGGGTGTAAGAGCTGTTCGCGAACAACGCAGCCGCGACGAGTGCAGCGAAAAGGACACCGGTCAACGGCTCGAGTCTGCGCCAACGATCAGCCACGTCTTGTGCCCCCTTGCTGCCTTTTGTGCGCCTCAGCTCAGTAGCGTACTTGGCAGCGCTCCCACGCCGAGCAACCCAGGGCCGGTGTAGGTGCCGATCACGGGCCCCACCTCGGATGTGAAGATCGGCTCAGAGCTGAAGATCTCACGGCAGCGGTCCATCAACCTCTCGGCCTGCTCGTGGGCCTGGATATGCTGAACCACCCATCTGTCCGCGCCGCTCTCCTGCAGCTCGTGGGCGTACTGCACCATCCGCTCGAAAGCCCGCTTGGCGGTGCGCACGCGCTCGACGGGCGTGATTTCGTAGTCGAGTGAGAGGATTGGCTTGATCTTGAGCGTCCCCCCGATCCACGCTTGGGCTCTCCCAACGCGCCCACCCCGGCGCAGATACTCAAGCGTGTCCACGCAAAACCAGATTTTCAGTGCCTTGCGGGCCTCGCGCGCGCGGGCGGCAACCTCAGCCTTGTCCGCGCCCCCACGGGCAGCGGCGGCGGCGGCCAGCAACAACAGGCCGGTTCCTCCGCACGCGGTTTCCCCGTCCACCACCTCCACTCGTTCGCCGAGCCCGCGCTCGCCGAGCAGTCCGTGGGCTTGGCGCGCCGACTCACAGGTCCCCGAAATTCCCCCCGCAAGGTGGATCGACACGATGTCGCGACCTTCATCGAGCAGCGGTTCCCAAACGGCGAGGAAGTCCCCGATCGAGGGCTGGGAGGTGGTGGGCAACTCCGTCTCGGTGCGCAAGCGCTCATAGAACCCGTCGAACCCGTCGAGCTCGCTCTCGCGCTCAGGTTGACCGCCCCACCCAACGTAGAGACTGACCTGATGGATTCCTTCGCTGTGGGCCAGCTCGCGTGGTAGGTAGTTGGTGGTGTCCGACACCACCGCCACCTGCTTATCCAAGATGGTTCTCGATCTGCGTGAATCCCGCGGCTTGCGGCTCGGCCGGCACCGGCTCGCTCCTCGGTGCGTCGCTGTCGGGCAACCCCAACGCCTCGCCCAACTCACCCGACTCATACATCTCGGTGACGATGTCACAGCCCCCAATCAGCTCCCCCTTGTGGAAGAGCTGGGGGATTGTCGGCCAGTTGGAGATCGTCGAGAGCTCCTGGCGGATGCGGGGGTCGGGGAGGATGTCAACCGCGGCGAACGGTGCCTGCAGCGACTGCAACATGCCGACCGTACGCGCGGAGAAGCCACAGGCGGGCGCCTCGGGTGAGCCCTTCATGAAGAGAATCGTTTCGTGCTCGGCGATCGCCTCGGCGATGGCGTCACGGATGGGGTTTGACTCGCTCTCAGACATTGGCTGCTCCTGTCGTCGCGTCGGCGTGCGTCTGGATGGCTTCGGTCTTCAGAGACAACGCGTGGATCTGTCCACCGATCTCCGCGCCGAAGACCTCATATACAAGTTTGTGCTGCTCGATCCGGCTGCGGCCGGCGAACGCCGCCGCCGCCACGGTGGCGCGGAAGTGGTCGCCGCCGCCGGTGTAGTCCTCCACGTCGGCTTTCGCGCCGGGAATGGCGGTCTCGATGCGCTGCTTGATCTCCTCGGCGGTGGGCATGGCTTCAGCTTAGCCAAGAAACCACCTCGCTATACTTTGGAAAGCGATGATCACCATCACCGACAAGGGTGCGGAGAAGGTCCGCGAGTTCCTCGACGCTCAGCAGGCCGACGTGACGCTCGCCGGACTGCGCGTGGGCGTGCGCGGGGGCGGCTGCTCCGGCTTCCAATATCAGCTCGCCTTCGACGAGCAGCGCGACAGCGACCTCGTGTTCGAGGACCACGGGCTGAAGCTGCTCGTGGACAAAGAGAGCCTCCAGTTCGTGAGCGGTTCCATCATCGACTACCAGGAAAGCCTTCAAGGGGCCGGCTTCAAGGTCGAGAACCCCAACGTGGTCGCCGCTTGCGGCTGCGGCTCCTCCTTCCGCGTGGCCGAGGAAGAGCAAGTCTCAGCGGTCTGAGGCTTTGCCAGGCGCAAAGCCGCTGCGCCCAAAGCCTCTGCTTCGCTTGCTCAACCCGCTGAGTTTCTAACGCTCGCCTTGCCGGGGCGCCCTGTCGGGGGCGTCGCGGGTTCGTTGTTGAGGGAGCGCCAGAGGTACCGGCACGCAAGCGTGCGGTGGGGGCGCCAGCGCTCCGCCAACCGTTCCATCGTCTCGCGGTCGGGCTCTTCAAGCGAGTAGGCCCGTTCGATTGCACGACGGATACCCAGGTCGCCGGGGGCCATCACGTCGGGACGGTGCAGGTGGCTCATGAGGAACATGTGGGCGGTCCACTCGCCGATGCCCTTCACGGCGACGAGCTCCTGCATCACATCCTCGTCAGAGAGGGAGTCAAGGCGGTCGAGCTCCAGTTCGCCGGAAAGGATGTGCTCAGCCAGCGAGCGCATGAACCCCACCTTCGAGCGCGAGAGCCCCACCGCGGCGCGCAACTCTTCGGGCTCCTCAGCGAGCAACTGCTCGGGTGTGGGCGTTTGGCCGAAACGGTCAGTGAGCCTCCCGTAGATCGCCGCGCCTGCCTTCACGGAGAGCTGCTGGTTGACCACCGCGTGCAGCAATGCACCGTAGTGCTCCTGCGGATCGGCACGCTTGCGCGGGGGGCTGGGGAGCACCCCACACTCTTCGATCAGCCCCGCCATGATCGGGTCGGCGGCGCGCAGCTCCTGCACCGCCGCCTTCTGTGAGCGCGCCATCCGGTTTAGCTCGCCCGCGATGCCTGTGCGTCGAGTGCGATCGGCTCGCCGTCGAGCGCGTTCAAGGCGCGCTCCAATGAGCAGGCGATACATGTGAAGCTGGGTGTATCGCGCACGGTGAAGCGCGAGGCCTCTGTTGTGCGCAACCGCTGTACGAGGTCGAGGAACGTGCCCACGTCGTCGGTGTCGAACGCCACCACGAACTCCTGGTCGTCCAACCCGAAGGAGTAGGTGGTGTGGTTGTCCACACCTGGGTATTCGCGCCCCACCGTGATGTGACCCTGCATGATCCGCCAGCGCTCCTCAGCGGGCAGGGCATACCACTCTCGCGACTTCACGAAGGGGTAGACGAACACGTACTTGCCTTTGAACCCGCGCGGGTGCACACGCTCGTCTTCGGAGTATTCCGAGCTCTTGCGCATCCCCAGGAACGAGTAGGGCTGCTCGGCCCACTTCATCAACCCGCTCTGTCCCAGCACCACGTGGAACTCGTGGATGCGGTCGAGGTTCTCGGCCTCTGAGATCAACAGCAGCTCCGCATCCCCCCGCGTGCCCACGAGTGAGAAGGACTGCAGCAGGTGCCCCTCGGCAAAGTCCTCGCAGGCGGCCATGAACTCGCGCTTGCCCTCCGCGCGGGTGTCCTCATCGAGCCGGCGCCACGCCGGGTCGAGCTTGAGGAAGGTGTACTTGACGAAGTGGCGGTCTGCCATGGGTGAGCCGATTATATGTGCGCTCACCTATGCCCCCAGCCTGGCTGTGTCCACCCGAACTGGGCTTGCGGCGATATCGGCGCCACCAGCGGTTACAGTGCACCTGTGCGGATCGCTCTCGTTTCGCCGTACTCGTGGACGTACCCGGGCGGCGTCACGCGCCACATCGAGGCGCTGTCGGCTGAGCTTGCGGCGAAAGGCCACGAGCCGACGATTCTTGCTCCCTACGATCCCGACGACGCGCTTTCGCGGCGCCTTCACCGTGGCGCCCGTCCACAGCGGGTTGAGCCTCCCGAGAACTTTGTGCCGCTCGGGCGCACTATCGGGATTCCCGCCAACGGTGCTGTTTCGAACCTGACTGGCACACCCCACTCGGTGTACGCGATCCGCCACGCCTTGCGCACAGGCCGGTACGACGTGGCCCACATTCACGAGCCGATCGTTCCCCTGGTTGGCTTCGATGCGCTCATGTCCTCAGGCGACTTGCCACTCGTGGGCACTTTCCATACCTACTCCGAGAACGCCTTCTCCAACAGCATCGGCGCCGTGGTCATGGGCGGGCGGCGGCGCATGAACCGTCTGCACGCGCGCATCGCCGTCTCCGAGGCCGCCGCTTGGACCGCCAAGCGCTTCTATGGCGGTCATTACCGGGTCGTGCCCAATGGCGTGCGGCTCGACACTTTGGGGCCGGGAGACGGTCTGGTGCTCTGCGATGGCGGCGCGCCGGCGGCCAATCAAGAGCAGGAGCAGACGCGAGGCGAGAGCAGTCCGCTACGTATCCTCTTCATCGGGCAAGCCGTCGAGCGCAAGGGCCTGCCGGTGCTGCTGCGTGCTTTCGAGGCGCTGCGTGACCACGTACCGGCAACGCTCACGCTGGTTGGGGCGAGCGCCGAGGAGATCGCCCCGATGCTGCTCGATGACCGCGGGGTGCGTGCGCTGGGCAAGGTCTCAGACGAGCAGAAGCACGCTGAGCTGGAGCGCGCCGACGTGCTGTGCGCGCCGTCGCTGCGGGGGGAGAGCTTCGGGATGGTGCTCACCGAGGCGTTCGCCGCCTCCACTCCGGTGGTGGCATCCGATATTCCTGGCTACCGTGATGTTGCCCGCGAGGGCGTCGATGGTCTGCTGACGCCGCCCGGCGACGCGCTGGCCCTTGCCGAGGCATTGCGTGCGCTGGCGCTCGACCCACAACGGCGCGTCTCGATGGCCGCCGCCGCGCGTGAGCGCGCCGAACGCTTTTCGTGGTCGCACGTGGCCGAGGAGGTCGCCGAGGTTTACGAGCAAGCGATAGCGGTTGGGCGTCCCGCGACACGGATGGCGCGCATCGCGGTGCGCCACGGCTTCGCCCCGGCCGATCTGCGTCCACGTGTGCGGGCGCGGCGGCTACCGAGCCTCGAGCCGCCCGCACCGGTCAGGCACCGGGCGTTGCGGGTTCTCTCGCGTGTGGCGCTGTTTGCCACCTCGCTCGCCGGTGTGGCGCTCGCCTATCTCGCTCTGCAGAAGATCGGTGTGACGAAAGTAGCCGCGAGCCTCGTCGCTTCGAGCCCCGGGCTCGTCGCGGCCGGCGTGGGGGTGATGTGTGCGTCGATGTTCGTCCGTGGCATCGCCTGGCACGCGATCCTCAAGGCCGCCCCCACCTGGCGCACCGCTCGTCGCAGAGACGCACTACAGGGCACGTTCATCGGGGTGCTGATGTCCGCCACGCTCCCCGCACGCCTGGGCGAGCCTTCGCGTGCGCTCATCGTCGCACGGCGCGTGGGTCGCGCGCGCGAGACGCTGCCGGTGGTGCTTGGCACGATGGTCTCCCAAACGCTGCTCAACCTGCTCGCGCTGGCGATCCTCGGCGGGGTGATGTTCTCGAGCGTGAGCTTCGCCGGGAACCACACCTCCGCGCTGCTTGCCGTCGCGCTCGCGCCGCTCGCGGTCCTGGTGGCGTTGCTGCTGGCGCCGGTGCTGGTGCCGCGCGCCGCGGTTTCACGCTCGCAAAGACTTGGCGGGCTGCTCACGAACGTGCGCGTCGCGCTCGTGCGGGTGCGCGCGGGGTTGCGCGTCTTTCGCAACCCGCGTCAAGCGTCGACGGCGACGCTGCTGCAGCTCTCCGCGTGGGGGCTTCAGTGGCTCTCGTGCTGGCTGCTGCTGGTGGCGCTGGGCATCGATGACAAGGCCGGCTTCGGCGCGGCGGCGGCGGTCCTGTTCGCCGTGAACGTCACGGCCGTGATCCCCGCCACTCCCGCCAACGTCGGCGTGTTCCAGGCGGCGTGTGTCGCGGTGCTCGCGGGGGCCTATCACGTGCCCACCGCCGATGCGCTCGCCTACGGCATCGTGCTCCAGGCCGTCGAGGTTGCCACCGCCGTGGTGATGGGTGTGCCCGCGCTTGTCAACGAAGGCCTCTCCTGGAAGGACGTACGCATGCGCACGATCCACGCCTCGCCGGTCAAGTTGCCGCCGCTGCCAGGGTCTGCGAGGCGCGCTCCCTCTCAGGTTCAGTCCTGAGCGGGCTTCCTCGACGCGCAGGAGCCGAGCCGGCTCCGCCGAAACGGGGTTGTATGACTGACGCCTGGGTCTACATGCTGCGCTGTCGTGATGGCTCGCTCTACACCGGCTGGACCAACGACTTGGAGCGTCGTGTCGCGCGCCACGCTGACGGAAAGGCCAGCCGCTACACCGCCAGCAGGCTGCCCGTCGAGCTGGCCGCCGCGTGGCCGATGCCTGACCGTGGCACGGCGATGCGCGAGGAGCGGCGAATCAAGGCGCTGCCGCGCGTGGAGAAGCTGGCGCTGGTCGACGGCGCCTCAGCTCAGGCGCCAGCGGCAGCTGGCTGATCCTCGGCTTCCACAGCACCCTCGGCAGGGTCGGCGTCGTCGATCTCACCGAACAGAGAAGGATCGCGGTAGGAGCCCTTGATGATGTCGTCGGGCGAGCCGTTTGGCAGGAGCCGGCCCTGGCGCGTGCCGAAGTAGATCGCCTGCGGATGGTGGGCCACCAGCGCGAGCGTCGATTGCTCGGGGATCGGGGCGTACCCGTCTGAGATCTCCATCCCGATCTGCTCCAGCCCCAGCAGCTTCTCCACCTTGAGGTGCTCGGACTGCTCGGGCACTGCGGGGTAGCCCCAGGAGTAGCGCCTCCCCTGTGTGGCGGGGATCGCGAGCATCTCGCGGGCTTTTGCGTGCAACCACTCGGCGAGGCCCTCGGCGGTTTGCACGCCAAGGCCGTGTACGAACAACTGCTCGGCAAACTCGCCGTCTGACTCGAGCTTCGCCATCAGCTCGGTCACCTCTGAGCCGACGGTGACGGCCTGCACCGCGATTACGTCCAGCTCGGCGGGTGGCGCTCCGTCGCGCGCCGGCTCGCCATCCGGCCCGACGGCCGGGCGGAAGAAGTCGGCGAGGCAGATGCGGTCGCCCTTGGGTTGGCGTGGGCACTCAAAGCGAGTCAGCTCGCTCGCCGGGTCGGCTGGGTCGAGCGTCGCGTCGGGTCCGATCACGCCCGGGTCGAGCACCACGATGTCGTTGCCCTGTGCATAACAGGGGAAGAAACCCAGCAGCGCGCGGGGGTGTAGATAGTCCTGCTCGCTCCACATACGCTCCAGGCGGGGACGGAAGTCGCCGTCAACCAGCTCCCTCCACGCCTCGCCCTTCACGCCCTTGCCGCCCCAGTGCAACTTGAAGAGCACATGGGTGTCGAGGTGGGAGTACACCTCGTCCATGTCCACCTCCACCTCTTGCACGCCCCACCACGGGGGACTCGGCACCGGCTCGTCCGTGCGCACGTTCGAACGCACCGAGTCGTCGGCGAAGTTGAGCACCTCCTGCGGCTCCTCGCCCTTTTCGCGGAAGGCGGTGGCGCCGGTGCGGAGCTTCTCGAGCAGCGCTTCGTGGGCGCCATCGTCGATCAGCTGGTCCATCACCGATAGCCCCTCAAAGGCGTCCTTGCAGTAGAACACGCCCGGTCCGTATTGCTCCTCGGATTCCTTGCCACCGGGGTATAGCGCGCGGTAGGAGAAGGCCCTGTTGATCGCCGCGCCGCCGATTAGCACCGGGTAGTCCATCCCCTTGGCGTGAAGCTCCTGGATGCACGCGGGCATCTGCTTTGAGGTGGAGACGAGTAGCGCGGAGAGCCCGATCGCCGTCGCCTCGTGCTCCTCGGCGGCGTCCAAGATGGTTTGGATCGGCACCTGCTTGCCAAGGTCGACCACGGTGTACCCGTTGTTCGTGAGGATCGTGTTCACGAGCGACTTGCCGATGTCGTGTACGTCGCCGAACACGGTCGCCAACACGACCGTGCCCTTCGTGTACCCCTCGATCTTGTCGAGGTAGTTCTCCAGGCGTGCAACCGCCTTCTTCATCACCTCGGCCGACTGCAGCACGAACGGCAGGATCAGTTCCCCGGCGCCGAACTTGTCGCCCACCTCCTTCATCGCGGGCAACAGCACTTCGTTGAGGGTAGGAACCGCGCCGATCTTCTCAACTGAGGCGTCGATCCAGTCCTCAACGCCCTCCTTGCGCCGGCGCAGGATGTGGAAGTGAAGCGCCTCCTCGGGCTCCATCCCCTCAGTGGGGTTGGCTGTGGTCTGGGACTCCTCCTCGCCCTTTGACTCGAAGTGGGCGATGAACTTCTCCAGCGCGTCCTCGCGGCGGTTGAACACGAGGTCGTCGGCCAGCTCGCGCTCCTCGTCGGATATCTCCGAGTAGGGGGTGATGTGGTTGGGGTTCACCATCGCGAGGTCCAACCCCGCCTCCACGCAGTGGTGCAGGAACACCGAGTTGAGCACCGCCCGCGCGCCCGGGGACACCCCGAAGGAGACGTTGGACACGCCCAGCGAGGTCTTCACGTCGGGGATCTCCGCCTTGATGCGTCGGATCCCCTCGATCGTCTCCACCGCCGAGGGTCGCCACTCCTCATCGCCTGTGGTGAGCGTGAAGGTGAGGCAGTCGAAGATCAACACCTCTGGGTGCAGGCCGTGCTCGTCGCAGCACAACTCCTTGATCCGCTGCGCGATCTCCACCTTGCGCTGAGCCGTCTTTGCCATCCCCACCTCATCGATGGTGAGCGCGATCAGCGCCGCGCCGTGTGCGAGCGTCGCCGGAACAACCCGGTCGAGCTTGTCGCGGCCGGCCTCGAGGTTCACCGAGTTGACTATCGCCCTGCCGGGGATCTGGTCGAGGGCCCGTTCGATCACCTCAGGTTCGGTGGAGTCGATCTGGATCGGGGGCTCCTGGGTGAGCGAGATGCGCTTTGCCAACTGGCGCATCTGCTCGTCCTCGTCGGATCGCTCGGTGAGCGCAACGCACAAGTCCAGCACGTGCGCCCCGCCTGTCACTTGGTCCTCGGCGATCTGCACCAACCCGTCGTAGTCGTCGGCGAGCAGCAACTCCTTGGCCTTGCGCGAGCCTTGCGAGTTCACGCGCTCGCCCACCATCGTGGGGCGGGGCTCCTGCACGAGTGGGGTCGCTGCGATCATCGAGGAAAGGTGAGGGGCGCGTGGTGCAGGGCGGGGTTGAACGGCACGGCCGCCCACCCTCTGCGCGATCGCGCGGATGTGATCGGGGGTGGTGCCGCAGCAGCCACCCACCACGCCCACGCCGTAGCGCTCCACGAACTCCTCGAGCGCCTCCGCCAGCGGCTCGGGTTGCTCAGGGAAGATCGTCTCCCCGTCGGGCCCCTGCAGGGGTAGGCCGGCGTTGGGGATGCACGCCACGGGCACCGGGCAGTGTTCGCCCAGGAAGCGGATCGCGTCGCGCATGTCCTGCGGGCCGGTGGAGCAGTTGAGCCCGATCACGTCCACCTTCAACGCCTCCAAAGTGCAGAGGACGCTTGAGATGTCGGTCCCGAGCAGCATCTTGCCGCCGTTGGGGAGCAGCGACACCGAGGTGTGGATGGGGAGGGTCTTGCCTGTGCTCTTGAAAGCCTCGCGCGCGCCGAAGATGGCGGCCTTCACCTCCAAGATGTCTTGCGCTGTCTCGATGATGATGAGGTCGGCGCCCCCGTCGATCAACCCGGCGGCCTGCTCGGCGAACACCTCCACCAGCTCCCTGAAGGAGATCTGTCCGAGCGTGGGATCGTCGGAGGCGGGGAGGAAGCCAGTGGGGCCGATCGAGCCCGCCACGAAGCGGCTCTCGCCCGCGGCCTTGCGCGCGATTTCAGCCGCCTTCGTGTTGATCTCGACCGTGTAGTCCGCCAGTCCCCACTCGTCGAGCTTCAAACGCGAGGCCTGGAAGGTGTCGGTCTCCAGCACTTCCGCCCCCGCCTCCAGCATCGAGGAGTGCACGCCCTCGATCACATCCGGGCGGTTGAGGACGAGCGCCTCGTGGCACTTCCCGGCCAGTCCTCCGTAGTCCTCGGCGGTCAGCTCGAACTGCTCGAGCGTCGCGCCCATGCCGCCGTCGTAGACGACGACTTTCTCGCGTAGGGCTTTGAGGTAGTCGCGGGGGGGAGCCATGTCGCTCGGATGCTAGCAGCGAGAAAGCCAACCTTGACACATCTGTGTCAGGGATTTTGCTCTGCTCGCTCGAGCCAAGCGACTTCCAAATTGCTCCAAATCTCCCGAAAGATTTGGACTAAGCGTTGACCCCTGCCGCCTCAGCGGGAACCAGTCGGTGGTGGGATGCTCAGGTCCTTGCAGATCTTGCGCGCGAGCCCATAGGCGATCTCACGGTGACGCGGCACGGCGGTTGAGTGTTCGGCGTCGAAGCCCCAGAAGCTGTGGTTCCCGCCTTCGCGCAGCGGCTTCGCTCCATGCTGGCGGAGATGCCGCTCAAGGTCACGGCGCTTCACGCAGCGATGACGAGCTCTAGCGGCTCGCTGTCGGGCGCGGTCTCGGTGCTCGGGTGGGCTCCGAATCGCAGCTCCAACATGCCACGCAGTGCGTCAATCACGTTCGTGCGCGCTTCCTCGCGAGTCCTGCCTTGGCTGTGCACGCCCGCAACCTCGGGGATGGACGCCACGATCCAGCCGTCTTCGCTGGGCTCATAAACGATCGTCACCTGTAGAGACTCGCTCATCGCCTTACACACACTAGCCGAGGTATCGGCTAGTGACACAGCGGCGTCGAGCGAGCGAGTCCAGTAAGCGAAGACCCCGCCACGGTGTGCGGGGTCTTCGCACCTCTCACCCAGAACCGCCCTACTTGATGAACAGCATCTCCGAGTACTTCGGCAGCGGCCAAAGATCGTCGGCGACGATCTTCTCCAGCCGGTCGGCCACCTCGCGCACATCGTCCATCGCCGGGATAACCGTGTCGCGCATGTACTTGGCCCACTTGTGGGCGCCCTCGGGCTGGTTATCGGCGAGGTTCGCGTCCTCCAGCTTCACGAGCGCGTAGTGGAGCTCCTTGACGACCGGCTCCACCTCGGCGATGAGCTCGTCCAGTCCGCTTGCCTTCAGCTCGTTGAGGTGCCTCACGGCCGCGGGCAGGATCATCGTGCGGGCGATCTGCGAGGCGGTCTCGGACTCGATGTTGAGGTTCACCGCGTACTGCTCGGTGAACACCTCATAGCGTGACTCAAGCTCCCGCTTGGAGAGCACCTTGTACTTCTTGAAAGCCGCCACCGTCTGCTTGTCCACCAGCCACGGAAGCGCGTCGGGAGTCGTGGGCAGGTTTGCGAGCCCACGTTTCTCGGCCTCCTTGTGCCACTCCTCGGAGTAGCCGTCGCCGTCGAACACCACCTGCTTGTTCGCCGACCAAACCTCCTTGACGACCTTCGTGACGGCCTTCTCAAGCGTTGCGCCCGATGCTTTGAGGGCGGTCTTGAGCTTGTCTGTCAGCTCGTCGATCGACTCCGCCACGATCGTGTTCAGCACGGTGTTCGGTAGCGCCGGTGACTGACTGGACCCGAGCGCCCTGAACTCGAACTTGTTGCCAGTGAACGCGAATGGGCTGGTCCTGTTGCGGTCGCCTCCGTGCAGCGGGAGCGGTGGTAGGACGGGTGTACCCAGACCCAGGAACGAACCGGGCTTGGATGGCTGCACCTTGCCCGCCTCGATCGCGGTGAACACCTTCTCGAGGTCCGCGCCGAGGAAGATCGAGATGATCGCCGGGGGCGCCTCATTCGCACCGAGCCTGTGATCCTGGCCGGCATTGGCGATCGATGCCCTCAACAGCGCCTGATGCTTGTTCACGGCCTGAATTACCGCCGCGCAGAAGAACAGAAACTTCAGGTTCTCCTCGGGGGTGTCGCCCGGGTCGAGCAGGTTCAAGCCCGTGTCGGTGCCCATCGACCAGTTGTTGTGCTTGCCCGACCCGTTCACGCCCGCGAACGGCTTCTCGTGCAGCAGGCACATCAGCCCATAGCGGCGGGCGGTGTTCTGCAGGATCTGCATCGTCAGCATCTGGTGGTCGGCGCCGACGTTTGAGTTCTCGAAGATCGGGGCCACCTCGAACTGGTTGGGCGCAACCTCGTTGTGACGTGTCTTGATCGGAACTCCGAGCTTTGCCAGCTCGACCTCGCACTCGAGCATGTAAGCCAGGATGCGCTCGGGTATCGACCCAAAGTAATGGTCATCGAGCTCATGACCCTTGGGTGGCTTGGCGCCGAACAGGGTACGACCTGTAGTGAGCAGATCGGGGCGCTCAAAGTAGTACTGCTCGTCGATCAGGAAGTACTCCTGCTCGCACCCGATCGTCGTGAACACGCGAGTAGCGTCATCGGTCCCGAGCAGATCGAGAGCGCTCATGGCGGCGCCCGACAAGGCGTCCATCGAGCGCAGCAAAGGGATCTTGTTGTCGAGCGCCTCACCCGTCCAGGAGGTGAACGCCGTGGGGATGCACAGCAGCGCGCCGTTGGGGTTTTCGAGGATGAAGGCGGGGGAGGTGGGGTCCCAGGCCGTGTACCCACGCGCCTCGAATGTCGCGCGGATGCCGCCCGTGGGAAACGAAGAGGCGTCGGGCTCGCCCTGGATCAGCTCCTTGCCGGAGAACTCCGCGATCGCCGTGCCGTCGCCGGCGGGACCGTAGAAGGAGTCGTGCTTCTCGGCGGTGGAACCCGTGAGCGGCTGGAACCAGTGCGTGTAATGGGTGGCGCCCTTCTCCATCGCCCATTCCTTCATCGCCTGCGCCACGGCGTCGGCGAGCGTCGTGTCGAGCGCCTCGCCGCGCTCGAGCGTACGCTGCAACGCCTTGAACACGTGCTTGGGCAGACGGCGGCGCTGCACGGCCACGCTGAACACATTCGACGCGAAGATCTGATTGCCGGGAAGGGTGAGGTCCATCGAGCCGAGCGCGCTCCCGTTGGCGCTCCACTGCGCGGCTGTCACGTTCGTCTGGCGGGTCCTTGGCATGAGCGGGCTCGATTCCTCCTGGTCAAGTTCATGGCGGTCCTGGGCGCTTCCCCCCCGGACCCCGGCATTAGGCCAAATCGCATCGTAGCCCCCAGCGCGGGCACAGGTATCGCTCAGGTGGCGAAAGCTCGCTGAAGATCTTTGGACAGACGGCCAAGTTCCTACTAGCCTCGATGTTCGGGGCGCGCGTGCGCGCCCCGGCGGACCGGCACATGTGCCGGTCCGGTCAGTGGCGCATGCGCCACTGACTTCCCCGAAAGAGGGCCGCACATGTGCGGCCCGACGCCCGGCGCATGCGCCGGGCGGACATCGGCACATGTGCCGATGTCAACTACTAAGGAGCCGCGGGTTGGGGCGCCAGCGGCACAGGATTGCGTCCCGGTGCGATCTGTCCCGTTTCCGGGTTCACATGCGTCGTGGGGGGCTTGCGCGCCACCGCCACCACGAACTTGCCGGCGGCAAGCCCCCCGCCGCGCAGACGCGCGAGCGCCTTGCCGTCGAGTCCCGCCGATATCGCGTAGTGGACGACGTGCACACCGGCCTTCACCGGGGTTACACGCCAAACGAAAGCCTTACTCGTCCTGGGCGCCAGAGCTCCGAGCGCCCAAGTGTTCACGTAGGCGGTTTCGCCTCCTCCCGGGGCATCGATCTGCTCGGTTTCAACTGGGCGTGCCGAAATCGCGCCAGGTCCGTTGTTGACGACCCAAACAGGGCGTTTATTGGCGGAGAGAAGCGGATAGGCGCTTGTGTAGCTGAGCGAGTCGAGCGTCACCGCCACGTTGGGAATCGTGGTGTTGCCCCGGTTGCGCACAACCAGCGCCAATCTTGTGTCGCGGGCGATCGCCTGCCTGGCGGGGAAAGCCGCCCTCACCACTTCCACCCTGTAGGTCGCCGCCACTTCGTGGGCGTTGCGCGCAGATTCGCCGCACCCGCTTGCGAGCACGCCCATCAGCACACCGCACGCGGCGAGCGATACGGCCGAAAGCAGCTTTCCCATCCCCACAGCGCTGGCCACGATATCAGTGGAGGTGGAGCTTCACTTCGCGCCGCCGTCCTTGTGTACGTCGGCAGCGATTAGCGGCGTACACGCTCGTGCCGGTGGCGTCCAGCCTTCGGATGACGTAGAGTTGAGCGGGCGTTCACGATCCTCGCCTGAGGAGGGGTATCGAGATGGTTCGCAGCGCTGCTGAGCGGGCATTCCTACCGACTAGGAATCTGCTCGAGGAAATAGGGGACATGATGATCCTGACCGGCAGGACGATCTCCTCTGCCCTGAGACCCCCCTACCCCTACGGGGGCGAGTTCGTCTCGCAGTTCCTCTTCGCCCTGCGGTTGTGCTGGTTTCCGCTGCTCATCTCCACGGTCGCCATCTGCTACGCCGCGCCCGGTTTGCAGGCCGCCAACTTCCTCACCATCTTCGGCGCGCTCGACCGCCTCGGCGGCATTTTCGTTCTGGCGGCCATCCGTGAGATCGGCCCCAACGTCACCGCCATCGTGCTCGCCGGGGTGGCGGGCACCGCCATCACCGCCGACCTCGGTGCGCGCAAGATCCGCGAGGAGCTCGACGCGCTGCAGGTGCTCGGCGTCGACCCCGTGAAGAACCTGGTGGTGCCGCGCTTCCTCGCGCTGATGCTCGTCACCGGCCTCTTCAACGTCTACGCGATTCTCTTCGGGCTCTTCGGCGGCATCCTCGCCGAGATGGTCAACGGTCAGCCACTCGGTCCCTTCTGGGACACGCTGTTCGCCAACGCCTCCACCACGGATCTGTGGGGCTCGGCGCTGAAGACCACCATCTTCGGCGCCATCATCGCGATCGTGTGCTGTTACAAGGGCATGACCGCCTCCGGCGGCGCCGAGGGCGTGGGGCGGGCGGTCAACCAGGCGGTGGTGATCACGTTCCTAGCGATCTTCTCCTTTGACTACGTGTACACGCAAACGCTGCTCGCCACGCACCCGAACATCCTGGTGATCAAGTGAGCACTCAAAGCGAACTTCTCGTCACACCGCGCGAATGGCTCGCCGCCACCGGCGAGATCGGCCGCTTCAGCGGCAACATCGTTCGGGACGTGTGGGGTTTGCGCGTCTTTCGCTTCTTCGGCGAGGGGCTGCGCCAGTCGGGCATCCTGATCGTCTCCTCCACGCTAATCATCTGGTCGCTGATGTTCGTGCTCGGTCTGGAGTGCGGCATCGAGGGGGCCTACTTCCTCGAGGCCCAGGGCGCCCCTGCCTACGCGGGTGTTTTCACGGCGTGGTGCGATCTGCGCGAGATCATCCCCTACGCCTTTGGTTACATGATGGCCGCGAAGGTCGGCACCGGCATCGTCGCCGAGCTCGGCGCGATGCGCATCTCCGATGAGATCGACGCGCTCGAGGTGATGGGCATCGATTCGCTCACCTTCCTCTGCGCCACACGGCTGCTCGCCGCTTGGGTGGTACTCCCGTTCATGTACCTCGCGGGTGTGGGCGCTGCCTTCCTCGCCTCCTACATCGCCGTGGTGCAGCAGGTCGCCACTGTCTCGGCGGGCGGCTACTTCCTGATCTTCTGGCAGTTCCAGAACCCACCCGACTTCATGTACAGCCTCATCAAGGCCATGTTCATGGCCACCGCCATCGTCCTCGTGGGCTGTTACTACGGCTACAACGCCAGTGGTGGGCCCGTAGGCGTGGGCACCGCCACGGCCAAGTCGATGGTGTTGAACATAATCTTGGTCCACTTGATCGGGATGGTCGGCACCCAGGTCTTCTGGGGCGCCAACCCCAAAGCGCCCATCGGGGGGTGAGCATGGCCACCGACGAGCACGACGCGGATAGCCCAATCGCTCCCTCCGATCCTCATGAGGGTTCGTCCGTGAGTGGGGCCACTTCTCCAAATCCCCCCTCCGGGGGTCCGTCCGTGAGTGAGGCCACTTCTCCAGATCCCCCCTCCGGGGGTCCGTCCCCGAGAGGGGGCGGGGGGGATACCGAGTTCGAGTTTCACACCGGCCAGAACCGCCCCAGTGGTGTGCCCGACGCGATCGAGTTCGTGGGCGTGCACAAGTCCTTTGGCTCAAACCACGTGCTACGGGGCCTCGATATGAGCCTCCCTGAGGGTCAGATCTCGATGATCCTCGGCCCGTCGGGCACCGGCAAGTCGGTTTGCATCAAGCACATCGTCGGGTTGCTCTACCCCGACGAGGGCGACGTGATCGTGCAAGGCCGCTCGATCCCCAGCCTCCCCGACGCGGAGCTGTTCGAGATCCGTAAGAAGTTCGGTGTGCTCTTCCAGGACGGTGCCCTCTTCGGCTCGATGAACCTCTATGACAACATCGCCTTCCCGCTGCGCCAGCACACCGAGAAGGGCGACGAGGAGATCGCCGAGATCGTCCACCGCCGCATGCGCGAGGTGGGACTCGGCAACGCGGGGGAGAAGATGCCCAACGAGCTCTCCGGGGGCATGCGCAAGCGCGCCGGCTTTGCTCGCTCGCTCGTGCTCGACCCTGAAATCGTGCTGTTCGACGAGCCCGATTCCGGCCTTGACCCCGTCCGTACCGCGCTCTTGTGCGAACTCATCAAAGAGGTCCACGAAGAGAACGGTGGCACCTACGTGGTGATCACCCACGACATCATGTCCGCCCGGCGTGTCGCCGAGCACATCTCGGTGCTATGGCGTGGGCGCATTGTGGAATCCGGTCCCGCCGCCGAGCTGTTCGAGTCCGAGAACGCCTTCGTCCGCCAGTTCCTCTCGGGCGAGTCGCAGGGCCCGCTCGGCATGGAGTAACCCACCTGGCGGCGTGTAGCCACCGGGCGCGGCGCTAGCCTCTGATTGTGATGTTTTCGGGTTTGGCGGTGCGCGCCGCGCGCAAACCGCTGCTTACGTTGGGGGTATTGGGAGTTATTGGCATCGGCTGTGCCGTTGCCGCGCTCAGTCTGCGCCCAACAGCCGCCACCGACACTCTCGTCGGGAAGTCGAGTTCCGCCTACAAGGACACTCAACGCTTCTACTCGCGCTTTGGCGAAGAGCCCGTCGAGGTACTTGTGAAGGGCGACCTGCGCAAGCTCGTCCTCTCTCCCGACATCGACCGTCTCGTCGGACTCGAGGGGTGCCTCTCCGGCAACGTTCCCGCCGCGGCACTCGCGCAAGAGGGCGGCACCGGCGGGCCGTGCGGCGAGCTTGCCCGGGCGAAAGCCGTAAAGGTGGTGTTCGGACCCGGGACATTCCTCAACGAGGCTGCCCTCCAGGTTGACAACGCCCTCACCGCTCGTGGGGCACGAGCGGAAGCGCAGGCAAAACAGGCGCAACGCACGGTCTACAGCAGAGCGCGTGCCCGTGGCATCCCCGCGGCGGAAGCCACGACCCTTGGCGAACAGGCACGCAAGGCGACAATGGCCGGTTTTGCCGCGGAAGTGAGCGCCCTTGCGATCCGGTACGGACTCAGCAAGCCGCCCACGCTTGACGACCACAACTTCGTCTCAACGGTTGTCTTTGACAACACAAAGCCCGCCGGCACCCCTAAGCAGCGCTTCGCCTATCTCTTCCCCAACCATGAATCCGCGCTGGTGTCGGTGCGTTTGAAGGCCGGCCTCTCCGAAGCCGGGCGCTCCCACGCAATCGACCTGATCCGCAAGGCCGTGGCCATGCCTCAGTGGCACCTGCAGAACGGCGAGACTTACCTGGTAACCGGCGAGCCCGTGATCGTGGACGACCTCACTGGGTCCATCACTCGCTCGATCGAGATTCTGCTGGTCGCGGTGCTGCTGGTGATGGCGATCGTGCTCTCGCTCATCTTCAAGGGCCGGCCCCGCCTGCTGCCGCTTGGCGTGGCGGTGCTAGCGGCCGCGCTCACGTTCGGGGCGCTCGCGCTGTGGGGGGCCTCGCTCACGATGGCCTCGGTGGCGGTGCTTCCCGTGCTCGTGGGTCTGTCGGTTGACTATGCGATCCAGTTCCAATCGCGCATCCACGAGGCCCAAGCCGAGGGGGCGCAAGACACGCTCGACGCCGTTCGCCGCGCGGCGAACGAGGGCGCTCCCGCGATCGCCACGGCGGCGCTTGCTTCCGTCGGCGGCCTGGCGGTGCTGCTGCTCTCGCCGGTACCCATGGTTAGGGGCTTTGGCCTGTTGCTTGTGGTGGGTGTGGCGCTGGCGTTCCTCTGCGCCCTCACGGCCGGGTCCGCGGCCATGGTGCTCGCGGCCAGAGGGGAGAGTGGGGTATCTGCGTTTGGGGGTGACTCGCGCGCGCGCGCGAAAGAAAGCCTACTTCGCGCGCGCGCGCGAGTCATGTCGAATTGGATACATCACTCCCTACTCCCGGCGTGGCAGGGAGCGCGGGACATCCTCACCGACAACCCCTTCACCCGGCTCGTCTCACGGTTGGCGCTCGATGTGTCGGTGCGCAACCCGGGACGAGTGCTTGGCATCGGTCTTGCCCTCGCCGTGCTCGGCTGGGGCCTCGACACGCAGACGCAGGTGCAAACCGACATCGCAAAGCTTGCCCCCCAGAACCTCTCTTCGCTACACAACCTCACAGCGCTCGAGCGCGCCACCGGCGTGGGCGGGGAGGTCGATCTGATGGTGAGCTCGCAAGCGCTCACTAAGCCCTCCACGATCGAATGGATGAGCCGCTACGAGAAGGCTGTCCTCAGGCGCTTTGGCTACACCACCTCGTCGGGCTGTGGGAACGCGCGGCTGTGTCCGGCCTTCTCGCTGCCAGACCTCTTCCAGGAAGAAGAAGGCAAGCCGGCCAAACTCAACCCACAACGCGTACACGGACTACTTGCCGCCATCCCCCCGTACTTCTCTCAGGATGTCATCAGTCCAGATCACCGCATTGCGACGCTTGCCTTCGGCATACGCCTCATGGGACTCCAACAGCAACAGGAAGTGATCGAAGGGATGCGCTCCTCGCTGCGCCCACCCCCCGGTGTGAGCGCACGGCTTGTGGGACTCTCGGTGCTCGCCGCCCAAGCCGGCTCACAGGTGGCCTCGCCGTGGCGGCGCCTGCTCACGCTGCTGGTGGCGCTGGTCGCGGTGGCGCTCATCCTGTTCGTCGCCTTCCGTGGCGACCGCCGCCGCTCGCTCGTGCCTCTGGCGCCGATCGTCCTTGCCACGGGCTGGTCAGCGCTCGTGCTGTTCGCGCTGCGCATCCCGCTGAACCCCATGTCGGTGACGCTTGGGGCTCTGGTCATCGCGATCTCCACCGAGTTCGCGGTGCTGATCTCAGAGCGCCAACTCCAGGCGCGCGCCGCCGGGCACTCCACCGTGGAGGCGTTGCGTCTCGCCTACGCCCACACCGGCGCCGCGGTCGCGGCTTCGGGCGTAACCGCGATAGCGGGCTTCGGGGTGCTCACACTCTCTGACATCGCCATGCTCCGCGACTTCGGTTTCGTCACGCTCGTCGACCTGTCGGTGTCGCTCGTCGGGGTTCTCGTCGCGCTCCCCGCCGCGGTGGTGCTAGCCGAGGGCGAGCAATCTCTCATCCTCCGTATCCGCAACAGCGTACGCTTCCCGGCGGCGCTTGTGCCCAAGCGTCGCCGGCTCACACCCACTCGATGAGCTCCGGCTACGGCCGCTACGTCGCGCTCCTCGGGGTGATTCTGGTGGGGGTGTTCACGATCCACACCGTCTTCAGCTCACACAAGTCGTCGGGAGGGCTGAGGGTGGGCGAACATATCCCTCCCTTCGCCGCCCCCCTTGCGATCGGTGGGCCAGCCGGGGAAGTGAACGTAGCCACCCACTTCAACCAGGGCGCGGCGGGCAAACGCCCAGCCTGCACGGTGCGTGGGCCAGGGATTCTCAATGTCTGCCAGCTCTACGAACACCGCCCGCTGGTGCTCGCGCTGTTCTTCAGCGCCGGCTCCTGCCCGCGTGTGCTCGATGACCTGCAGCAACTCTCCACGCTCTACCCCCAGGTGGCGTTTGCCGCGGTGGGGGTCAAGGAAGACCGCGGAGCGCTGGGGCGTATGGTGCGCTCCAAGCACCTCACGATCCCCGTGGGTTTCGATGGCGACGGGAGGCTCGGAGGGCTCTACACGATGGTTAGTTGTCCGCAAATCAGCTTTGTGCGCCCCGGTGGGGTTCTCCAGAGCGCCCCCCTCCTGACCCGAGCGCCCCTACAAACGCTGCGCACGCGCGTACAACAACTGCTGGCCTCCTCGCAAGCCACGGGCTCACAGGCGCCGTGACGCACGACGGATCCCCCCCCAACAACGAGCCCACACGCGGCTGGTGCGACCAGGAAGTCCAGCAGGAGCTTCCCGGCCTCGGGTTGATGTTCACCGGCGTCGAGGTTCACGACAAGATCTCTCTCACCGGCAAATCCAGCCCCGCGGTGCTCGCGCGTCTGCGCGAGCTTTCAAACCGCTGGCGCGGCGCCCGTGCTGTCAATGTTCGCCAAGAGGCCGTTCCCGCCGCCTATCGCGTGTTCTTCCGCCACATCGGGCTCGACCCCGATGTCACCCGTACCCCGATCGAGGCGGCTGTGCTCGAGCGGATGCTCGACGGTGGGTTTCTCTCCGAAGGGCTACTCCCCGATGTTCTCACGCTTGGGCTCATCGATACCGCGGTACCGGTGTGGGCGCTTGACGGTGACTCTGTGAACGGACCACTCGGCATTCGCCTCAGCCGTACGGGAGAGAGGTTGGGCAGTGGTGACGATGGACCCTCGTTGGGCGCCGGTAGGCTCGTCGTCGCCGACGCCGACCACCCTCTGGCCATCCTGTTCGACAACCCCGCGCCGGTACACGCGCCTTCCTCGACAACACGCCGGCTCTCGCTCTACGCGGTCCAGGTCGCCGGCGTCCCCGCCCTGCATGTCGAAGAGACCTTGTGGGCGTGTCGGTCTGCGCTTTCCAACGCCGTCCACTGAGGATGGCCAGGCGCGAAGACTGGACGCAAAGACTTCTGAGGAACAGGCGCCCGGCGGCTAGCAGCCTTCGGGCGCCTGTTCAAATCGTTTAATTATTTGTAGTAATACCCGCTGAAATAGCTGGTAAATGTGGCGTGATTGTGGATGTACGGTTCGGATTCGACATCCCAGGGAAGCTCGATGCCCGCCACTTCCCCTGATTTGGTTGCACAGTTCAAACCAACGCTACGAATTCCAGCGCACGCCACCGCCGTTCCGAACGGGTAGGTTTCAGCTATGTAAAGCAGCACGTACGGACCGAAGTAATTCGCGCCGCTTTCCACTTTGACGTGGTTGACGTATTCAACGGCCCCTGCACTGGTAGCTCCGAAGGCGCCGAAGCACGCCAAACTTGCGAGCAGAATAATCAGTCGCTTTCGCATGTTCATCCTCCCACCGAGATCGCTTGATAGCCCTGCGGCTCGCCTTCGGTTTCAAGCGCCCATGAGTTGTCGGTGACGGCCACTGTCCTTGTGCTTCCGTCCGCGAGTGTCACCTTCATGGAGCCCACGCTGCTCGGTACCACACCCGCCACGAACACCCTGCCGGGCGACCCGGGTAGTTGTGAGACCTCTGTTGTGGCCCCGCTCCCGAGTTCCGTGGAGCTTGTGGAGCAGCTATATCCGATGCCAGGGACACTGCCTGAAGGTTGATGGACCCACAGCAGAACACATATTCCTCCACCCATCGACTTTGCGATCCACGTCGACTCGCTTTGAGTACCGGTAGCGACGGCTCGGATCGATGAGGCAACCGGCCAACCCGGTTGTATAACGTTCGGTGCTTCCATTGGCCATGTCGGCCCACTGGTCGCCGTTCCAGGCGATGGATTGTGGGAACTCACCAGTGGCAACCCCGTCGGCGCGTCGCTTTCCAGGGCCGGATAGGCGGCGTATTCCGATGCTTCAGTGGCCCTCGCCGTCGAGCCCTTCTCAGTCAAGAAAACCGCGGTCAATACCACGGCCACTGTCACTGCCAACGCGGCGATCCAGTATGGACCCGCGAACCCCCGCACGATGCCTTGTGCACGATGCATCAAAACCCCCTTTGTAGCGGTCATGAAAGTGCTTCCCGGGCCGGTAGATAGACATCGACAAACGGCTGGTATTTGTGGTGCCTGAACAACAGCACCTACCCGGTGGGCGGAACACTATCAGCAGGGTGTATCGCGCATTCAAGCTAGAGAGTCAGGCGGTCTCCGTCTCTGTCCTGTATGGGTGAATCGGTCCAATCCTCCTCATCCGACTTCTCCAGTAGAAGCACCCATGTTCTCCAAGTCGAAGGCGCCACGGCAGGCTTGAGAACGTCTGAGCTGACCACTTTCATGTCTGGCGTCTCAGTTGTTGTGTTACGACGGCGATCACCCGACATGACTGTCACCTGGCGCCTCACACGTTGGCACGGAGCCTCGGTAGAGACCGTAACTGAGGCCGATATCTCCTCCGAGCTGCCGGGCGGAGATCACCAGCGTGTCGCCCTGTGGGATCAGGTTTGGCTGGATCTCCATATCTTCTCCGTCGTGACGAGTGAGGTCGGAAACAATTGTCGGCGACATCGGCACGGCCTGAGCCGTGGCCGAACAAGTCGCTTCGACTCTCGCCACCCTGATCGGCACTCCGAGTTTGGTGAGCTGTGCGTTAGCGCCGTCCACCCCGCTGAGTTCCTTGATAGACACGCTCACCGTCCCATCTGAGCTCTGCGACACTGCATAGGCGACAGACGGGCTCGTCCCTGTCGTCGCGGTGATAGCCACTGCGGCAAGTGCCCCCGCGAGGGCCACCGCTCCCACCGCGACGGGTCCTCGCCGCGAATGACGGGGGATTTCCACCCGTGTCATCGATGCGAGTTGGGGCCCCTGGTCGAGCACAAGCTCTGACCACAGGCGATCCTCGAACTTAGACATTGATCCCGTGCTCCTTTCTCAGCCGGGCTCTCGCCCGGGATAGCCGTACGCGCAAGCCACCTGAGGACACCCCGAGCACCTTCGCCGCTTCCTTGGGTGTCAGTTCCGCGAGGTCCACGAGCTCGATTGCCTCGCGGTCGAGTGGTGGCAGCGAGCCGAGCAACTCCACGATCTCGCGGCCTCTACGCTCTGCGTCGATCCTCTGCTCCAACTCCTCGGTCTCTTCAGGTTCGAGCGGCCGGCGTCCGCCGTGGCGTGCCGCCGCATCCCGCTCGCGTGTGAGTCGCTCGCTGTGTCTGGCATACACGTGCCTTGCGATCGCGAACAACCACGGCCGCACATCCCCGCGACGGGGATCGAACGACGCGAACGACCGCATCGCCTCGAGGAACGTGTCGGCGGTCAAATCCGCCACCGTTTGCGGCTCGCGGCTGCGGCGTGCGAAGTACGCCGTAACCGGTCCCACCTGAGACCTGTACAGGCGCTCGAAGTCGCCCAGCAGTCCCTCATGCGGGATATCTGCCTTCCGCTCGGTGCGCTCAGCAGCCAAGTGGCTCACAATCCTTAGTTGGCGTTCGGCCCTCAGAGCGTTACACGCCGGTCCCACGATCTCCGCCGCTATGCCTTTACCGCGGCGTCTCGGCCAGCTAACATCGCTTGTGTCTTTCAGCGGGAGGAGCAACGTCATGGCCCACTTGGAGCACCCCACAGTCGCTCGCGCCGACCTCGGTGGCCTCCGGGGCTCGCTCCCCACGCTCGATAGCACCCTGGATGTCTCGCTCCCCGGCTCAAGCGAGGGCGAGCCGGCGGCCCGTGAGGCGCTCCGTGCGCAGATAGCCAAGCTCGAGCGCGAGGTTTCCGGACTGGTTGCCTACACCTTCCCCCACATACCCTCGCACGACCCCCACGGGGAGGCGCTGAGCGGCCCTCGCCTGCTCTCGCTCGCCGAGCTCGAGCGTGTGCGCGACCGGCTCGCCTTGCGGGTTCGCGAGGTCAACGTACAGGTGGCCGAGCGTGTTGCCCTCCAGCTGCGCTCGCGCGCACTCCTGGAGCGCATGAAGCTGGAACCGGGCCGCTACAAGTTTGTACGCGTCCCCGTCACCGACCTTGGCGACGGGCACTGCGGTGTGTGGGAGGTTCGTCCCCGCCTTGGCATCATCGGGATGCTCGCCGGCTGGTGGCAGGTCAAGCTGTCCTCCGGCTGCCCGTAGCTACCCCACACGCGCATAGGGGCAGCCCGGGCTCAGCCCGGCGGATGCCCTTCAAACGCGCAGCGTGCTACCGGCCTCGGGCTGGAGGCGGCGAGCTGTAACCCACGGGTTTGGCATCGTCGCGGGTCCGGTTGCATTGAGCATCGCCGCGAGCGTGCGGCGCTGGCGCTCGGTCATCGACCCCACGGTCTTCTGCTCGGACATAGGGATCTGCGCGAGGAACTTGCGGCAGCGTGTTTGCCCCCACCTACGCTGGCTCATCAGCAGGTCGGCCACAGCCATGCTGTCGGCCTCCCACGGGCATTCGAGGATCACCTCCGCCACGCTCACCTCGCCGCTTGCGACACGGCGCTTGAGGTCGGCGCGGGCAAGCCTCACCTTGTTGGCGCGTTCAAGCGCGCGCATATGCTGAGGGCCGGCAGGGGCAATGGTCGCTGTCGCGTTCATGGGTGCTCACTCCCCGTCGCCGCCGTGGGCGTTCCCACGGGCGTGCAACAAATTGGCTGGTTGATGAGTAGGCGCCGCGCGAGCATCCCTCCACTCTCCTCCGCGAGGCCTGTCGCGAAAGCTTCCGGCACCCCTCTACCGGCGGCTTATAGGCGAGTCTCGGATGGTCGTGCGTTGCGCATTGAGAAGCTAGCCAGACTGGCGCTCGCGGTCAACAGCTTTTGCTTCAAACGTTCGCTAGAAGCGGGCTTTTTTCGACGGCGGATACCGCGTGATGAGATGTACAAGCTTTCGGCGCCCGTTGCGACATTCCGGCTAGTCGAAGCGCTCGGCTCAGACCTGCTCCGGGGAGGGCAGCGGCCCGTGCTCCGACTCGAAATCGCTCTTCACCGCCGCGAACACATCGAGTGCCCGGTCGAGGGTGGGACGATCGTGCGTCGCCATCACGCTCGTCCGCAGCAACGCTCCCCCCGGAGGTACCGCGGGATGGAGCGCGCAGTTGGTGAAAACGCCACCGTCGTAAAGCGCGCGCCAGAGCAGCGCTGCCTTCCAATCGTCGCCCACCAACACCGGCACGATCGGCGTGGCGATGCTCTGCACCGGACTCTCCGGGCGTGGACCCGTGCGGATGGGCTCGCCTTTCAGAGTGCGGTACCCCAATGCGGTGAGCCCGTCGGCGAGGTACCGCGCGTTCTCGAGCACCTCCGCCAGTAGCGCCTGCCCTTCGGGGGTGCGGATGATGCGCAGCGCCGACAACGCCGCCCCCAGCGCCGCCGGTACCGCGGACGCGGTGAACAGGAACGCGCGGCTTGAGATACGCAGGTAGTCGATCACGTCGGCCGACCCCGCCACGAACCCTCCGCAAGCGGCGAGTGACTTCGAGAAGGTGCCCATCCGCAGGTCAACCCGCTCCTCTACACCCAGCAGCTCGCAGGCGCCCGCTCCTCGTGCCCCGAGCACGCCTGCACCGTGCGCCTCGTCCACCATCAGTCGCGCCCCATACCGCTCGCACAACTCGACGATGTCCACCAGCGGCGCCACGTCCCCCTCCATCGAGAACACCCCGTCCACAACAACAAGCACCCCCCCGCCGTCTTGCTCGGCGCGTTGCAGCGCGCGCTCGAGCTTGTCCATGCGGTTGTGCCTGAACGGTCGCATCTTCGCCTTGGAGAGCAGCACCCCGTCGAGAATCGACGCGTGGTCGGCGGAGTCCACGATCACCGTGTCTTTCGCGTCGAGGATCGTCCCGAGCGTGCCCACGTTGGCCTGGTGGCCCGTGGTGAATACGAGCGCATCGTCGGTTCCCATCCACTCGGCCAGCTCCCGCTCGAGCTCGAGGTGAAGGGGGGTGGTTCCGTTCAATAGCCGCGACCCCGTGAGGCCGGTGCCGTAGCGGGCGAGTGCGTCCTTGGCGCCCCCCATCACCCGCTCGTCGCCCGTGAGGCCCAAATAGTTGTTGGAGGCGAGCATGATCCGCGGCGCCCCCTCCATCTCCACCACCGGCATCGCGGGCGACTCCACCGTGCGGAAATAAGGCATCAGGTCGGCCTCGCGTGCCGCCCGCAACAACTCCTCGCGCTCGTGGCCGTGAACCTTGGCGAATACGTCCGTCGATGTGTGCATGTAGGGTCTCGCTTCTATGGCGGTCAGCGTCAAGGAGGTCTCGTCTCGGAAAGACCTGAAAGCGTTTATCGACCTCCCCTTCCGCCTGCACTCTAACCACCCCCTGTGGGTGCCCCCGCTGAAGATCGAGCGGCGCTTGTTCCTCAACCGCAAAATGAACGCTTTCTTCACGCACGGGGAAGCCCAGTACTTCCTCGCGTGGCGCGATGGGCGCGTTGTGGGGCGCATCACCGCGCAGGTGAACCACGCCTTTGATGACTACCAGAAGAAGAACTGGGGCTGGTTCGGGTTCCTGGAGTTCGAGGATCACCAGGAAGTGCTTGAGGCATTGCTAGCCGCCGCCGAGGGGTGGTTGCGCGAGCGCGGGAAGGAGCGCATGGTGGGTCCCGCCGACTTCGCGATGAACGACGAGAGCGGCATTTTGATCGAGGGGTTCGACGCGCGCCCGATGATCCTCCAGCCGTGGCACCCCCCCTACTACCAGCAGCGCGTCGAGCAGGCTGGGATGACCAAGGCGATGGACCTCTTGATGTGGAACCTCGAGGTCACTAACCGCGACAAGGTGATGCCCGTCATCTGGGAGCTGGCGGAGAAGGTGCAGTCCGAGCACGGCATCCGCGTGCGCCCCATGCGCCGCCGCCAGCTACGTAAAGACCTCGACTCCTTCGCGGAGGTCTACAACTCAGCGTGGTCGAAAAACTGGGACTTCGTGCCTTACTCGAAGAAGGACCTCGATGGGCTTGCGCAGGAGCTGCATCTCGCTTTCGATAAGCACTGGTTCATGATCGCCGAGCGTGAAGACACCGGCGAGGTGGTGGGCATGGCGATCACCGTCCCCGACCTCAACCAGATGTTGGAAAAGATGAAAGGCAAACTCTTCCCGCTGGGGTGGTGGTACTTCCTGCGCAAGGGCAGCATCATGGATCGCGTGCGTGTGGGCTTTCTCGGCGTGAAGCCCGAGTACCAGCACACGGGGGTGGCCGCAAAGCTGTACGAGGAGCACTTCGACGCCGCCGAAGCGCGCCCGCAGAAGGGTGGGGAGATGGGTTGGATCCTCGAGACCAACACCCCCATGAACCGCGGTATGGAAGCGATGGGCGGCAAGGTTGTCAAGCGCTATCGCGTCTATGAGCGGGAGCTGCAACCAAGCGCTCCGGCATAGCGCTTCTGGGAGATCGTCCTTCGGGGCGGGACCGGCGTTGTGGTCTGACCCGCCCTTTACACTGCACCCGGTGATCGAACGCAGCGATACCGAGGAGGTCGACGCCCTTCCGGTGCTCGCACCCGAGGCCAGGCCACTCGCGCTCGCGCCTCGCTCCGCCGCGCCGGGGGTGCAAACCGCGGCTATCGCCGCCGGGGGGTTCGTCGCGGGGGCCGTGGTGGTGGGTGTGCTGGGCCGACGCCACCAGCGTGCGCTCGCGGGCAGCTCTCCCCGCCGTCTCACCCGTCGCAAACGCTCCGCCGGTGAGCTTGTGGAGATCGTGAGCTCACGCTCTTTGCTGGTGGACCTCCACTTGCTCGGGTCGCCCGCCAAGGGCCGGTGAAGGCCGCCGCGCTGAGCACGCTCCCGGCGCACGACGCGCCCCCGTCCGGGCGCCGCATACGGACAACCGCCACGAGCCGCCCGCTTCGTGAGGTGCGGGTGGAGGTAAACCCTGCTTCGCCCTTTCGCTTGCAGCTTGCCGGCGGCGCGGATGGAGTGCTGCGTCGCCGCGGGAATGTGCTCGAACGGCTCCTGCACCACGGCGGCGCTCCCCACGGTCGCGACGATTCGGGTGGTGGGGCGAGAGGGGCGGAGCCGGTGGTGGTGAGGGTGGCTCAGACCTCTCCCGAATCGGTGCTGTTCGGCGCTCGGGCACGTACAGTCGAGGCGGCGGAGTACGGGATCGAGCGGATGCGCTTCGCGCTTGGGGTAGACGACGATGTGAGTGCCTTTTACAGGGAGTTCGCTCGCGACCCACTGATCGGGCGCTCGGTGAGAAGCAGGCCGTGGCTGCGCGTGAGGCGCCGCCCAGAGCCCTTCGAGGCGCTCGCGTGGGCGATCTGCGAGCAGCTAATCGAGTTCGAGCGTGCCGCGGCGATCCAGCGGCGCATCGTGCGAATGTTCGGCCCCAGTGGGGAGAGCTGGCACGGCGAAGGGGATGCCTTGCGCGACGTGCCCTCGCCCGCCACACTCGCGGGCGCCGCCCCGGCGCGACTGGAGTCGTTTGACCTCTCCGAAACACGTGCCCGTCTGCTCGTGAGGGTGTCACGGGAGGTGGCGGGCGGGAGGATCGACTTGTACCACCCCGACCACGAGCGCTCCTGGTTGAGACTGCGTGCGATCCCCGGCATCGGGCCGTGGACCGTGGAGATGCTCGCGCTCGCCGGACAGGGCCGCCACGACCAACTGCCGGCCGGAGACCTCGGCCTGCTTAAGCACGTTGGGCGGATACTCGGCGGCGGCGATCCACGTGCGAGAGTGGAGGAAGGGGATGTCCGTTCGTACTTTGCCCCCTACGGACGCTGGGCGGGCCTGGCGGCAGTGCACTTGGGCGCCATATAGTCCGCCCGCTACGCGCGTGCTTCGGTCAGGTCAGCGGCGACGTTCGCGCTCCACCAGCAACGCGAACGTCGGGCACGCCTGAGCGGCGCGCTGAGCGTGGGAAACGAGCTCGGGTGAGAGCGCGCGGTCGTCGACTATCGGGTAGCCCCACTCATCCAGCGTGATGCGCTCGGGGAGCAGCTCCGCGCACATGCCGTGCGCCTCACAGGTAATGGGATTGACGCGCACTTTTTCCGCCATCAGCCGGCTGTGGGAGTGCGGGTCGCGGACGGCATACGGGCAGGAAGCGGTAGCTCGGAGGGACGCGCGCACGCGTCGCAGCGGCCGTGACGGGCGTGATCGGCGAGCTCGGAGTCGAATACCTCAAGCGCGCTCATCGCAAAGCGCACGGTCCCATCCGGGTGGCCGCACGCGCCACGTCTGCTCACGAGCCCCACAAGTTGCTCCACGCGCTCTGTCGCGTGACTTCCTTCGGTTCCGTGCATGATCTGCTCGAGTGTCCCCGAGAGCGCGTCAAGGCCATGCACGCACGGTCCGCACTGTCCGGCGCTCTGACCGGCAAGCCAGCGCGTGACACGAGCGGTCTCCGCAATGGGGCATGCCTCCTCTGAAAGCAACAGCACCACGCCCGCGCCGAGCGTGGCGCCGTAGGGCTTGAGGTGGGCGGAGGAGAGCGCCAGCTTCGACAGTGCTCCGCCGTCTACCCACACCCCCGCGTAACCGCCGAAGAGGGCGGCGCGGATGCGTTTGTTCGTCCCGCCGGCGGCTTCCACGAGCGAGGTGAGCGAGGCGCCGAACTCCACCTCGTACACACCTGGGTAGGCGAGCGGGCCCGAGAGGGTCACGAGGGTTGACCCGGGTTGGTCGGTTAGCCCCAGCTCACGAAACCAGCGCGCGCCGTGGCGTGCGATCAGCGCGACATGGGCGAGTGTCTCGGCGTTGTTCACAAGCGTTGGGCGGCGGCGCACCCCCTTTTCAAAGGGCATCGGCGGTGTGAACGTCGGCTTGGGGGGTCCCCCGTTGAGGTGGTTCACGAGCGCCGACTCCTGTCCCACCACATAGCCTTGTGGGCAGGAGGCAAGCACAATTCGTGGCCACTGTCCCGGCAGGCGCTCGCGTTCTGAGATCGCCTGCTGGGCACGCGCAAGCCCCATGTCAGCTGACTCGCACACGCACAGAATCGCTTCGTCGGCGCCGATCGCACGCGCGGCGAGCACCGCGCCGTCGAGCACGAGATGGGGGAGGGTCTCGAGCAATGTGCGGTCCTTCAAACTCGCGGGCTCACCCTCAGTGGCATTCACGACGACGATCGGCTTGCCTTTCCCCGCGGCCACCGCCCGCATCTTGCGAGCCATCGGAAAGCCCGCGCCGCCACGCCCACCGAGCCCGGATTGTTCGATCTGGTCGATGAGTGCTCCCGCTCCCCGCCGGTCGCGTCGCCGCGCGGGGGGCAACTCGCCATGCGTGTCGAGATGTTCGCGCAAGCCCATCGCCCCCTGGGCGGGCACACCCTCGAGCAGGCGGGGAAGGCCCGACGCCGGCGGCTTTGTGCTCTCGCCGCCCTGCGGAACAGCCGTCTCATCGATGAGCTGGGGAGCTTGTATGCGCTCGCTCACGGTCACCGGTTTGCTCCCTGGGAGGCGGCGGAAGAGGAGGCGTGACTCGTCGTGTGGGGAAGCAGGTTCGTGGGCGTCCCCGACCGTCGCGCCCATTCGTTGCCAAGCGGGCCACCTGGCAACCACAGGAGCAAGCCGAGCGTGAACACCGTGGCACCGCCCAGCGCGGCGCCACGCTGCGCAAGTCGGTCGGGCCAGCCGAGGGAGATGCGCACGAGCACGGCTGCCACGGTCGCCACCAGGCAGCCGATACCGATTACCAGCATCCAGGTGGCTTTCACGTCGCTACCGGTCCCGAGTCCGTGTAGCAGCGCGATTGGCCAACTCGCGTAGGTGAGCCAGTGGATCGTCCTCCAGGTCGCATGTCCCATCCGTCTGCGCAAGAGACTGGTGATGATGACGGCCAAAATCAGGTCAAAGGAGAGTGCACCCAGCCCCAGCCAGAATGGTCTATAGCTGCCGGTGAACGGCACCACCGCGTTCAGGAGCGATATCGGGGCAAAGCTGTCGAGCACCGCGGTGAGGATGTGCAGGGAGAGAAACGCAAGCGCGAGCAGCGAGGCGTTGCGGTGCAGCGCATCGATCACAAAGCGTGGCCATCGCTCAGTGCTCCACCGGCCCACGTCGACGATCCCGAGCACGAGCGCGAGTGTCAACAACACAAGCGCCACCGCTCCGCTGGAGCGAGTCAAATACCAGTAGGCGCTCGGTCCAGCCGCTGCGATCGCGGTGCTCATGAGGGCTAGTCTTCCCCCGGCCACGATCCGACCGTGACCACCTCGCCGTCGTGGGCCACCAGTCGCGCGGGTAGATCCAGCTCGGCGAGCCACTCGCAGGCCTCGGCTCCGCGCACGATCGCCGCCGTCGCGGCCACGTTGGCGTCGGCGCAGTCGATCGCTGCCACACTCACCGTGCGCCACCGTCCCCGCGAGGGGGCGCCCGTGGCGGGGTCGAGGATGTGGTGCATCGTGTTGTTCCCTCGCTGCCACCGTCTCACGGTGGTGCTCGAAGTGGCCAAGCCTCCACCTGTGATCGCGATCGTCTGCCCGGGGGCGTTGGGGCCGCTGCGATGGTCGTCGGTGACATGGATGCGCCAGCCTCGCTCGGGAGCGGGTCCGGCCGCTGAGATGTCGCCGCCAAGACTCACGAGCACACCACCGCCGATGGCTGCCTCCACGGCGCGGCTCGCGCGGTCGGCGGCCCACGCCTTCGCGGTGGCACCAAGGTCGAGCTTCACGCCCGCCGGAATCCTGATCGTCGCCCGCTCACGGTCGAGCTCGACAGCCCCCCAACCCGGGCGGAGGCTGGCGATCACACGCGGCCTTGGGGCGCTGTGCCCGCCGGTGGATTGTTGCCGGTCAAATCTGCGCTCGCCGCGGGCCTCGCGGTCGCTGTGGCGCCGGCCGGCCGCGACACCGCTCCGCGCGGGCGCGAGCAGGCGCCAGTCGCGGTCATAACCCGCGAGCTCCAGTGCCACGCCGAGGGTGGGATCGACATCTCCTCCTGTCAGCTCCGCGGCGCGCAACGCCACTTCGACCGCCTCGATCAGCAAGGGATCTGTTTGTACCGTGCGTCCCGCCTGGGCGTTGACACGGCACAAGTCGGAGTCCGCGCGGAAGCGACTGCAGGCGCGGTCGACGGCGTCGAGCTCACTCTCCACGATCTCACTCGCCCGTGAAAGCTCGGCGCCGTCGGTGACGAGCAGCTCGACGCTCGTGCCGAGCGCTTCCCAGTGTGCGTGCCCCAGCCTTGTCAACGTCGCCCTCACGAGCCACCGGACACGACTGGAGGGGAGGATTCCTGCACGGGTGCTTCTTGTTTCGGCGCAGGTTCGGGTGTGGGGGTTGGTTCCTGGGCGGGCGCAGATTCTTCGCGCGGCACCGATTCCGGTGCAGATTCTTCGTGGTGGGTTTCAGGGGTGGGCGAGTGTTCTTCGGTGGGGGCGGCTTCCTGCGAGGGCGACACTTCCGGCGTGGTGCTCCCCTGCGGCGCTTTGGTGGGTGGTTTCAGTGCGCTGGAGCTCCCCGAGGAGGATTTCGATTTTGTGGAAGTGTGTTTGTGTGACGCGGTTGCGCTCTTTGCCTTGACGGTTTTTCCCGGAAACGCGCTTGCGGCGACCTCGGAGAACACGGCGGTGAGCGCGAGCGAGCCCGCCACCATCCAGCGGTTGGCCCGGCTCAATCTCTGTAGGGCCGCGTCTCGCGCGGTTGTGTGTTTGGGTGACATCACTAATGGTGGTGGTGGAAGGCCTCGAAGTGCGACCAGTCTCCGAAGTGGGGGATGAGCACGATCGCCAACACAACGCCACCAAGGAGGGCGCCCACGAGCGCCAAGGTCCGCCCCGTCTTTCCGGCGGCAAGTTCGTTGTACTCCACACGGTTGCCATGTTTGGTGAGAAAAGTCTTTTGTATGTCAGGCAGGTGTCCGAGCACGTGTAGCGATGTCAACGCGATCCATACGATGAAGCTCGCTTTGTGCAAACCCCGCAGTGTGCCTGAAGCGCTCGGCCCGATCGCCAGGAGTGCCACTCCGGTGGCGAATACGGTGATGCTCGCAAGCACCACCGCGGGTGCTATGACGCGCAACGCGGTGGGCGGGGCGCCGCGCTGACGGTATACAGGATTTGAGGTGTAGTAACGCACGAACCTGTATCCGGTACTGGCCAGCTTGAGACAGATCGGCGGGATCAAAAGCAGTCCTATGAACAGGTGCTCGGAGATCAGCGGCCTTATGCGCACGATCGTGACCCCAAGCGCGGCAAGCAACAGAATCAGCAGCAGACCGGTGGCGGCGGTGAGGCGCTCGTTGCCCTCCACCCCCCCGGCAAGCAGGCTCGAGCGCGTGTCGTTGTCGATCGCCGCGACATCGCGTCCGCCAAGCTCTTCCCCTTTGGGCTGTCGTTGCGTGAATCGACGCTCCGCGTTGTGCTGTGAGGGCGTTGGTTGACGGGCGGTCACTGAGGCTAGTGTGTTCTTTGTTGCTAAGCGTTCTCTAACAGGAAAATGAGAAAAATCATCGAAAGTGGCTCTGCCTTATGTACTGGCCAACGATGTGCGTGACTCCGGTCGCCCGAGTCTTATGCTGATGTGATGCCCGATCTGGCGGACCCCATCACGGACCCGGCGCTCGCGCCGTCCATTCTGCTGGTGGAGGACGAGCCGGGTATCGTCGATTTCCTCGAGCGTGGCTTGCGGGGCGAAGGGTATGTCGTGGAGGCCGCGCTCGATGGGACTGAGGGCGAGCGGCGGGCGCTGCAAGGGAGCTTTGACATGGTGGTGCTCGATCTGATGCTCCCAGGGGTGGGCGGCATTGAAGTGCTCGCGAAGTTGCGTGAGGGCAAGCCCGACTTGCCCGTGATCGTGCTCACTGCGCGTGGGGAGATCGAGGATCGTGTGGCGGGTCTCGATGCCGGCGCGGTCGACTACCTCGTGAAGCCCTTTTCGCTTGCCGAGTTTTTGGCTCGCGTGCGCGCGCAACTACGGGTGGCTTCACAAACCTCCACCACCACGCTCAGTGGCGCCGGTGTCGAAGTGAACCTGCTCACGCGCGAAGTGCGCCGCGGCGGTGTCGCGGTGGCACTGTCAACCACCGAGTTCGAGTTGCTTGTGTATCTGCTGCGCCACAAGGGGGAGGTGCTTTCGCGCGAGCAGATCTTGAGCACCGTGTGGGGCTACCAGCACGATCCCGCCACCAACGTGGTGGATGTGTACGTCGGCTATCTTCGCCGCAAGCTCGGTCGTCCCGGCAGCCCCGCTCCGATCTTCACGGTGCGAAGGGTCGGCTATCGGCTCGGCGACGGCAGCTAAACCGTCATGTCCCGGGAGAGCGGGGACGGGGGAGGCGCAAGCGAGGTTAAGATGCGCCGGCACGGCGTCTTGCGTCAGGGCGCCTGATGCGTAGCGCGCGAAGAACTGCTGGACGATGGCCGGGCGGCTTGCGCTGGCGCTTGGGCGCTTGGGTGGCGCTGGTTGTGCTCGTCTCGTCTGCCATCACGTTTGTGGTCGTCTATCGCGGAACCGGCCGCGAACTGCGCCATCAGATAGATCGAGAGATCACCGGCGCCGCAAGCGAGCTCGCTCGCGCGATGCGCTCGCCGAAGGGGCTGTCTCCGACGGTGACGGCCCAACGCGCCGCTAGCTACATCCATGGCCAACCTTTCAGCGCCAGCTCCACGCTGCAGTTCGCGAGGGTGGCGGGTGCTGGCACGAGCTCCAATCGACCCGAGCTGTTCAGCACGGCGCGTGTCGATAACGGCGAGACGGCTGCCGAGCAGGCCAACGAGAACCGACTCGCGGCGAGTTTGCGAACGGTGAAAGATGGTTACTCAACCGTGGAGTTGCCGGATGTGGGCGACCTGCGGCTGTTGGAGCGAAGCTTCACTCTCCCCGGTGGCGTGCGCGTGACAGTCGGTGCGGGGGAGCCGCTCGCGGAGGTCGCCCATGCGCAAGGGAGCGTCGCACGGGCGTTCGTTCTCGCTGGTTTTCTCGCGCTCGTTGGGGCGCTCGTCGCGGCGTACGTAGTGGGCGCGCGCGTGTCGCGCCCGCTGCGCCGCATGGCGGCCGTCGCGGCGAGGGTGGATGCCGGCGATTTGCATCCACGCATCCACGATCTCTCACGCGAGGCCGGGGAGTTGCGTGTGCTCGCGGACGCCTTCAACCACATGCTCGACCGTCTCACGGAGGCCTTTGCCGGGCAGCGTGCCTTCGTCGCTGACGCCTCGCACGAGTTGCGCACTCCCTTGACTGTGATTCGCGGCCAGATCGAGCTCCTGGCTGCCCAGTCCAAACCCTCAGAGCTTGAGGTCAGGCGCGTGGAGGGATTGGTGCAAGCCGAGATCGCCCGCATCACCCGCCTCGTCGACGATCTGCTGTTGCTCGCAAAGGCCGAGCAAACGGAGTTCCTGCGGTTCGAAGCGATCGATCTGCCTGAGTATGTGCGTGGTTTGTGGGACGGCATGAGCCTGCTTGCTACTCGTCGCTTCGAGTTGGCGGACATGCCGGTCGGCATCTTGAGGGCCGACCCCGACCGGATTGCCCAGGCGCTGCGCAACCTGATCGCCAACGCCATCGAGCACACTGGCGCCGATGGGCTCGTGTGTTTGCGTGTCGACGTCCCACGCTCGCAATGGGTTCGCTTCACCGTGGAAGACGATGGCCCCGGCATCCCCACCGACCAGCGCGAGCGGATCTTCGACCGCTTCCACCGAGTCGACGCAGCGCGCGACCGGGCATCCGGTGGCACGGGACTGGGGTTGGCGATCGTGAAGGCGATTGCCGATGCCCATGGCGGGGGGGTTGCCGCCGGTGAGGGCGCACACGGTGGCGCGCGAATTGAACTCGAGCTACCCGGCTTTGAGACGACCGGCGCACTCGTCGATAGCGGCAACCGTCGCGCGACACGGGGGGTTATACCTGCCCATTGAAATTATTCCGTACAAGGACACTTTCGCTCGCGATCTTGCATACTGTGTCGAACATGCCAACGGACCTAACAAACTGAAGGCAGCGCGGGTCGTGTCAGCGAAGAACGCGGTTCTGGGCCTAGTCATCGAGCGGCCCGGCTATGGCTACGACCTTGCGCGCCGCCTCCAGGAGAGGTTCGGCTCTTCAGGCTTCGCGCCAACTGGTGTCTACTCGGCACTCGACCAGCTCAGCGCTGAAGCGCTCGTGCGCAGCGCCGGCAACAAGCCTGGTGCTGGCAACGGGCGCGGGGCACCTCGCACCATCTATGAAGCCACACCCGAGGGGGTAGAGCGATTCGAGCGATGGATGCTCGACTCCTCCTCGCTTGCGCCGGTGCGCGACGAGTTGTACATGAAGCTCGCCCTCTCAAAACCTCACAACCTCCCGCGGCTGATCGAATTGGCCCAGACACAGGAGGAGGATTGCCTCGCTCGTCTGCAAGAGTTGCGAGGACCGGCGTCTCGCCCAAGGTCCACACCAACTGGATGGTCGGACGTAGCGGTGTTGCTGGTACGGGACGCGGAGGTTAAGCAACTGCAAGGCAGGGTCGAGTGGTTGCAAAAGGCTCGCTCGATCATGGTGAAGCTGAACGGTGGCCAAGTACAGGACGTAGCGCCCGTGACGCGTGCCAGCCCAGCGGCCAGGCAGCCTCTCCCACGGGGAAGGAAAGTCGCGTGAGCGCGCAACCGTGGCTTGCGATGGAGCTAGTGAGCAAGAGCTATTGGCGTGGCCCTCACGAGACCGCTGTCCTGGATGAGATTTCGCTGTCTGTGTACCCTGGCGAGTGCGTCGCGGTATGGGGACAGCGAGGCTCGGGAAAGACGACCCTGCTCAAGGTTGCCGCCGGCCTGGAGGCCCCCGAAAGTGGCGTGGTGAGCTTCAAGGGACAGGATTTGCGGCGCATGTCGAAAGCCTCACTCGTACGGCTTCTGCGCGAGGAGATCGGGTGGGCGCGGCGTGCGGGACCGGAGAGCGATGAGCTTGAGATGCTCGACTACGTAGCGTTGCCGCTACTCAAACAACAAACACTTCGCCGCGCTCGGCGGCGCTCGGCGGCGGCTCTTGCCCGCGTGGGCGTGGGGGAGTGCTCGAAAGCTCATTGGGACGACCTCACAGACAGCGAGCGCACGCTTGTGTCGATCGCTCACGCAATGGTCCGCAAGCCGAGTTTGCTGGTGGTGGACGACCCGACTGCGAATCTCGATGTGCTCCAGCGCGAGCAGGTGATGGGCCTTCTGCGTAGCACCGCAGAGGACGACTGGCTCGGTGTGCTCCTCACGGTGCCCGATATGCCTTCGATGGTGCACGCGCACCGGATTGGCTCACTAAGCGACGGCAGGCTGCTGGTGCCGGCGGGGATGTCTCCAGGACGGGACAACGTGGTGGACTTCCCAGAGCGCAAACGGGCGGTCCCCGGGGGGTGAGGCAATGAACGTCGATCCATCCCCCGACGGAGCCTTGCAGAGGGGCAACGCGGACCATGTGGTGTCTGTGACGCTTTCGCGCAATCAGGTGGGTCACGTCGTGCGCGCGGCCTTGGGAGAGGGCGCCGCCCCGAGCATGTCGGCGCTCGTGGCCAGCTCTGGCCTGCACAATTCGTCCGCCCGGCTCGCGCTGAGCGAGAGATATCGCATGCTCCAGGACAATCGACGCCTGTCGCGTTCGCTGCTTGCGGGTCTGCTCGTGCTCTCCTGTTTTCCCCAGGAAGGCACCGACCTCGGGATCAAGGACATCTCCGAGCAACTCGACTTGAACACGAGCACCGTGCACCGCTACGTGGTGACGCTGGTCGCGGCCGGCCTGCTGGAGCGCGACCCTGAAACGCGCCGCTACCGGCTGCTACCGGAGTAACAGCCATCGAGTGAACACATCGCCGCGGCCGGTGGCATCACCCAGGCCGGAACTGTCGCACGATTCAGCCTGACCGGGCTGTCAAGTGGGTGTGCTCACGTAGAGGGGTGGGGGGGGGGGGGGGGGGG
>DASXNB010000020.1:0-25922 GCA_036495305.1 Solirubrobacteraceae bacterium | reverse complement strand
AGATCGCGGGCTGGTTGAGCGGGATCGGCGAGCGGCTCGGTTTCAGGGTGTTCCTGATCGCGCTGCTTGCATACACGGGCGCATACGCGGGCATGGTGGTGCTGGCGCGGCGCATCGGCGGGCGCTTTGCGATCGGCCTCACCGTGGCGCTGCAGGCGATCGTGTTCGCCGGGCCGATCCTGCTCTCGACCGACGTGTTCAGCTACATCGCCTATGCCCGCATGGGGGTGGTGCACGGCATCAACCCCTACCTGCACGGGCCGCAGTCGATAGTCAACGACCCCGTCTACCACTACGTGGGCAAAGACTGGAAGACGGTGGCCACCGCCTACGGGCCGCTCTACACGTTGATCTCCTACCCGCTCGGCTACCTGGGTGTGGTTGGGGCTGTTTGGGGGATGAAGGTGATGGCCATCGCCGCGAGCGCGGGGACGCTCGTGTTGACCTGGCGGTGCGCGCGCACGCGAGAGCTCGACCCGAAGGTGGCGCTGGTCGCGGTGGGGTGCAACCCGTTGTATGTGATTTACGGTGTCGGTGGCGCCCACAACGACTTGGTGATGACCTCTCTGATGATGGCGGGGGTCGCGCTCACGTTTGCACGCCGCGAGGCATACGCCGGGGCGGCGGTGATGGGCGCCGCGCTGGTGAAGGCGACGGGGATCGCGCTGCTCCCTTTCATGCTGCTCAGCCGTCGCAAACTCGCGCCCTTGATTGGTGCGGCGGTGGCGGGGCTCGCGGTGGCGGTGGTGGCCTACATCGTGTTCGGGATTCAGGGTGTGAACGTGGTGGCGGCGCTCAACCGCGACGCGGCGTTCGTGTCATCTGACAGTTTTCCCACGGAGATCGCTCACCTGTTCGGCAAGCCGGGGGTTTTCCCGGTGGATCACACACTGCTCAAGGCGGTATTGGTGTTGATCGTGGCGCACCTGATGTGGCGCACGTGGCGGGGTTATGACTGGGTGGCGGCCTCGGGCTGGACCCTGCTTGCCATCTCTGTGACGAGCACGTGGTTGCTCGCCTGGTACACGCTTTGGTCGTTGCCACTTGCCGCGATAAGCCGCGACCGGCGTCTACTCGTGGCGGTGCTGGCGGTGCAGGCGCTGTTCATCCTCCACCAAACCGCCCCGCTGTGGGCGCCGGTGTCATGAGCGATTGGGTGGCACGTTTGCCCGAGTGGGCGCGCCCGCGCGATGAGGTGAAGCGCGGGCTCGGCAGTTTGCGCTTGGCGGAGACCACGATCTTGATCCTGTTCGGCGTGCTGCTCGCGGTGGCGACAGTCAACGATGTGGCTCAGCAGACGAAAGTGAACCACCGCTTGATCGCTGACCTGCACACGTGGCGGGTGGTCACCGGCCACGACTACCACAACCTGATCCTCTCCCAAGACCTGAAGGGGCACACCACGCGCGACACGGTGTGCGGGAACGTCTCACCGGGCGGGCCCAAGGAACGTACGCAGGTGTGCGTGACGCTCGTGGGGGCGCAGGTCAATGGCGAGCGGAAGATTACAGGCGGCTTCTACCTGCCACCGATGTCTGAAAACATCCCGTCGAAGCGCTACGCCTGCTTCGGCGCGGCTGTGTCCGCGCAAGCGTGCGGGCTGAGGAGGGCGCCGGTGGGATCGCCGCCCGCGCCGCCGGTGCGGTTGGGGCTGCCGTGAGCGAAGCGGCGGCTGGCGCGATGGGTGGCACGGCAGATCGGAGCGCCTCGCCGCCTGCCCACGACACCCGCGTTACCCGCGAGGTGAATGAGAGCGTGTGGGCGGTGTGGTGGCCGCTGATCGCGCTCACACTGCTCGCCGCGCTGCTGCGGTTCACCACGCTCGGCTCGCAGAGCCTCTGGTATGACGAGGCGTTCACCCCCGTGCACGTGCTGCGCTCAGGGCTTGGGACGACGCTGCACAACATGGTGCACAGCGAGAACACGCCGCCGCTGTGGTACGTGCTCGAGTGGGGGATGACGCGAGTGCTCGGGGAAGGGGCTGTGGCGCTGCGGTTGCTCTCGGCGCTCGCGGGGGTCGCAACCGTGCCGGTTGCGTGGGCGATCGGCCGCGAACTGCAAGGATCGCCGACTCGCCGCGCGGCGCTCGTGGGGGCCGCGTTGGTCACGACCTGCCCCCTGTTTGTGTGGTACTCCCAGGAGGCACGGGCATACGGCCTGTTCGTGCTGCTCGCCGCGCTTGCTTTCCTCTGCTTCTTGCGCGCCCTCAGCGACCCGACGGGCCGGCGCATGGTGGCGTTCGCCACGACGGCGTCGCTCGCATTGCTCACCCACTACTTCGCGGTGTTCCTGTTGGCGCCGATGATCGTGTGGTTGCTGTGGGTGCACCGTGCGCGAGCGCTGCTTGCGATCGTGCCCCCGATTTTGGTGGGCGCGGCGCTGATCCCCCTGATCGTGGCTCAAGGGGGGCACGGGACGCAGTGGATCGGCGAATGGGAGCTTGCGAGTCGCTTGGAAGCGATCCCTCAGTATTACCTCACGGGGTACACGGGCTCGACGCTCGGCCACGGTGTCGAGCTGCTGATGGGAGTGGTGGCGCTAACGGGAGTGGTTTACGGCCTGTGGCGCGCCCTCACCCCGCGTGAGGAGAGAGGAGCCCTCACCGCCTTGATCGTGGCGGGGTGCGGCGTGGGTATCCCGATCGTGCTGGCGCTGGGCGGCGCCGACTACCTTGCGCCGCGCAATCTGGTGGCGGCGATGGTGCCGGTGAGCGCGCTGCTCGCGGTGGTGATCGCGGCGCGACGGACCGGGCGCGTGGGGATGGCGCTCGGGGGAGTGCTGGCGGCTGGATTCCTGGCGCTCACGATCGACGTGGCGCTCAGCCCGCGTCTGCAGCGCGGTGATTGGAAGGGCGTCGCAAACGTGTTGCGGGCCACTCCGAGAGCGTCTTCGAGCGGGAATCCAACAGCGCGGGCGATCGTGACCGTCGAGTTGGGGGCGGCACCGCTCGAGTATTACCTGCCGCCACTACACAATCTCGCGCCTGGTGCGCGTGTGGCGGTGAGCGAGGTGGACGAGGTTGGCTATGCACCGCTGTTGGTCTCGGCCGGGAGACCGCCGGCCCCCGGCTTTCATTTCCTCGAGCGTCGCAACGTTCACGGGTTGTGGGTGTATCGCTTCATATCGAGTGTTCCTGTCAGGATTGCGGAGCTTCGTCTGAGGGAACAAACGATCACTCCGGCACCTCATCCAGAGGTGCTGGTACCGTCAGCCAAAGAGAAAACCGCCTAGCCTTCACCGCCATGTCATCGCAGATCGCTCAGACACTCAGCGAGGCGCAAATGACACTGGAACGAGCCCGCGAGCGGTTGCTGGCGTTGCAGGACGAGCAGGGGTGGTGGCGGGGGGAGCTACAGACCAACGTGACTATGGACGCGGAGGACATGCTGTTGCGTGAGTTCCTCGGCATCCGTGACGTGCAGGAGACCGAACGCGGTGCCGCCTGGATTCGCTCGCAGCAGCGGGCCGACGGAACGTGGGCGAACTTCCACGGAGGCCCCGGCGACCTGTCGACCACGATCGAGGCGTACTGGGCGCTGAGGCTTGCGGGGGACAGCGCCGATGAGGAGCACATGCGGACGGCGGCGGTGTTCGTGCGCGAGCAAGGGGGAATCGAGAAGGCGCGGGTGTTCACGCACGTGTGGTTGGCGTTGTTCGGGTTGTGGTCGTGGGAGCGCGTGCCGGCGTTGCCACCGGAGATCGTGCTGCTACCGAAGTGGGTGGCGTTGAACATCTACGACTTCGCGTGTTGGGCTCGTCAGACGATCGTGGCGTTGTCGCTCGTGATCGCCCACCGCCCCCGCCGCGCGCTCGGGTTCTCGCTCGAAGAGCTACACGGGGACGAGCCGTGGGCACCGACGCCGCCGACGAGCGCGCGCGCGCGTTGGTTGGTGCGATTGGACAAAGCGTTGCGCGCGTACGAGCGCCGGCCGATCGGGGTTGTGCGACGGATTGCGATGGGGAGGGCGGAGCGGTGGATCGTGCGTCGCCAGGAGGCGGACGGGTCGTGGGGAGGGATTCAGCCGCCGTGGGTGTATTCGCTGATGGCGCTTCATTTGAACGGGTATGCGCTCGATCACCCACTGATGCGGAGGGGGATCGAGGGGATCGACAACTTCATGGTGGAGGAGGACGGCGATCCGCTTGGGGTGGGCGCGCCCGCGGGTGTGAGCCGGCGCTTGGAGGCGTGTCAGTCGCCGGTGTGGGACACAGCGCTCACGGTTGTGGCGCTCGCCGACGCGGGACTCGAACCCGACGACCCGGCGATAGTGCGCGCCGGGGAGTGGTTGCTGGAGGAGGAGGTGACCGTGACCGGCGACTGGCGGACGGCGCGCCCCACGCTCCACCCGGGGGGTTGGGCCTTCGAGTTCGCGAACGTGAACTACCCCGACGTGGATGACACCGCCGAGGTGGTGCTGGCGTTGAGGCGTATCTCTTTTGGGGGTGACTCGCGCGCGCACGCGAAAGTAAGCCTTACTTCGCGCGCGCGCGCGGGTCACGCTTTTGGGAATGGTTACCCCGCCGCCGAGAGCCCCGCCGGCGAGAGCCCCCAAACGCGTGCCGAGCAAGCGATCGAGCGCGCCGTGCGGTGGACGAAGGGAATGCAGAGCAAGGACGGGGGTTGGGGGGCGTTTGACGCAGACAACACCCGTTCGCTCGTGCGGGAGTTGCCCTTCCTCGACTTCGGTGAGGTGATAGACGAGCCGAGCGCGGACGTGACGGCGCACGCAGTGGAGATGCTGGCGGCGCTGGGACGGGGCAACGAGCCCGAGACCAGGGCGGCGGTGCGGTGGTTGATCGAGCGCCAGGAGCGAGACGGGTCGTGGTGGGGCCGGTGGGGGGTGAACCACGTGTATGGGACGGGCGCCGTGGTGCCGGCGCTCGTGGCAGCGGGGGTGGGGCCCTCGGAGGAATGCGTGAGGCGCGCGGTGAAATGGGTAAAGGAGCATCAGAACGAGGACGGCGGCTGGGGGGAGGACCCGCGGTCCTACGACAGCGAGGAGTGGGTGGGCCGCGGAGTGAGCACCGCCTCGCAGACGGCGTGGGCGCTATTGGCATTGCATGCCGCGAAAGAGGAGGACTCAGAAGCGGTGGGGAGAGGTGTGGGGTGGCTCATTGAGAACCAACGGGAGGATGGAAGCTGGGATGAGCCGCAGTACACGGGTACAGGGTTTCCATCGGACTACTACATCAATTACCACCTGTATCGCTTGACGTTCCCGGTGATGGCGCTCGGGCGCTGTTTGGGCGCGGGTGCGACGTCGCGCCGATGATTGAGGTTGTGCCGCTTCAGGGGAGGCCGCCAAAGATGCCGAGCACGGCCGTCGTAATGGAGCGCGCCGAGGGCGAGAATTTTGCCGTGGCGGCGCGGTTGCTCTCGCGTGAGCATAGGGAGGGGTTGCTCGCGGTGTACGGATTTGCGCGATTGGCGGACGAGTTGGGGGACGTGTATGCAGGCGACCGCCTCGCCGCGCTGGATTGGCTTGAGGGAGAACTGGACCGGGCGTACGCCGGAGAGGCGTGTGAGCCGTTGCTTCTCAAACTGCAGAGGGTGTTGGCCGAGCGCGAGCTCCCGCGTGAACCGTTCGTGCGGTTGATCGATGCGAACCGCATGGACCAGCGGGTGAGGCGCTACGACACCTGGGAGCAGCTCGAGGGGTACTGCGAGCTGTCGGCAAACCCGGTGGGTGAGCTCGTGTTGGCGGTGTTCGGCCTGGCAAACCCCAAGCGGATCGAGCTGTCAGACCGAGTGTGCACGGCGCTTCAGCTCGTCGAGCACTTGCAGGACGTGAGCGAGGACTTGGCGCGCGGACGCATCTATCTGCCCGAGCGCGATCTCGCGCGTTTCGGTTGCTCACATGAACAGCTCGAGCAAATCGGGAGAGATGGTTTGGACTTGCCCGTGCCCGACGCAAATCAAGCGCCCGGGGGGAAGGATTCGCCGCGTGCGCGGTTGCGCGAAGCGGTGGCGTACGAGTGTGCGCGTGTGCGCGAATTGCTGGTGGTGGGGCCGGCGCTTGTGGGGAGCGTGCCCGGGCGCGCAAAGCTCGCCGTGGCGGGGTTCGTGGCGGGTGGGGAGGCGGCGGTGAAGGAGATCGAACGTGCCGGGGGGGAAGTGTTGGGTGGTGTGCCGCAGGCGAGCGGGTTGCGTCGCGGGGGAGCCCTGGGGGGCGTGCTTTGGCGCAGTAGAGGAGCGAGGGCGGCGACCGGGTTGGGTGGCCGATGAGGCCGGCGGAGGCATACGACCATTGCGAGGCGACCACAAGGATGGCGGCGGCCAATTTTTACTACGGGATTCGGCTGTTGCCGCGTGAGAAGCGCAGGGCGATGTGCGCGGTGTACGCGTTTGCGCGGCGGGTGGATGACATCGGTGATGGGCAGATCGCGGCGGGGGAGAAGCTTGGGTTGCTCAAGGCGGCAGAGGGCGCGCTCTCAGGGCTTACGACCTCCAGCATGGACCCGGTGGTGGCGGCCCTGGCAGACGCGCGCGAGCGCTTCGGACTACCCGTGCGGGCGCTGGAGGACCTGATTGAGGGTGTGAGGATGGATGTGAGGGGCACGAGATACGAGGATTTCGATGAGCTACTCGGCTACTGTCGGCGCGTGGCGGGGTCGATCGGGTTGCTGTGTCTTGCGATCTTCGGCGCTCGTCAGGGCGAGCGGGAGCGCGGGTTGGCCGACGATCTGGGTGTGGCGATGCAGTTGACCAACATCTTGCGGGATATCTCCGAGGACGCGGCGAACGGCCGTGTGTATGTGCCCAGGAAGGAGCTGGTGCGCTACCACCTCAGCACCGATGGGCGCTATGAGGGAGGAGAGGGTCAGATGGACGCGTTCATGTGCTTTCAGGCCAGGCGGGCCGACGAATGGTTCGATCGGGGGTTGGAGCTCGTGCCGTTGCTTGACCGTCGTAGTGGCGCGTGTGTGCTTGCGATGGCGAACATCTACCGCGGTGTGCTTGTGCGGATCGAGGCCGAGCCCGAGGAGGCGCGTAGGAAGCGGGTGTCGTTGCCGATCTGGTCGAAGGGGTGGGTGGCGACGCGCAGTGTGATTGCGGCGGCGGTGGGGTGAGCAGGAAGCGGGTGGTTGTGATCGGGGGCGGTGTCGCGGGGATTGTCGCGGCGCTCGACTGCGCGCAGGCGGGCGCGGAGGTGACGCTGCTCGAGGTGCGCAGGCGTTTGGGTGGAGCGGCGTACTCGTTCGAGCGGGATGGGATGTGGTTGGACAACGGTCAGCACGTGTTCTTGCGATGCTGTGAGGCGTATATCGCGCTGCTCGAGCGGCTTGGGAGTGGCGGGCGCGTACGGATACAGGGGCGCTTGGAGATCCCGGTGGTGAGTCCGGGCGTCAAGCGGGGAGTGTTGCGGCGCGGGGGGTTGCCGGCACCCCTACACCTCGCGGGTGCGCTTGCGCGCTACCCCCACCTTACGGTGGGCGAGAAGGTGCGGGCGGCACGTGCGGCGCTGGCGCTCGCGCGACTGGATCAAGCGGACGCGGTGGAGCGCGAGCGTATGGAGGGGACGACGCTGGGGGAATGGTTGAAAGAACACGGTCAGCGCGGGCACGCCTTGGCGGTGCTGTGGGATTTGATCGCGCTGCCGACCATGAATCTGCCGGCGGCGCAGGGGTCGCTGGCTTTGGGGGCGTTCGTATTGCGAAAGGGTTTGCTTGAACACAACGATGCGGGGGACATTGGTTTTCACGTGAGGCCGTTGAGGGAGACGATCGGCGAGCCCGCGCTCATGGCGCTCACGCGGGCAGGTGTGCGGGTGATGCTCGGGGTGAGGGCTCAGGCCGTGGAGGCAGTCGGCCCACAAGCGGGGAGCGCCACGCAGGCTGTTCGTCCTCAAGGCGAGAAGGCGGTGGAGACTGTCGGTTCGCAAATTGAGAGCTCAGGCGAGGAAAGTGGCGCTGTCGCTGCGCGCCTGCGCGTGAGTACCGGCGATGGTGCGGTGGAAGCCGACGCGGTAGTCTGCGCCGTGCCTCACCAGCGCGCCGCCCCATTGCTTGAACCTTTGCTCGGCGGAGAGGTGGAGCCGTGGAGGGGGTTGGGTGAGTCGGCGATAGTTAACGTGCATGTGGTGTACGACCGGCGTGTTTGCGAGCTGGATTTCGCTGCGGGGGTGGGGACGTGCGTGCAGTACGTATTCGATCGGACCGATGCGGTGGGACTTTCCGAGGGCCAATATCTCGCGGTGTCACTGTCAGGTGCTGGGCAGGAGATGGGTATGACCGGGGAGGCCCTGCGTGAGCACTACCTGAGTGCGCTGCGTGAGCTGTTCCCGCGAGCCCGCGATGCCGTGCCTCGCGCGGTGCATGTGAGCCGAGAGCACGCGGCCACGTTTCGCGCGACACCCGGAAGCGGCGCTTTGCGTCCGGGTGCTCGGACGAGCATCCCGGGGCTGGCGCTGGCGGGCGCATGGACCGACACGGGCTGGCCGGCGACGCTTGAGGGGGCCGCTCTGAGCGGCCATGCGGCGGCACGGGAGGTGCTGACGGGATGAGCGATGTGCTAGTGATCTCCCCGCTCGGGGTGGAGGCGCTGGCGGTGCGCTCCGCCGCGCCAGGCTTGCGGGTGAGCACGACCGGGATGGGCCCCCGCAAGGCGCTCGCAGCAGTGCCACGGCTGCTAGAAGACCAGGCTGTGGCGCTCGTGGTGGTGGGCTTCGGCGGTGGGTTGGGTGCCGAGAGCAGGCTGTGCGACGTGGTGGTGGCAAGCGAGGTGTTGACCATCGATCGGGACGGAAGGCCCGTCGCCGAGGCGATCTCCTGTGAAGCGGCGGCCACGCTGGCGGACGCGTTGGGCGATCACGGCGTGCATGCGTATAACGGCGTGGTGGCATCCGTGCAGGACATCATCACCGGGGAGGCACGCATACGAATGCAGGCGTGTGGGGCGATTGCGGTTGACATGGAGTCAGCTTGGGTGGCGCGGGCGGCGCAGGGCAGGCCTTTCGCTGTGGTGCGGGTGCTGTCGGATACACCTGAGCGCGAGCTGCGCCAGCGGCTGCCGGTGGGACCCCCGTTGCCGACCGTCGCTGATGGGATGCGTGCGATGGGGGCATTGCGTGGAGTGGGCGTGGCGCTGGGTAGGTTGAGACGAGCTGGCGCCCTTCATACTGTGCTTGGATTGAGCGGGTAGCGGGGAGTATGGCCGCGGGAAGCAAAGCGAGCGAGGAGCTTCGATGGCTGTTCCGATGAGGCAGGGCGCGCGGATGGGTTGGTATTTGATGCGCCAGCGGCTGGCACGGCGCGAGAAGTTCCCGCTGATCGTGGAGTTGGAGCCCCTGTTTCAGTGCAACCTGGCGTGCTCGGGTTGCGGCAAGATCCAGCACCCAGAGCATGTATTGAGACGGCGCATGTCCGTGGAGCAGGCGGTGGGGGCGATCGAGGAGAGTGGGGCGCCGATGGTGTCGATCGCGGGCGGCGAGCCGCTGATCCATCCAGAGATCCATTTGATCGCGGGGGAGCTCGTGAAGCGCAAGCGTTTCGTTTACCTGTGCACGAATGCGATCTTGCTGGAGAAAAAGTTGGCTGACTTCAAGCCGAGTCCCTATTTCGCTTGGGCGGTGCACATGGATGGCCTGAAGGAGCGCCACGACGCCTCAGTGGAGCGCGAGGGGGTGTTCGACAAGGCCGTAGCGGCGATCAAGGCAGCCAAGAGGGCGGGGTTCAGGGTGACAACGAACACCACCTTCTTCACGCACGACTCGCCGCGGACCGTTCGGGACGTGCTGGACTTCCTCAACGACGACCTCGAAGTCGACGAAATGATGATCTCGCCGGCGTATGCGTATGAGAAGGCTCCCGACCAGGAGCACTTCCTGGGGGTGCGCCAGACGCGCGAGCTGTTCTCGCAGGCGTTCGCCGACGGGAGGCGCAAGAAGTGGAGGTTGAACCACAGCCCGCTGTTCCTCGATTTCCTCGAAGGGAAGGAGGAATTCGATTGCACGGCATGGGGGATACCGAGCTACTCGCTGTTCGGATGGCAGCGCCCCTGCTACCTGATGTCAGACGGTTACGCCTCCACCTACAAGGAGCTGATCGAGACGACTGACTGGAGTAGGTACGGCCGCGGGAAGGACCCACGCTGCGATAACTGCATGGCCCACTGTGGGTACGAGCCCACAGCGGTGTTGCGAACTACTCATTCGCTACGGCAGTCTGTCCGCGCTCTACTTGGGTAGCCTGCTCGGCGTCTTCTTCCCCCTGCCCGGGCGTGCGATGCGAGTCGCCCACATTCCCCGCGCACCATCTGAGTCTCACTCGCTGAGTGACTCCCCACCCACCATCCGGTTGCGGCGGATGTCTTGCCATGTCATGCCCTCCCTGAGCAGTGCTGGGATGCCGAGTGCGAGCGCCGTGAACAGCTCGACGGCTTGCAGGATGATGCCGTAAGCGAGCGCAGGGCCGGCGGCGATGCCGTAGGCGGCGAGGACCACCAGGCAGGCGGCTTGGAAGACGCCGACGTTGGAGGGCGTGGCGGGGAGCACGGCGGTGACGTTGACCGCGAGCAGTACCGCGGCCGCCGTCACGGGAGTGGCCTGGGGGGTGAGGCCGAGCGCGAGGAGCACCATGTAGCAGGAGCCCCACTGGAGCGCCCAAGCGAGCAGCTGAAAGCCGACGGCAAGCGCGCCCTGGCGGGGTGTGGCGAACACGACCAGGCCACGGCGCGCCAGGCGCAACAGTCCGGCGAAGGCAATCGCGCCGGCGCGGATGCGAAGCGACGGCGCGTGCTGGGCGAGGCGCAGCAGTGGGGGGCCGCCGAAAACGAAGAGGGCGATGAAAGCGGGGACGGCGAGCACGGCTGCCAGGGCGGAGGCGTGACCGTGAAGCAAAGGCACGCTCGTGAAGGTGACGGCGGCAAGGATGCCGAGCGCGCCTAGGTTGATGAGGGTCTGTGAGAACACGGTGCCGGCGACCACGGGGAACGTGCGCGCGGTGGGGCCATCGAGGCGGCGGCTGAGAACGACGATGCGGGTGGGCTCGCCGACGCGACCTGGGAAGACCGCGGAGGCCATCACGCCGATCATCGTGGCGCGTGCGACCGCCGTCCACGCGATGTGCGGTTCAGGGAGGGCGGCGCGTAGCACCGCCTGCCAGGAGAGGGCACGGGCGAGGAGCGAGAGCATCATCAGTGCCAGGGCGAGCACGATCCAGCCGGGGCTCGCCGAGACTAGGGCGTGGGTGATGCGGGTGAGGTCGAGTTGGCTGACGGCGAAGAGGAGGACCGCGACCGTGAGAAGAGCGCCGAGGATCAGAGCGGCGCGCCTGGTGGCGCGGCGTCGATTCATCGGGGGGTTCATGGGGAGGGTATGTATCAGAGCTCTCGGAAGGGCACTCGTGAGGGTGGGACATCCGAGTCCTCAGTGGTGAGACAGCCAAATTCGGCGCTTGTGGTGTGGAGCGGCCCTTATGAAGGTTCTGGCGCTTTAATGAGCCGCACCCCAGACGGGCGAAGGGTAAGTATTTTTGCGCAATGTTAGTGGGAGCAATAGGGATGCTCCCAATCTCATGGATGCAATGAGCCAGATTGATCCAATACCCACGGTATTGTACGTAGGAGAAAACATTCGCTTACATTCGTCCTGAATGTTTCTTAAACAGTTGGGGTAGTATCGAAGCGTGGACCGTAAGGGGTGTGGTTCCGAGGCGGCTAGCAGCTCTAGCACCGGCCGGTGTGGCGCGGTGTATTGGACCTGCCGTTTGCATACCCGATAAGCCGTGAGATTGGGAGACGAGAGTCATGACACAGGACAAAGACATCGCGATCGCGCTTTCACCCGCGCAGGTAGAGCAAGTGATTCGTTCAGCGGGTCAGACGAGAAACGGCACGGTGTCGAGCTTGTTGATCGCGGCGCTCGACAACGCACATGGGAGGGGGGGAAATGGCGACGGACGCGGGTCGCTTCACCAGGCGGCCCAGTCGGCACTCGCCGAGGCACTCGCCGACCCGCAGCTGTCGCAGTCGCTGTTGCGGGGGCTTGCGATTCTCTCTTGCTACGGCCCGGAGCGGCCGTGGCGGGCGATCATCGACCTCGCCAAGGAGCTTGGGATGTCACCGTCCACCACACACCGTTATGTGAAGACGCTGCGGGCGGTGGGGTTGCTCGAGCAGAACCCCACGACGCGCGAGTATCGGCCGGTGGCTGTTTGACGCCCTTGGTCTGCCGGTAGTGATGCTTCTCGCCCGTCGCCGTCTCTTCACCTGTTGCCACCGCTGCGCCGCCGCGCTCGTCGGACGGTGCAAGTGGGCCTGTGTGGTCACAGGGCGGGGGTGTGCTCAACGGCCCTCGTAGATGGCGTGCCCCGGTCCACACTCGAGGAATGTGGTGACCGCGCGCTTGAGGTCTTCGGTGGCGAACAGGTTGCCGGCGAGCTCGGGTACACGCTCGTCGGCGCCGTGGGCTCCACCGCGGTCGAGCTGGGCTCGCACTATGGCCTTCGTGGCGGCGTGGGCGCGCGTGGGACCCTCGGCGAGGTTGCGTGCAAACGCGTGTGCGGCGGTGTCGAAGCCCTCGTCGGGGAGCACGCGGTTGACGACGTTCCAACGCTCGAGCGTGGTGGCGTCATACAACTCGCCGGTCATCACGAGCTCCCGCGCACGCGCCGGGCCGGCGCGCTCGGCAAGGCGCTGAGTGCCGCCCATCGCCGGCGTGAGTCCTACCACCGTCTCCACGAGCCCGAAGCGGGCGGACTCGGCGGCGAGCAGGATGTCGCATCCGAGCGATAGCTCGAACGCTGCGGTGAGGCAGAGGGAGTGCGCGGCAAAGATGGTGGGGAGGGGCAACTGCTCGATCGTGTGGATGAGATCCAACAGCCGCACCCACATGGCGGATGCCGCTTCGGTTGAGAGTCCGTGGAAGACGTGGACATCGACGCCTCCGCTTACGACGCGGCCATCGGCCCGAATGAGTAGTCCCCGGGGCGGGTCGGCCTCAAGCGCGGTGACGGTGTCGGAGAGCTCGTCCATGAGCGCCTGGTCGAAGAGGTTGAGCGGGGGGCTGTCGATGCTGAGGATGGCGAGCGGGCCGTCGTGTTCGACACGGATAAGGCTCATTGGGCGCTCCATTTTGACGTGGAAGGGAAGGTCGGGGGTGGAGCCTAGCGGGGTTATAGGGATTGTGGCGTTCAGTTGTCTCCGACTCGCCGATGGGATGGTGTGGGTAGGAAAGCCCTGCAAGGGAAAGGGTGTGTGAGCTCTACAGGGCAGATCGTCCACGGTTTGGGTACGGCGTGTTTACCAACTGTCGGGATGATCTTCGCGTTGTGGTCTGGGGCGGTTGTAGCTGGGATAAGGTCCCGGCAGGGGATAGGTTGTAGGGCTGGAGGGCGCGCCAATGTTGCGAATTGAGAATGTTGTCAAGCACTATCGCGTCGGTGACGGGGAGATTGTGCGCGCGGCCGATGGCGTGTCTTTGAGCGTCTCAGCAGGGGAATTGGTTGCTTTGTATGGGCCAAGCGGCTCGGGTAAGACGACGCTCTTGATGTTGATCGCGGGTTTGTTGGTGCCCGACAGCGGCACCGTGACGGTGAACGGTCGGGAGATCTCGGTGCTGTCGGAGCGCGAGCGGGCGCACTACCGGCGCTCAGAGCTCGGATTCATACGCCAGTCGCTCGATTTGATCCCGGGGGTACGTGCTGACGACAACGCGGCGTTGAAGCTACTTGCGACCTCAGGACGACGCGATGCCCAGCGTCAGATCGCGCCCCTGCTTGAACGTTTGGGGTTGAACGGCCGTGTATTACAGCGGGCAGAGCAGCTCTCGATGGGGGAGCGCCAGCGGGTGATGATCGCTCGGGCGCTGTCAACCGAGCCGAGTTTGGTACTCGCCGATGAGCCCACCGGCAGCCTCGATTCAGATCGTGGCAGGGAGGTGTTGACCCTGCTCTCCGAGGTTTGCCACGAACGCGGCGTGGGGGTGCTGCTCGTGACACACGACCCGCGGGCGGCGGCTTTTGCCGACCACGTGCACGCGCTGCGCGACGGGCGGTTGGTGGAGTACGAGCCCGACCTCGCATACGCGCCCTTTGGCGCCCAATGAGTGGAGCGCGCGCCCTCAGAGGCGCACGCTTCTAGTTTACGATGAGAGTTTCAACAATCTTCTACCTCTACCGCGTGCGTTTGCGGGCGCGGCTCGTGCAAGAGCTACTCGCGGTCGCGGGAATCGCGGTGGGGGTGGCGCTGCTGTTCGCCTCGCAGGTGGCGAACACGAGCTTGTCGGGGTCGGTGACACGCCTCACAGATGGGCTCGTGGGTAGCGCACGTTTGCAGATCGCGGCGCGAGACCCGCAAGGATTCGACGAAGGGTTGCTCAGCCAAGTACAGGCGCTCGCTGGTGTGCGCACGGCCGTTCCCGTGCTCCAACGTAGCGCGTACGTGATGGGGCCGTCAGGTGAGGAGTCGGTCGACCTGATTGGACTGGATGCCGGCTTTGTGAGGCTCCAGGGACGGTTGTTGTCGCACGTGAGCGCGACCCAGTTGCCAAAGCAGGAGGGTTTGGCTTTGCCGGCGCCGGTAGCGCGGAAAATCGGGGCTGGCTCGTTTGAGGCGCTAAGCGTTGACATTGGGGATATGCGCGCCAGAACACAAGTGGCGGTGATTCTTCAGCGGAGCGATATCGGTGAACTAGTAGACAGCGGGGTTGTGATCGCGCCGCTCGGTTTGGCGCAGGATTTTGCGGGGATGCAGGGACGGGTGAGCCGGATACTTATCGAGCCACAACCCGGGCGTGACCGCGAAGTAGAGAGGGGTCTCGACCGTATAGCGGCGGGTCAGCTCAACGTGCTGCCGGCGAACTCCGAGGCCGCGGTGTTCCGCCAGGCGGAGGCCCCCACCGCACAGTCGACGGAGATGTTTTCGGCAATCAGTGCGCTGGTGGGATTTCTGTTCGCTTTCAACGCGATGTTGCTCACCGTCCCGCAGCGTCGCAACCTGATCGCGGACTTGCGGCTCGATGGGTACACACCGGGTGAGATCCTGGAGGTGATGCTGTTTGACGTGCTCGCATTGGGCGTGGTGGGCATCGCGTGCGGTCTTGCGCTGGGCGAGCTTCTGTCGCGCAGCTTGTTGCAAGCCGAACCCGGTTATCTCTCCTTGGCTTTCCCGGTCGAGTCGCTACATATCGTGAGTTGGCAGAACGTCGCCGTCGCCGCCGCCGGTGGGATCTTGGCGGCCGTGATAGGCGTAATGGTGCCTTTGAGGCATGAGATATTTCGTAACGATCAGGTAGGTCCGCACCGACCGAAGCACGGGAAGCGCACGAGCTTCACCGCGGCCCTCGTGGGGGGTGTCGTGTGCTTGCTTCTCACGACGGTGATCTTGATTGACGGAATCACCACGGTTGGGGCCGCGATATTGGCGTTTGCCAGCCTGATGCTCGCACTATTGTTGATCATGCCCGCCGCCTTCGGGGGTCTTCTCGCTTTGGTCAACGGGATGCAACGAGGACTGATGGGAGTGTCCTCGCGCATCGCGCTCATAGAGCTGATGTCGGGCACAACGCGGTCTCGGTCTCTGGCGATAGCCGCAACCGGAGCGATCGCCGTGTTTGGGTGTGTGTCGATCGAGGGCGCTCGCAGCGACCTCAAGACAGGATTGAGTAGGTCGGCAGCCGACGTGAGTTTGGGAACAGATCTGTGGGTTTCGCCAGCTGGGAGCGCCACAACGCTTGCGACTACGCCGTTCAAGAATGCGTATGGTCGGATGCTGGGGCGACTCGCGGATGTGGGGACCGTAGGCGATTATCGTGGCGGTTTCCTTGATATCGGCGACCGACGGGTACTGGTGATTGCTCCACCGGTCACCAATCCTCGCGCGATGCCGACCAGCCAGGTGGTGAGCGCAGATCCAAGTCTGGCCTCCTCGCGGCTGTCGAGTGGAGGTTGGATCGCGATCTCGCGGACGTTGGCAAACGAACGCAAAGCCCGCGTGGGTTCCTTCTTTTCCTTGGCGTCGCCGGTGCCGATGCGATTTCGGATCGCCGCGATAGTGACCAACCTTGGGTGGGCTCCAGGTGCGATTGTGATGAATCCAAACGACTACGCTCGTGCGTGGGGGAGTGGTGAGGTAAGCGCATATCTCGTAACGCTAAAGCAAGGGGTTCCACTCCTGAGCGGTTTGCGTGAAGTGCAGTCAGCACTGAGGACGAAGAGCGATCTTGTTGTTCAGACCGCAGAGCAACACAAGCAAAATGACATCTCCGCACAGAAGCAGGGGTTGGCGCGACTGACACAGATTGCTGCGCTCGTGCTGGTGGCTGCGGCACTTGCGATGGCGGCGGCGATGGGGGCGATGATTTGGCAGCGTCGTCCACGGCTTGCGGGTATGAAGGTGGATGGTTTCTCTCAGGGTGAGTTGTGGCGGGCTTTGCTATGGGAGGCTGGTTTGTTGTTGGGCGCGGGTTGTACGATCGGCGCGGCATTTGGTTTGTATGGCCAATTGGTGTTGAGTCATGCTTTGGTGAGCGTGACCGGATTCCCGGTGGTGTTTTCCGTGGCGATCCCGGTGGCCATAGCTAGCCTTGCGATCATTGCCAGCATCGCGCTCGCGATGGTGGCGTTGCCGGGTTATTTTGCCGCTCAGGTCAAGCCGGCGCTACAAGATTAACGTCCCAGATCGCGGGTCTGAGAAGTGATGTGGGAGGGAGCGTTTGACAGCACCTTAATTCCGGTCGGGCAGGCATGGGCGCTTGCGATAGCTGTTGTGCGCGAGCTTCTCTGGGGTTTGCGCAGCGTGTTACGCGAGGTCGAACGGTGGCAGGCTCACGCCGCCAAGATACCCGATGCGACGATCCGTAAGGACGCATTGGCGGCGCTAAAGCAAAAGCGACCCAACACTGACGGGGCAGCGCTGTTTTGGACTGTCACCGCGCGGCGCTGTCCCCGTCTCTTGCGGCTGCTCGTGGCGTACGAGATCATGGCGGATTTCCTTGACAGCACGATCGAGCGTGGTGCGCACATGGGTATCGCAAACGGACGGCAGCTTCACCTCGCTTTGGTGGAGGCGGTGGATGTGGAGCGGCCGATGTCCGACTATTTTCGTCACCATCCGTGGCGCGATGACGGTGGATATCTTCCGAGCCTGGTGGAGGCGTGTCGGTACGGTTGTATGCGACTACCCTCCTACTGGAGTGTTCGTCCACTGTTGATGCGCGCGGCCGCGCTCGCGCAGGTGCAAGGCCTCAACCACGAGCTCAATCTGCTCTTACGCGAAACGGTGCTGAAGGCGTGGGTGGAGGAAGAGGGAGGTACACATCACGAGATCGGGTGGTACGAGACAGCCGGCGCTGCGAGCGCATGGCTGACGGTGTTGGCTCTTATGGCGGTGGCGGCCGAACCAGCGTCGCCGTCAAATCAAATGTTTGACGTTTATTCGGCCTACTTCCCCTGGTTTTCGCTGACGGCCACGCTGCTTGACAGCTACGGCGACCTGGTTGAGGACAAGTTGAACAACGAGACTAGCTATATCGCGAGGTATGGCTCGCTGGAAGCCGCGGTGAAACGCATCGATGAAGTGATGCGCCGGGCGACGGTGGAGGCTTGGTTATTGGAGAACGGAGCGCGCCACTCAGTGATCCTTGCGGCGATGATCGCGATGTACCTCTCCAAGGACAGCGCCGTGACGCCCGACATGAAGCCGGTGAGCGAACACCTCTTGCGCGCAGCCGGCCCGCTCGCAACCTTGCTCAGCCCGGTCCTGCGGGCGTGGCGGGTGGCGTTCTCGTTGCGGGAGGCTTAGAGCCTGAACAGAAGGCTCTGTGGAAGTAGACCCCGCCAACTACGGCCATCTACAAGCGGCTGAAGGGACTCGAACCCTCGACCTTCTGCATGGCAAGCAGACGCTCTAGCCAACTGAGCTACAGCCGCATAGGCCGGGTAACTATAGAGCAGGAGGGGTGTGGAGTGCCGACGCGGCGGGGATGAGCTCGCTGGTGATGAGGCCGCGCTCGCGGGTGAGCTCATCGGCGATGGGGAAGAGCGAGGCGACGTGCTCGGGGGTGTCGATTGCGATCGTCATCACGGGCACGTGGCGACGGATTGTGAGCAAACGGTCTCCGTGGGGGGTGTGGTCGCCGTGGAAGCCCCAGATCCCCCGCAGCGATGTCGCTCCGGCGGCGCCCTCGGTGCGCAGGCGTCGCACGAGCTCCACATATACGGAGCGGTTTTCGTGCTTTGCCGCCTCGGAGGTCACGATCGTTAGCTTCTGGAGCATCTGCCTTCCTTGCTCGTCGGCGGCCGACACACCGTGCGGTGCTTCGAGTAGCTCGCCATCGCGCTTGCACACGCGCACCCGCTCCACTGTGAGGAGGGGGTCGGGCAATGCTTCCGCCAACCGCTTCCTCGCCACTCGCACCGCGTCGGCCGCGCCGACCGCCATCACCATGAGCGGTACCCCCGTGTTACGCGCAAAGAAGCGCGCCCGCTGGCGCTGTCCGCGCCTCGTCCCGTCTACGCCCAAGAGAACCGTCGCCCCGGCTACACCGCTCTCGCGCAACAGCTCGCACACAGCAACGAACGCGGGTGCTCCGTCGATGCGCTCATGGCGACCCAGATAGCAGGTCAGCTTCGCGGCGTCCTCAGCCCCGAGCTCCGTGGCCTCACCGTGCGCTTCAGTGCCTGCTTCGTCCGGTCCCTGGGTGGCGGCGATGTCTCGTGGTCCCTCCACGGCGTCGGCGGTCAGTGTGGGCTCTCCTTTGACGGGTTCCTCATCGCCGAGGCGAACCCGCTCGAGCGTGAGTAGACCTTCGTGCTCGATGTCTTCCATGTCGCCCAGCACCGCTTCGATTCGCCCGGGCGTGTCCACCGCCATCGCCACCACCGGCAGGTCCTCGGAGAGCGTCAGCAGCCGGTCGGTGCGCAGTCGGTGCTTGGCGCCGAATCCCTGAACGCCGCGCAGCAGGATGCTCGCGCGAATCTCATGGCGTGCGTGTATGTCGAGCAACTCGTCGGCTAGCAGCTCACCGCCGACGCGATCGCGCTCGCCGAAGTAGGCGGTGAGTGTGAGCCCCTCCTGGCTCACAACGCCCCCCCGATCGCCCGACCGAGTAGCGCCGCTCCGATACCCAACGTCATGCTCACAAGCACGTTGGCGGCGCCCGCCGCGAGTTGCCCGTCCTCGCCCAGCTTGTGCGTCTCGAGCATCCACGTGGAAAACGTGGTGTAGGAGCCGAGTGTCGCGGACCCCGCCAACACGAGCGCTTCGCCTGAGAGGGCGAGTCCGGTGAGCAACCCCAACAGCAGCGCGCCGCTGGCGTTTACGGCGAGCGTACCCAACGGGAAGCGAGCAGCGGTATGCCTCGACACGCTACGGTCGACCAGGAAGCGCGCGATCGAACCCACGCTCCCCAGCACGGCCACGGCGATCCACCCTGGTGTGCTCACCACGTCGTCCCACCCGAACGGCCGCCATGTTCTGTCCGGATGCAGCGATTTCGCCGACCGCACTTCATGTCAATGCCCTCACGCGACGCACCAGCGCCGAGGAGGCGAATACCGCGATATACCCACACACCACGGTCACCGCGAGATAGGCGGCGGCGAGGGCGTAGTCGTTGCGGTCGGCCATCTTCAGCAGCTCGATTTGCACGGTGGAGAAGGTCGTGAACGCGCCGCACAGCCCGGTCGCGAGCAGTGGGCGACGCAGCGTGGATACCGGCAAGCGCTCTTGCAGGCGCGTGACGAAATACCCGAGCATCAGCGCCCCCGCGATGTTCACCGCGAACGTCGCCCACGGCCATTCGCCGGGGCTTGTCAGTAGCGCTTGGGAAAGACCCACTCGCGCGAGTGAGCCAACCGCGCCACCAGTAGCGATAGCAACCAGCTCCTGAAAGTCGATGCGCCGGCGCGGCACACTGTTGCGCGCGGTGTCTTGCGTAGCCATCAGTTAGTCGTCTCCAAGGGTGCTTTCGCTCGCACCCTACGGTGAGCGCCAGATAGCGGGATGAACATCCCTCGCGATCGGTCGCGAGTCAGGGCAGTCGGGACGAGTCGTCACCTCGCCGTGCTTTGCGGCGCACACTCGCGGACCGCTCGTGCGCCGGCACCGCGTGTGCACGGTATGTATCGCCCGCCGTCCCCCCGCACAAGTAGGCCCTCAAGCTCCAGTTCGATGAGCGCCAGCGCGATCTCACCCAGCTCGCCCGCACGTGTCGCGAGCTTGGAGGGAGTGTCGTGGCCGTTGCCCACGAGCTCCAGTACGCGCGCAAGCTCCGGCTTGAGCTCTGCCCTCCCGCCCGCCACGTGGTGAACTGAACACATGCGGGCTCCTGTGCCGTAGAGCACATCGAGTGCGTCTTGCGGTCCTCGCACGAGCCTCGCCCCCTGCATAAGTAGCGCATTCGTGCCTGCAGACACCAGTGAGCTAACCCTGCCGGGCACTGCCGCGACTGGCGTCCCGTATATCTCCGCGACGTTCGCACAGGCGAGCTCCCAGGGGTGCTCCTGCGCCTCCACCACGATCACCAGCTGGGCCACCAGTGCGAGTGTGCGGTTGTCCGCCGCCGTCCACCAGCGGCGAGGACGTGAGCCCGAACGATCCACCATCTCTGAAATCGCACAGCCCTCGCGCAGGATGCGCTGGTAGAGCTCTCCACACCAAGCGGGGGTGCATCGTCCGACACCTCCCGCCATCACGGTCAGCGTCGGTCCACTTGCTTCAAGTGCGCCAGCATGTACGGCAGCGCCGATTCCTTCGCCGAGCGCTCCCGCCACGGTGACGCCGGCGGTGGCGAGTCCACGCGCCAATCCACGCGCGGTCTCCATTCCATAGTCGCTTGCCCGCCGCGCACCGACGATCGCCACCACGTCGCGCTCCATCATCTCGGCGAGCCGGTCGATTCCCCCGCGCACGCTGAGCGCCCGTGGCGCAAGCTCGTGTTTTGTCAGACACTTCGGATAGGACTGTTGATGGACGCACGTTGTCGCGATCTCCTGCTCACTGTCGCCTTCGCCAGGTGAGAAGCTGGCGTATAGCTTTGCCAATTCATCGCAACGCCGACCCCCGACCGCTGCGATGAGCTGCTCGTCGGAGAGCTCGAGCAGGCTCCAGAAACGCGGCAGGTCGCGCACCTTGAAGTCAAGAGTCATACCAACACGACCGAGCAGCCAAGCGCGTCTCTCGCAATGTGCGCAGGCTCCGCTCATGCCGCCCTGCGGTAAGACATACCGCTCTCCGGTCGCAGCGAAAGCGCGCTCGCCAGGTGCTCGGCCCGTACCCGCTCGCTGCCGGCAAGGTCGGCGATGGTGCGTGCCACGCGCAACGCTCGGTGCTCGCCGCGCCCGCTCATTACACCGCGCTCGCGGACACTCGCGAGCATTCGCTCACCCGCCTGGTCCAACTTGGCGTGCTCGCGCAGCATCGCCCCGTCCACGCGCGCATTGACGTGCACACCCGTTCCCTTCAGCCTCATCGCCTGCCGCTTGCGCGCTTCGAGCACCCGCTCGCGCGCTTGCGCCGATGTCGCAGAGGGCTTACCGGCGAGGGTGTCCCCGGTGAGCCGCTCCATCCCAACCAGTAGGTCGATGCGGTCGAGCAGCGGCCCGCTCAAACGCCGGCGGTAGCGGGCGATTTCCGCTTCGGTGCACTTGCACCGCTCCCGCTCGCCCGCATACCCGCACGGGCAGGGGTTCGTGGCTGCCATCAGCATGAACCGTGCGGGGTATACCGCCGAGTGGCGCGCCCGCACGATCGCCACGCATCCGTCCTCGAGCGGCTGGCGCAGCGCATCAAGGGTGGCGCGCGCGAACTCAGATACCTCGTCCAAAAAGAGCACACCGTTGTGGGCGAGCACCACCTCTCCTACCCATCCCCTTCGCGCCCCGCCGATCAGCCCGGCTGTGGTGATCGAGTGATGGGGCGCTCGAAATGGCCGCTTGGAAAGCAGCACACCGGAGGTGAGTCCGCCCGTGACGCTGTGGATTCGCGTCACCTCCACCGCCTCGCCGTGGGTGAGTGGCGGCAGAATCGATGGCAAACGTTGGGCGAGCATCGTCTTGCCGGTTCCGGGGGGCCCGCTCAACAGCGTGTTGTGTCCGCCCGCCGCCGCGATAGTCAGAGCCTCAACGCCATGTGGCCTACCCCGCACGTCGGCGAGGTCGATTGTCTCGCGCCCGCCGCTTGGAACTGGGCCCTCGGGCGCAGCCGGTAGCGGGTCGGGGGTGCCCCCGCAGAGCACACGAACCGCACTGGAGAGTCGTGCGGCAACCGCTACCTCCAGGCCGTCCACGAGCATGGCCTCGCGTGCGCGGGATGGGCAGATCACAAGCCTCGAAAGGCCCGATCTGCGTGTGGCCTCTGCGACCGCGAGGGTGCCGTGACAAGCGCGTACCTCCCCGTCGAGCGAGAGCTCGCCAAACAGCGCATGGGTTTCGAGCTTGTCCGTTGAGATCTGTCCGCTGGCTGCAAGCACTGCGCAGGCAATGGCGAGATCAAATCCCGGTCCCACCTTTGGCACGTCGGCGGGCGCGAGGTTGGCGGTGATGCGCCGGGCGGGGAACTGATAGCCGCAATTGAGAATCGCCGCGTGGACACGGTCGCGCGCCTCACGCACGGCGGCGTCGGCCAGACCTACGATCGCAAAAGCGGGCAAGCCGGGGCGGATGTCCACCTCGACAGTGACTGCCCGTGCTTTCAGTCCATCCAGCGCAAACGTGCGTGCCCGAGCCAGCATCGATGTCTCCCTTCCGCGGTTTCAACCAACGGAGATGAAGCTAACGGGAGAGTGCGACGGTATTCGGCGTGGCGCCCATTTGACCGTGCCTTGTGGGTCGCGGTACACGTAAGAAAGACTTACTCCACACGTGCGCGCGAGTCACCCGTTTTCGAGAACACTATCCTCAGCCCGAACAAACCGCCGGGCTGCCCCGCCAGCGGCTAGAAGCCGGCGGGGTGGCGCACTACATAACCCGCTGTGGAAGTCATCGAATCCGACCAGCGCGAACCGGTTTCCTGCTGGGACACCGTGTCAAAACGACGTCCGTCGATCACCATCCAGGCGTGCCCTGCGTTGGCATAGATAGTTATGTACTTGCCCGGACCCGGGTCGCCGTAGGACTCAAGCGCAGAGGAATCCTCAGGGGAGGAGAGCAGCCCACCGCCGTGTAGCGCATAGGAGACAGAACCCGAGCAGTCATACCCAACCGACTGAAACGACCCGTGCCCGCCCCCATACACATATGGACGGGTGGCGATTTCATCCGCGGCGGCGATCACGCGCGAAATGACACCCGAGGATTCGCCACCGCCACCCGAGCTGGTGGAGCTGGATTTGTGTGAGTGGGGGGGATGCAGAGTGGTGTGAGCGTTGATGCCAAGCGCGCTCCACGTCTCCGGACCAACGACACCGTCTACGGCAAGCCCACGGTGTGCTTGCATCCGCTTCACCGCGGCCTCCGTTTCAGGTCCAAAGGTGCCGTCGGCGTCGACGTGCAAAGCTTCCTGCAAACGACGGATCGCCTCCGAGCGGCTGAGTGAAGGGGCGGAGTGTGAAACGGTGTGAATGGAGGTGTGTGAGCTGGTGTGCTTTGCACCGCTGTGCACGTTGCCTTCATCCGCCGGCGGCGGAGTGATGGTGGTGTGCTCGCTTATACCCAGGGCACGCCAAGTGTCTGCTCCCACGACACCGTCCTCATGGAGATGGTGGCTCGCCTGCAACCGGCGCACGGCCTTCTCTGTTTCAGGCCCGTACGTGCCGTCCACTTTCACGTCAAGTGCGGCCTGAAGACGGCTGATTGGGCTTACGGTCGGCTTGACGGGAGCGCTCTTGCTGACGGGGGTTCGGGCAGGGGTCCTCACAACACTCTTCGAGACGTCATTTATCGCGGCGCTTGTGGAGAGATCGACCACTCCGTTCACGGTGAGGTGGTGACGGGTTTGGAAGGAGCGCACCGCCGCTTCGGTTTGAGGGCCGAACTTGCCGTCCACCTGGATACCGAGCGCGTGCTGCAACATGCTCACCTGACGGCCGTCGCTGCCGCGTTGCAACTGAATGTGGTGTTTGGTCGTGGTGGGAGGCTCGGGCGTCGTCGGCGCCGCCGAAGGAGACGAGCCGCCAGTATCTGCCAAGCCGGCCGCGGGGCCGGCGGCGATGGCGATGAGCGTGCCCAGTGAGACACGCCGGGCACGTGTGCTATTGGGCACGAACTGCAGCTCCGCCGCTCGACGACGAGTGCGAGAGCGCAAAGTTGACAGGTGCCAAGGCTCTGAGTCGGCGAGGTTGCGCACAGAGGGGAGACGCTTGCGCGCGTCGAGAAGACCACGGTCGCCAGCGATGACATGCGTGTTGGAAATGTCGCTGTTGCGCTCCCCCACCTTGTCGCGGGCCTCGAGCAGCTTTCCAAGCCTCACTGGAGAATTACCGCGAACATCGGTTTTTTCCCGGCGTGCGCGGGAACGGGCGAGCGAAGCCTCCCAGGGGTCGAGCACAGCAAGATCGCGCGGGGATCCCGACATGTGAACAGCGTCCTTTCGTCATCTCTCAGGGCGCCTACGGGGTTAGCTGTCGGGCTCGCGTAATTACGCTACGCCACAAACTGTGACGATTCGCCCCCGCAGCCTTTCGACTGCACTGGGTCCCCCGCTCTTCGCTCCCGTGGAAGCAAAGACTCGGCACGAACGCGAAGCAACGTATCAGGTCCAAATGCAAGATGCATCACATGAGAAGGGTTGCAACGTTTCTTGCCGACGTGCGGCTTCTCGCCTGTGTCGGTGGGCTTAGGTAATCGCCACTGACGATTGACTCTTGCCTATCCGGGGCCGGGAACGGAGGTACGCGGACTTCCCGTAAGCTGCACAGGTACCCAAGGCACCCGAATAGGAGGTGGGCGTGTTTCATCGTATTCTTGTCGCCATCGACGGCTCAGAGCACGCGCAACGAGCGCTCGGTGAGGCCATCGACCTCGCGAAGTTGAGCAACGCCCGCCTCACCCTGATGACCGTGCAGCCGAGGCCCGCGACGCTGCTCGTCGGTGGGCCGATGGTACCGCCGGTGGACCTACAGGCGCTCGAGGAAGCTCTGCGTCGCGAACACGACCAACTGCTCGACGACGCGATCGGGCTGGTACCCGACGACGTCTCAGTTGTAAAGGTCCACGCCCAAGGCCAGCCGGCCACCGCGATCCTCGAGCAGGCGAGCAAAGACGACGTGGATCTGATCGTGATGGGATCGCGCGGCAGGGGAGAGGTCGCCTCGATGCTGCTCGGTAGCGTCAGCCACCAGGTGTTGCAACGCAGTATCGCGCCGGTGTTGGTGGTGCACGCTGAGCGCGATGCCGAGGCCGGTGTCTGACACAAACCTGGGCTTAAGTTCCGGCATGTGGTATCTTCCCGCCACTTTGTCAGCGGGGAGGGGTGGAACGATGCGGCGAGATAGTTGGCGGCCCGTGGTCAGGCGCGCCCAGATAGCGCGCGACGGCTCGCGAGGAGGATGGGCGCTCGTGGTACTTGTCGTCTGTCTCACGCTCCTCGCGCTTGCGCCCACGGCGATGGCGAGCGAAACCGGTGGCATCTCTGGTGCCGTAACCGGTGTGTCACCCAAAACCGGCATCGTCGGTATCGGAGTGTGCGCCGATGCGGCGAATGGCCCGACCGAAGAATGCGTTACGAGCGGCGCAAGCGGCGAATACACGATTTCGGGTCTCCCGGCCGGCGAATACTACGTTGAATTTTTCACGCCGTCCAAGAGTGGTCTTGACTACGTAGGTCAGTACTTTGAAGGCGCGACGTCATTTGAAAACGCAACGAAGGTAACGGTGGCCGCTGGGGTTACAACGCCAGGTATCGATGCGGAACTCGAAAAGGGCGCCGAGATCTCAGGCGTCGTGACAAGCGCAGCCGCGGGGAAAGCGGCGATCAAGGGCATCGCAGTGTGCGCATTCCCCAAGGAAGGGAGCACGGGTTCCTTTGGATGCGCCGAAACCGATGC
>DASXNB010000019.1:0-34441 GCA_036495305.1 Solirubrobacteraceae bacterium | reverse complement strand
CTCGATGGACCAACTCGCGGCCAAAGGCGGCGACGTCGACGCGGCGGTCTTCGAGCAGCGGATCGACTCGGTCACCTCCGAGGACATCTGCACCTTCATCTACACCTCGGGCACGACCGGGCCACCGAAGGGCTGCATCATCAGCCACGGCAACTACCGCTCGATGCTCGACATGGTCAACGAGACGAGCGTGATCGCGGAGGAAGACGTCACCTACCTCTACCTCCCCCTCGCCCACTCCTTTGCTCTGCTGATCCAGTTCGGGAGCTTCGACCTCGGCACGACGATCGCCTACTGGGAGCGCGACCCCCTGAAGATCCTCCCCAACCTGGCAGAACTGCACCCGACCTACTTCCCCTCGGTGCCGCGCATCTTCGAGAAGATCTACACCGCCGCGACCAGCGGCATGGAGAAAGAGGGCGGCCTCAAAAAGGCGATCTTCAACTGGTCGATCAAGATCGGCAAGAAGATGCGCGCGGTCGAACGCTCGGGCCGTGCGCCAGGCTTCCTCCTGGGCCGCCAGTACAAGTTCGCCGACGAGAAAGTGCTCTCGAAAATCCGCGACCTGTTCGGCGGCAAGATCAGGCTCGCGGTCTCCGGCGCGGCGCCGATCAGCCCCGAGATCCTCAGCTTCTTCGACGCCGCCGGGGTGCTCGTGCTCGAGGGCTGGGGGATGACCGAGACCTCGACCGCGGCGACGATCTCCTCACCGGACGATTTCAAGGTCGGCACGATCGGCAAACCCTTCCCCGGCTGCGAGATCAAGATCGCCGACGACGGTGAGATCCTCGTCAAGGGCCCCAACGTCTTCCAGGGCTACTACAAGAACGAGGAGGCGACCCGCGAGACGATCGTCGACGGCTGGCTCCACACCGGCGACATCGGCGAGATCGACGAGGACGGCTTCATTACGATCACCGGCCGCAAAAAGGACATCATCATCACCGCCGGGGGCAAGAACATCACGCCCGCCAACCTCGAGAACGATCTCAAGCAGTGCCGTTGGATCTCCCAAGCGGTGATGCATGGAGATAAACGCCCGTACCCCGTGGTCCTGGTCACTCTCGACGAGGAAGAGATCGCCACCTACGCCCGCGAGCACAACCTCCCCGAGGACACCTCAAAGCTCTGCGACGAGCCCTCCGTCCGTGAGATGATCTCAAAGGAGGTGGATCGTGCGAACACCCGCTACGCCCCGGTGGAGCAGGTGAAGAGGTTCGCCATCCTCTCCCACGATCTCTCCCAGGAGACTGGGGAGCTGACGCCCACGTTGAAGGTCAAGCGCAACGTGGTGGCCGAGAAGTACGCCGACATCCTCGACGCCCTTTACGCGGGCTAGCCGAGTCTGTGACCTGCACATCCACCGAGTGGCGCCCCCGCTCTCGGCCATACAGATCGTTACCCTCCCGGGCTCCGGGCCGGTAGCTGCGAACATACTGCGAGAAGATGCGCTCCGACCCCAGCGATAACGGCGGCCTCTTCGTCGGCCGCAGACCCGGTACGGCGCCGATCCGCTTCCGTGCACTCCCCAAACGGGGCAGCGATTCGCGCCAAAGGCTCGACCGCTTCTTCGCCAACCTCATCTTCCTGGGAATCGTCGTGGGGAGTCTGCTCTGTTGGGGTCCCATCCCCGTCGCCTGCCTGTGGGTGGGCTCGCAGGTGAGCTACCTCTCCGGAAGCATCTTCTTCGGCATCCTGATGGCCCTCGCCGCACTGCTCGCGCTCCTCCTCGGCGCGCTCGTCGTGCTGCGCCGCCTCGATTCCGCCTGGATTCTCGTACGCCGCGCCGCCGGCTACGACCAGCGCGCGGGGGCCCTCGGGCGCGTGTTCGCCGCCACCGCCGCGGTGTGCGCGGCGGCGTTCTCCTTCTGGTTCGTCGTCATCCACGGACCGGGTTCTAGCTCGATGCCGGGGAACAAGCCGTGAGATTCGCAGCGGCGAGGAAAGCCACGGGGGAGCGCTAGCGAGATGGGCATACTCGACTACTACAAGCAGTTCGAGGGGCTCTCCGAGGAGGAGGTCAACAGCGGGTTGCGCGAGGAGGCAGCCGAGCGCAAGCGCAAGGCCCTCACGAAGGTGCAAACGCTCGACCTCTCCCACACCACTTGGCCCGACCTTCCCCACCCCGACATCGTGAACGCCATCACGTTCGTAGCGCGCCGCGGAATGCAGCGCTACCCCCACACACGTGGCTCGCAATTGCGCACCCACCTCGCGCTCCGCCACGGCGTCGATCCTGGGCGCCTGATCGTGGGCAACGGTTCCGCAGAGCTTTTGAGCGCCGCCACCCGTGCGCTGATCTCACCCGGTCAGGTGCTTGTCACCTCTTGGCCCTCCTATCCCCTCTTCCCGATCATGGCCCGCCGCGCCCATGGCCAAGCGGTGCCGGTGAGTGGCGGGGTGGGTGAGATCTTGGAGGCTGTTTCCGAGCACGACACACGCGTAGTTGCCATCGCCTCCCCCAACGACCCCACCGGCGAGTTGCTCCCTGTCGGCGAGCTCGAGCGGCTGCTCGCTGGACTGCCCGACAACGTGGCTCTGCTGCTTGACGAGTCACTCGTGGAGTTCTCAGACACGCAGCCCACCGACGCGTCACTCGCGCTGCTCGAGACACACCCCCGTTTGCTCGTGTTCCGCAGCTTCTCAAAGGCGTGGGGTCTCGCGGGACTTCGCTGTGGCTACGCCATTGGGGGCCCCGGCTCGGAGGACCTACTCGCCGAGCTCGAGCCCGACCTCGGTGTGAGCGAGATATCCCAGGCGGGAGCACTCGAGGCGCTTCGCCACTGCTCCGGGCTGGTTGAGAAGCGCGTGAAACGGGTGGCCGAGGAGCGCATGCGCCTCACCACAGCGCTACGCCAACGCCACTTCGAGGTGTCAGACAGTCAAGCGAACTTCCTGTGGGTCGCCCACCCCACCCTCGACGGTGGCGAGCTCTCGGCACGGCTCGCCCGCTCAGGTGTGCTCGTGGCCTCCGGTAGCGCGCTCGGCGAGCCCCGCCACGTGCGCATCGCCATTTACAACGACGCGTCCTCCACCCGTCTTCTAAGTGCGCTCGACCGCGTACTCGCGTAAGCCCCACCCCGAGCGTCGGCTACCGAGGCGGGGCAACCCTTCGGGTCGGCCCTCACCGGACTTCTCTCAGCCCGAGGTACCCGACTGACGCAACAACGCGCCGGTAGTGCCTTCGAGGATTTTCCGCCACGCGCCCACCTGCTCCTCCTCAGCCTCGAAGTGGCTCACCACCTTGCGCACCCTGCGCTCGGATATCTCGATCCCGTGGCGTGCCCAGATCTCGCTGTAGCGCTCGTATTCGTTGAGCAGGTGGTAAGTCACCGATTGAAAGCCGTGACGGGCGATCTCGATGCGCGAGGAGAAGCTCATGATCGAGGTCTCGAACATCAGCTCGTCGGTGGGCTCAGGCTCAATCAACACGATGTCCACCCCCTTGTAACGCTCCTCCCACATGCTCGCCAACTCGTGCAAGCGCCGGTGGGCGAGCAGCTTGAAGGCCTGGTAGCCGATCTTCGAGAAACCCATATCGGAGATCCGCCGCCCACCATTGCTATGGAGCTCACCCGCCGCGTCGGTGCGGTCGTTGACGAACGGCACGATCGGGTTGATCACGATGACGAGATCCGCCCCCGCCTCCACCGCGATGTCGAGGTTGGTGGTGGACACGATCCCTCCGTCGATCAACTCGCGGTCTCCCACCTTCACCGGGGCGTACACCATCGGCAACGCCCCCGACGCTCTCACCGCCTTGGAGATCGGCACATCGTCGTAACCGTCGGCCCCGAACACGATCCGCTCGCACGAATCGAGATCCGTCGCCACCAGGTAGAGCTCGTGCTCGAGCTCGCGGAAGTCGTCGCTGCGCCCGTCCTCTTCGAGCACCCTGCGCAGATAGCGCTCGATGCCCTCGCCCGTGTATGCCCCGGTAGGCAGCACCTCCGCCAAACCAAGCACGATGTCGATCAGCGACACCTGTCCGAGCTGGGGCAACAACTGTCTGGCCATCGACGCCATCCGCAACGGCAGCCTCACACCGGTGCGGGCGATCTCGGGGAGGTTCAGCCGCAGCAGGTCTCCCAGGTCGATGTCCCTGAAGGCCTGCGGCCCCTGGTGTGTCACCACCCGCATCATCTCCTCCGGGGTAACCCCGTTGGCGCACAGTGATGCCACGAACGCCCCCGCGGAGGTGCCCACGTAGACGTCGAACTGGTTGATCGTGCGGTTGGCGGCAAGCAAATCGAGCGCACGTAGCGCCCCTATCTCATACACCCCTCCGGTGAAACCCCCACCGCCGAGCACCAACGCCGTCTTCTCAGCTCGATGTTTGCGCTTGCTGGAGGTTTTGGCGGGAGCGCTCCGCTTGGGCTTCGGCCGTGTTCGGATGCCTGAGCCGCCCTTGGCGGCGGACTTCAGATTGACAACCTCGCCCATAACTACTGATTGTACGTAGTGTTACGTGATTCCATGAAGCGCACAGCTCTACTCACGCTTCTCCTCGCCGCATTTTCGGGCGCAATCCCCGCTGCGGCCAGCGCCCAAAGCTCGCTATCCGCCCAGCTCAGCCACGAGTTGGCGCTCGCCGGGCCCGCTTCCGGGGCATATGTTTACGACCTCAACACCTCCACCCCACTCTTCGCCGAGCGCTCCACCGTCGCACGACCCCCCGCCTCCGTCGAGAAGCTCTACACCGCCACAACCGCGCTCGAGCTGATGGGGCCGAGCGCGACGCTCTCCACCACCGTGCTCGGCACCGGCCAACTCGGACCGAACGGACGCTGGGAAGGCAATCTCTACTTGCGTGGCGGCGGGGACCCCACCTTCGGGAGCACCATCTTCGACAGCCTCCACTACGGCGGCCAGGGCGCCACGGTGCAGTCCCTCGCCAACCAACTCGCCCACACCGACGGCATCCGCAGCGTCACGGGGACCGTGAACGGCGACGAATCCTTCCTCGATTCGCGCCGTGGCGAGCCCGCGAGCGGATACGCCTTCGACCCCGACCTCGAAGGCAACCTCTCAGGTCTTGCTTTCAACCGTGGCGAAACCGGCTCTCAGGGTGAACCCCACGCACCGGCCGCCTACGCGGCCCTGCAACTACGCGGGGCACTCCGGGCCCACCACGTAGCACTCCACAGCGGCGGCGCCGCCACTACACCCACCTCGGCCAAGCTACTCGCGAGCGCGAAGTCGCCCAATCTCACGCATCTGCTCGGCCTCACGTTGCCACCTTCGGACAACTTCTTCGCCGAGACCCTAGTCAAGGACCTGGGCGCGCTCTACGGCGGCGCGGGCACCACCTCGGCCGGCGCCGCCGTCGTACGCCGCACGATCGCCCGCTTCCACATCCACCCCCACCTGCTCGACGGTTCAGGGCTCTCGCACTCAGATCACACCACCCCATTTGAAGTGGTGTCGCTACTTGCCCAACTCTCCCGCTCTCCCCTCGGGACCACCCTGCGCAAAGAGCTCGCCGTCGCCGGGCACACCGGCACCCTCTCAGAACGGATGCGGGGAACTCCCGCGAGCGGACGCTGTCAGGCGAAGACCGGCACCCTCATCGGCGTATCCAACCTCGCCGGTTACTGCCAGAGCGCGGGCGGCGACATCCTCGCCTTCGCCTTCTTCAACGACGGTATCGAAACCGAACGTGCCCACACGATTCAAGACTCGATGGCGATCTCGCTCGCGCGCTACTGAGCGTCCCCGAGCAACTTCAGCAGTCCCTCCTCGTCGAGGATGGGCACGAGCAGGCGACGGGCCTTCTCCAGCTTCGACCCCGACGCCTCGCCGGCAACCAAGTAGTGAGTCTTCTTCGACACCGCGCTCGTAACCCGCCCGCCCGCTGCTTGGACGCGCTCGGTGGCCTGCTCGCGCGAGAGCGTGGGTAGCGTGCCGGTGAGCACAACGATCTTGCCCGCCAAGGGCCCACTCGTGGGAGCCGGACCGGCTTCGGCGAAGCACAAACCGAGCTCTCGCAGATCTGAAATGAGCGCCATCATGCGCTCCTCGTGCAGTTGCGCGTGAATCGACGCCGCCATCTTCTCGCCGATCCCGGGGGTCTCGGCGATTTCCTCGGGGTCGGCGTCGAGCAACGCCACGATGTTGCGAAATCGCATCGCGAGGTTGCGCCCTGTCACCTCCCCCACCTCCTCGATCCCAAGCGCGAACAGCACCCGTCCGAACGGCCTCTGCTTTGAGACCTCGATCGCCTCCAGCAGCCTGTTCACCGAGATCTCCCCGAACCCCTCCCATTCGAGCAACTCCTCGCGGTGTTCGTGCAGGCGGTAGTAGTCGGCGGGGGTCTTCACAAGGCCCTTTTCCTGCAGCAACGCCACCTGCTTCTCACCGAGACTGTCGATGTCCATCATGCCGCGCCCCACGAAGTGCTTCAACAGATGCCAAACGCGATCGGGACAATCTCTGTTCGGGCACTTCGTGAACACCGAATCCTTCACCTTCACGGTTGGTGTGCCGCAACGCGGGCAGCGATCTGGCGGGCGCGTGGGGTCAGGGCGGTCCTTGTGCTCCACCACATGCGGCGCGGGTGACACCACCTGCGGGATCACGTCTCCCGCGCGCAGCACAATCACATCCTCGCCGGCACGGATGTCCTTGCGCACGATGTCCTCCTCGTTGTGGAGTGTGGCGAGCTTGATCACCACCCCCCCCACCGCCACCGGCTCAAGCACCGCATAGGGCCGCAGATCGCCGGTCTTGCCGATGTTCCACATCACCGCCTTCAAACGAGTCACCGCCGTGGTGGGTGGGAACTTCCACGCCACCGCCCACCTGGGGTCGCGACCAACTGAACCAAGACGGCGCTGGAGCTTGAGGTCTGACACCTTGATCACCACGCCGTCGATCTCGAAGTCGAGCTCCCCACGACGGTGCTGCCAGCGCAAACACTGCTCGATCACCTCCTCCTCGCTACTCAAGCGCTGAATGTCACGGTTGACGCGAAAGCCGTGCTCACGCAACCACTCAAGGGCATCCCAGTGTGTCTTGAAGGCGAGGTCGGGGGCCACCCCCACCTGGTAGGCCCACATCGATAGTGGACGTTCAGACATCAGCGAAGGGTCGAGCTGACGCACCGCACCGGCGGCGGAGTTACGTGGGTTCATAAACGTCGACAATCCCTCTTCGGCGCGGCGCTCGTTGACGGCGGCGAAATTACCAAGCGACATGTACACCTCGCCGCGCACCTCGAGCAGCGGCGGGGCGCCCTCGACGTGCAGCGGGACCTGCCCGATGGTGCGCAGGTTGTGGGTTACGTCCTCCCCCACCTCACCGTTGCCGCGTGTGGCCCCGCGTACCAAAACGCCGTCGCGGTAGAGCAGGCTCACCGCCAGCCCGTCCACCTTTGGCTCCACCACGTACTCGAAGCGCCTGGCCACGATCCCTTCGCGTGCGAGGTGGCTCTGCATGCGAGTCACCCACCCCCGCAGCTCATCCTCGCTGCGAACGTTGTCGAGCGAGAGCATCGGCTCCAGGTGCTCCACCTTCTCCAAGCGCCCTACCGGCTCCCCGCCCACACGCTGCGTGGGCGAATCGGGGGTTATCAGCTTGGGGAACTCCGCCTCGAGTGCCCGAAGCTCATCGAGCAGCGCGTCGTAGGCGTCGTCTGCGATCTCGGGATCGTCGAGCACGTAGTAACGGTGCCCGTGGTAATCGAGCAGCTTGCGCAACTCCTGCGCGCGCTCCCGCTCCTTCGCCGACGGTCCGCTCACGCGCTCCCGCCGTCGAGCGCGGGCTCGAGCAGCGCTCGCAGGTCGAACTCGCGCAACGCCTCCAAGCCCCGTCGGTCGGTCAGGTCGAAGTGGATCGGTGTCACCGCCACGCGACCGGCGGCCACGGCCGCGAGATCTGTGCCAGGCTCATCGTGAAAGCCCGGGTCGGCGCCGTAGATCCAGTAGCGCCTGCGTGTGTCAGTGCCATCGGCGTGGGGTGCCACCTTCAGCTCGTCGCGGTAGATGCGCTTGCCCAAACTCGCCACCTCAACACCGTCGGGCTCGCCGGCGGGGACGTTCACGTTCAGGAGCGTGCCGGTGGGCATCGGCACCTCCTCCAACCTCCCCACGAGGCGAGCCACGAAACCCGCCGCGACGGAGAAATCGAAGCCCCCGTCGTAGCGGAAATCAAGCGAGCGGCCCTTTGACTGTTGGGAGACCGCAATCGCCGGCAACCCGAGCACGACGCCCTCGAGCGCCGCGGCAACCGTCCCCGAATAGGTGATGTCATCGCCAAGATTGGCCCCGTGGTTGATGCCCGACACCACGAGATCCGCGTCGAAGTCCTCAACCAGGCCCAGACGCGCGAGCCTTACGCAGTCCACTGGTGTGCCGTCGGTCGCGTAACCAACACTCCCGTCGGAAAAGGACACCTCCTCGACCCACAGCGGGCGGCGCGTGGTGATCGAACGGGCCATCGCCGAGCGGTTGCCGTCGGGGGCGATAGTCACCAGCCTGATCCCCTCGACGTCGACCAGGGCGCGGCGCAACGCCTGTAGCCCGTCGGCCTCGATCCCATCGTCGTTGGTTAGCAGCACGTTCAGCATCTCTCCCCCAGCATAGGGTTCGCTGGGGATGGGCCGGTTTTGGCCGACACGGCTATCCGGCGGTGCGCCGAGCCCCGTGGCAACATTCAGCCGGATAGGCGACCGAGGCGAGCGCGAGACCGTGCGCGGGGGCGGTGGAGCCGGCGTGTGAGCGCGGCCTGCCTTCCAGTAGCTCGGCGAACTCGTCTAGTCCAAGCCGCCCCGCACTGACTTCCAGCATCGTGCCGACGAGCACCCGGTTCATATGGCGCAGGAACGTGTTGGCCTCGATCCAGAACTCGAGGATGTCGCCGGACTCTCGCCACTCAGCGCGCAGCACGTGGCGCTCGAAGCTCCGGTGCTCTGTCTCGGTCGGGGTGAAGGCTGTGAAGTCGTGCGTGCCCGGCAACAGGATCGCGCACTGCTCTAGCAGCGAGCGATCCAGTGGCTGCGGCCACCAGAGCGCGCGGCCACGCTCGAATACGTCACGCGTACGCCGCGCAAGTACGCGGTAGCAATAGGTTCGGCTTGTGGCGTCGCGTCGCGCGTCAAAGCTCCCGGCGGCGGGCTCGCAGGCGTTGACCGAGAGGTCCTTCGGGAGCAGCGAGTTCAGCCGCAGAGGGTCGAGCGCCTCGTGGCGATAGCTTGCGACCTGGCCCCACGCGTGCACACCCCGGTCGGTGCGTCCCGCCACCCTCAGCGCGAGCGGCTCGCCGTGGATGTCCCGCTCACCCAGAACGGTGCGCAGCGCGCGCTCGAGCTCGCCACACACGGTTCGGAGCTCAGGCTGGGGAGCCCAACCCATGAAGTCCGTCCCGTCGTACTGCAGCGTGAGCTTTGAGACCACTTGTGCCCCACCGGGTACGCGGCGCGCGGGGCTGGCGTTAGACCAGCTCGAGGTAAACCATCTCGGTTGCGTCAGAGCGACGCGGACCGAGCTTGAGGATGCGCGTGTACCCGCCCGGCCTGTCGGCGTAGCGGGGGGCGACCTCCTCGAACAACTTGTGCACGGCGAACTTGTCTTGCGAGAGCGCCGAGAGCGCTTGACGGCGGGCGTGCAGATCGCCGCGCTTGGCGAGCGTGATGAGTTTCTCGATCTCTGGCTTCACGGCCTTCGCCTTGGCTTCGCTCGTCTTGATGCGCTCGTGCTCGAGAACCTCCTTGGTGAGGTTCATGAGCAGCGACTTGCGATGCGCTGAGTCGCGACTGAGCTTGTTACGTGTCTTTTGATGTCTCATGGCTTTATTTGGCGAAGGACGGATGCGCTCCGCGACCGGTCAGTTTAGAGCGCCGGTCGCGGTGGCGGGCTCTCCCTAGTCCTGGCGCAGGTGCAGCCCTCGTGCCTCTAGCGTTTCGATGACCTCGTCGATCGACTTCTTGCCGAAGTTGGGGATCGCGTTGAGCTCGCCCTCGGACTTCGAAATGAGGTCGCCCACCGTCTGGATACCCGCGCGCTTGAGACAGTTATATGAGCGCACACCTAGCTCTAGCTCCTCGATCAGGATGCTCCACTCCTCGCCCTGAAGCGCGGCGGGAGCTCCCGTGGCACCGACCGCGAGGCCGTGACCATCGAGCTGACCACCGGGCGCCGCACGCAACTCCTGGATGCGGTCGGCGTCGGTAAAGATCGCGAGCTGGGAGATGAGCAACTCGGCCGCCTCGCGCAACGATGCCTGCGGCTCGATGGAGCCGTCGGTCTCAATGTCGAGCGTGAGCTTGTCGAAGTCGGTCTTCTGACCGACGCGTGCCTGCTCCACCGCGTAGGCCACACGGCGCACGGGCGAGAAGATCGAGTCGATCGGGATCACACCGATGGGCTGGTCGGCCGACTTGTTCTCCTCGGCGGGGCGATAGCCGCGGCCACGGCCAATCGTCATGTAGAGCTCGAGCTTGGTCTTCTTCTCGAGCGTCGCGATGTGCACGTCGGGGTTGAGGATCTCTACGCCCGCCGGCAGATCGATGTCCTTGGCGGTGATCTCCCCGGGACCCGTCACCACGAGCGGCGCCTCCACCTCGGACGCATCGGAGTGCATGCGGCACACGATGCCCTTCAGGTTGAGCACGATGTCGGTGACGTCCTCCTTGACTCCCTGCACGGTGGAGAACTCGTGCGCCACGCCCTCGATGCGCACGCTGGTGACGGCCGCGCCCGCCAGCGAGGAGAGCAATACGCGCCGCAGAGAATTTCCGAACGTGTAGCCGAATCCGCGGTCCAGCGGCTCGATGGTGAACGTGCCACGGTTCTGCTCCACGGACTCACTGGTGATCCGGGGGATTTGGAAGTCGAGCATCAGGGTCCTAACGTCGTGTTGGTCTCAAACCGGCACCCTCGAAGGCCCCGGCTCTGACGTGCCGCCACCCGTGGGGGCGCCGGCACGGGGAAAGCGACTACTTCGAGTACAGCTCGATGATGAGCTGCTCCTGCACCGGCGCGGCCACCTCGCGGCGCTCCGGCTTGCGCAGCACCTTGGCCGTGAGCGACTCGTGGTCGGCCTGGAGCCATGCGGGAATCTGTCCGGTTAGCTCGGTGGCGTCCCGCACCACCTGCATCGCCGGGGTGTCGGCCTTGATGGCGATCACATCGCCGGGTCGCACCTGATAGCTGGGGATGTCCACGCGGCGGCCGTTGACGGTCCAGTGACCGTGGCGAATGAGCTGGCGTGCCTGGCGGCGCGAGGCGGCAAAACCGAGTCGGACCATCACGTTGTCGAGCCGGCACTCCAGCAGCGCGAGGAGGTTCTCGCCGGTGATGCCAGGCTGGCGCGAAGCCTTCTCGTAGTAGCCGTGGAACTGCTTCTCCAGGACACCGTAGTAGCGGCGCGCCTTCTGCTTCTCGCGCAGCTGCAGGCGGTACTCGCTCTGCTTCTGGCGGCCCCTACCGTGCTCGCCGGGCGGGTAGGCGCGTCGCTCTACGCCACACTTGTCGGTGAGGCAGCGCTCGCCCTTGAGGAACAGCTTCTGTCCCTCACGACGGCACTGCTTGCACTGGGGGCTTGTGTCTCTGGCCATTGACCTAGCTCTCTGCGAAGAAGTTGGTTTTTAGACGCGGCGTCGCTTGCGCGGGCGACATCCGTTGTGGGCTTGCGGGGTGACGTCCTTAACTCCGGTTACCTCGAGGCCCGCCGCCTGCAACGAACGGATCGCCGTCTCGCGACCGGACCCCGGCCCCTTGACGTACACCTCGACCTTTTGCAGCCCCTGCTCCATGCCCTTGCGGGCCGCGGCGTCGGCGGTGACTTGCGCCGCGAACGGCGTTGACTTGCGCGAGCCCTTGAAGCCCGCGCCGCCTGCGGACTCCCAGGCAATCACGTTGCCCTGGGTGTCGGTGAGCGAGACTATCGTGTTGTTGAAGGACGTCTTGATGTGGGCCTGGCCGACCGGGACGTTCTTCTTGAGGCGGCGACGGCCGCGCGCTGGACGCTTGGGGGCAGCCATTACTTCTTGACCTTCTTCTTGCCGGCCACCTGCATGCGCTTGGGACCCTTGCGCGTGCGCGCGTTGGTCTTTGTCTTCTGACCGCGCACGGGCAAACCGCGACGGTGACGCAGACCGCGATAGCACGCGATCTCTTGCAGGCGCTTGATGTCTTGCGAGCGCTCGCGGCGTAGGTCACCCTCGACGGTGAGAGAACGGTCGATCGCGTCGCGCAAACGCGAGATCTCGTCCTCGGTGAGGTCGCGGATGTAGGTGTCTGGGCTGACACCCACCTCGCTGAGAAGTTGGTTGGACGTGGAGCGTCCAATGCCGTAGATGTAGGTCAGCCCTATCTCTGAGCGCTTGTTCAAGGGGAGGTTGACCCCGGCGATGCGTGCCATCTGCCGGTCAGCCCTGCCTTTGCTTATGACGCTTGTTCTGGCAGATGACGAGAACCGCTTTGTGGCGGCGGATGATCCTGCACTTCTCGCACATCGGCTTGACCGACGGTCTTACCTTCATGATCCCTTTCGGCTGGTCCCTGCGACCCGGCTCTGGCTGCCGGTACGGCCGCCGCTACCGCGTCGTGGTTTTGCCCTCATGCGTCAAGCTTCGGCGCGTTTCGAGCAGGACAACGGATGGTAGCAATTCCTCCGCGTGGACCGCTGCCTGCCCGCGTGCCCCGCAAAATACTCGACCAGCCGGCCTGGCAACCCGGCAGACTGAAGTGCCGAACCACCAGGCTGGGCAATGCCGCACAACCTAGGCCGAAGCGGCGGCCTCGCTGTGAGCCGGCTGCATCCGCTGCTCCGCGGGTATGTGCCAGGGCGTGAGGACGCGTGGCCCGTCGCCTGTTACCGCAACCGTGAACTCGAAGTGCGCGGCCAGCGAATCATCCTGGGAGAAGATGGCCCAACCGTCGTTTGCGACACGGACGGTTGCTCGCCCGGCGGTGGTCATCGGCTCGATCGCGAGCACCATGCCCTCCTCGAGTAGCGGCCCCTTGCCCGCTCGCCCGTAGTTGGGGACCTGTGGGTCCTCGTGCATGCTTTTGCCCACCCCGTGGCCCACGAGTGAGCGCACCACCGATAGGCCCGCCCCCTCGGCGATCTTCTGGATCGCGTTTGAGACATCCCCCATACGGTTCCCAGCACCACAGCGCTCGACTCCCGCGTACAGCGACTGCTCGGTGGCGGCGAGCAAGTTCTGCGCTTGGGCGCTCACTTCACCAACGGCGAATGTGCGCGCGGCGTCGGCCACCCAGCCGTCGAGCGTCACGCCGATATCCACCGAGAGGATGTCGCCGCGCTTGAGGCTGTAGCGCCCCGGGATGCCGTGCACCACCATCGCATTGGGCGAAGCGCAGATCGAGCCGGGAAAGCCACGGTAGCCCTTGAATGTGGGGATGGCACCCTGGGAGCGGATGAAGCGCTCTACGGCCTCGTCGAGTTCCTCAGTGCTCACACCTGGGCGGATCTTTCCGGCGACGAGATCCAACGCCGCGGCCTGTACAAGACCGGCGGCGGCCATCTTCTCGATCTCCTCGGGTGACTTCTTGATGATCACCACAGGAGCTTATCTACCCTCCGGCGGGTTGCCTCGCGTCCTAAAGCTCATCCTCCATACGCAGCGTGGCGACCGTGGCGCGGATGTGATCGTGCACAACGTTGGGGTCGCGACGGCCGTCGAAGCGGCGAAGCAGACCGGCCGCGTCGTAGTAGGCGATCAAGGGGGCCGTTTGGCGTGCGTAGACGTCGAGGCGACGGCGAATCGTCTCCTCCTTGTCGTCGTCGCGTTGGATCAAGTGGGAGCCGTCCTGGTCGCACACGCCCTCGATCTTGGGGGGATCGAACTCGACGTGGTACACATGACCGCCCTTTGCGCACACACGCCTGCCCGCCAAACGCCTGACTACCTCCTCGTCGGGCACATCGATCAGTAGCGCAGCGGTGAGCCGACGGTCTGACTCGGCAAGGGTTGAGGCAAGCGAGTCGGCCTGGCGAGTGTTGCGGGGGAAACCGTCGAGCAGGAACCCTTCGCGGGCATCTTGCTCTGAGATGCGCAGCTCGATCATCCCGAGGATCACCTCGTCGGGGACGAGCTCGCCGGCGTTCATGTACTTCTGCGCCTCCTCCCCGAGATCGGTTCCCTGGGCTACCTGGGCGCGCAGCATGTCTCCGGTGGAGATGTGCGCCAGCCCGAAGTCGGTTTGCAGACGCTCGGCCTGCGTGCCCTTGCCCGCACCGGGGGGACCGAGGAGGATGAGATTTGTTTGCACCACTAACGCGAGAGCCTACCCGCTGAGTCCTGCCGCCGGATGAAAATGCACAGCGACCGACGCCGCTACTTCAAAAAGCCCTCGTAGCTGCGCATCATGAGTTGCGCCTCGAGCTGCTTCATCGTTTCAAGCGCCACCCCGATGACGATCAGGATCGAGGTGCCCCCGATCGCGAGGTTGGTGTGGGTGCGGGCGATGAGAATCGTCGGGAGCGCGGCCACCGCCGCCAGGAAGAGGGCGCCTGGGAAGGTCAACCGCGCGAGGATGCGATCGAGGAATTCAGCGGTTGGGCGTCCTGGCCGGACACCGGGGATGAAGCCCCCGTACTTCTTCAGGTTGTCGGCCTGGTCGACAGGGTTGAAGGTGACCGCGGTGTAGAAGTAGGTGAAGACGACGATGAAGATCGACTCGCCCACGACGAAGTGCCAGCTGGTGGGCGTGAAGAAGTCAGACACGCTTTTCGCCCACGGTGTGTGGATGAGCTGTCCGACGGTGGGCGGGAACGCCATGATGGAGGCGGCGAAGATGACGGGGATCACACCGGCCATGTTCACACGCAGGGGAAGGTAGGTTTGACCGCCTTCTGACATGCGCCTGCCGATCACGCGCTTTGCGTACTGCACAGGGATGCGGCGCTGGCCCTCCTGCACGAACACAATCGCCGCCACGACCGCAAGCACCATGAAGGGCATCATCACCTTGAACACCTGGTCTTGGCTTGTCCACCACGACTGGATGCCCGTGGGGAGCCTTGAGACGATCGAGGCGAAGATGAGTAGCGATATGCCGTTGCCGATGCCGCGCTGGGTTATGAGCTCACCGATCCACATCAAGAGCACGCAGCCGGCCGTGAGGCAGACCGCAATCAGAAAGATGTGGGGAGCGTCGAACTTAGAGATGACAGATTCCCCGGCGTTGGCTTGCAGCGAGCGGAACAGGAAGACATAGCCGATCGACTGCGCGAAGGCGAGGCCCACAGTGAGGTAGCGCGTGTATTGGGTTATGCGCGCCTGGCCCACTTCGCCTTCCTTTGAGAGCTTCTCGAGCGAAGGCACCACAACCTGTAGGAGCTGCAGGATGATGGAGGCGGTGATGTAGGGCATGATGCCCAGCGCGAACAGAGCGATCCTTGCCAGGCCGCCGCCCGAGAAGGTGTTGAGCAGCCCCAGGATGCCGGCGCCACCGAGCTGCTGCTGGAGGCTCGAGACCGCTTTCAGGTTGATGCCTGGCACCGGGATGTGGGAGCCGAGGCGATAGATCAGCAGCATCGCCGCCGTGAAGAGGATCTTCTTGCGGATGTCTGCGACCTGGAAGGCGCTGAGAATCGTCGAGAGCATTGGTTGGTCCGGATTTGCGGGGAGAGCTTCAGGTGGCTCTTTTTGATGACCCTGCCGGTCGTCCGATTCTAGCTCTCGATGAGGTTGCAGGTGCCGCCAGCGCTCTCGATGCGCTCGCGGGCGGTCTTGCTGAAGGCATGGGCATGCACGGTGAGGGCCTTACTCAGCTCGCCCTTGGCGAGCACCTTCACCGGAATGTCCTTGCGTGTGGCAAGGCCCTTTGACTTCATCAACTCCACCGTCACCTCGGTACCGGCGTCGAAGCGGGCCTCGAGGTCGGAGACATTGACCGGCTGAGTGTGGGTGCGGAACATCTCAAAGGGCATCGACTTCTTCATGTGCGGGCCGCGGAGCTTGCGCATGCGCATGTGGATCGGCATCTGACCACCCTCAAAGCGCGCGCGGTCCTTGGAGCCCGAGCGCGAACCTGCGCCCTTCTGGCCCCTGCCTGAAGTCTTGCCCGTGCCTGAACCTTCGCCGCGCCCCACGCGCTTGCGCGGACGGCGGCTGCCGGGGGCGGGTTTGAGCGAGTGCAGGCCGATACGCTCCTGCTCCTCTTCGGCGGGCTTGGCGGTGGTCGCCTTCGCGGCGGGGCTCATGAGCTTTGCTCCTGCTTTGCACCCTTGGGCGAGCGCACATCGGGGTCGGATTCGACGAGATGGCGCACCGCGTGCACCATGCCGCGGGCCTGGTCGCAGTCCTTGATCTCGACGGTGTGGCCGATCCGCCTGAGCCCAAGCGAGCGCAGGGTGTCGAGCTGGCGCTGGTCAGAGCCCGCGCTCGAGCGCCTTTGGGTTACGCGGATGGTGGACATTAGGCTGAAGCCTCGGCGGGCGTATCGGTGCTCGCAGCCGCCACCGCGGCCTCCTCGGTGGAGCCCTCCTCGCCGGCGCCCTCAGAAGCTGAGCTTGCGTCCGGTGTGCCGTTGCCCTCGGCATGCTCAGCGGCGCCGTTGGTGGGCTTCTCGGTGAGACCGAGCACCTTGGCGATCGACAGTCCGCGCAACTCCGCCACCTCGGCGGGCGTGCGTAGCTCGCGCAGACCGGAGATGGTGGCCTTCACGAGGTTGATGGGGTTTTGCGTGCCAAGACTCTTAGAGAGAATGTCGTGGATACCCGCAAGCTCGAGCACCGCGCGCACGCCACCACCCGCGATCACGCCGGTACCGGGGGCGGCGGGCTTTAGGAAGACGCGGCCGGCACCGAATATGCCGGTAGTTTGATGGGTGATGGTGGAGCCGTGCTTGGGCACACGGAAGAGGTCCTTCTTGGCGCGCTCCACGCCCTTCTGAATCGCGAGTGGAACCTCGTTGGCCTTGCCATAGCCGACGCCCACCACTTCGCGTTCGTCGCCCACGACGACGAGCGCGGTGAAGGAGAAGCGCCTACCGCCCTTGACCACCTTTGCGACGCGGTTGATCTCAACCACTCGCTCTTGGAGATCGAGGCTGCCTGCGTTTACTGATCTGTCTGATTGCATAAGAGAATGAGAGAGGGTAGCGGGAGACCGAGCCTAGACGGTGATGCCGGACTCGCGGATGGCTTGCGCAAAGGTCTTCACATGTCCGTGGTAGCGGTAGCCGCCGCGGTCGAACACGACCTCGGAGATGCCCGCTGCTTTAGCGCGCTCGGCTAGCAGCTCCCCTGAGCGCTTGGTGCGCTCAGGCGTAGCCAGCTCACGCAGCTCAGGCTCATACCAGTGCACCGCGGCAAGCGTGTTACCTGTGGAATCGTCGACGAGCTGAGCGGAAAGGCCACGGTTTGAGCGGAACACCGACACGCGCGGACGGGTAGCCGTGCCCGACACCTTCGCGCGCACACGACGGCGGCGTTTGAGGCGGCGGTTCTCCTTGGTGAGAACGGTCATGCGCGCTTTCCTACCTTGCGTTGTACGTACTCGCCCTCGTAGCGGATGCCCTTGCCCTTGTAGGGCTCCGGCGGACGCTGCTTGCGGATGATCGCGGCGATCTCGCCCACCTGTTGCTTTGAGATGCCCTTCACCACGACCCTCGTGGGCTGGGGCACTTCGAATTCGATGCCCTCGGGCGCGGCGATAGGGACAGGATGCGAGTAGCCAACGGCCAGCTCGAGGTTCTTGCCCTTCAACTGCGCGCGGTAGCCGACGCCTTGGATCTCGAGGCGCTTTTCATAACCGGCTGTGACACCTTGGACCATGTTCGCCACAAGCGAGCGCGTGAGGCCGTGCAGCGCACGGTGCTCTCCACGGTCGGTGGGACGCGAGACGACGAGCTGCTCGCCGTCCTGGGCCACTTCGATGTCCCGGGGGATGCGCTCTGAGAGCTCGCCCTTGGGGCCCTTCACGCTGACCAGCTCGGGCTCGATCGCCACGGTGACGCCGGAGGGCACGGGTATTGGTTGTCTACCGATTCTCGACATAGCTTTGGCTACCAGACCTGCGCCAGGACCTCGCCGCCGACGCCGGCTGCGCGAGCGTCGTGACCTGTCATCACTCCGCGTGAGGTGGACACGATCGAAGTTCCCATGCCGCCGAGCACCTTGGGGATGCGGGTAGCCTCGACGTAGCTACGTCGGCCCGGACGCGAAACACGGCGCAAACCGGAGATCGCCGAACGGCGGTCGTCGGTGTACTTGAGACGGATCTCGATCACCTGCCCGGCCCCACCATCGGGCGCGGGGGCAATCGTCCACGAGTCGATGTAACCCTGCTCTGTGAGGATGCGCGCAACCTCCGCCTTCAATTTGGAGGCCGGGATCTCGACCGTCTCGTGCGCAGCGTGAATCGCGTTGCGAATGCGCGTGAGGAAGTCGGCTATCGGATCTGTCATCGACATGGTTGGTGGCTGTCTCTCTTCTAAGTCTCGGTCGTGATCTGGGCGGGCCCTACCAGGAGGACTTCGTCATCCCCGGTATTTGGCCGTTGTGGGCGAGCTCGCGCAGACAGATGCGGCAGAGCCCGAACTTGCGGTACACCGAGTGCGGGCGACCGCAGCGGTTGCAGCGAGTATAGGCACGTGTCTTGAACTTGGGCGGGCGCGCTTGCTTGACGCGTAGCGATGTCTTGGCCATCAGTCGGTGCTCCCGTTCTCAGAGGTTTCGTCGCTTGCGCCATCGTCAAAGCCCTTGGGACGACCCTGCGTAGCGAAGGGCATGCCGAGTGCTTGCAGCAGGGCGAACGCTTCCACGTCGCTCTGGGCGCTGGTGGTGATGGTGATGTCGATGCCCCTCACCTGGTCGATCGCGTCGTAGTCGATCTCCGGGAAGATGATCTGCTCACGAACGCCCATCGAGTAGTTGCCGTGACCGTCGAAGGACCTCGGGTTCAGGCCGCGGAAATCGCGGATACGAGGGATCGCCACAGAGGTGAGCCGGTCGAGGAACTCATAGCCGCGCTCAGCCCTCAACGTGACGGCTACACCAACGGGCATACCCTCGCGCAACTTGAAGGCGGCAATGGACTTGCGCGCCCGCCTGATGCTCGGCTGCTGGCCGGCGATGGTGGCGAGCTGTTCCTGGGCGGCCTTGAGGACTTTGGAGTCCTGCTTGGCGTCGCCCACCCCCATATTGAGGGTGATCTTCTCGAGCTTTGGCGCCTGCATGACGGAGGTGAAGCCGAAACGCTCGATCAGCGCGGGACGGATCTCCTCCAGGTAGCGAGTCTTCAGGCGTGCTGTGGAATCTGTGGTCATCGTCACACCCTCAGTCCAGGCGGGTCCCTGAACGCTTGGCCACGCGATAGCGCTTGCCGTTCTCGCGCTCCACACCCACCCGGGTGGGCTTGTTGTCCTTGGGGTCCAGCAGCATCACGTTTGAAACGTGGATCGGACCCTCGCGCTCGATCACACCGCCAACGGTTTGGCCACGGTTGGTGTCCGCCACCTGCTGGGGGCGCATGTGGCGCTTGACCATGTTCAAGCCCTCCACATACACGCGCTCGGCGGCGAGGTCTACACGCAGGATGCGCCCGGTCTTGCCCCGGTCCTTGCCGGCCATGACCTGTACCTGGTCGCCCGAGCGCACCCTGAGGGTACGGCGGGGGGAAGTGGTGGCGGTGCGGCCCATGCTTAGAGCACCTCCGGTGCGAGCGAAACGATCTTCATGAAGTTGCGGTCGCGTAGTTCGCGCGCCACCGGACCGAACACGCGCGTGCCGCGCGGGTTGTTCTGGTCATCGATGATGACGGCGGCGTTGTCGTCGAAGGAGATGTAGGTGCCGTCGTCGCGGCCGAATGGCTTCTTGGTGCGCACCACAACAGCGGTGACCACGTCGCCCTTTTTGACCGCCCCGTGGGGGTTGGCCTGCTTGACGGTGGCCGTGATGACGTCGCCGACGAAGGCGTAACGTCGCCGCGAGCCACCCTTCACGCGGATACAGAGGATCTCGCGGGCGCCAGTGTTGTCGGCCACGCGCAGGCGTGTCTCGTTTTGGATCATCGCGCGCGCTCCACCACATCCACGAGCTTCCAGCGCTTCATGCGCGAGAGCGGACGGCTCTCCACGACCCTCACCACGTCGCCCTCGTGGGCCTCGTTGTTCTCGTCGTGGGCGTGCAACGTGCCCGAGCTGCGCACGATCTTCTCGTAGCGGCGGTGACGGCGGGCGAAATCGATGCGCACCGTGATGGTCTTGTCGGCCTTGTCGGAGACGACGATCCCTTGACGTACCTTGCGCGCGCCCTCGACTGGTGCATGGACGGGCGGGAGCGGCTCGGCGGCGGGAGCGCTCGCGCGACGCTCGGCGGCCTTAGCGCGTTCTTGCAAGCGTCGTGCCCTGCGCCTGACGGCCTTCGTGCGACGCTCGGCCACACGCTCGGCGTGACGCTCCTCGGGTGTGCGCGAGGTACGTACCTGCCCACTGTGGGTGGAGCGCGTACGGCGACGGCGCTCCTTGGGAGAGAGCTGCTCGGCGGGCTCTGACTCCGTGACCGAAACGGAGGGGGTGGCCGCCTCGGGCGCCTGCTCGGGGGTCGCCTGCTCTGCCTGCGCCTCGACGTCGGTGTCTTGGGGGGTGTTGTTGTCTGTCTCGTCAGCCATCTCTATCCGTTTCGATCTTCAGTTCAGCTTTTCAGTTCTTGCCCGCGGCGGTGAGTGTGCGCTCGTTGGCGACGGTCAGCGCACGGGCGAGATCGCGCTTGGCGCGACGGACACTGGCGGTGTCCTCCAACTCGCCTGTGGCATTTGCGAAGCGCTTGCCAAAGATGTCCTTGCGTAGCGTGGTGATGTGCTCCGCCAATTCGTCGGCAGGCATGTCCCGGATTTCCTTGGCCTTCATCGTTTCAGTCCTCACGCAATACGAACTTGGACTTGACGGGAAGCTTGTGCGCGGCTAGGCGGATGGCTTCGCGCGCCAGCGACTCGGGGACGCCGGCGAGCTCGAACATGACGCGCCCCGGCTTGACCACAGCAACCCACCCTTCGGGGTTTCCCTTGCCTGAGCCCATGCGAGTCTCGGCGGGCTTCTTGGTGACGGGCTTGTCGGGGAACACATTGATCCAAACCTTGCCGCCACGCTTGATCTTACGGGTCATCGCGATACGGGCAGCCTCGATCTGACGGTTGGTGAGCCACCCTTGCTCGAGTGACTTCAGCCCGTACTCGCCGAACTGCACCTTCACCTGCCCACGCGAGAGCCCGCGGCGACGGCCACGGTGCTGCTTGCGGTGCTTTACACGATTGGGGGAGAGCATCAGCGAGCGCCTCCGGGGCCGGAGAAGCCACCGCGACCGCCACCGCCAGGACCGCCCGGGCCACGACCACCGCCACCCGGCCCACCGGGACCACGACCGCCACCTGGACCGCCACGACCGCCGCCGGGCCCACCTGGCCCACGACCACCGCCGCCAGGTCCACCACGCCCGCGTCCACGCCCGTCGCGTCCGTCCCTGCCGCCGCCGCGACCTTCGCGGTCGGAGCTCGGTGGCGGGGGCGCGCTCATGTCTGTGAGGTCGGCGCCGGTGTAGCCCTCGGGCATGATCTCACCCTTGTTCACCCAGCACTTCACGCCGATACGACCGAAAGTGGTGCGGGCCTCGTAGAAGCCGTAATCGATGTCGGCGCGCATCGTGTGAAGCGGAACGCGTCCGTCGGAGTAGCTCTCGGTGCGCGCCATCTCCGCGCCGCCGAGTCGTCCGGAGACCTGCACCTTGACGCCCTTCGCGCCCGAGCGCATGGCGCTCGTGAGCGCGCGCTTCATCGCGCGACGGAAGGCAACACGGTTTTGGAGTTGCTCGGCAATCGACTGGGCCACGAGCTTGGCGTCGAGCTCGGGACGCTTGATCTCGAGGATGTTGACCTTGATCTGCTTGGAGGTCATCTTGTGCAGGTCGCGACGCAGGGCGTCGACTTCGGCGCCCGACTTGCCGATCACGATGCCGGGACGGGCGGTGTGAATGTTGACCTCGAGCTCGTTTGAATCCTTGCGGATCGTGATGTCCGAGAGACCGGCATGGGCGAGCTTGTCGATGATGTGCTCGCGGATCTTGATGTCCTCGTGCAGGTACTCGGCGAAGTTGCGCTCGTTGAACCAGTTGGACTTCCAGTCGTGGATGTAACCCACGCGCATTGCCTCTGGATGAACCTTTTGACCCATGTTTTCTCTCGAAGTCCTGTCTCGTTGTCCTTGCCCGTTGCCTACGGCTTGGGCGTGAGGGTGATAGTTAGATGGCTGGTGCGCTTGCGGATCGGCGTGGCCCGTCCTTGCGCGCGCGGTCGGAAGCGCTTGATGGTGGGTCCCTCGTCGGCGTACGCCTCCCGCACGAACAGGTCGTCCTCGACCAACTCGTGGTTGTTCTCGGCGTTGGCCACAGCCGACTCCAGCAGCTTGCTCCAGTCGCGGGCCACCTCACGAGGGGTGAAGGCGAGGATAGCGCGTGCCTCAGGAACGGACTTGCCTCGCAAGTGTCCGCACACCATGCGGGCCTTGCGCGCGGAGGTGCGCACATAGCGCGCCTCGGCGCGTACCACCTTGCGACGAGGAGGCGCGGCGGCGGCCTTCTTGGCCTTGGCTGGAGCAGGCTTCTCGGCCTCGGCCTCGCTTGCCTTCTCCGCCACAGGCTCCTTCTTGGCGGCAGGCCTCTTCTTTGCGGGGGCCTTGCTCGCGGGCTTCTTGGCGACGGGCTTATCCTGCGCCTCGGCCTTGGCCGCGATGGGCTCGTCCTTCTTGGCCGGAGCCTTGCGAGCGCGCGCAGGCTTCTTCTCGGCGGCGCTCTCCTCAACATCTGAGCCGCCGGCCTTCTCTGCCGCGGGCTTCTTGGCCTCGGCGGGCTTTGTCGCAGGCTTCTTGGCGGCGGGTTTGGCCTTCGCCTCCTCCTTGGGGGCCTGCTCGTCGGTGGGCTTCTCCTCGGGGGTCATCTCACCTTCCCGGAGCCCGCGTGACCGCGAAAGACACGTGTGGGCGCAAACTCACCGAGCTTGTGGCCAACCATCGACTCGCTGATGAACACGGGGACGTGCTTCTTGCCGTCGTGCACCGCAAGGGTGTGACCCACCATCTCGGGAAAGATCGTTGAGGTACGCGACCAGGTGCGCAGCATCTTCTTCGTGTTGGCGGCGTTCATCGCCTCGATGCGCGTCATCAGACGCTCTTCCACCCACGGTCCCTTCTTGCTTGAGCGGCTCATCGTTGCTTACCCTTCCCGCGCCTACGTCCGCGTACGATGTACTTGTCGGAAGCCTTGTTCTTCTTGCGCGTGCGGTAGCCGAGCGTGGGGACACCCCACGGGGTCACCGGGTGGCGACCAGCGGTGGTGGAACCCTCGCCACCACCGTGGGGGTGGTCGACCGGGTTCATCGCCACACCACGGGTTTGCGGGCGGACGCCCATGTGGCGCTTGCGTCCGGCCTTGCCCACCTTGACGTTCTGGTGCTCGGCGTTGCCGATCGTTCCGACTGTTGCGCGGCACTCGGCGCGCACCATGCGCATCTCGCCGGAGGGCAGGCGCAAGGTGGCCATGTCGCCGTCCTTTGCCATCAGCTGCACCGACGCACCCGCGGAGCGGGCCATCTGTCCGCCGCGTCCGGGTTGGAGCTCGACGTTGTGGATCACCGTACCCACGGGCATGCGGGCAAGGGAGAGGCAGTTACCCACGGAGATTTCAGCTTCATCGCCGGAGGAGACGGTCATCCCGACCGTGAGGCGTTGAGGGGCGAGGATGTAGCGCTTCTCCCCGTCGGTGTAATGAAGTAGCGCGATGTAGGAGGAACGATTGGGGTCGTACTCGATCGCCGCCACCTTCGCAGGCACGCCGTCCTTGCGTCGCTTGAAATCGATCCGCCGGTAGAGGCGCTTGGCGCCGCCGCCGCGGTGACGCGCGGTCTTACGGCCGTGGGCGTTGCGCCCGCCGCTCTTCTTGAGGCCCTCCACGAGCGTACGCTCGGGCTCGGTCTTCGTGACCTCGGCGAAATCGGGGTAGGAGACGAAGCGACGACCTGGGCTTGTGGGCTTGGGCTTGCGGATTGGCATGGTTGCTCGTTCCTAGTCCTGCAGGCCCTCTAGGCCTTGGAAAATCGGGATTGACTGACCGGCGCGCACCTGCACGATGGCCTTCTTCCAGCTACGGGTGCGACCGCGTGTGATGCCGCGACGCTTGGGCTTAGATTTGACGCTCATGGTGCGCACCTCCACCACATGCACGCCGAACAGCGATTCGACTGCCTGGCGGATATGGGTGCGGTGCGCGTCGGGGTGGACGCGGAAGGTGTACTTACCGGCCGCCGAGAGCACATAGCTCTTCTCGGAGAGCACTGGCTTGAGGATCACCTGGGAGGGGTCCATCAGGCCCTCTCCCTCGACGGAGCCTCAACGCGGGCGCTGAGATCTGAAAGCGCGGCCTCGGAGACGAGCAGCGAGGCGGCGCCGAGCAGGTCGGCCACCCCTACATTCTCCGGAAGGAGCACCGCCACACGGGCGAGGTTACGGAAGGAGAGCGCGGCGGCGGACTCCTCGGCACTAAGCACCACCAGTGTGGGCTGCGGCTGGGTCCATCCATCGAGCAAGTCAAACGCGTCGCTTGTCTTCGGCGTCTTGAACGCCGCGGCGTCGAACACGGCGAGCGAACCGCGTCCCGCATGCAGCGAGAGGCCGCTACGAAGCGCGGCGCGCTGCTCCTTGCGATTCACCTTGAAGGTGTAGGAGCGGGGCTGGGGGCCGAATACAACACCGCCACCGGTCCATATCGGAGAACGGGAGGAGCCGGCGCGCGCACGGCCGGTGCCCTTCTGACGCCACGGCTTGGCGCCTCCACCCGAGACCATCGCCCGTGTCTTGGTGGCGGCCGTGCCGCGACGGCGCGCCGCCTGCTCGGCGCGAACGCTTTGATGGACGAGCGGTTCGTTGAAACGAGCGCCGAAGGCCGCGTCGGCCAGTTTGACCTTCTTGGAGGTGGCGCCACCGTCGGCATTGAGGATGGGTGCGTCAGGCATTGCCACGCACCTCCACTACGCCACCACGCGGTCCGGGCACGGAGCCGCGAACGAGCATCAGATTCTTCTTGGGGTCCACCGCCACGATCTCAAGACCTGGTTGGGATGCGCGCTTGTTACCCATCTGGCCCGGCCCACGGATACCGGGGGTGACCCGCGCCGGCCACGCCGAAGCGCCGATCGAACCGGGAGCGCGCACGTTGTGTGAACCGTGCGATACGGGACCGCGTTTGAAGTTGTGGCGTTTGACCGTGCCTTGGAATCCCTTGCCCTTTGAGATGCCGGCGATCTTCACGCGCCCCCCAACTTCGAAGGAGTCAACGGTCACCGACTCCCCCACTTGCAGCTCACCCACAGCACCGCGGAACTCCACGAGGTGGCGCATCGGGGGGGCGTCGGCCTTCTTGAGATGACCGAGCTCGGGCTTTGAGAGGTGCTTCTCCTTGGTTAGACCGAAGGCGAGTTGCACCGCTTCATAGCCATCGCGCTCCGCCGTGCGCACGGCGGTGACGGGGCATGGACCGGCCTCGAGCACGGTGACGCGCGCGACGCTTCCATCCTCTTGGAATACCTGGGTCATCCCCAACTTCTTGGCAAGAATCGCTGACATCTCGTGATACCTAAGTGGCGAGACGGATCTCGATGTCGACGCCCGCCGGGAGATTGTCCAGGCGCTGCAACGAATCGACCGTCTTGGGACTTGGCTGGTGGATGTCGATCAGGCGCTTGTGGGTGCGGATCTCGAAGTGCTCGCGTGAGTCCTTGTCCTTGAAGGGCGAGCGAATCACGCAGTAGACGTTCTTCTCAGTAGGCAGCGGGACGGGACCGGACACGGTGGCGCCGGTGCGAGTCGCGGTCTCCACGATCTCCTTCGCGGCCGACTCGATGGCGGAGGTGTCGTACGCCTTCAGCCGGATGCGGATCTTGTTTTGTGTGAGCGCTGCCATTTGAGTTGTCTACTTGCGACTTTCTTATCGTTTGTGTGAGTGCTATCGCACGGGGCACTCTCCCCGGCTCGCCCGGCGAGCGAGAGAAAGGGCGGAATCCCTCAAACCGGAGGTATCCGCCCTTCACCGCTCTGCAGGCGAAGCTATTCGTCGTATCTGACTTGCAAATGAGAAGTGTCTAGCGCGTGCGAGACACCCCGGTGCTACTCGATGACCTCGGTGACCACGCCCGAGCCGACCGTGCGCCCACCCTCGCGGATGGCGAAGCGCAGGCCCTGATCCATGGCGATCGGCTGGATCAGCTCGATCTCCATCTGTACGTTGTCGCCGGGCATGACCATCTCGACGCCCTCGGGCAGCTTCGCTACGCCGGTTACGTCGGTCGTGCGGAAATAGAACTGCGGCCTGTACCCCGTGAAGAACGGAGTGTGACGACCACCCTCCTCCTTCTTGAGGATGTAGACCTCAGCTTTGAACTTGGTGTGCGGCGTAATCGAGCCCGGCTTGCACAGCACCTGACCGCGCTCAATCTCCTCGCGCTTGGTACCACGGAGCAGGCAGCCGACGTTGTCGCCGGCCTGGCCCTGGTCGAGGATCTTGCGGAACATCTCTACACCGGTCACGACAGTTGTCGTGGTGTCGTGGACGCCCACGATCTCAACCGTGTCGCCGGTGTTGACGATCCCCTGCTCCACGCGGCCCGTGGCGACCGTGCCGCGGCCCGTGATCGTGAAGACGTCCTCGACGGGCATCAGGAACGGCTTGTCGAGCTCGCGCACCGGCTGGGGGATGTAGCTGTCGAGCGCCGCGGCAAGCTCGACGATCTTGTCCTTGTATGCCTCGTCGCCTTCAAGCGCCTTCAGCGCCGAGCCCACAATGAACGGGATGTCATCGCCGGGGAAGTCGTACTCGGAGAGAAGCTCGCGAACCTCGACCTCAACCAGTTCCATCAGCTCCTCGTCATCGACCATGTCGGCCTTGTTGAGGAACACCACGATGTAGGGCACACCAACCTGGCGGGCAAGCAGGATGTGCTCCCGCGTCTGGGGCATTGGGCCGTCGGCCGCCGACACCACGAGGATCGCGCCGTCCATCTGGGCCGCGCCGGTGATCATGTTCTTCACGTAGTCGGCGTGCCCGGGGCAGTCGACGTGCGCGTAGTGACGGTTCTCTGTCTGGTACTCGACGTGCGATGTGGCGATGGTGATCCCACGCTCCTTCTCCTCCGGAGCGTTGTCGATCTCCTCGAAGCTACGGGCTTCGCCGCCCATCTTCTCCGCCAGCACGGTCGTGATGGCAGCGGTCAGCGTCGTCTTGCCATGGTCGATGTGACCGATGGTGCCGACGTTGACGTGCGGCTTGTCGCGCTCGAACTTCTCCTTCGCCACTTTGTGTGCTCCTGTAATCGACTTGGATATTCGCCGCTGATAGGGCGAACCTGGGAAATCTATCTAAATGGGGACTTTCTTGACTTCTGCCTATGAACCTACTCGTTGTTCTGACCAGTGATCGCCTTTACACAACTTGCTCCTGAGATGGCCGTGAGTCGAGCCAGACAAGGACGCAGGGCGCGTGGCGTACTTCGTACGCGAGCGACCGAGGACGCAGTATGGCGAAGCGCTCACGGTCATCTCAGGCGGGGACCGGCTCTCCGGTGCGTTGCTCGATGATCTTCTCCGCGATGTTCGGGGGCACCTCCTCGTACCCCTCGAACTGCATGGTGTAGTTGGCACGGCCTTGCGTGTTGGAACGCAGGTCGGTCGCATACCCGAACATCTCGCTCAAGGGCACCTTGGCGTGAATCGCAAGCGCGTTGCCCCGCTGCTCGGAGCCCTGAAGATGGCCACGGCGACGTGAGAGGTCGCCCATCACGTCACCCATGAAGTCCTCAGGGGTGACGACCTCGACCGCGAACACGGGCTCGAGCAAGACGGGCTTGGCGCGCCTTGCGGCCTCCTTGCAAGCAATCGATCCGGCAACCTTGAAGGCGATCTCCGAGGAGTCGACGTCGTGGTACTTGCCGTCCACGAGTGTGACACGCACGTCCACCATCGGGTAACCAGCCTTGACACCGTTCTCGAGCGCCTCCTCGACACCCTTCTCAACGGCCGGGATGAACTCCGAGGGGATCGCCCCACCCTTGATCTTGTTGATGAAGTCAAAGCCCTCGCCAGGCGCTGGTTCGAGATCGATGAACACGACACCGAACTGTCCAGAGCCGCCGGTTTGGCGTACGAACTTGCCTTCGATCTTCTCCGCGGTGCCGCGAACGGTCTCGCGGTAGGACACCTGGGGTCGACCCACGTTGGCCTCGACGCCGAACTCGCGCTTCATGCGATCCACCAGCACTTCGAGGTGGAGCTCCCCCATCCCTGAGATCTCGGTTTGGCCGGTTTCCTCGTTGGTGCGCACCTGGAAGGTGGGGTCCTCCTCCGCAAGGCGACCGAGCGCGACCGACATCTTCTCCTGATCGACCTTCGTCTTGGGCTCCACCGCCACCTTGATGACGGGCTCGGGGAAGGTGATGTTCTCAAGCTTGATCGGGGCGTCGGGAGCGGCAAGCGTGTCGCCGGTGATGACCTGCTTGATGCCCACCGCGGCGGCAATGTCTCCCGCATAAACCTCGGAGACCTCCTCGCGCTCGTTGGCGTGCATCATCAGGATACGCCCGATCCGCTCTGTGCGGCCACTGTTGACGTTGAGCACGCGCGAGCCGGCCTCCAATTTTCCGGAGTAGACCCTGAAATAGGTGAGCTTGCCCACGTAGGGGTCGGCCATGATCTTGAAGGCAAGCGCGGTGAAGGGCTCGGAATCGTCGGCGTGGCGCTCGATCTGCGGTTCCTCGCCATCGCCCCGGACCGGTTCGGTGCCGATCACGGCGGGCACGTCCAGCGGCGAGGGGAGGTAGTCGACTACAGCATCGAGCAACGGCTGGACGCCCTTGTTCTTGAAGGAAGACCCGCACAGAACCGGGGTCAGCTTGGTGGAGAGGGTGGCCTTACGGATCGCATTCTTGAGCACCGCCTCCGGGACCTCGGCCTCTTCCAAGATCAACTCAAGCAGAGCATCGTCGTAGTGAGAGACCTCCTCGAGCAGGTGTTCGCGTGCGACCGACGCCGCTTCGAGCAAGGCCTCGGGGATGTCGGCCTCTTCCTGGTCGGTGCCGAGCTCGTCTTTGTAGACGACGGCCTTCATCTTCACGAGATCGACGACGCCGGCGAAATCACCCTCGGCGCCGATGGGAAGCTGGATCGGGACCGGGTGCGCGGCGAGCCGGTCGATCATCGTTTGCACGCCCTGATCGAAGTCGGCGCCCGTGCGGTCCATCTTGTTGATGTAGGCGATCCGCGGGACGTGGTACTTGTCCGCCTGGCGCCAAACCGTCTCGGATTGAGGCTCGACGCCGGCGACCGAATCGAACAGAGCGATTGCGCCGTCAAGGACGCGCAGCGAGCGCTCCACCTCGACTGTGAAGTCGACGTGGCCGGGGGTGTCGATGATGTTGATCCGATGCTCGTCCCACTCGGCGGTGGTGGCGGCTGAGGTGATCGTGATGCCGCGCTCCTGCTCCTGTTCCATCCAGTCCATCACCGCGGCGCCCTCGTGAACCTCGCCGATCTTGTAGGTGCGTCCGGTGTAGTAGAGGATGCGCTCGGTGGTTGTGGTCTTGCCCGCATCGATGTGGGCCATGATCCCGATGTTGCGCGTCTTCTCGAGTGGGAACTTGCGGGGCATTTTCAGATCGTCCGTAACTTTGGATTGCGGGAAGTTTGCGAGTGGAACACGCGCGGCAGCCCTACGACGGCTCAGGGCAAAAAAATGGGCCCCTCGGGCCCACGCACTGCCGGTCGTCGGGCGGGTCTCGCTGCGTTATTTGGTGAAGGTCTCCATGCTGGTTGACGCCCGCGTGAAAACACTCGACACCGCAGGCGGGAGCCGACTATAGCAGAGCTATTCGCCCCACATACAGTCGGCTCGAGCGCCGCCGCAAGGCCAGGTGTGGCTAGTGCTCCTCGCCACAGTCCCCCGCTCGGGGTGCATCCTCGAAGACCGCGTTGAGCCGTTCGAGCACACGTGTTGTGACCCTCAGATCATCAGCGTCTATATCCGCGAGAGTGCTCTCCCAGCGCTCCTGCCAGAGAGCGCGCTTGGCGCGCACCTTGGCCTCGCCCTGGTCGCTGAGCCGTGTCACCACCACGCGCCTGTCGGAGTCTGAGCGGGTGCGCTCGACGTGGCCGCTGGCGGCTAGATGGTCGAGCATCTGGGTGACGGTCGCGGGGGTGAGTTGGGCGGCCGTGGCCAGATCTCCCGCCGACAGAGCCCCTTGCTCGCTCAGCTCGATCAGCAGTTCCATCTGGGCATGACTCACCTCGGAGCCCACCAGGTGGGTGTCGCGCCCGCGCAAACGCCTCAGACTGCGGAACACACGTCGAAACGCCTTGCCCAGTTGAAGCAACTCGGACTCCCACTCCTCGCGGGAGGCCTGCTTGGATTGTTGAGTTGTCAGAGACATTTGCCGCCGCCTGTTATTCAGACTCCGACCGGCTCGCCAAGCGCCTCTGTAGGGGCTGCCGACTGCACCGCGTTGCTCTTGGGACGCTCCGCGCGGAGCAGCACAATGCAAGGGATCAAGGAGAGGGCCGCAATCCCAAGCGCCCACCAGTAGGCGGTGTCGAAAGCGCTCGCGAGCTCGGCGGGGGAGTGTGCGCCAGCGCCCGCGCGTTGCAACACGACGGCGAGCACCGCGGTGCCGATCGCGCCGCCGGTCCGTTGAAGCGCGTTGATCTGGGGTGTGGCGTCGGAGATCTGATCGGGTCGCATCGCCGAGAAGGCGGCGCTCATCGCCGGCATGAAGCACATTCCGATGCTCAGGCCGCGTACGACCAGCACAAGCGAGATCCCCACGATCGACGTGTCGACGCCGACGAACGCCAAGGGGATCGTGCTGAGACACAGCAGCGACACCCCGCTCACCGCTACACGGCCGCCGCCGAAGCGCTGCGTGAGGCGGCTGGCGATGGGCATCGCTATCAGCGCCCCGATCCCCTGCGGGCCGGTGAGAAGGCCCGTGGCGATAACGCTCTGCCCCCTCACTTCCTGGTAGTAGAGGGGAACAAGGATCATCGCACCGAACAATGCGGCCCCCAGACCGAAGTTGGTGAATGCCGCCCCGGCGAACACACGGTTGGCATAGAGGCGAATATCGAGCAGTGGACGCTCGATGCGCAGGGCGTGCAGGCAGAACAACAAAATCAACACCGCCCCCACGATGGTGGGCACGATCACTTCACCAGACCCCAAAGCGGCGCCCGCGCCGAGCTTACTCACGCCATAGATGACGGCCGCGAACCCCGTGGGAAGCATGGCGATACCAAGCACATCAAGACGGCCCGCCTCGCCGGAGTCAGTGTGAGGGAGCATCCGCCAGCCGAGCACGAACGCGAGCACACCGATGGGGACGTTCACGAAGAAGATCCACGACCAATGGAGGTTCTCGAGGATCAACCCGCCCACGACCGGGCCGAGGATCGGCGCGAGCATCGCGGGCATCGAGACGTATCCCATGACCTTGCCCATGCGCTGTGGGCCTGCCACCTGGGCCATGATCATCATCGCCACCGGCATGATCATGCCCCCGCCTGCGCCCTGGAGGACGCGGAAGATCACAAGCGAGGTGGTGGAGTTGGCAAGCCCACACAACGCAGACCCGGCCGTGAACAGCACGAGCGAGGTCATGTACACCTGCTTTGCGCCAAATCGCCTGGCGGCCCAGCCTGTTACGGGTATCACCGCCGCGAGCGCGAGCAGGTAGCCGGTGATCACCCATTGAACCTGCGAGAGGGGGCTGTGCGGGTCGTGGGAGAGCGTCCGCAACGCCACGTTGACGATCGTGGTGTCGAGTATCGACATCATCATCCCGAGGATCACAACCCCGCAGATGACCCACACATGGCGCTCAATCCGCTCAGAAGCGTGCGGATCTGACTGTTCGATGACTGGTCGTGAAGACATTCGGTACCGAAAGTTTAGGTACCAAACCTTCTTCCTTCAAGGGCTGCAGCTGTGCAATGCGTCACATATGAGTCATCTCTATAAGAAGCGGACCTCTATCAAGGTCTGACCCTTGAAGTCATCCTGGGATGGGGATCGGCACTGGATACATCTCCTTCACAGGAGATCGACTGGTAAGGTCCGGTTTCGTGATGTCGCCGTCGGGCATCAACAGCGAGGTCGGCGGGCGTGAGTACCGAGAGAGTCCTACTACGGGTCTGTGATGTCGTGACTTGACTCTGGTAGCTCCGATGAGGAGCTAGGCGACTCAGCCATCGCATCGTATCGGAACACTGGCACCGCGATTGTGTAGATCGTCAACGGAGGCAGACCTGCCGAAGTCGTGATACTGGCGATCTCCGTCCGCAGGTACGGCCAGAGCAGATGCTCTGAGTTGAACTCAATCCAGTCCGAGAATTCGTTAGTGTCGATCTCCGTTCCTGTAAGAGCAAAATGGGCCTCCAACGTAAGATCGAGATCGAAAGGACCCTTGACAGGGTCATCGTCCTCATCTGCGTTCGCCACCGTCCATCCCACTGCAGCGTGGAAGAGGATTTGTCCGCTCGTCATGTCATCGGCAAGCGAGACGTTCGAAGAGGTCACGATCACGTAATTCAGGGGCTCGTCGAACTCATAGTCATCGGTAACACGAAACGCAAGATCGTGCACCCGAACGCCGACGAGCTGCCCGCCTCCGCTACTGAGATGCTCAGGCGACACAGACCGACTCCCGCACTGAAACTACGTCGCGTGTCGCCCCCTCCGACTTCGCAACCTCGGGGGTCTTATGGACGTAGCCAAGCTCGGCGTGATAGCTCTGGATCGTCGTGTACTGATGAGACTCGGCGTAACGGAGTGGTCGCAACACCTTCTCAAGCAGTAGCCGCCTGAAGGCGGCCTCCGTTATGTCCATCGTGACGCCTGGCTCAGCGATTGTGAAGGTCCGCGAAAGATCAATCAAGACGTGATCGAAGTACCCCACGTCACTAGGCATATAGGCGATCGTAGTCATATCGGGGCCCGCGACAACGAAGGGTTCGCTGTAACGCCGGGGCATACAGAATTCGTCCCGCGTCTCTACACGAACGTAACCATCTCGCTCGATCGCCAGACCAACTGGACGTGCTGAGCGGTTTGGAACCTCCTCATAGAGGACGACATAGCGGTACGGCACCTGATCTCCTTTTGTTGAGCAACCCGGTGAGACTCCGCGCGCGACCATACAGACTTCGGCTACCCGGACCAGTACTCGTTAAGTACTGTATCGAGCGCATCACGTCTGCCCTTGAGGAACTGGGTGGTCGCATCGGACTGTCCTTTCGTTATGTAGCGGTCTGGCACCTCCTGCACTGCCCGCTCTATGAGATCATCCCCCACGTTCCGGACTTGGTCAAGGAGGGCATCGCGGGCGGGCCCTAGGGTGTGCTTCAGGGCCATTCGGTATTCGGGCTTCATGCGTTGAGCGATTGCCACCTCGCCCTCCTTTCGAAGCGCAGTCCCGACGATCTGGGCTGGATCGTCGGGCACCTCCTCTGCTTTGCGCCCCAAAAGCTTGTCGGCAGGCCAGAGACCGCATTGACCATGGTCGATCAGCCAACAGACACACCCTCGAGCACTGCCGGGAGAGCATCCCGGCGGATACGTCTCGAACAGAACGTTCACATGTGTCCGATCGGTGTTGGCCATCCAGACGTCGAAGAGCGCGGCCAACGGCCAGATATCCTGATTACGTATCTGACTCGCCATCCCTGGTGCGCTTCCCAGAGCCATCCAGGACCGACTGTTTGGAATCCGTACAACTACGGCGGACGCATGGTCATCGACATCCTCAAGGTGGACCGCTGGTACCGGGAGACCAAGCTCAGACGCGAGAGTGTAGGCAACTCGCTCCATTCCGATCGAGTAAATCTCGACCGGATGAACATTGGCGGCTGGGCGCTTGACGATCGCTCGCCTCGAATGATCAGTCTGCGCCATCATATGGCGACAGACGGTGCGCCCCATATGGGCGAGAACGTTACCCGCAGGGTCTTCGACCCATTTGATCCCGCTTTCGAGAGGAATAGTCATCGGACCACATCATGCCTGGTGGCCAGGAGGGATACCTCGGGGGCGCGATCTCGGCCAAATGAGATGAACGTCAGGTTCCAGCTCATGACTGTCGCCGTCAGGCGTCGCAGCCGAGAACCCACAAATGCGTCAACCAGACTGCAGTCAATCTCGACGGTCCAAACGGTAGATCCGTGGATGAAATGGACCACACCAAGCACTCACGCGACGATGCAGATCGAGCTGCCGTGGATCATCCGCCAAGGAGGGCGAAAGGAACTAACTACCAGCGGTAGTGGGCGAAAGCCTTGTTGGCCTGCGCCATGCGGTAGATGTCGTCCTTGCGCTTGTAAGCGCCACCCTGCTGTGACTGGGCGTCCATCAGCTCGTTGGCGAGCCGCTGTGCCATTGTCTTCTCACGACG